>JAZKCG010000021.1:0-121288 GCA_040388175.1 Bacteroidota bacterium | reverse complement strand
CGGCGAGTAGCCATACTTTACAAAAGCCGGCACATCCTGCTTGCCAGAACCAACCGGACGATCCGGTCCGTCTAACTCATTAGCACGAACAGCTTTATAGGCTAATTGGGTGTCATAATCACGAATACCCGATTGATAAGCTCCGGTGATAGCCAAACCAACCATGTTAGTACCCACACCCGATACGAAATTACTATTTGCGATACCATCGCCAAACCAACCGCGCTCTTTGTAGATCTCCAATTCGGTATGTACATAATCATTATAATGGCTTGGATAAGATAAAGCCCATAGCTGCGTAAGGTTCCAGTACGCCCCCCAAATAGCATCAGTATTATAAAAGTTATAACTAAACTTGCCTTGTTTATCTTTTGGCAAACGGCCAATTGTACCATCGTGTTTAGGGAACGAGCCGTTAACATCATTAGCTATGCCCCGGCCTAATAAAGCATGGAACAGCCCGGTATAAAATTTTACTTTACTATCGTGATCAGTGCTTTGTACTACAATTTTACCCAACTCGGCGCGCCAGGTAGCTTGTGCCTGTTGTTTAGCTTTTTCGAAGGTCAGGCCGGCAGCTTCGGCAGCCAGGTTTAGTTTAGCATTGGCTATGGAGGTGTAGGATAAGCCTATCTTTAATTCTATCTGCTCGTTAGCTTCGGTCTTATATTCGAGGTTAAGGCCTGCGCCTTTGCCTTTAGCTTCTTTAAAATCAGCTTTAGTGCCTTGTGCGTTAAATGAGCCTACGGCTAAGGGTTTTTTGTTGACCTCGCCATAGAAATACATCGCCACCTGTCCATCAGCATCATACTTCTTTACATATTTTGGATAGGTGATTACGTAGCCCTCAAAATGGGTAGCGTCGATCATTTTAACACCGGCATCTTTTACCATTCCGCTTTCGCCTTGCGTATTGCCGATATCAAATATTATGCGCGATTGCTCACTTTTTGGGAAAGTATACCGATGGAAACCTACGTGTTTGGTGGCGGTCAGCTCGGCAGTGATATTATAATCATCCAATAGCACTTTATAGTAGCCGGGCTGTGCTATTTGATTTTTACGGTCGAAGTGTGATCGATAGCCACTGCCGGGCTTTTCCAGCTCGCCTGGCACTACTTTTAATTCGCCTGTCGCGGGCATTACGCTAACACCCCCTACCTGCCATTCATGAAAATGGACAAAACCTTCTATCGAGTTGTGGCGGGTATCATAACCTACGGCTTCCCAACCGCTGGGGTTACCATAATGCCCGTTGGTTGATGGTGCCAGTTTGGCCATACCATAGGGTACGGCAGCCGGTGTATAAAAGAACCAACGGCTATGTGCCGTACCAATGTTTGGATCTACGTATTGCAACAGGTCCTGGGCCTGTAAACCGCCTGCCGACAGTAATAAAGCCGCCATTGCAAGGCCTGATCTGATAATTGTTTTCATAATTAATTAGCGCCTTTATAGTTTTCTTTCCAGTAGTTGTCTATGTTCTCTAATGATCTGCCTTTTGTTTCAGGGATCAGTTTCCAGGTTAGCCATAATGCAGGCGAGCAGCAGATAGCGAACAGCCAGAATGTTACCGATGAACCCAGATCCTCTAACATTAATGGGGTTAATTGCCCTACTAAAAAGTTAGCTATCCATAAGGATAATGTAGCTAAGGCCATGGCCTTACCACGGATAGCATTGGGAAAAATCTCACCAATAACCACCCAGCAAACCGGGCCGAATGAGAACGCGAAACAGGCGATGAACAACAAAATGAAGATCAAGATCCACGGGCCTGAGGTAATACCCAAGGCAAACAATACCCCGATGGTTAATAAGGCGATAACCGCGCCGCCTATCCCCACAAATAATAACGGACGGCGGCCCCATTTGTCGACCGTAAAAATGGCTACGAAGGTAAACACCACATTTACCAGGCCAATGGTAACTTGCCCCCCCAACGCGTTGTTCAACGTAAAGCCGGCTTGCTCCAAGATCCTGGGGCCATAGTAAATAACCGCGTTGATACCACACACCTGCGACAGGAATGGCAGCAATAAGCCTATCCATAATGCCCGGCGGTAAACCGGTTTAAATAACTCTTTCAGGTCGCCATCACCATCTGTGCTTTGCGTTTCCTTAAAGGCGATGATCTCTTTATTGGCGGCTTCAACACCGTCTATCTTAATTAAAATCTCTTTCGCTTTAGCCTCCTGTCCTTGCAATAATAACCAACGAGGCGACTCGGGCACTACCAATAACGATAGTAAGAAGATCCCTGCCGGGATAGTACCCAGGCCCAACATAGCCCGCCATACTTCGGCCGAAAATATTTTGTGCATCGTATCGCTGCTAAACGCGTCGCCGGTATGATTGGCCAGGTAAGCGTTCGAGAAATAAGACAACACAATACCGATGGTCAGCGCTAATTGATAAAGTGATACCATCATACCCCGATAACGAGACGGCGAAAATTCTGATATGTATAATGGTGATACCATAGAGGCCACCCCGATACCCAAACCGCCTATTAAACGAAAGGCGATCAACTGGCTAAACGATACCGATACCATACAACCCAACGCCGAAGCCAAAAATAATACGGCCGACAGGATCAGGATGATCTTTCGCCCATATTTATCGCTCAGCTTACCGGAGATACTTACCCCGATGATGCAACCCAATAAGGCGCAACTCACAAACCAGCCCTCTTGCACTACATCTAAATTAAAACCAGCCTTCACCAGGCTTACCGTACCGGATATAACGGCGGTATCAAATCCAAATAGAAATCCGCCCAGAGCCGCCACCAGGCAAACCAGGTACAGGTAAGTACTGCTTTGTTTTGTTGTGTTTGTTGTCATTTATTTAGTCTTTTAAAAATGCTTTAATAACTCTTGCTGTGCTTGTGCCTAAATTGGTTAGTGTATAGCTTTTGGCTGCGGCCGGTACTACAAATGTTTCTGCATAAGCAAATACATGGCTGGTGCCGTTATCTGTTTCTAATGAGATTTGATCGCCCTCTACCAGCATCATTACATGGCAATTGTTTTCTGTGTTGATAGTTACCTTGCCGTCAAAATCTATTCGGTGTACGTCATAAAAATGTTCGGTGTGCGTAGGCAAGTGGATCAATTCATGGTTGTCGTCTTTTTCAATTACCGATGGTTTGGATATTAGCTCCTGCTGTACCTTATCGCCTTTTCTATCAAACACCAGGTTTTTAAAAGCATGGTCTATGTTGATAGGGCGTGGTTTGCCATCCAGATCTAAACGCAGCCAATCGTACATTTTAAAGGTGAAGATATATGGCGTAGCGCTAATCTCCAGCACCAAATTATTAGTTCCGGCGCTATGTATCGTCCCGTTAGGGATCAAAAACAGGTCGTGTTTCTTAGCGGTGTGCGACTGCACATAGTCGGTAATATTTAGCGCGACATTATTTTGCTGGCTGCTTACCAATGCTTCTTTAAACCCGGCAGGCTCAATGTTTTCCTGGAAACCCAGGTACACCTGTGCATCAGGCTTACAATCGAGTATATAATAGGTCTCGTCTTGCGTAATGGTTTCGCCAAAGTTGTCCTGTATATATTTTAAATGTGGATGGCATTGGATAGAGAGGTTGCCGCCATCAAAAGTATCCAGAAAATCAAAACGGATAGGGAACTCGTCGCCAAACCGGGCGGCATGTTTACCTAAAACCTGCCGGTTATTATTAAACATCAAAAAGTCGAACGATACCTCTAACAGGTTATCATCGCTTTTAAAGACCAGCCCGTTTTCTGGCACAATCAGCTCGAACGACCAGGCATAGTTAACCGCGTCTTTATTCAATCCCGGGATACGCTCTTTAATCCATTGCCCGCCCCATGCACCCGGCTCGAACCATGGACGCACACGGATAACCGACTCGCTAATTTTATTCAACCCGGCTACCAGGTCGGTTTGATGCATCCAATTGATATCGGTACCCCATTGCCCGTCAGCCACTATGGCTATTTTAGGCAGAATGGCTTTTTTATGCGCGCTGCATAGCACCCAATCCACAAAATAAAACCGCTTATACATTTGTGCAGGCTCAATCAGTCGTGAACTGCCCAGATTATTTACCGAACCTGCCCGCATCCTGAACTGTACCTCATTCTTTGGCACATCAATATAAATTATGGGAGCGTTCCAATTGGCCAGGGTAGCACCGGTACCTATTATAATGTTGATGTCGTAGTTATCGTCCGGTTGTTGGGTTGTTAGCTGATCTATCGCATACAGATCTTTCAGGTCAAGCGTACATTTAGTACCCCATACCGAGGTTGGTGTACCTAAAAAAGGATGGACCAGTTTTTCAATTTCAACCTCGGGTTTTAAATACTTGGCAGTTTCAATAAAGTTGACCTTTAAGCCCGCCCATTCCAGCTCTTTTTTCAGCGCATCTTGAGTAATATCCCATAAAACACCCACATATCCATCTATCACTACCGTTTTTTGCGCGATGATCCATTTGGCTAATGAAGTATAACCATTAAAGATCTTGCCGTCGTCCAGTTTGGTTACTGGATAAATGTTATATACTTCGCCATCATTAAAGTCGTCTAATTTATTGGGCATTAAATATTGCGTTGTTTTACGCAGTTGGGAAATATCTTTAGACGGGGCACTCGAATTATTCATTTTTATTTGTTGTAATGTATGTACATATTAAATTCCTATATTGATTTCTCTTTGATGGATAAGTCGTTATACAGGAAATTTAATAATTGACTGGTTTATATAATTATGATATACAAACATATCAATTAATTTAGAATATCAAAGCCCCCTCTAAACGGCATAGCCCTCATGAGCAGCATTAAAACTAATATTTGCGAATAATCTCCCCCGGTAGGGGAGACTTTTTTAAAGTTTTTTAAGTCCTCCCTACCGGGGAGGATTTAGGATGGGCTAATACAACACAGCATTAAAAAACTTATTATTGTAAATTATTACACCATATGCGATACGCCATAGACCATAAAAGCCCTATCCCACTACACGCGCAGGCCGAAATGCTGTTGCGTAAAATGATTGCGGAGGATGAATATCAAAATGGTAAGACCTTCCCTAACGAGATAGAACTGGCCAAAATACTGGCGATATCACGCTCAACCCTGCGCCAGGCTATTAACAAGCTGGTTTTTGAGGGATTACTGGTACGCAAAAAACGCACCGGCACCAAAGTGGCCAAAGGTGTGGTAAGCTCGAAATCAAACAACTGGTTAAGTTTCTCGCAGGAGATGAAGCTGCGGGGCATCCAGATCAAAAATTTTGAAACTATCATTTCATGGGTATTGCCTGATAATGAAATAGCCGATTTCTTCGAGATCAAACCCGGCCGCAAAATATTAAAAATGGAAAAGCTTCGCGGTAAACCCGACGAACCGTTTGTATACTTTGTTTCTTACTTCCACCCACGAGTAGGCCTGACCGGCGATGAGGATTTTACCACTCCGCTTTACGAAATGCTGGAAAGCGAACACTCTGTTGTGGCCACCTTATCAAAAGAAGAAATAAGCGCCAAATCTGCCGGCGAGTTCATTGCCGGTAAGTTGCAAATAGCAACGGGCAGCCCTGTGCTCTTCCGCAAGCGTTTTGTTTTTGACCACGGCGAGCGCCCCATTGAATATAACTTAGGCTATTATAAGGCTGATAGTTTTGTTTATACGGTGGAGAGTTCGAGGTAGATTTATTGAGGAAATTCTTCTTGTCTGATAGAAAGCATTATTTCTAACTGGCTTTTCCAAAACCCTTCCTCTGTTATTGCTTTGTTATCAATAGCAAACATTTTGCTTTTAAGCCTCTCAAGTTGTTCATCGGTGAAACTATAGTATTGACGTGAGTCCTGTGGGTCTTCAATCCCTATTACATCCGTTTCAAAGTCTCGATAGAGAATTAAAAAGTCAGCCAATGTTTCTATTGAACTATTAAAGTACGATGAACTAAATAAACCCTCATGATCAAGCTCTACAATTTTGTCATTCTCGCTTGTATCAATTGCGATAGCGTCTCCGTCGCGGCATGAACCTATAACTATGTATTTCTCATAATTTGGATTGTCTCCTTCAAAGTCGTATTGTTCTGTCAGTTTATTCATCCCATAAACAATATCGTCGGTATCTCCTACAAAAGCCAAATTAGGCTCACAATTTTTTGGAAAGCCTGCTATTTTAAGAAACTCGTAAGTTCTTTTTTGCAGATTAAATTTATCAAGATGTGATTGGCTGATAGGTGAAAGTGGATCGTCAGTACCTAACCAAACTTTTTGAAATTCCTGAGGGCTCATTTTAAAAAAATTATTATCAATCCACCTTAGTCCACGGCGATGGCAATACATTACAACGTTTGGCGTAGGCCTCCCACATATCGTTCATCTTTTTAACTGCGCCCTTGTTGGTGATATCACCAACAAGTATTAGTTAGCATAATGTATTAATAATCCGCAATCACTATACGCCCCTATTAAGTACGATAGTCAAAAATTAACACGGCCATACAGCTAATTTACAAAATATCGGTACTTGTTGGTGATAACACCAACAAGGGCGGGGTGATTCCTGTATCTCATATTAAAATTTTACAAAAAGCTTCGAACGTTTATGCTTGTAGTTTAAAACTACATTGGCGATGTTTTTTAAATGATAGTCTAAAGGCTATCGGCATAGTAATCCAATGTTTAAACAATTAATATTTTTAATAAATATCTCATTATCAAGCACTTAAAGCCAGAAAAGTGTTTCATTTTGTTTTATGATTTTTCAGCAGCTAACTTATTATCAATTAGTTAGATCAAAAAACTGTTTCATGTGTTTCACCTGTGTCACACACTCGTGAAACAAACATAACATCAATCATCTGCACATCCGCATATTTGCACATTCGCACATCATCAGTTCACCTTCGCCCACGGCGATGGCAATACATTACAACGCTTGGCGTAAGCTTCCCACATAGCATCCATTTTTTTAACCATGTCTGGGTGTTGGGCGGCTACGTTGTTTAGTTCGCTACGGTCGGTGCTTATATCGTAGAGCTCCCACGGGTCTGAGGTGTAGGTTTTGCCTTTCAGGTTGGCTTCACTAACCAGTTTCCAGTTACCCATGCGTACGGCTTTATTCATTTCATGATCCCAATAAATGGCTTCACGGGTTAATGGTTTATTTTCAAAACTTGGCACCAGGCTTATCCCTTCTACGGGTGTAATGCTATGTTGGTTAAAGGTTTTTGGGTAAGGCGTTTTAGTAATATCCAGTATTGTTGGCATAATATCCATTTCATGCCCGGCCTGGGTACGGATCTCACCTTTGGCTTTTAAACCATCAGGCCAATGTACGATCAGCGGGGTTGAGATCCCACCCTCATGCACATAATGCTTAAACTTACGCAACGGCGTGGTTGATACATTAGCCCACTCCTGCATGTATGACACATAGGTATCGGCCGGGCCGGCCATTAGCTTTTTACCCTGCATTACCAGTTTACCATCGCGGGTAGTTACCGGTTTGTTCGAGTAGATCAACGAATCGGGGCCTAATTTGCGCACCCGGTTTGGGTTTGGCGCTATCGGTTTTACTTCGCCGTTGCCTATTATTTCGGCGCAGGCGCCGTTATCCTGTAAAAAGAAGATCAGCGTGTTATCATACATCCCATCGGCTTTTAATTGTTTAATGATACGGCCTATCCCCTGATCCATAATATCTATCATAGCGGCGTAGGTTTCCATACGACGCAGCATGGCTGGTTTGTCCGGCTCGTTGGCCCATGGCTTGCCATCAAATGGCGATAGTTCTTCGTCCTGTTTGATCACGCCCAGCTTTTTCATGCGTTCCAAACGCTCGGCGCGCAGTGCTTCCCAGCCTTTATCAAAACGGCCCTTGTATTTGGCAATAGCGGCTTCGGGCGCTTGCATAGGCCAGTGCGCGGCAGTGTAGGCTACGTACATAAAAAGCGGCTTGCTTTTGTCGCGCTCCTTGATAAACTTAACCGAATTGTCTGATATGGCGTCGGTAAAATAATAATGTTCGGGGTGATATTCGGGGTCGTTAGTAGTATTTACCAGCGTATTGCCCCGTGCCAGGAACCCCGGATCATAATAATTGGCAGCGCCCAATATGGTACCATAATAATGGTCGAACCCACGTTGCAGCGGCCAGTTCTCTTTAGTACTGGTTCGGGTTGGCTCAAAGTTTAAGTGCCATTTGCCGGTCATGGCCGTTTCATAGCCTGCCGACTTTAACACCTCGGCAATGGTAACGGCATTATGGCTCAAATCGCCGCGGTAGCCGGGTAGTTTAAAATCGTCGGTGGTCATCCAGCCCATGCCAGCCTGGTGCGGGTCAAGCCCTGTCAGTAAGGAAGCCCGCGACGGGCAGCACCTCGCCGTATTATAAAACTGGGTATAACGCAGGCCTTCTTTGGCCAGCATATTTAAATTAGGGGTCTCGGCTTCGCCTCCGTAACAACCCAAGTCAGAATAACCCATATCGTCTGATAGGATCACAATAATATTAGGTCGCTTTTTGTCCTGTTGTTTATGAACAGGCTTAGGCTCATTTCCCCGCCAGGAAATAATCACTATTGAAACTACGCCAATAATAACTATGGCTAAACCAAACTGCAGCTTTTTCATACGATGCTATTTATTACTTTAAATATAAAAATCACCAAACAGATTTCATTTGATAAACACTTATTTTCTTTAGAAACGGGCCCTGGTTTTCCGGGTGGGTGTTATCATCCCTATTAAAAGATAGCCCGGTGTTGTTTAATGGCGCTCCTAATCTTTTTACAATATACTGTTCGCCGTTGTTAATAAAAATTTCGGCAACGGTTTTGTCTATTAATATTTCAATATTGTTGTGTTCATTAATGAGATCCTTCGCTGTGAAATTTACCAGTTCATTTCCCTGGTAAAACAGCCTAACGTTTTGTCCGCTTTTAGTTTCTGTAACCATTTTTATATGCAACGGACCGGGTTTTATATCCTTTAATATCACATTAGCCTCATTTAATGAGGCGTTCCCAAATGCTTTGACCAGGGTGTTTAATGTTTCTATTTCTTTTATCGGGTTGGCATACAGCTTAATACCATCTTTTGTGGTATTTAAAGAGAATTCCGTCGGGAAAAGCATCATTTGATTAAACGACATCCCTGGGTGTTCAACACGCCCCCATGCCATTTGCACATGCCTGTCGCCAGGCATATTCTGGAACGACTCGGCAGCATATAAAATATTATTTGCGCCCTGCGCGTAATTTTGACGCGGCGTTTCGGCATGAAATGTTTTACCATCAAACGTCCCCACAAAATATTCTGAACTACCGCCATGTAAAACCCATTTCTTGTTAGCCGGGTTGCCGTCGACAGCCATTTCAAAAAAATCAGGGCACTCATACAAGCCTTCAAAATGGCTTTGTTTGGCCCACTTTTTCATATCCTTCGAGTTGTAGAAAGACAAACCGTCACGTTCAAACAGCACCATTACCCATGTTTTAGCCGGCTCATAATAAAACACCTTTGGGTCCCGGGTATCATTGCTATGCATTTCGTCATTACTGTCAATAACCGGGTTACCTTTATAGCGTTTAAAGGTTTTACCGCTATCTGTACTGTAAGCTATACATTGCACCTGCTTACCGCCCGATACTACATCGAAGGCGGTATAGTAAAGCACCATCGCGTCTTTTCCCCAGCCACCATCATTATTTTTGTCGATAACCGCAGTGCCTGACCATGGCGAACCTAAACTATCCAGCATCAAGGCCGGCGATGTTTCTGTCCAGTGCAACATATCTTTACTGGTAGCATGCCCCCAATACATATAAGCGGTATACCAGGAATTACCAAACGGAAATGCCTGCCAAAACAGGTGATAGGTACCTTTATAATAAATAGGCCCGTTAATATCATTACTCCAACCGCGCTTTACTGTAAAGTGAAATTGCGGCCTGTTAGATTCCTTATATAAACTGTCCGCTCCTGCAATTTTATCAGCCTGGTAAATTCGTTTTAAGGCTTCGGTGCTGGCATAACCTGTAAGCGTAATGATTTGCCCCTTAAACTCGGTTACGTCAATAAAAATCCAATAATCAACCTTTTGTTCGGCAAGCTGGACCGGGAACTCGCGCCGTTCTTTATTGCCCGAATATATTTTGATCAATTTCATCCGGGCTTGTTTACCTACCGGGATGTTTAAATAGTTTTTGGTGATCTTAATTTTGATGTCAGATGCCTGAACAACGAAAGCCGAAAAGACGAAGCCGATAAACAATAAGCAATACCTAATTTTTATATTTTTCATATAGCTGTTTATTTAAGCAGTTGCTATCTTTTGATAGCTCCGTTCCTAAAGCATTCACGCATCAAACAGCACACTGTTTTTTCATGATCGGAACGTTAATAATTGGTCACTACAATAATAAATAAATGCCGACATACATTATGTAACTTTTATACAAGAACATACCTCAGCAACAACCTATTAAACACAAATGGCCCCAAATCTTTCGATAAGGGACCATTGTTAACAGGGGTACTAATCTTTCGGGCTATCAGGAATTAACAGCGCCAATTTTCTTTAATAATTTTCTGTTTTCGCGTTTATGTATCAGACGGTGAACCAGGGCGTAAATAACCGGCAAGATCAACAGTGTCAATATGGTAGATGTTACCAATCCACCAATAACTACTATGGCCAATGGTTTTTGTGTTTCGCTACCAATGCCTGTTGATATAGCCGCCGGCATTAAACCGATAGCTGCCATTAAAGCGGTCATAACCACCGGGCGCACACGCGATATCACACCTTCCAGTATCGCGGTATCTAACGGCATATGCTCTTCCAGGTTTTTCTTGAATACTGATATCAGGATAACGCCGTTCTGGATACAAACCCCAAACAAGGCTATAAAGCCAATACCTGCCGATATACTAAAATTAATACCGGTAATGTGCAGTGCAAGGATACCACCAATTAAGGCGAACGGCACGTTCATGATAACCAGCGTAGCATCCTTAACATTACCAAAGGTTACAAATAAGATCAGGAAGATAACCAATAAACATATTGGTACCACATGCGCTAATGTGTTGGAAGCGCGGGTCTGGTTTTCAAACTCGCCCACCCAGCTTGTGGTATACCCCTGGTCAAACTTTACCAGTTTATTAACTTTTTGTTGCGCCTCGGCAATGGTGCTACCCAAGTCGCGGCCACGATTCGAGAATTTCACGGCAATATGCCGCATATTATTATCCCGATAGATAAAAGCAGGTCCGGTCAATATTTTAATAGTGGCAATTTCTTTTATGGCGATCTTAGCACCATTCATGGTAGGCACCATCAGGTTCTCGATCTTATCCTGGGTATCGCGGAATTGTTTTTGATAACGCACCCTTATATCAAACCGACGCTCACCTTCATACAATTCGGTAGCCGCTTTACCACCAATGGCCATTTCGATCACCGCGTTCGCATCAGCTGTTGAGACACCGTACAGCGCCATTTTACGCTGATCTAACTCTATCCTGAATTCAGGCTGTCCCAGGTTACGTAGTACCCCAAGGTCATCAATACCTTTTACGGTTTTCAGCACTTTCATTACTTCGTCGGCCTTTTCGTCAAGCACTTTAAAGTCTGATCCGAATATGTTCACCGCTAATGCTGCATTAACCCCTGCAACGGCTTCTTCCACGTTATCGCGGATAGGCTGCGAGTAGTTAAATACTGTACCCGGTATCTTGGTTAACTGGGCATCCATCTGGTCGATCAACCCATCAGATGTAACCCCTGCAGGCCATTCCTTTTTATTTTTCAGGTCGACCTGGATCTGCACATCAAAGAAACCCTTAGGGTCGGTACCGTCATTAGTACGGCCTACTTGTGCCAGTGTTTGCTTAACCTCGGGGAACTTTGCCAGGATCTGCATCATTTTCTGATTGATGCTTTCGGCTTCAGGCAATGACACGCTCATCGGTAACTCGGCCTCTACCCATAGCGCGCCTTCGTTCAGGTCAGGTAAAAACTCGGTCCCTAAAAACTTAGCCGAAAAGAAAGTTACCGCCATAAATGCAACAGCTACCAATACGCTTTTCTTAGGATGTTTATAGGTATAACCAAACAGCTTGCGGATACCATTCTCGAAGAACAATACCACCACATTATGTTTTTCTTTAACGTTTTTATTTAACAGGATGCTTGATAAAGCCGGCACTAACGTCAGCGTAAATATTAACGCGCCTAACAAGGCAAAGCCCAACGTATAGGCCAATGGCGAGAACATTTTACCCTCAACCTTCTGAAACGCAAAAATTGGGATCAAACAGGTAATAATGATCAGTTTGGAGAAGAAGATAGCCTTGCCCATTTCGGCACCCACATTTTTAAACAGGCCCAGTTTAGCCAGTTTATTAAATTTCTCCATCCCAACCTCTTTGGCCCGGTGATCAAGCGCCACGAAGATGCCCTCGACCATTACTACCGCGCCGTCTATGATGATACCAAAATCAACCGCCCCCATCGATAGTAAGTTGGCGCTCATGCCCTTTATACGCATACATATAAAGGCAAACAGTAACGACATCGGGATAATAAGAGCAACAATCAGCGTGGTACGCCAATCGGCCATGAATAAGAATACGATTACCGTTACCAGTACGATACCCTCCATCAAATTGTGGATCACCGTTTCGGTGCAATAATCCATAAGGTTGGTACGGTCATAGAACGTGTCTATCTTTACATCCTTCGGTAATATATTATCATTAAGGTCTTTTACTTTGGCACGTACCCTATCCAATACCTCGGCCGGGTTCTCGCCTTTGCGCATTACAATAATACCTTCAATAACATCTTTTTGCAGATCGCGGCTTACCTGACCCAAGCGAGGTAAACCGGCTTCTTTTACTTCGGCAACATCTTTAGCCAGGATAGGTACATTGTTTACATTTTTGATGATGATGCTTTTCATCTCATCAATATTGTTGATCAAACCAATGCCACGCACTACATAAGCCTGGTCGTTTTTCTCGATTACATCACCGCCAACGTTAATATTGCTACGGTTGATGGCGTTAAAAACATCTAATGAGGTCAAGCCATACTTTTGCAATAAAGCGGGGTTAACACTCACCTCATAGGCTTTTTCTTCACCGCCAAAGCTGTTCACATCGGCAACGCCGGGTACAGATTTAAACTGGCGATCCAATACCCAATCTTGTATTGCGGTAAGCTCATGTAATGATTTGGTTTTGCTCTTTAATGTATACCGATAGATCTCGCCCGTAGGTCCATACGGGGGCTCAATTTCAGGTTTTACACCATCGGGCAGATCAGCATTAGCCAACCGGCTCAATACCTGCTGGCGTGCAAATGCATCGTCCACATCATCATCAAAAATGATCCGGGTGTATGATAACCCGAAAGCTGACGTAGTACGCAGGTTCGATTTCTTCTGTACCGAGTTTAATACCGTTTCAATCGGGATAGTGATCAGTTTCTCCACTTCCTCTGCACTACGGCCAGGCCATTGCGCGATGATGATGATCTGCGTATTGGTTACATCCGGGAAAGTTTCAATAGGGGTATTACTGTAACTCCAAACGCCTATAACCACCAACACGGCAGTCATACAAAACACAAAATAGCGGTGCTTTAGCGAGAAGTATATTATATTTTTAATGAATTTATTCATTGTAGTTTGAGTATTTATTGTGAGTAGGGAATGGTGAGAGGTGAATGGATAGTGGTGAATATTATACTCACAACTACCTACTCACCATTCACTACTTAATTGCCTATTAGCGCGTCATAAAGCAACAATTGGTTCTTGGAGATCACCCTGTCGCCGGGCTGTAAGCCTGACGCTATATAGGATATATCATCCACCGTTTTTATAACATTTACTTCGCGCACTTTCAGGTCGCATTTACTGTTATAGATCACTACATAGTTCTTGCTGCTGTCAAACACAACTGCTTTTGCCGGTACAGATACTGCCTGCGTGTTTTCATTATTCGTGATGGTTACATTAGTAAACATCTCGGGCTTTAGCAACATGCCGGGATTTGGCAGCGCTATCTTGATCTTCATTACTTTATTATCCGGATCAAGTACCGAGCTTACTTCGTTCACCTTACCCATAAATACTTTACCCGGGTAAGCCAGTGTAGTAACTTTAGCCGTATACCCCACCTTAACCTTGCTAATGTCTGATTCAAAAACATTGGCCCAGATCCATACGTCCTGCATATTGGATATGGTGAACATACTGCCGCTGTTATCCTGGCGGATAAAGCTGCCCGACGTGATGTTCTTTTCGATCACATAGCCGCTTTGCGGTGCTTTAATAACCAGGGTGCCGTTATCGCTGGTATTACCACCGCCATTAATGGATAGCTGCTGTTTCACTTTACGGTTGGCGGCTATGGCTTTGTTATAATTTTCTTTGGCTTCGGTAAAGTCGCGTTCGCTCGAAATACCGTTTTTGTATAATGATTCTGCCTGGTCTAACTGGCGTTTAGCTACTGCTACATCTGATTGGGTGGAGGATAGGTCGGTATAGTTACCCGCGACATCGGCACTCCGCATTATGGCCAGTGTTTGTCCTTTTTGTACTTTATCTCCCAGGGATACTTTTACCGATATAACTTGTCCGCTTGAAAAAGGGAACACTTTTACTACATTATTATCATCACTTGATACTTCGCCCGAAAGGGTTAGCTCATCCTTCATGGTGCTGGTCTTGGCAGTATCAATGGTTATCATTTTTTGTAAGGAATCACTAACGCATACCTGCTTATTCTCCGGTGTATCCGGCTGTTTTTGTTTACATGCGGCTAAAAGCATTAAGCCGGACATACCGATCAAAAACGTTTCTTTCTTCATTATATATATTATTATCAACAGTTAGTATTAAGGCTTTATTACAGTGATGCCGGTAGCAAAATTCAGGTCGGCAATGGCTTTTTGAAGGCTATATTTCTGTGACAGGATCTTTAGCTTGGTGTCTTTGTAGGTATCAAAGAAGTCGACAAACTCTATTAAGCCTATTTGTCTTTCTTTAAAGCTTTTCAGCATATTGGTAAACAATTGGTCGTACTGCTCATTAAATGCTATTTGCTGGGTAGAGAACAATTGCTGGGTTAGTTGATATTGCCATACGGCCGATACGACTTCATTCTTCAAATGGGCCTCGCTGTCCTTTACCGTTGTTTCCTGGCTCTTTAAGGTAAACGAAGATGACTTGATATTACCCTGGTTACGGTTAAAAAATGGCAATGGCAAGCCTATTTGCAGGCCGTAGTAATTGGGGGCGTAACTGCTGTTCTTGTCGTAAGCAACGCCTACGGTAATATCCGGTGCAGCAAGGGCTTTTTGGTAGGCCAGATCGTGCGTTGCAGCGTTCAGTTGGTACTGATTTGACAGGTAATCGGCACGATTGGTTTTAGCCTGCTCGATCAAAGCCGGAATATCCAGCTTGATCGATTGGGCTTGTTGTTGATCTGTTATTATAGGGGTAATGTACGTTGTTTCGTTTGCGCCCAACAGGGTTTTCAGTTCGGTTTGCAGGTCGTTGATCTGTTTGCTGTTTTCTATCCGGTCATTTTGGATACCAAACAGTAAGGCTTTCAGCCTGATCAGATCCTTCATAGAGGTATTACCGGCATCGTAAGATTTCTGGATACCATTAACCAAATTTGTTGCCGATGTGATCTCTAACTGGTATACCTTATCCTGCTCTATTAAATTAGCCAACTGGCTAAAATCTAATTGCAAATTGTAATGCAGGTTACGCATCAGGTCATTAAACTGAGCCTCCTGTACCTGTGCATTGTCTTTGGCTACCTGTACTTGTTTGCCACGCTTGCCCGCGGTAGTAAATACCTGGCTAAGCTGAACAAACACCTGGCCTAAACTGCTATTATGATAGAAGAATTTCTTGCTGCCGCTATCATAAATATTCTGATCTGTGCTAAGTACCGGGTTGTCCCATAACTTAGCTTGCGCGATCAATGCTTTTGATGATGCTATATTATATTTCTGGGCAAGTAATCCCAGGTTGTTAGCCAGGAACTGTTTCTCGGCATCCTGGAAATTCAAACGGAGCGTATCCGTTTGCGCGTTTGCTTTAAGAACTGATAGAAAAATTAATAAGGGGAATAAAAAAATATTTATTTTAAAACGCATAGTTTAATTTAAACAGTCAAAATTAAGCCATGCGTAATAGCCGGAAATTAGAATAGTATTAGAATTTCTAATCTAACATAAACTTTACAATAATTTTTGTTCCCCGACCTTCAACAGATTCAATGTTCAAAGTGCCCTTAAAGAGCTGTATTATTTTTTGAGTAACATATAAGCCTATACCACTACCCACAAAGTTGTGTGAGTTATTGCCACGGTAAAAAGATTTAAAGACTTTTTCCAGATCATCTTTGGGTATGCCTATACCGGTATCAATGATCTGTATCCTTATCATGGTTTCATCAGCATAGAAATTACACTTTACCGGTTGTTGATTGGAAAACTTAAAGGCATTACCTATCAGGTTGTTTAAGGCGATAAACAGTAGCTGGTGATTAGCCGGTATAGCTAACAAAGCTTCATTTTCGGGCATATGCTCAATGTTTACCTGTAATGCCCCCGCACCAACCCTACCGGCCCAATACTCCTGCACTTGCCATAACAATTCGTCCATGCGTACCGGGCTTTGCTGGGCAATGGTATAGTCCATATCTACCTGAGCCAGTTCCATTAAGCCTGATATGGTATCTCTTAACCGTTCGCTTTCTTCTAATATCAGCTGTAGCATCTTCCTGTTCTCGTCCGGGCTTTGCTCTTTGTTAAGAGCCAGTTCAACTTCGCCAATTATGGTGGTTACCGGCGTGCGCAGCTCGTGCGATGCATTGGTAACATAGGTTCTCTGTAACTCAAAAGCATTTTCCAGGTGTTCTAACAAGCGGTTAAAAT
This sequence comes from Bacteroidota bacterium, assembly GCA_040388175.1. GTDB lineage: Bacteria > Bacteroidota > Bacteroidia > Sphingobacteriales > Sphingobacteriaceae > Mucilaginibacter. Next base: position 104,309 of record JAZKCG010000021.1, on the reverse strand, counting down.
TATTGGCCAGCTCGCTTATCTCATCTTTACCCTTGCCCTCATCAACCCGCACATGCAGATTGGTCGACTTGATCTGCTGCATTTGCGACACTACATTTTTAATAGGCGAAAGCGTATTTTTTGCCAGCCAACGACTTACCAGGAACAAGGTTATGGCCACTATCAGGAACACAATGATCATAGCCTCCAAAATCGATTTGAGTTGCCGGTTGCCGGTTTGGTCTATGGCGGATACCAGGATCACAAAATTACCCTGGTTGTCATTATAATAAAGGCCAACTATCTGGTATTGGTTATTGCTGTACTCTATGTACTTATATTTTCTAACTGCCTCTATGGTTCGCTTATCCCAAAACTGGCGTTCGTCGCTGATAAATGCCGCGCTGTTCTTGTCATCATAGATCCTGGTTACCTCGCCATGCAGGCTTTTAAAAAAACGGCTTCGTACACGGCTTAATGAATCGGGGGTGATCTCATCAGCTTTTAAATAGAGCTGGGCCGCTATATTGGCGCGGTCTTTTAAGCGATCATAAAAGTCGTTATGTACAATACTATAAACAGAAATATACAGCGACAGCATGACCGCCAACAATATTACCGAGCCGATCAGCGTAAAATAAAGCGATAGCCTGTTCTTTATTTTCACTTTATGCCTGTTCTGTTTTAAAGACGTAGCCTTTGCCTATTACTGTATAGATGTATTTGCTATCAAACCCTTTTTCGATCTTATTGCGCAGGTAGTTCACATACACATCAACCACGTTGGTACCGGTATCAAAAGATATACCCCATACTTTTTCGGCTATGGTCTGTCTTGATAAGATCTTGTCGTTATTGTGCATTAATAGTTCCAGCAGCGCGCATTCTTTGGTGGTCAGGGTTATTTTTCGGCTTTCGCGTTCAACCTCGTTATTAGCTGTATTCAGGGTGATATCGCCTAAAGTGATAACCGGTGTATTATCGGATGCGTTGCGGCGAAGCAATGCCTCTACCCGTGCCTGTAGTTCTTTCAGATGAAAAGGTTTTACCTGGTAATCGTCTGCACCGGTATTAAGGCCGTTTACTTTATCGTCAACACTGTCCAGCGCGGTCAACATCAATATGGGTACGTTTTTGTTTTTTTGGCGGATATGCCGGCAAACCTCAATGCCGCTAATAAAAGGCAGCATTACATCCAGGATAATGAGATCATAGGGTTTTACAGAAAATCTTTTTATAGCTTCGGCACCGTCTGCTACAGTATCAACAGCATGGCCGTTCTCTTCGAGCGCCTTTTTCACCAAAGCGGCTACGCGTACTTCATCCTCAACTAAAAAAATTTGTGCCATGCCTTAGCAAATATAATGGTTATGGCTTATAACTGTTAGTTAGCTATTAAATTGCCTTAAATGAAGCCCCCTCTAAATCTCCCCCGGTAGGGGAGACTTCAAAAAACACCTCTTATCGGGGTAGTTGCCACTCTTAGTTGGCTATTAATTTGCTTTAGGTAATGATTTAGTACACTCATCAACCAACATTAAAATAGATCGATAATTTTTTTCGACCGCTTCTGATAAAGCTATTTCGCAGGTTTTTGATGAGGAATAATAGCCGTCGTAGCTATCAGCTTTAATTTCGTTTGCCTCGGGCCTGGTAGCCGACCTTGTTAATTCCGGGTGCAGAAATCCTCTATCGCCTGCCATACCGCAGCAACCTGCAAAAACGGGCTGATTTACATTAATGGCAAAACAGGCTGCGATTTTTGAAAACTGATTTTCCAGCCCCGGCATTTTTTGTAAGGAACATACCGGGTGCAAGGCAATACGCTTTTTCTTTTTAGTAATGGTTATTTGCGGCAGCACATAATCATGGATATAAGTAATGCTGTCGATAATTAACAGGCCATCAAACTTTATTTTATTTACATCAGTTAACACTGCGCGGCAATGCATAAGCGTTTGGGTACATGAGCTGATATCCAGTACTACAGGCAGTTTTCCTTGATCTGTAACGTTCCAGAGTTTGGTTATTGTCTCGTTAACTGTATAAGTATAAGCGTCTTTAAATCCTTTGGATGAGTAGATCTGTCCGCAGCAATTTTGTTCAATATTAGCAGGGATGATTACATTGATACCCGCCTTGGCCGATACATCCATAAAGGTTTGCATTACGCCTTTTTGTCCTTTGCCCGGGTCGCCCATAGCACGGGAGATACAAGCCGGAAAGTACACTACCGACCGTGTATAGCCCTCGTTATACAAATTACCTGGTACCGGTTTTGCCAATGCCAGTTGGTTTGACCATAATGGGAAAGACGGCACTACCTTGCGCAACGTTTTAGTAAGATTTATCATACTTTGTTGCCCGGCTACTTTATTTACCCAAAGACCGGTTGCCAAAGCAAATTTTACCGTGTGGTAAACACCCTTAAAATGTTTAGCGGTAATCAGAGCCACTTTATTAGCAGTAGCCGAATGGTTTTCACGACGTAGGCGTTTTACCAGGTCGCCGGTATTGATATCAACGGGGCAGGCGGTGGCACATAGGCCATCAACCGCGCAGGTATCCAAACCTTCGTATTGGTATTGGTGCAGTAGTTCTTTATGTTGCGCGGTATTGCCGTTGTTTTTAAGTTTCAGCAATTCGCGACGCACTACTATACGTTTGCGCGGGGTAAGCGTAATATCACGGCTCGGGCATTTATGTTCACAGAAGCCGCATTCAATACAACGATCTACCTCTTCTTCAACCTGCGGCAGTTCTTTCAGGTTTTTAATGTGGGCCTGTTTATCGGCATTAATAATTACACCGGGGTTAAGCAAATTCTCGGGATCAACGGTTTCTTTAACCGTTTTCATGATGCGATAGATCTCGCCGCCCCACTCTGTTTCCACAAACGGGGCCATGTTACGGCCGGTACCGTGCTCGGCCTTTAAAGCGCCATCATATTTTTTTACAACGAGGTTAACCACATCTTCCAAAAAGACGCGATAGCGTTCCACTTCGGCAGGTGTATCAAACGCCTGGGTAACCACAAAGTGGATATTACCATCCTTAGCATGGCCAAAAATAATAGCGCGCGTGTACCCGTGTTTTTTAAACAGTTGTTGCAGGTCAGAAATAGCATCACCTAAACGATCAACAGGGAACGCGATATCCTCTAAAATAACAGAAGTGCCGCTGGCCCTAACCGCGCCTACCGCCGGGAACATCCCTTTACGCACTTTCCAGAATAAAGCCTGCTCGGCAGGTTTGGCGGTAAATTCAGCTTCCTGTAGTAAGGACAGCTTTTTGGCAAAGGATAAAAAACTATCCATTTGCTGCTTTAATTCATCTTGCGTGTTTCCCTGATATTCTACCAATAAGGCTGCTGCATTTTCCGACAGGGTTTTAATAATTGCCGGCATCCCGGCAATGTTTTCTATGGACCGCAGTGAAGCTCTGTCCATCAACTCGACTGCCGCCGCACCCGAATTTGTTAACGGAACAATAGCTTTACAAGCCGAATAAATATTCGTGAAATACAGCATGGCTGTCAGCTTTTCGGGGTAGTCCTCTACCGTTTCCAACACCGCTTCGGCTATGAAGCCCAACGTACCCTCGGCACCTATTAACAGGTGCGCAAGAATATCCATCGGCTCGGCAAAATCAATAAAAGCATTTACAGAATAGCCCACCGTGTTCTTGGTTCGGTATTTTTTCCTGATCTTATCGTAAACCTCGGGATTGTTTAAAACCTGCTCGCGCAGTTCGGTCAGTTTAGCATATAATTCAGCGCATTCCTGTTTAAACCTTGTATAATCGGTAGCTGATTCTGTGGTATATGTTTTGCCACCGGGTAGTATAAATCGAATATACTTTACCGTGTGATAAGAGTTTTTACTTACACCACAACACATCCCACTGGCATTATTGCTGATAATACCACCCATCATGGCCGCGTTTATGCTTGCCGGATCCGGCCCTATTTTCTTTTGATGTTTTTTGAGATACGTATTTACATTAGCGCCAATTGCACCGGGTTTTACCCTTACCGTTTCTCCGTTATTTTCTATGGTGATGTTGTTCCAGTGCTGGCTCAGGTCGACCAAAATGCCGTCTGTTACCGATTGTCCTGATAAACTGGTGCCGGCTGTACGAAACACCAAGGGAATACGATGCTGCTTAGAAAAGTCAAATAGACTAATTATTTCCTGTTCTGATTTGGGCAGTACGACAGCCTGTGGGCGCAGGTAATAAAATCCCGCATCAGAAGCCGAAGCGACCAGATCTATCAGCTCTGTCTTTATTCTTTCGGCAGGCAGTATTGCCTCCAACAATTTACCAATTTTTGAATCCACTTATATAAAATAGGTTATCAGATCGCTTCGCGGTAGCCAAAAAGCGTTGCTAATTTAAGGCATTCATTTGAAGGAAGCACACCATCAGACGATGTTGATTCAAATAAACTTGATGCCGCCGCACCTACACCCAGTTCAAGGCAATCTTTCATATCCTGGTTATTATGTACGCCTATCAATACCCCTGCAGCAAAAGCATCACCTGCGCCGGATGCACCGGCAACTTTATCGGCAGGTATTTGTATGCTGGGCTGATAATGTGACTCGCCCGATCTGCTGATGGCTATTACCCCTTCCGGAAAATGAAGAATAACCCATTTATTAACGCCCATGGCCAATAGCTTTAAAGCGGCATCATAACAGCCTTTCAAAATGACACTTCCGCTTTCACCTATGGTTTTTATCCCGGTTATCATACCAGCTTCATATTCATTAACAAATAGGTAGTCGATATAGGGTAATGATGACGGGATCACATCCTTAAACCGGTCTGACCGCTCACTTACAATATCCACCGATGTGATCAGCCCATGTTGCTTTGCATTTTTCAAAACCTTTGACGCTCGTGTGGTGCCATCGGTTTCAATAATATCCAAACGATCAAGTAATAATAAATAGCCCAGGTGAAAGATCTTATCTTGAGAAACAGAGAAATCAAAATCGGAAATATCCAGCAAGGCATTGGCCCCCCTCTGGTGAAAAAAGGTGCGTTTGCCTGTGCCTTTAACACTCATTACATCGGTGTAGGAGGTATACGCTTTTTTAGTTTTACGGATCTGGGTAGTGTTTATGCCCAGGCTTTTGCAATAATTGATGATCTGGTTCCCACGGTCATCATCGCCAACTAAACCAACCCCGCTTAACGGGAAATTGGCTTGAAGCTTTACCAGGTCCATAATTACATTATAAGCCGAGCCACCATTACAATTACTCTCAGATAAAATGTTTACCAGCTTTTCTTCTTCCGGAAAAACGTCTATGATTTTTACATAGTCCACTATCCAGTTGCCACCAACTAAAATACCGTTTTTCATATAGCTTATTTGTCGCTTAACAGTTTTACGAACGGAGATTCATCCTCGTCAATTTCGGCATAGCGGCCAATGTTTGGGTTCGAGAAAAAGTTATCATTCAGATCATCATTGGCTGTTGACACCTCGCCGATGATACACTCGTCAGATGCCGGATAAAACTCGTGCCAGATCCCCGGTTCAATAGTTATCCGCTCGCCGGCTTTAAGGTTTAGCCTATCGCCCGATGTAATGGTTTTAAAAACACCATTCACCTTCATTTCAAAAGTTTCTTCATCTTCACCAAGTACCGGATTGGTTTTCCAGAGTTGTACCACCAGTTCCCCGGTACGGCAAATAATATCTTCCTTCTTTTTTTTATGCGTATGCGATGGCGTCGTCTGCCCTTTTGCGGCATACATCAACTTTTCGCAGTACTCAACCTCTTCGGCAAGGTTGATCAATATCAGCCCGAATTTCGAAAAATCACCCAGGCCAAAATCTGTCACATCCCATTTGGGCTTCGGGGGCATGGCCCAACCGTTATTAATAAAAAAGAGCCCCGACCTTAGGATAGCGTTATTGATCTCTGATCTTTTCATACAGGTTGTTGTTGGTAATTTACTTTTTCTACTGAACTATTAGCAAATGATCTTAATGCTGCCTCAAAAACATAATGACTGTCAACCGCCTCATCAGGGGTAACACAACCAAACCTGTTATTCAAAAAGCCTTCACGTTCGGCCACATAACCGGCCAGCATTTGCATAAAGCAATCGGCAAAACCCGGTTCAAAAATACCCCCTGTTATAACGGGGAACGGTATACCTTTAAAACCGAGGTCGGTTCGTTGCCAGTATTGATCGCCGTCTATCCTAAACGTCCATAACGCTTTGGTATCTTTGGTACTATATTTTACCCCGCCTTTGGTACCCAATATTTCAATGTACCAGGTATTGGTTTCGCCGGGGGCTATACGTTTCATCTCTAACAGCATAGGCACCTGTTTATCATCAATAGTAACTTGTGTGTTTAAAGTGGCATTGTTCCAGGTATCACATACGGCCATGCCACCTTTACCGTCAGGGCGCTCGGTTACTATTTTTTGTAGATTAGCGTATACCAATTCCGGCTTCCAGCCCAATCTTAACGGCACGTGTAATACGTGCATGCCCAGATCGCCCATTACACCTATCTCGCCACAAAATTTAACTTGTCTTTTCCAGTTGATCGGTTTTGTTGGGTCGATATCGCTTGAGTGCAAAAAACCGGCCTTAACCTCTATGATCTCACCCAGTCTGCCTGATCTCACTTCTTCAATAACCCGCTGCGGGCCGGGTAAAAATGGCATTTCAGAACTACAACGTACAAAACGGCCCAAAGTCTCCGCTTTTTCACGGATAGCCAAAGCGGCATCCAGGTCAATACCAAAAGGTTTCTCGGCAAGCAGATCTTTCCCGGCTTCCAATACTTCCAAATAAAGGTCCTTATGCAGATTATGCGGTACCGCTACGTACACCACGTCAATATCCTCGCGCCCCAGTAATTCTTTATAATTGGTGGTCAGCAGGTTTACAGTAGGAACGTTTTTATACCAGGCCAATACCTGCTCGTTCAGATCGCAAACCGCTGTTAATTCTACCCGTGCCGGGAAATCGTTCAGGGCAAACCAACGGCCAAACGCGCTGGCTGCTTCTTTACCCATTAATCCCCCGCCAATAATTCCAATATTGATCGTTTTCATCAATTCTATGCGCTAAATTCTGATTAACTTTTTAAAAAGTGCATTACATCTGCAGGGCGTGCGCCTTCGTGCACTAATGCCATTAACGCCTTAGTCATGCCTGCGGGGTTAGCGTGCTGAATCACATTGCGGCCGTAAACTATCCCCTTTACACCTTGTTGCATGAGGCCGTATGTACGATCCATAATTTCCTGATCGCTGGCTTTGCCCCCACCTCGTACTAATACCGCGATATTACCTGCAATCTCTACTATGCGGTGATATTGGTTAACATCATCAGTGGGGTCAGCTTTAATAATGTCCGCGCCCAACTCAACACCTTGTCTAACCAACGGGATGATCTTTTCAGGATCGCCGTTTACCATATAACCACCCGCTTCTGTATTGGGACGAAAAACTAAGGGCTCTATCATTAAAGGCATGGCGTATTGCTCGCAAACCGGTTTTATTTTAAGGATATTCTGGATACATTGGTCTGCAACTTCGGGCTCGCCCGGTATACTGAATAGATTTACTACCACACAAGTGGCATCTAACCTTAAAGCCTGCTCTACCGGGTTCTCTATCATGCGACTAAATAAAGCGCGTGGCAAGTCTTTACCATATACATTGGCAACATCAGTTCTTAATACCAACGATGGTTTATAGCGACCGGGGATGGATTGCAGATACTGAGCCTGCCCAACAGTTAACTGAATAGCGTCAGGGGCGGCATCTACCAATACATCCACCGCTTTTTTTATGTTTTCTATTCCGCTTAAAAAGTGGTATTCATTAAAGAATCCATGATCAATAGCTACATCAAAACAATTGCCTGATGTTCCGTTAAATAGTCTGTTTAATCTGTATGACTTCATTTTTTAAATATATGTTATTATAGGCTGTGTACACAAGGCGTACGATGTTTTTTAGTGGCTATCACTTAATTTTATATCCATTACCCCGCCCTTCGCAATGTCTTTATAGGAGACCGTGTTTTGTTTATAAGCTACACCATTTAGCTTAATAGATTTAATATAAATGGCCGACGGGTTGCTTTTTATAGCATTGATAACAAATTTGTGTCCGTTTTCCATATGGATAACAGCTTGCTTAAATAGCGGTGTACCTAACTGGTAATGGTCTGAAACCGGATCCACTGGATAAAAACCTAATGCCGCGAATACATACCACGCGCTCATCTGGCCCGCATCATCATTACCGCTTAAACCGCCGGGGCCATCGGTATATTCTTCCTTACGGATCTTGTCTACTATCTGCTGGGTCTTCCACGGCGCGTTGGTAAAATTGTACATATAAGGTGTTTGATGGCCGGGCTCATTACCATGCCAGTACTCATCTTTAATAAAGATGCTGTCCAGCGCGTTTTCTAATTTGTTTTTGCCCCCCATAAGCTTGGTTAACCCTGCAACATCCTGCGGAACATAGAAGGTGTATTGCCTTGGTGTACCTTCGGTGATATAAGAAACTTTCTTATCGGGATCAAAAGGTGTTATCCAGCTTCCGTCAGCATGCCTGCCACGTGCAAGGCCGGTAGCGGGGTCAATTACATTTTTGTAATTCTTTGATTGCGTTAGCAATTGTTTATAGTCAGCTTGACGACCTAATGCCTTTGCCATCATGGCCAGCGCGTAATCATCATAAGCATACTCCAATGTGCGCGATACCTGCTCATTTCTATGCGGGGCATCTTTTACAGGGTCTTCCAGTGGGATGTATCCATATTTTAAATACGAATCTAAGCCGCGCCGGCCTTTGCCATCCTCATAATCAGTAAGTGATGGTGTATCAAAAGCATTCTGCCGCAATAAACGATAGGCCTCTTTAATATCATAATCTGCTATACCTTTTAAATAGGCCGATGCGATGAATGGCGCGCCATGATCGCCGATCATGGCGCTGGTATAACTGTTCCATACCGGGAATATGGGCATCCAGCCGCCCTGTTGTCCTTTTAAGATAAAAGACCGCACAATATTGTTGACCAATTTAGGCTGTAAGATCTCTAATAACGGCAGCTCTGCCCTATAAATATCCCACATGGACAGGTCATCATAATAGTTGGCTCCGCCTGTTAATTGGGCGTTCTTATACTGATGAGCAAACTGCGGATAGGTTCCATCGACATCATTATATAATCGCGGATCAAGCATAGCATGATACATGGCGGTATAAAAAATGTGTTTGTTCTTTACGTTATCGTCGGTGATCTCAATTTTGCTTAATGTCTTTTCCCAGGTGTCGGTAGCACGGGTTAGTACTTCGTTAAAATCCCAACCGGGTATCTCTGCTTCCAGGTTTTTTCGGGCCTGGGCTATACTGGTAAATGATGTTCCTATTTTTATGCGTAAGGTTTCTTTCTGTTTCAGCTTATAACCGAGATAAGCACCGATGTCTTTTTTATTAGCTATGCTATCCGTCGAAAAATGATCATCGCCTACAAAAACACCGCCATTAGCTGCCTGCCGTTCAACCTTAATTACAAAATAACCGCTAAAACAGGCAGGCTTACCCGTACCCACATAAATGCGATAAGCCGGGTTATATCCAGAAATCTCGTTTGCTGCACGATCTACATAAACATGCCCTTTACCTTTATCACTATTAGGCATTGCCAATAAATAAAGGCTATCGTCCTTGTTCATCGTAAACTGCATAATTGCACAACGTGGGGTAGCCGTTATCTCTGTTATTAATTGATTGTTTGAGAATTTAACCCGGTAATAATCAGGCCGGGTAACTTCGTCCGTATGTAAAAAAGTGGCCGAAGCTCCTGCCTTTGAGGTTACCAACTTACCCACCACCGGCATAATGGTAAAGCTGCCGTAATCAGGCACGCATGAGCCGCTTAACCAGTGCGTCCCTCTAAAACCGCTTATGGTTGCATCCTGAAAGATATAAGGAGGTACACATTTGGTTTCAAGGCGCTGTGTTTGTGCGGTCCATTGGGTCATACCAAATGGCGTACCCACTGCCGGTATGGTATTGGCCCGTTGTTCTGTACCACCACCGTGTTTGGTTGCGGATAGTGTGGTGCTGGGCGCAGTACCAACATAGGGGTCAACATACTGCAACAAGCTCCCGGTTTGAGCGTATAATAAGTTGCCGGCACAACAAAATATAATTACAGCAAACAATTTCCGCATGAATATGATTTATTTATGGAGCTAATTCGGGTTAATGACAACCAAACATAGAAAAGTTATCTTGTATATACAAGTAAAATATCAAAAGGCTTACAACACTCAGCTTTATCCGTTTTTTTAAACAGAACATTTAATTACATTTGTATTTAGCTTTGCCTAAACCTATGAGTAAGAAAGAAGTAATCCATTTATATAAGAAAGTTATCGAAGACCTTAAATCTTTGATTGAAAAGGGCGAGTATAAAAAAGGCGACCTGCTACCTTCTGAAAACGATCTTTGCAGATCCTACGATACTACGCGGGTTACTATAAGACAGGCACTTTCGTCATTAGCCAATATGGGTTATATTGTACGTAAGCACGGTAAAGGCAGCATTGTTTCTGAACCTAAAACCGGCTTGGGTATATTGTCAGTAAGCGGTGTAACCGTAGGCGTTGGCTCGCAAAAACTACTTACCACCATACTGCATAAACCCGTTAAACAAAAATGGCCCGCAGGCTTTTATTACCCGCTTGACGAGGCCGAAGCCGAAGCCGGTTGCATATTTTTTTCGCGCTTACGGTATATCAATAATATCCCTGTTTTATATGAGGAAACCCATATAACTAATATCGCGCTGCCGCGTTTTTCGTCAAGGAGTTTAGATAACCGTTCGTTATTTAATATCTTAAAAGAACATTATAAAATAGAGGTAACAGAAGGCGAGCAAAAAATATGGGCCATACATGCCGACAAAAACATCAGCAGCTTACTTAACATTAAGACAACACACCCTGTTGTACACATGAAACGCCGGTTGCAAACCAATAATAAGGGCCTGAATATTTACTCGTCCATATATTGTAATACCGAGGATCACTTTTTGATGGATAATTTTTAATCCAACTGATCTATCCTTACCCAATCCATACCGGCTGTAATGGCCGATTGCACACCCGGGTCACCATCTTCAAACACCAGGCAATCTTTTGGGTCAACACCTAATTTTTCGGCAGCGGCTAAAAACGGATCAGGAAAAGGTTTTCCGTACGGTGTCTCGCCTGCACAAACCATTGTTTCAACCAGGTTATAAATACCCAACACTTTTAATGTTTTTTCGACAGCCTCACGCGATCCGCCCGAAACAACAGCTATCCTCACTTTTCCGTAATGGGCCTTTAAATGATCAACCACATGCTCAACCGGTGTTATACGGTCAATGTATTCGTCGTGATAGAGTTGTTGCCTTACCTCGGCAAATTCCTCGGGATCTAAATTTGAATGGTAGCGTTTATTTATCTCGACCACAACGGCAGGTACCGGCCAGCCGGCAAGTTCATCTATAATATCGCCGGTAATGGTTACCCCTCTATCTGCAGCCACCTTGATATAAGTAAGCGCGTGAGCTGGCATGTTGTCGGCCAGGGTGCCATCGCAATCGTACAGGAAAGCTTTATAACCGATACCACGTTGCACCAGTTTTTCGTATTTAGACAGATCACTCGTTTTCATAGGCTGCTAAATTATAAAAATAGGCACAAGCTTTTGTAAGCGGCCTGTAAGGAAAGTTAAGTTATTAGATAGTATTGTCCATCTTTAACCTGTTTTTGTCTATTTTTAGAACCATAGTTTTGCAATAAGATTGTAAGATAATATAAACCGACATTTTTCTTTCGTTATCAATTAAAGTTCCGTCTAATGAAATTTAAAGCCTTAGCGCCTACCCTGGTATTTTTTATATTCCTATCGCCGATAGTATCGGCGCAAAAACAGCCCCTACGGCTGCACTATGATAAACCGGCAGTCAATTGGGAACAAACCCTGCCTTTAGGCAATGGCCGTTTAGGCATGATGCCCAACAGTGCTATAACTGACGAAAAAATTGTGCTGAATGATATTACGCTCTGGTCGGGCTCGCCGCAGGATGCTAATAACTATAACGCCTATAAAAAACTACCTGAGATACGCGAGTTATTGCTGGCCGGAAAAAATGTAGAGGCACAAAACCTGATTGATAAAGATTTTGTTTGCACAGGACCGGGATCAGGTGGTAAGCAATGGGGTTGTTTCCAAACTTTAGGCGATCTTGACTTAAAATTTGACTATGGCAATGCCGATGCTTCAAAATTCACTAATTATAAAAGAGAATTATCGTTAGATAATGCTATAGCCAGCAGTACTTATCAAATAGATGGCGTTACTTATAAGCGCGAGTATTTCACCAGTTTTAGTAACGATGTAGCAGTTATTAGGTTAACGGCAGATAAGCCCGGCAAATTAAATTTTACCATCGGCCTTAACCGCCAGGAGCGGTCAACCACCACCACTATCGGTAACACCCTACAAATGGCCGGACGTTTAGATAACGGCACAGATGGCAAAGGGATGCAATACGTAGCTAATGTTAAAGCCAAACTAACAGGCGGTACATTAACAGCAAACAGCAATAGCCTAAACATTAAAAACGCTACTGAGGTTATCATTTATGTATCTGCTACTACCGATTTCAGAAACCCGGCTTTTATAACAACAATGGCGCAAAACTTAACAACTGCCATACAAAAGCCTTATGCCCTATTAAAGCAGGAGCACACTGCCAAATTCAAAAAACTGTTTGACCGGGTTACCATAAACTTAGGGAAGGCCGATGATAATGAAACTACCGATCAGCGATTGATCAGCTTTCATAACAACCCTGATAATGATAAGCTGCTACCTGTTCTCTTTTATCAATTTGGCCGCTATCTAAGTATTTGCAGTACGCGTGTGGGCTTGTTACCACCAAACTTGCAAGGTTTATGGGCCAACCAGATCCATACGCCATGGAACGGTGATTACCACCTTGATGTTAATGTGCAGATGAACCATTTCCCGGTAGAGGTATCTAATTTATCAGAATTGAATTTACCATTGGTTGAGTTGGTGCGCGACATGGTAAAAAATGGCGAGCGTACCGCTAAAGCTTATTATAATGCCGATGGGTGGGTAGCCCACGTCATCACTAATATATGGGGATTTACTGAACCCGGCGAAAGTGCCTCATGGGGCATAACCAAAGCCGGATCTGGTTGGCTTTGCAGCAACCTTTGGGATCATTACGCTTTTACAAACGACAAGGCCTATCTAAAAAGCATCTACCCGATATTGAAAGGATCGGCAGCGTTTTATAACAGCATATTGATAAAGGACCCTAAGAGTGGTTATATGGTTACGGCCCCTTCTTCATCACCAGAAAATAGTTTTGTAATGCCCGACGGCAGCGGCCGCCATGCCAGCATTTGCATTGGTGCTACCATTGATAACCAGATCATGCGCGAGCTGTTCGCTAACGTTATTAACGCTTCAGAAACTTTGGGTATTGATGCCTCATTTCGCGATCAGCTAAAGAAAAGATTAAAAGAGATCCCACCGGCAGGCATTATCAGCAAAGATGGCCGCATACAAGAGTGGCTGGAAGATTATAAAGAAACAGAACCAACACACCGTCATGTTTCGCATTTGTATGGCATCTATCCGGCATCAGAAATTACTGTCGATGGCACACCTGAGCTGGCAGCAGCGGCAAAGAAAACGTTGAATGTGCGTGGCGATGATGGGCCAAGCTGGTCTATCGCCTACAAGCTATTATTTTGGGCCAGGCTGCATGATGGTAACCGAGCCTTTAAACTGTTTCACGAAATGATGAAGCCGGTAACAGCTACAGGTATCAACTACACGGCCGGCGGGGGTATTTATCCCAACCTGCTATCTGCCGGCCCACCATTCCAGATCGATGGCAATTTTGGAGCCGAGGCTGGTATTTCAGAAATGCTGATACAGAGTCATGAGGGATACATTAACCTGCTTCCAGCTATTCCGGATAGCTGGAAAGCATCGGGTAGCGTTAAGGGCCTAAAAGCCCGTGGCAATTTCACAGTTGATATGCAATGGAAAGACGGCAAGATAACCGCCTGCAAAATAACATCGCCGCAGGCTAAAAAGGTAAAAGTTAAGTTAAACGGAACTATTAAGCTGATTACCTCGGTTAAAGCTTAGGCATTAAATACGGGTCATCCAGATATTGATATCATGATCAGACGGGATACCCAGCTTTTTACGGATCCGGTACTTTTTACCTTCGGCCGCGCGTACCGATGATCTGGTATAGCGGGCTATTTCTTTGGTATCAAAATTAAGCCTCAACAGGGCGCAAAATTCTATTTCGCTGGCTACCAGGTTAGGCGCAATAGCTAATAATTTTTGACTGAATTCTGTATCAAACTCATTAAACTTAGTTAAAAATGCAGGGTTATTATCAATAGCCAACCCGACAATTTCTTTCAGCTCGTCAATTTTTGCGGGCGAGTGTTTATCCTCGTCGCGCATTATTTTCTTTAGCAGTTCATCAATTTTTTGCTGCGCGGTATGCACAGACAATTCGCTTTCTCTTCTTAACTGCACCTCTGCTTTATTGATCTGGTCTATAAAAATGATCAACGATATGGCAAACGCTAACAGCAATATAAGAGCAGCCATATAAAACCTGTTCAGGATAAGGGTTGTCTCCTGGAAGTTTTTAATAGCCATCTCCTTAAATCCTAATGCCATGGTATAATTAATATCCTTAACCCGGCTAATAATGCTTTCCAGCTCATTGCTTATATAAGAGTTAAGCCGGTTTAACTCGCGCTGCATCACCAGTAATTTAGTGTTTTGCTGTTGAAGGTTTCTTAACTTTTTAGCATATGTATTCCTGCTATCAGTTAATACCTTTTTTGTTTTAGTATCAATTACAGCCGTATTTTGATGTCGATTAATCTCGACAGCATAATTATTGCTGTTTTTGTTGGCTATAGCGTCTTTTATCCTTTTAAAAAAGCCTGTTTTTTTAGACGCTATCACTTTCTGAATGGTGTCAACACTCACATTTTCAGCCTTTTTTTGCTTTAAATTAAGCGGAATATTAAGGTCTTGTGCTGCCTGGCCGGTTTGTTCATGCAGATCTGTATAAACATTAAGCAGCGAATCAAAACTATGCCTTAATGAGTATAATTTGTCAGACAATTCTACCTTCCTTTTATACCATGTTTTTACCTCGTTGTTCTGATCAGATGTTAATCCTGAGGTGTCTTGCTTTTCGTTCAGTAAGGTATCTATTTCATTAAATGCTTTAGACAGTTTTGTTTTATAAGAAGTGATTTTTTGGTTATCCGTATTCAGCAACGCTTCCTGAAAATCGTCTTCGGCCTGGTGAAGCAACAATAAAGCTTGTTCTGGCTTTGACTGGGCACGCTGTACATTAGATGCCAGGTTAGAAACATTGCTTAATTTTTTACTGATGTTTTTTTGAACAACAAGGGCTGTTAAAGAAAAAATAATTGTAAATATCAGGAACACTAATAAAATTTTCCTGCCTAATTTTTTGGTGTACGTTACATTCATCGGCTCACATTATATCTCTACGTCAATAATATTTTTGTACAAAAAACAGCAACTTCTACTGAAATCTACGCATAAAATACTACTCACATCTACACATTTAATATAAATTAATAAAAACCAGGGGTAGTTAAAAATTTGTCCTGCCATCAAATACACACCTAAAAAACATCTTATCATTTGAAATACAACAACTTACAATCCAAGTGTAGATATGCGTAGCTGTATTTTCTTTTACCTGCAGGTTAAGTATGTTCTTTGTGATATGATGAGTGAACGACAAAAAACAATGCAAAACTCATTTTGCAAAAAACTTAAAGATTTGCGTAATGAGCGAAAATGGAGCCAGGAATACCTTGCCTATCGCCTGGGGGTTTCGGCTCCGTCAATTTCTAAAATCGAGTCCGGGATAACCAATGTTACGCTATCCAGCATCAAACAAATAGCCGTAATTTTTGAGTTACCTATGGTTGAACTTTTAAGAACAGAGCGCGATGGCCCAAACAATGTACTAAACGATGCCTCGCAATTAGTTAATCTTAAAGAGAGGCTGTGTATGCGCGAAACTGAGATTACAATTTTACAACGCAAGGTTATTGAGTTATATGAAGAGCTTCAAGTTAATACCATACTACGTTAACAGCGATAGAGCTAATGCTACTCGATCTATCATTTACCCCACAGAATAGATAACATGAGATACCATACTGAAACCGATGATTTAATAAACACTTTAGATTCAATGATTACACCGATGATGTTGACCAACAACGTCGGCACTCCCTTATATGTTAACTGCGCCTTTCAAGAACAAATTGGGTATCACCTAACAAACCTTACAAACGAGGACAGCTGGTTTGAAAAAGCATATCCTGATACCAGGTATCGCAAAAATATTATTGACCGTTGGGAAGAGGCCTCAATAAACGGGTTAAAAAATGGCGATATCGCTATAAATATAATTACCAGGATATGTTGTATAGATGGCAGATACCAATGGTTTGATATTTACAGGCACAGAATTGGCACCAACTATGCCATTACCTTTTTAAACGTTGATGAGTTAAAACAACAGCATGACGAAGTTACAGACAAGGCAAGGCAAAAAGATAATCTTTTAGCTATCATGGCTCATGATGTGCGTAGCCCGCTAACCAGTATCAAACAAATGGTTGATGGTTACGAGCATCTTAACCTGTCTGACGGTGACATAGAGGAGCTGTTTTTCAGGATGAACAATCAGATCGATTACATATTTGATATCCTGAATTCGGTTTTAATACACAACGGCGATGAACGCGGCCGGTTTGTAGAGAAGAGAGAACACATTAATTTGAAGAGTTTCTTCAAAAAGTATCTGGGTTATTATAAAGAGCGGCTTAGTACCCAAAATATCAATTTGATCCTGGAGTTACCAGACGATGCTTTATTAAACTATGACCCCGGAATTTTAGATATTATTTGTCGAAACTTAGTTGATAATGCTATAAAATACACAGAAACAAATGGAGTGATATCCATTTCCTATAAGAAAGCAGCCAACCAGGCAAGCCTGCTGATCCGTGATACCGGGCCCGGAATGTCAAACGAGCAGATAGAACAGATAATTACCGGCAAAGGCCGCAACAATTCCTACAGAGAATTTAACGATGGTTTTGGATTGGGATTGATGCTGGCCAAAGAAATATTAGAAAAACATCACGGTAGTTTATCCATTAAAAGCAAACGTGGTATAGGCACCTCATTTACCATTAATATTAACGAATACCCCTTAATTTAAATAAACATAGAGATGAAGAAACTAATTTTTATAATGGCCCTATTAATCTGGGGCTTTGAATCGCACGCAACCTCGCCCTTAAAAGCTACAATTGATACTGCTAAAATCAACAAACAGATCAACAAATTAAATTTAAAACTGGAAGACCTTAGCACCAGGTTAGCAGAAACGCGCAATCAAATACCCGTAGACTCTGTATTAGTTGTCAGCACCACGGCCAAGGCCCATGATGCACAGGTGAAAAGCAAAAAGCGTTCGAGCCAAGCAGTTGATGGCGACATGGATGATGTAAAACTGGCCCAAAAACAAGCAAAAATAGCAGCCAACCAAACCAGCGATGCTACCGATGCGGCTAAACAATTAGAGAAGCGGCGTAAAAAAGCGAAAGACCTGCAAAAAGACATTTTAAAGGTCCAGAAAGAGTTGAATGAATTGCAATTATCTAATACTCAATAATAATTAATACCTGTTGCAAAAAAGCATGGATCAATCCATGCTTTTTTGTTTGCGTAATTGCACAATTGCCGACGGGAGACTCTTATCTTTAAGCTGTTCATAATCTATCTGTTAAATAAGTATCATACTCCATTTTATCGGGATTAAATACGGCATACCTATTTTTTGACACGCCATCCTATCACATATTCAAAAACTCCTTTTTATAGTCTGATGGCTTTTTTTTCATCTCGTCTTTAAATTGTTTATTGAAGTTCGACAGTGTTTTAAAGCCCGACCGTTCAGAAATTACAGAGATACTCAAATCAGTTTCAGTAAGTAGTTTGCAGGCATGCTTTACTCTTAGTTCACTTATAAATTTGGCAAACCCTTTATTATTAGCCGCGGTAAAATAACGGCTAAATGATGTTGGGGTCATACACACCAGCTCTGCCAGCTCATTTAGGTGAATTTTTTTACGGTAGTTTTTTAATATGTACTCGTAAACACTACTCATTCTATCGGTTTCGTCCTTTTTAAAGGGGTCTATATATTCGTTATGCGATATAAAATGATATTCTTTTGTAGTGGACAACAAGTTCAGGATCTTCAACAGTTGGATAAAAGCTTCCAGGCCTGCCTGCTCAACCAACTCCTTCATCATCTGTATCACCTTCGGCTTTACTGTCCCATAAAACTCTAATCCCCGCGACGATCTTTTAAATAGCTTCTTGAGTTGCACCAACTCTTCTTTACCCATCAGGTGTTCGCCCAGTAAACTTTCCTGCAGGTAAATTACTACCCCCCTTATCTTTAAGGGGCTATTCTTTTCAAAATAAGCTTCGTCACTGCGCCATAAATGCGGCAGGTTTGATCCGGTCAGGATCAGTTCGTTTGGATGAAAGGTTTTGATGCTATCGCCTATAAACCGGGTACCCGTACCTTCTAACGGGACAAATAACTGGTATTCTGAATGCGAGTGCCAGACCGGATCGAAATACTGATCTTCTAGGTACTTGATCATAAAGATCTGCGAATCAGGAATAGAAGACTTGTGTATGGCCGGTTTCATAATTGATTATTTGCATCAAAAAATATAAAACTAAACATATTACGACAAAATACAGTCGGATTTAGATAAAAAAGAAAAGGATTTGATAGCCATATTTGTTTTATACCTAATTTATCAATTACGTATAAACCTATTTAGCTAATTTTCATGAAAAAGTACTTAGTCCTGGCTGTAATTTGTTTGGCGGCTGCAATCAATTTTAAAGGCACGTTTATAAAAAGTGATCCGCCGCATAGGTTGGAGATCTTGTTTTTAGGGCATACCGCCACGCACCATCTGTCAGATAAACTGGCCGAGATAGTGCAACGGTCATTTTTTAAAGATGGTATTAACATCACTTACACTACTAACCCTAACGACCTGAACGATGCGACCCTGTCAAAATACGACGGTTTGATGCTTTATGCCAACTACGATACCATATCAAAATCACAAGAGAAAGCACTGCTTCAGTACGTAAAAAGCGGCAAAGGGTTCATCCCTATCCATTGCGCGTCATGGTGTTTTCAAAATTCGGAAGAGTATATTAAAATGGTAGGCGGGCAATTCAGCACGCATAAAACGGATACCTTCACTACGGTTATCGTCGACAAAAAACATCCTATAATGAAGGGGATAGTGCCTTTTACCACCTGGGATGAAACTTATGTACACGCTAAGATCAATAAAGACATACACGTTTTAACCGAGCGTGTGGAAGGCACCCATCACGAGCCTTATACCTGGACCAACAATTACGGTAAGGGGCGTGTTTTTTATACCGCTTACGGCCATGACGAACATACCTGGAACAACCCTGAGTTTTTAAAGCTATTAGAGCAGGGCACTATTTGGGCGGTTGGCAAAAAGGCCGAAAAGCAATTGGATAAACTGCCTAAGCCCAACCCGGCTTATACCGTTGCCGATATCCCTAATTATGAGAACCGTAACCCGGCACCAAAACTACAGGCACCTTTATCGCCTGTCGAGTCGCAATTGTTAACGCAAATACCGGTTGGCTTTAAAATGCAGCTATTTGCTGCCGAACCCGATATTGAAAAACCAATAGCCATGGCCTGGGATGAACGTGGCCGTTTATGGATACTGGAAACTATTGATTACCCTAACACAGTAAGAGACAATAAAGGTGAGGGGCTGGACCGCATCAAGATCTGTGAAGATACCGATGGTGATGGTAAAGCCGATAAGTTTACCATCTTTGCCGACCATTTAAATATCCCTACAAGTATTGTATTTGCCCGCGGTGGTGTCATTATCTCGCAAGCTCCAGATTTCATCTTTTTAAAAGACACAGATGGCGACGACAAAGCCGATATCCGCGAAAAGATCATTACCGGTTGGGGCACTTTTGATACACATGCCGGGCCGTCAAACTTAAAATATGGTCTTGACAATAAGATCTGGGGAACCGTTGGTTACTCGGGCTTTAACGGCACAATAGGCGGTCAGAAGTTTAATTTTAACCAGGCAGTTTACCGATTTACACCTGATGGTAAAAACATGGAGCACTTAGGGTCTACCAGCAACAATACCTGGGGATTGGGTTTCTCAGAGAATTTTGATGTTTTTATATCTACCGCCAATAATTCGCATAGCGATTATTTGGGCATCCCGTTACCTTATTTACAAAGACTGGCCATGCCGGGTATGGAATCTGTTAAAAAGATAGACGGGCATTACGGCATGCACGTAGTAACCAAAAACCTGCGCCAGGTTGATGTACATGATGGCTTTACCGCCGCCGCCGGACATAATTTATATACCGCCCGTAATTTCCCCGAAGAATACTGGAACAAAATTGGTTTTGTAAACGAGCCTACAGGCCGTGTTATACATCGTGCCATATTAGAACCGGATGGGTCAGGGTTTAAAGAAAAAGATGGTTGGAATTTTTTAGCCAGTGCTGATGAATGGATGGGCCCCGTACAATCGGAAGTTGGGCCGGATGGCGCGCTTTGGGTAAGTGATTGGTATAACTTTATCATTCAGCATAACCCTACGCCCAAAGGCTTTCAAAACGGCAAAGGCAATGCCTATATTAATCCGCTTCGCGATCGTACACACGGCCGTATTTACCGTATAGTTTATGACGGTGCAAAACCATCACCAATAACCAAACTGGATAAAAACAAACCCGACGAACTATTAGCAGGGCTGCAAAGCGACAATATGTTTTGGCGCATAACTGCCCAGCGTTTAATTGTTGAAGGCGGCTATAAACAATTGGCACCGCAGTTGTTTGGGTTAATCCGCAACAAGTCTATCGATGCCATTGGCATTAACGCGCCTGCCATACACGCTTTATGGACTTTAAATGGCTTAGGCTTATTAAACGGCTCAAACGCGGAAGCATTAACCGTTGCCGAAACCGCGTTAACTCATCCATCAGCAGGGGTGCGTAAAGCCGCATTACAGGTTTTGCCATTAACTTCAAGATCTATGGCAGCCATACAAAAAGCGGGGTTACTAAACGATATCAACTTAAATACCCGCCTGGCCGCGTTTTTAACTATCGCCGATATGCCGGCATCTGACGAAATGGGTAAATTGTTAGTAGCCGCCCAAAAAGTACCGCAAAATGCTAACGATTACTGGATAAGCAGGGCCATACCAATTGCCATGGCTACACATGTTAAAGGTTATGGCGAAGAAGTAAAAGCGGCAAATCTGGCAGAGATAGAAAAAGCGAATATCTCTAAAGCCAAAGTAGACCAGACGGTGAAGATAACCGTGGTGCAAAACGCCATGAAATATGATACCAAAACATTTACGGTAAAAGCAGGCAGTATGGTTGAGGTCGATTTTTACAACCCCGATTTTATGCAGCATAACTTCGTGATATTGCAAAAAGGCAGTTTAGAGAAAGCAGGCACGGCGGCCGATAAACTGGCACAAGACCCAAAAGGCATGGAACAAAACTATGTCCCTAAAATACCCGAGGTGTTATTCTCGACCAAGCTGATCAATCCGCAGGAAACCTTTAAGCTAAAATTCAGGGTACCTGCAGATGCCGGCGATTATCCATTCATCTGTTCATTCCCGGGCCATTGGCGTATTATGAACGGCATAATGAAAGTTGTTAAATAAACCTTAAAACCAAAAGACCGAAACTATGACCGCACAACCAAAAAACATCCCTGCTGATACTACCTCAGCGCCTGACATGAAGTTATTTTATGCTTGTTTTATAGCATTAGTTACTACCGCGTTCGGGTTTATTTTGCGCGCGTTGATATTGCCGCAATGGGGGCATGATTTCAACCTTACGCAAACCCAGTTGGGCGAGATAGCAGGTGTTGGCCTATGGCCCTTTGCCATAAGTATTGTGCTTTTTAGTTTGGTAATTGATAAGATAGGTTACAAAACCGCTATGATATTCGCGGTGATCTGCCATATCGCGTCGGCAATACTCACCATTTTTGCCAGCGGTTATTGGATGCTGTACATAGGCTCATTTATATGTGCTATTGGTAACGGAACGGTTGAAGCCGTAGCAAACCCGGTAGTAGCAACTATGTTCCCGAAGGAAAAAATAAAATGGTTAAGCCGTTTACATGCAGGTTGGGCCGGAGGTTTGGTTTTGGGTGGGATAATGGCCCTGCTGTTAGGTGTTAATACCCGTTGGGAATATAAAATAGCCCTGATACTTATACCAACAATTACCTACGCTTTAATGACCATATCGCGTAAATTCCCGGTAAACGAGCGTGTGCAGGCAGGCGTTTCTTACAAAGAAATGTTGCAAGAAGTTGGCGCGGGTGGTGCTTTGATCATTATAGCGTTAATTATATTTCAGTTAGGCGCGGTGTTTGGGTGGTCTACAAGCGCAAACGTAATTATCACCTTATTGATAACCGCAGGTTTTGGATACTACACCCGCAGTTTTGGGCAACCATTATTTATCATTTTGTTGCTGATCATGATCCCGCTGGCAACAACCGAGTTAGGTACCGACAGCTGGATAACCGATTTGATGACACCAGAAATGAACAAAATAGGTTTTCAGGCCGGGTGGGTACTGGTTTATACATCGGCCATTATGTTTGTGCTGCGCTTTTTTGCAGGGCCTATTTCGCATAAGTTTTCCTCGCCGGGCTTATTAGCAATATGCTCGGCCATAGCTGGTGCCGGTTTATATTTTATGTCATTTTCGGCAGGTACAATGATATTGGTTGCGGCAACCATTTACGGTTTCGGCAAAACATTTTTTTGGCCAACTATGCTGGGCATGGTGTCAGAACGTTTTCCAAAAGGGGGGGCTTTAACCTTAAACATTACCGGTGGTTTAGGCATGATAGCGGCCGGGGTTATTGGCGCGGGCATATTGGGCTTTATACAAGATAAATCGGTCGACCAAAAAATTACCGCTTATGATAGCACCCATAGTACTGCTATACACAGCACCTATGTTACTGAACAAAAGACCAGTTTATTTGGCGACTATCAAGCCCTTGATCAAACCAAATTATCCAAAGCAGATACTAACGAACAATTAACCGTTACTACTATCCGCGACGCGGCAAAAAAAGAAGCACTTCGCTATATTGTTATTTTCCCGGTAATCATGCTCATCAGCTATTTACTGCTGATCCTTTATTTCAGATCAAAAGGCGGATATAAAGTTGTGTTATTGAACCGACAGGAAGAACCCGGGTCTACACCTTATTAATTCAACATTATGTCATTACAAATAACGTTCGGTGTGAGCACCTGGCTATTTACATCGCCATTTCAAACATCGTCCATAAAAGAACTATTCCCAAAAATTGCCGACATGGGCTTTGACACTGTCGAAATAGCAGTCGAAGACCCGGCATTAATAGACGGTGAAGAAGTAAAAAAAGCATTAACCAAATACAACCTTAAAGCCATTATTTGCGGTGCCTTTGGACCTACCCGCGATCTGACCAATGAAGACCCGGCCATACATGAGAACTGTTTTAAATACATAGCCGATTGCTTGGACCTATGCGCTTTATGGGATACTAAATTCTTTGCGGGGCCCATGTACTCAGCAGTTGGTAAAGCACGTATGGTACCGCCAGAACAACGCAAAGCCGAATGGAACCTGGCGGTCAAAAACTTGCGCAAAGTGTGCGATATGGCCGCAGAAAGAGGTTTAGAAATAGCTTTAGAACCACTGAACCGTTTTGAATCAGACCTGGTAAATACCGCCTGGGATGTATTGCGTTTGGTGGACGAGATCGATCATCCGGCGGCTAAAGTCCTGCTGGACGGCTTCCACATGAATATTGAAGAGCCTGACATTGAAGCAGCCATTAAACTGGTTGGTGATAAATTGATCCATGTACAAGTAGCCGAAAATTATAGAGGAACACCCGGAACTGGTCAAACCAACTGGGCCGCCTACAAACGCGGACTGGAAGCCATCAATTATAAAGGAACGGTATCTATAGAAAGTTTTACGCCCGATAATAAGGAACTGGCACAAGCGGTATGTATCTGGCACCCACTGGCTTTGAGCCAGGATAAATTCGCGTTAGAGGGCTTGGCATTTTTAAAACAATGGGCGCAATAGCCCGCATAACAAAGAATCATTAAGAATATGGAAAATAAAAAAATTAACATAGCCATAGTAGGCTTAGGTTTCGGGGCAGAGTTTATCCCTATCTATCAGCGTCATCCAAACGCGAACATGTATGCTATCTGTCAGCGCGACCATACCAAACTGCACCAGGTAGGCGATGCCTTCGGGATAGAAAAACGCTATACCGATTATGATGAATTATTGAGCGACCCGCAAGTGGACGCTGTACATATTAATACCCCTATACAGAGCCACGCCGAGCAATCTATTAAAGCATTGCGCGCGGGTAAACATGTTGCCTGTACGGTACCCATGGCTACTACTGTTGAAGAATGCCGCCTGATAGTTGAAGCCGTTAAAGAAACCGGCCTAACCTACATGATGATGGAAACCGTGATCTATAGCCGCGAGTTTTTATTCGTGAAAGAGTTGTATGAAAATGGCGAGTTAGGCAAACTGCAATTCCTGCGCGCATCCCACCAGCAGGAAATGGCGGGCTGGCCGGGTTATTGGGAAGGCTTGCCACCCATGCACTATGCCACACATTGCGTAGGCCCGGTTTTGGCCTTAGCTAAAGCCGATGCCGAATATGTTTCCTGCTTTGGTTCAGGCCGTATTGATGAAAACCTGATCAGTAAATATGGGTCGCCTTTCGCTGTCGAGAGTTGCCACATCAAATTTAAAGATTCCGATCTGTCGGCCGAGGTTACCCGGTCATTATTTAACACCGCAAGGCAATACCGCGAAAGTTTTGATGTATACGGTTCTAAAAAAACATTCGAATGGACCCTGGTTGAGCATGAGCCATCTGTAATCCATACCGGCGAGGTACCTGAGAAAGTAACCATACCAGATTACGCGCATTTATTGCCTGCCGAGATCCAGGCATTTACCACCGGCGGCGTGTATGACGCTAACAGCAATCAGCATTTATCTTTTATACAAGGCTCTGGGCATGGTGGTTCGCACCCGCATTTGGTTAATGAGTTTGTATCGGCATTGGTTAATAACCGCCAGCCGTTCCCCAATGCAAGGCAATCGGCCAATATTACCTGCGTGGGCATTTTGGCTCATGAGTCGGCAATGGATGGTGGTAAAAAAATAAACTTGCCTGATTTTACTTTAGCGAGTTAATAATCATGGAAAGGAGAACCATAATAAAAGGCCTGGCAGCAGGCTTGTCATCCTTATATCTTTCAAAAAGTTATGCCGGCAGGTTGCTTAAAGCACCTTATGCCGCAGGGCCGTTTCAGCCCACCTGGGATTCGTTAACGCAATATCAGGTCCCAGATTGGTTTCGCGATGCCAAGTTTGGCATGTGGGCGCATTGGGGCCCGCAATGCCAGCCCGAGTATGGCGATTGGTATGCGCGTGGTATGTACCAGGAAGGTAGCTCGCAATACAAATACCATGTTCAAAAATACGGACATCCATCAAAATTTGGATTTAAAGATGTTATTCACGAATGGAAGGCCGAAAACTGGGACCCGGAAGAATTGATCGGTCTTTATAAAAAAGCCGGTGCCAAATATTTTATGGCACTGGCAAACCACCATGATAATTTTGATCTGTATAACAGCAAGTACCAACAATGGAACTCAACACGTATAGGCCCAAAAAAGGACCTGGTAGGCGGTTGGGCAAAAGCAGCTAAACACCACAATCTGCGTTTCGGAGTAAGCGTACATGCCGCTCACGCCTGGAGCTGGATGGAAACCGCCCAGCGTGCAGATAAAAATGGCCCATTAGCAGGTGTCCCTTACGATGGTAGGATAACTAAAGCTGATGGTGCCAACAAATGGTGGAATGGTGAAGATCCGCAGGAACTGTATGCGCAAAACCATCCGCTAAGCGAAAACAGTTTAAACGATGGTTCTATCCATGGCCAATGGAACTGGGGTAATGGCGTAACACCGCCATCAAAAGCCTATTGCGAAAAGTTTTATAACCGAACCATTGATCTGATTGATAAATATGGACCGGACGTAGTTTATTTTGACGATACTGCCCTGCCCCTATGGCCCGTAAGCGATGCCGGCTTACGCATTGCTGCCCACCTGTACAATACCAGCATAAAAAAACACGGCAAGTTAGATGCCGTGATATTTGGTAAAATACTGGACGAGCAGCAACGCAAATGCATGGTTTGGGATATTGAGCGCGGTCAAAGCAACCAGATTGAGGCACAACCGTGGCAAACCGATACCTGCATTGGTGGCTGGCATTATGACCGCAGGATATATGACCATAATCAATATAAAAGCGCCAAAACAGTTATACATACGCTGATTGATGTGGTAAGTAAAAATGGAAACCTGATGCTGAATATCCCGGTACGTGGTGATGGTACGATAGACGACAAAGAACGGGCGGTAGTTGAAGAAATAGCCACCTGGATGCAAGTTAATAGTGAGAGCATTTACGGTACACGTCCCTGGAGAACATTTGGTGAAGGTCCGGCCATAGAATCAGCAGCACCGTTAAGCGCACAAGGTTTTAATGAGGGCAAAGGTAAACCATTTGGGGCAGAGGATATTCGCTTTGTCACCAAAGGCAAAGCACTTTATGCGACGCTGTTAGGCTGGCCCTCAGATAGAATTGCTATTATCAAAACCCTAAAAGCTGATACTCCCGGCAAGGTTGCAAAGGTTAGCTTGTTAGGACATTCAGAAAATTTGATATTTGAGCAAACCCCGGCCGGCTTAAAGGTAAATTTACCGGAGCAGGCATCGGTTAAAAGTGCTTTTGTGCTAAAAATAGAAGGACTAATTATTTAATTTAGTATGCCAAACCTAAACCTACCCCAAATTATTTTCGGCACCAGCGGATTAGGAAATCTATACATCGCCCAACCAGACGAGGTTAAATTAAACATTGTTAGCGAGTGCATTAAACACTCGGCTAAGCCTGCTGTGTTTGATTCGGCAGGTAAATATGGTGCGGGTTTAGCTTTAGAAGCATTAGGTAAATGCCTGCGCCAATTAAATGTTGACCCGTCCGATGTACTGATCAGCAACAAACTGGGCTGGCTGCGCACCGAACTAAAAACCCCTGAACCCACTTTTGAACCCGGTGTTTGGCGCGACCTAAAGTTTGATGCCATCCAAAAAATAAGTTACGATGGCATATTGGAATGTTATGAACAGGGCAACGAGTTATTAAACGGTTATAAGGCACAGCTAATTTCCGTACATGACCCGGACGAATATCTGAACGCAGTAACCGATCCAGCCGAAAAGGAAAAACGCTACATAGATATTTTAGAAGCCTACCGGGCACTGGCCAAATTAAAGAAAGACGGCAAGGTAAAATCGATTGGTGTCGGCGCTAAAGATTGGCGAATAGTAGAACAAATTACCAGGCACGTAAAATTAGATTGGGTGATGATAGCCAACAGCATGACTGTACATAGCCATCCGCGCGAATTGGTAGTCTTTATGCAAAAGCTGGAACAGGAAGGAGTGGATATTATCAACTCAGCTGTTTTTAATGCCGGGTTTTTAACCGGGTCTGATTATTATAACTACCAAATGGTTAGCCGCGCTACCCATCCTTCGCTTTATGATTGGCGCGATCAGTTTTACCAGCTTTGCCGGGATCATAATGTAAAACCGGCTCAGGTTTGTGTAAACTTTGGTTTAAATGCGCCGGGCGTTAAAAGTATCGCGTTAAACACCACCAACCCATTACGTGTTGCAGATAATATCGCGACAGCTACTGTTAAAATATCCGATGATTTTTGGCGCGACATGAAAAATCAGCAATTAATTGACCAACTTTACCATATTTAATATATCGTATTCTGCTAAAATGAATGTTATGAAAGTGCTTGTATGTGACGAACCCGGAAAACTGGCCTATACTACTAAAGAAATACCAGAACCGCACCCCGATCATACCCTGTTAAAAATTAAACGTATCGGCATTTGTGGTACAGACCTACATGCTTTTGACGGGTCGCAGCCTTACTTTAGCTACCCGCGTGTGCTGGGGCATGAGTTAGCTGCCGAAGTGGTCAGTAACACAGGAGAAAGCGACTTTAAACCGGGTGATATTGTTACTGTAATCCCTTATATCAATTGTGGCACTTGTTTGGCTTGCCGGTCTGGAAATACAAATTGTTGCGAGACCATACAGGTATTGGGCGTACATACAGACGGCGGCATGGCCGAATATATACAAGTACCTACCCGGTTACTGCTGGCATCGCAAGGTTTAAGTTTAGATGAACTGGCTTTGGTTGAGCCGTTGGCCATTGGCGCTCATGGCGTACGCCGTGCCGGGGTAAAAAAAGACGAATTTGTATTAGTAATAGGTGCCGGCCCCATAGGGTTAGGCACGATGGAGTTTGCCCGCATTGCCGGCGGCAAAGTGATTGCTTTAGATATTAATGCGCAGCGTTTAGCTTTTTGCAAAGAAAAGTTAAAGATCGAGCATACTATAAATGCTTTAACTGATGATGTAACGGCCCGCTTGCAGGAAATAACCAACGGCGATATGCCCTCGGTTATCATTGACGCCACCGGCAGCCAGAAAGCCATCAACAATGCGTTTCAATACATGGCGCATGGAGCAAGGTTTGTGCTGATAGGCCTGCAAAAAGGCGACATCACCTTTAGCCACCCCGAGTTTCATAAAAGGGAAGCCACTTTAATGAGCAGCCGAAACGCCACACGCGAAGACTTTGACCATGTCATGAACGCTATGAAACAACAATTGGTTGATCCTGCCAATTATATTACCCACCGGGTAAAATTTGATGATGTTGCAAACAAATTTGCAAGTTGGCTTGATCCTGCTAATGGGGTGATAAAGGCTATGGTTGAGGTTAATTAATTTACAGTATCCTATCCCGCTGTTGGTGCAAACAAACTTTTATAAACATTAATATAATCGGCAGCTATCTTTTCGCCGCTATAAGAATTTACAGCCTTTTTCCGGCAGTCTATCCGCTTAAGTTCACTAAGTCGGTTTACATCCGCAACCATTTCGGCAACAGTATTACTCAAGTACCCGGTATAACCGTGGTCAATACCCTCGGCAATGCCACCGCGATTAAAACCAAGCACGGGTGTACCACAAGCATAAGCCTCTGGCAAGATCAACGGAAATGGTTCAGACCACTCCACCGGGGTAATTAAAGCACTTGCTTTACCCAACAATTGATTCCGCTCTTCGTTATTAACCGTTCCTATCCATTTAATGGTTTTTCCATCTATTTGCGGCTTAATTTCGTTTTCAAAATACTGTTGCTCATGGGGTATGTCTGATACAAAGCCGGCTATCACTAATTCACGCTGTGTAGCTTTAGCTACTTCAATGGCATTGTGTAATCCTTTGCATCTTTCAAAACGGCCTATAAAAGCCAAATAACCATCTGGCTTGGTCTGCGACCGGAAAGTAAACTCATTTACAGGTGTACAGTTATAAACAGTCTGCCATTTGCTGTTGCCGGTTTGCCCCATATCACGAATAACGTTGGATACTGCGGTATAAATCAGGTTTTTGGGCCCCAGCCAGTCAACAATACGGATATTCTTTATTGTAACGTGCCTTAAATAAGACTGAACTTTAGGGATATCCATTCTCAGAAAAGGTAAAAGATACGCCAACCGGCCAAAATTATGTATAACATCATGGTTATGGATCTCTGCTTTCAGGATCTTATAAACCTGGCGGATGTTTTTAAAGTTAAGGCGAGGGCTGATTGGCCCATTTTCGCCGTAAATGATCAGCCTGCCCGGCGAGACAGAGTTGGGCCCGGCTACAAGTGTCACCTCATGGCCCATTTTTACATACTGATTAGCCAGGTCATGCACTATGCGTTCAATACCACCGTAGTGCACCGGCGGAACCGGGATATAAGGATCCATTAATAACAATATTTTCATTGGGATAAGTCAAGTTTGGTTTACGATAGATATTGCCGCCGGGGTAAAACCCGCTCAACGGTCAATCAAAAAGTAAAAGAAACAAGCGTCAAATGGATAGTTTGCCCAACAGAAACAAATGCGATCTTAATGGGGATAATTGGCGGCCGCTCCCTAATAATGTAGCGGTAACAGGTAAACCTAAAGGTTGAAACAGGTTGTTTTTTGAATTTAAGAAAAATGCCTGGAAGGGATGATCCAGCAACTTAACAACAACTTTATACTGATATGAAGTATCTTCTGAATTTTTTTCGCGGCACTTAGCAAACGCTTTGGAAATAACGGCTTTGTGGGCCGATGCTGGTAAATGATCAATAATGCAAAAACCCAGGAAGGGCTTTAACAAAAACATTATTACGGCAAAAAACATTAAAAAATGACTTTTTAACTTTTGCATATTCATTGAGTAAGGCACTAATTAGGGCGACGAATAAACAAATATAAAAAAGTATATGATCAATAAGTATAAAACTTTTAAGAATAACTTAAAAAATGTTCGCAATTGTATATTTCATCGTGAAGCCTGCCTTATTTATTATAAAAAGTATCCATCACAACATATCGTTTCGCGTTCTTTTCGGGCTGCGATCGGCTTTCGGTATCTATCACCATTATTTTAGGGACACTGCTTTGCAGGCCGTACCAGGTTGGCAAACCATTGCCGTTGGGATTACCTGTCTTAACAAAATTAACAAAATAATTTTGCATGGTTTCTGAGGCTTTATAGTCGTCGGGGGTCCAGGCATAAACTTTGTTGGTGGCCAGGTTACCCAGGGCGTATTCAATATCAGAAGCGTGCGCTGCGCCTATAGCGTGGTCGACTGTCCCGGCAGGGGCATTAGCCATTACAGGCCTCTTTTTAGCAAACAAGTAACGATAAACCGGCTTACCATTGGTTTTACTATGAAGGTCAATAAATTTCCAGGTAGCATAAGCAATAAAGCGGTCAGATGCCAGGTCGGTAGCTACCTGTAAAACATCGGCATCGGTATTTGCCTGGTAAACTTTCAGGATATCTTCGGCATGGTCGCTGTATAGTTTCTGTACCGCTGCTTTATAATTTTCCAGGGTTGGTTCGGCTCTGCCCAACACATTCCCGGCGCCAACTTCTGCTGTATTCCATCCGGCCAAAAGGGGAATATCCATTTGTTTGCCGGTAGCAAATATTTGTTGCGGTGACGCGGGCAGGAAATAGCCGTCAACAGTAGTAGGAAAATGCCCCCTTGCCGATAGTTTAAGTAAGCTATCAGCAGGTATCTTGCGAAGATCGGATAATGAGGGTGCTCCAATATTTGCCGCGAATTTTACCCCGTTCTGCTCAGCATCTGTTAATGAAACCGGCGACAGGTTACCCAGGAAAGAACCACTCTCACCTATCGCGCCAACAAAAAGTTCTTTTGATAACGGCGACGCGACCTGTCCGCACACAGACATAGACCCTGCAGATTCGCCCGCTATTGTTACTTTATTAGGATCGCCGCCAAAGGCAGCTATATTCTTCTTTACCCATACCAACGCGGCATGTTGATCCATCAACCCATAGTTGCCTGATGAATGATGTACCGATTCGGCCGTTAATTCAGGATGCGCCAGGAAACCAAATATGCCTAAACGATAATTTACTGTTATAGAAACAATGCCCTTTTTTGCCAGAGCCTCGCCATCATAACGATACTCAGAACCATCGCCCGCATTAAAACCTCCGCCATAAAAATAAACCAATACAGCTAATTTTTCTGTAGCTACTTTAGCAGGTGTCCATACGTTCAGATACAGGCAATCTTCACTTTTGCCATCGCTCCTGAACATCATATCACTATAAATAGCACGCTGCATAGCCTGCGGACCAAAATGATCTGCCTTTCGGATACCTTTCCAGTTTAATGGTGTCTGCGGTTCTTTCCAACGCAATGGGCCAACCGGTGCTTGCGCAAACGGAACACCTTTATAAGAAATTACACCGCTTGCTTCTGTAACGCCTTGCAACACTCCATTAGCGGTCTTTGCTTGTTGCGCATAGGTACACACGCTTATCAATGTAAGCATTAAAACAAATATCTTTTTCATAATTACTATAGGTCTTGGGATACTATGGTTAACAAATTTAGTATTTACCAAACATAAGTAGCAACCGAAGCAGCGCTTAATTGCGTGGTTATCATTTTATTTTTATAAACTATTTTAAAGCTTTGTGCCAATCGCCCTTTATTTGCCACCACTAAAACCGTTTTCCCTATAGGTGTAGCAAAAGCTACGTTTGATAAGCCATCAGGCATCGAACTTTCTACTCTTATGGAATTAGCCGGAACAAATTTTGATACATGTGCTATTGTGTAATAAGCCAGGTTACGGCTTACATTATCGCCGTTAATAGTAATAGCGCCCTGACAGCCCGCACAACCACCGTTATCCGTATGTGGTTTATTTTGCGGATCAGCGGCTATGTTCCACAGGATAACATTGCGGCTCCAGTTGCGGGTAGCGCCAATAACTATACGTTCTTCGGGGTTAGCCACATTAAAATCATTGCGGCTCACTGCCATCATCTCTGTAAAATACAAGTTCTTATCAGGGAACGCGTCATGCACCTTGCTTAAAGCCGTAATTGGACCAGCGTATAAATGAAACCCTGAGCCATCTATATATTGGTTAGCCACTGGATCTGTTAGGATAGAAATAGGGTACTCTGGGGCATCACAATTATGATCATAAAGAATGATCCTGGTCTTTATACCCGCAGCTTTAAACGCGGGCCCCAGGTTATTTTTTATAAAGTTTAGTTCTTCTTTAGCCAGGAATTGGTTGCTGGGGGTATTACCATCATTAAAAGGTTCGTTTTGTATAGTTATAGCATCAATAGTAATACCGTGCTTTTTCATGCCTTGTATATATTTTACAAAATATTGCGCATATACCGGGTAATATCGATCCTGTAAACGGCCGCCCTGAATATTATGGTTCGATTTCATCCACAACGGTGGGGACCATGGCGAACCCAGAATCTTTATATGCGGGTTAATAACCATTATTTCTTTAAGCACCGGTATCACATCCTGCTCATCCTCCTTCAAAGTAAACTTTTCAAGCTTCATATCGGTTTGCCCTGCGGGGATATCATCGTATGAAAAGGTATGGTCATTCAAATCAGAAGAGCCGATACTTAACCGCAGGTAGCTTATCCCTACATCATTAGTGCCTGAACCAAAAAGCTCTTGTAATATCTTCTTTCGTTCGCCTGCCGACATACGGATCATATTCTGCGCGCTGCCACCGGTCAAAGCAAACCCAAAACCATCTATCGATTGATATTTTTTCGCCGGGTCTACCGTAATCGCGGGTATGTTATCACTGCTCGCTGCTCCAAAAGCCAGCGGCACTTGTTTTGTTAGTAAAGCCGACTTGTCATTTGTTGTTAACCACCAATTTACTGTGCTTTGGGCAGAACACAGCGTGTTTAATGACATAGCAATCAGCAGTAATAGTGTTTTTGATGTTGTCATCAGTAAAGATCTTTCGGGTAAATTTATTTAAAAATATGGTAAAACATTGACCTATAATAGTTTTACTATCGGACGGCTGTTATTATCAATACCAGCTCCTGTTTTCCACCTAATGACTGGCCGAACGTTAATTTATTGTTTTTGATCATAAAGCCGGTTAACTTATTGTATTGCATAGTCGTTGGTATTAATGTTTGTATAGATAGGTTCCTGTAATTGCCAACATTTAATGTGATCGGAGTGGTCACGGCATCATCACTTTCATTAAGCAGGTAAACAAAAGAAGTATTGCCGCATTTTACAGCCTGCCCATGTAACAGGCCTGCCGATAAATTTACTTGCTCAAAACTACCTTTACCTGCTGTCAGCATCTGGTCGCTAATGGCCCGTACTGATCGGAAATAAGGCTCCATATTCTCTTCGTGGAAGAACTCCCACCACCAGCTCATTGGCAAAATTGGCGTGGGGCTAAACAACCCGAACCACAGGCCACGCTGATAATCATAATCGGCCTCTTTGGCATATTTAGGATTTGCGTCTTCCCACCGGTAACCAAACTCGCCTACCACATAGGGTTTGCCATAGGTTTTGATGTAGTCGGGATAAATGGCCGGAATTTTCTCGGTGTGTTTATAGATATGTTTTTGGTTAAAGTCGATATAAACTATTGAATTCATGCCGGCAATGTCGCGGTGCGAGATACTGGTTGTGACCAAGTGTTTATAAGGATCAATATCTTTTAAATACCGTGACATTTCATCATGCCAGTTAGTTACATATAAATGCGGTATCAATACGCTATCGCTCTTATTAAATACGCCGTTGTCTATCTCGTTAAAAAACTCCCACGCGGCAATGTTTGTGCTGTATCCCCAACGGGCTACCAGGTAGCGCAGCTTGTTTTTGTATTTATCCATACTGGCTTGCCCGGTAAACCACTCAGATTGTTTACCGCTGTTCATATCGAGCGTGAGCATCATATATAAATGTAACGAATCGCATAAGTGAAGCAGCTCTTCCATACGCTTAATGCCGCTCGGGTTATAATATTCGGTAGTGTTACTATACCGTTTTAGGTTGTTTACTTTCTGATAATCTAACGGCAAGTTCCATGGGCACATCCAGGTACGGAAAAAGTTAGCGCCGTTTTTTGCCAGAGGTGGCAATAATAACTCATAAGTATATTTGGGGTTTTCGAAATTGCGGGCTTCCCAACCTACATTCTCGCCTATGCCGCGAAACAGATCGCCATTATCAAACTTAAAAGTATACAGATCATTTTTGTGTAGGAAACCTTGCCTTTTACCCGCTTCTGAAATAAATGTGCTGCTTTTAGAATCTACCGACTTTGCCTTCGCGTTCAGACGAAAATAATATTTGTATTTACCTTTTTCCTGCGGGGCAAAGCGGGCCTTCCAGACACCATTATCAAAATAGCAGGGCAGCGTTACCGGGTTACCCGATGGCGCGGTTAATACCAGGTCGAGCGTTACTTCCTTTTGGTCATATGGGTTTATAAATACGCCATCTATATTGATATTCCATTCGGCCTTCTCATATTCGGTTACTGTTTGGTTTAATAATTTATACCCGGTTATAGCAGATTGCGCTTTAGCAGCTAACCCGCTAACAACCAAATAACAGCCTAACAAAAGTTTTAATGCCTTCATACTATGTTTGAATATTGGCAGTGATAGGTGTTAGCGCCAATGGTTATAATTGATGTTCAAAGCTAAAGTACACAGTGTTATTTTATTAATAGCATTTTACCAAAGTTTACCTCCTTTTTTGTTAATGCGTTTGCTTAATGCGTTTGCTTAATGCGTACAACGTTGACTGAATTTAATATATTCGTTACGTTTCCGTCTTAATTTAACATGCAAAAGCCTCTCAGGATAATTTGAGAGGCTTTTTAAGTCGCATAGCCGCGGATATTAATAATATCTTATCCTTTATTGAACAATCTTTACGATATCGGTTCCGTTACCTTTCATATACAAATTTCCTGCAGCATCTGCCTGAAACAATAAGCCAATATTTGATCGCGGCTGAATATAAGCAGGCACATTAAATGGTGTTGTAAATTTAAGCAGCAATGAATTAGCCCCGGCTGTTCCATTTTTAGTTTTACGGATAACATAGTAATCGTTATAGTAAGAAGCAACATCACCGGCTATAGGGTATATGGCATAAAAATTTTCGCTATTATCTAGGGCGTATCTTGATTGCACATCTAAACTGTTGCTGCCGATGGCCGCGTTATCCTGTTTAAATAAGGTTTGCAAGGTAAAGTCTGTCGCTGTACCAGACTTGGTTAACAGGTTATATTTAACAAAGCTAACATCGGTGCCTGATCCATTATCTACATAAATGTCATCGCCCTGGTAAAAGGTACTGGTATAGCTGGTGTAGGGGAAGATAGTATTACGGTCGAATTTATTGGTTGTTGTATTTAATTTTTGACCATATCCATTCCAGATAGCGCCTTGTGAATCCACTACCAAAGGGTAATTACCGCCGCCTAAATTCACGTTGGTTGCAAGGCCTGTAACAGATCCTGTTCCTGCATCTACTTTATACACGTTTACATTAACACCTTGTTTATCTACCCCTGCAAACACGATCACATTTCCCATTGCATCTACCCCTAAGTTAAATACGGTGTTTATGCGGGTGTCGGTAGTAAGGACTATTGGTGCACTGCCATCTAATTTAAGTTTATATACAGTACCTGTGTGTGCAGTTGCAAAAACAGTATAATCAGAGTAGTAAAGTATATTGTTTTTCTTGTCAACTATCATGGCGCCTATTTCGGCCGGTGCGGTTGCTATTTTAGAGAATGTAGCTGTACCACCCGAAACTTTAATATAGCTTACCGGTGAGCCTGTGGCGCCTGATGTATTAACGGTAAATGATGGCCCCGTAATAGTTGCAGCGCCTTTTACGCTCAATGTTACTGTACCCGTGGTGGCTGCCGTTGGCACACTAACGGTTAGCGTGGTGGCTGTTGCAGCGGTTACCGTTGTTGCTACCCCGTTAAACTTAACCACATCGTCTGTTGCTGTTGCACTGAAACTTGTACCTGTAATTATTACCACATCTCCCACTTTGCCCGATGTTGGATTTATAGCAGTGATGGTAGCTAACGGTACCGGCGATGGCTGCGGCGTTATGGTGGCTTTTTGCGGATCGGTATTGGTGGCTATAATATTTTTTATAGCTACGGCTATGTCACCAGCGGTAATGCCGGTGGGTAAGGTAAATTTAATTTGTGTATCTGTAACAGTACTTATTGTAATTACCTGGCTGCCTATTGTTACTTTAACATCGGTAGCGGTAGCGCCAAATCCGGTTCCGGTAATAGTAACGACATCTCCCGGCGACGGGTTTTTAGGCTGTACGTTTGTAACGGTGGGTAAAGCAACAACCGGATCGGGTGTTGTGGTGCTCTTTTTACAAGAGTTAAGGGTAAGTATTGTTGCTATAAGAGCAACAATACTTAGAAAATAGGGATAAGTTTTTTTCATGATGATCAAATATTTGGGTTTCGTTTTTATTATTTGGAAAGATCTACCCGCGATAGCAAGATTTTATCGCCTTTCTCGGTTTCGCTAAAAAACAGGCTATAGTTACCCAGGCGCGTACTGCTGATATTAGGATAGAGATAGAATTTCTTTTTCTCGCTATCGCCAAGCGTATGGAAATCCGACAGCTGGTTATTGGCTATATTGATGGACCCATATTCCATACTATAAAGCGGAGACCAGGTTGAACTGGTAACATTGGTCAGTCCGCTGGTATAAGAGTAAGTGTCCTTATGGATAGATCTTGCCATGCGCATCATCCAATACAGGTTGTTCCCATCTCCTGATTCCTGCATATAGCTCCGGGTAGCGATGTTATCAGAATTAAGTGGGGCGCTGGTAAAAAAGCCAGAAGTTTTGCTTTGGTCTAAAAACACCCCGTAATTACGTTTCAGATCGCCGGTATTAGCAAACTGGAACATATAAACTCCTTTATAGCTTCTTTTCGATTTTGATGTGGTAAAATCCTGGCCGTTCACAAAAATATCGCCCGATTTGGAAAACGATATTCCGTTTATCACAAAGCTTTTGCCGTCAAACTCAACAAATTTTTTCTGGCCGGCCGGTTTTTCCTGTAGTTTTTGAAATTCTTCAATAGCCGGCGCTTTTATAAAATCGAATTTACCCTGGCTTATTTTGCCGATCTGAAAATTGCTGTATTTCAGGTTGTCCAAAAAAACGTCTATTTGCCCCTGGGTTACGCCCATATCCGCGGTGCCGCCAACCATGGAGATCATATTTGAGAGCGAGCCCGACTTGCCAGAGCTGGCTTCTTCTTTTTCTTTATCAGAGGCCGATGTGGTAGGCACCATCGCAAACTTGTAAACCTCGTTGATATACTTGGATTCGGCGTTTTTGTTGTTCGTCGCGCCATACATATATACAGCCCCCTCGTGTTCGTAAGCGCCGGTTATGCGCCACCCGTTTGTGGGCGATTGAAAGTTGAACCTTTCCAATATTTCGCCTTTGGTATTTAGCCTCAGGTACGTATAGTTAGTGGTTTGGGGGTCTTTTATTTTATCCGTTCCGGATCCACCCATCGGGGCAAATACCACTACCCAGTCGCGTGGGTTATCGTCATTATCAAGTTCCGCGTCATCGTCGTCTAACGGTGCAGAATAGATGGGCATATTTGCATACTGAAAATCTATAACTGCCAAAGGCGTTATATTTACATTATTGTCGCAGCTTAGTATCTGGTAGTGCATCATAGAACCTGCATAGTCGTTCTTTTTCTGTTGCTTACCCGCAATTACCAATACGGTGCTGTCTGTTTTTACCTCATAACTGCCGCCCCTAAAAATGTACTGTTCGCTGTTATCGCTGGTTGGCTTAACTTTTTCTAACTGCTTAACCGACTTATCATAGCTGCCGGATAACCACCTATACTTCCAGGTGATCTCCTTTTTACGAAAAACCAGTTTAGCGGTGGTACTGGCCGACGCTGTAAGGCTGTGGGTTATGCGTACATCGCCTTTGTAATTGAACCACTTATGTTTGATTCGCATTTTTTCAATGTCCTCTTCGTCCTTTACCGTATTGATAAGGTTAAGCTCGTTATCAAAAGTGTAAGTCTCTCTTTTTATCTTCCGATCACTCGATTTGAGCACATAGATCATATCAAAAGTGCCCTTGGCCTGGTTTATTTCTACGCCGCCAAAGTACCCGTTCTTGGCTTTGCGCGATATATCGTAACTTTTTTCTAAAACGGGTAACTGCGCATTTGCCATCTTTACAAGGCAGATTGCTACTAACGTCAATAAGATTTTGTTTGAGTTCATGATGGTTAATTATGATATGTTTTGGTAATAATTAGGTGTATTTCGGGTGTGTTTTGGGCGCCTGTTGGAAATCCAACCCAGCGCCATTGGTATCATCTCCGTCCAGGAGTGGCCTAAGCGAAACCGATAGTAACAAACAAAAATGAAGGGGTTTAAAACGGGGGCCATTGGTCTGAATATTTAATGTAAATATCCAGAGGTAGTGTTAAAGGGTCAATACCGAGCAATCGGCATATTTAAATACGTACCATTCCCGATTCAGGCATATACACCTTAAATATCAATGGTTTAGGTATAAAAAAATCAAATGATTTTACGCTCATAGGCGTACTTAAGCAGGCCTACAACGGTTTGGGTATTGGTTTTATGAAGGATGTTTTTGCGATGCGTTTCAACCGTGCGCTCGCTGATAAAAAGTGTTTCGGCGATGTCACGGGTTGTCATATCTTTTTCTATCATGCGGATGATCTCGATCTCCCGATCAGTCAATTTCAATTCTTCCTGATTGCGTTTAAAAGATTTCATTAATTGCAGGGTTATCTCCTGCCCAAAGTAATTCTGGCCGTCTGCAATTTTAGTTAATGCTTCTATAAGTTCTTTTTTACCGGCATTTTTAAGGATATAGCCGGCTATGCCGGCATCTATCATTTCGGCAATGATCTGGCTATCGCCAAACATAGATAGCGCCAGTATTTTGATATGCGGGAACTTGTTTTTGATCAACCGGCTCAGCTCTACACCACTCATTTCGGGCATACCTACATCTGTTATCAAAATATCGACTGCTGTATTTTCAAGCAATTGCGATACCAATAACGGCTGTATACTCTCGCCAACAACGCTAAACTCAGGCTTACCCTCTAACATCAGGTTTATACCATCAATTA
The DNA here is from genome assembly GCA_040388175.1 of Bacteroidota bacterium. Taxonomy (GTDB): domain Bacteria; phylum Bacteroidota; class Bacteroidia; order Sphingobacteriales; family Sphingobacteriaceae; genus Mucilaginibacter. Next base: position 64,175 of record JAZKCG010000021.1, on the reverse strand, counting down.
CCATTTGGTGATCATCAACAATAAATATGCGTTTTGGCGTAGTTTGCTCCATGTTAGTTAGGTAAGTGGTATAAATATAGCTACTAAAGTACCTTTACCGGGTGAAGATGATATATCAACTGAGCCTTTTAAATACTCTACCCTACTTATCATGTTTTTTAAACCTATCCCGGTAAATTTACTGTTATCAGCGGTATTAAAACCACGGCCGTTATCTTCAATTGATACTGTTATCTCGTTCGCATCACAAAGCAACAATATATCCAGCGAGGTAGCATTGGCATGTTTTATCACATTATTTACCGACTCCTGTATAACCCGATACAATACTGTTTCGGTGGTGCTTTCTAATGGTTTATCAATACCTTTTGTTTCCATCGATATTTTTAATTTCTCGGCAGGTATTTTATTAATAAAATCACGCAAAGCGGCTACCAGGCCGCTTTTTATCAGGGCATTTGGCATCATTTGGTGCGCTATTGAACGTACTTCTGTACAACTTTCATCAACCATGGCCATTGTTTTTTCGGCAAGCTGGTCGGCATCGGGTTGCTTAACCAGGAACCGCTCCATTAAAATTTCCATATTCATTTTAACAGTTGTAAATAACTGGCCAACACCATCATGCAGGTCGCCTGCTATGCGTTTTCTTTCTGCCTCCTCGGCTTCTATAATTCGCTTTGAAGCGATGTCCTGCTGTAGAATGACTGCTGTTTGCAAACGTGCCTCTTGTTTACTTTTAAAGCGGTTATATATAGTTAACCCCATCGCAACGCATAATAAAAATATAACTACAATGATGCCTATTGTTCTGTTTCTATTAGAAATGGATAGCTTTTGGATAATATTTTCTTTATACAGCAAATTAATTTGCTGTTCTTTTTTTTCTGTTTCATATTGTATCCGCACAGCGTTCATCGCCTGCTTACTCTCCTTTACATCTACCGAATCTTTATAATTCTTATACTTTTGTCCGTACACATACGCTGAATCATAGATTTTATGCCTCGAATAGAAATCGGATATGCTTTCATAGGATTCCAATATCTGTTTAGTATTAGAAGTTTTTTTTGCAAGTGCGTTAGCTTGCTTTATAAATTCTGTAGCCTGGATTAGATTACCATCTTTTTCATAGGCTTCGCCCAAATAATTTAAGGTATAAGCAAGTTCGTCATACTGTTTAATTTGTTGCCGTATGTTTATTGAATTTTTTAAATAGCTAATTGCTTTTTTTGGATCGCCTTTATACAAATAAGCGGCTCCGATGTCATTATAAATATAGGCGATACGTGACGAATCATTTAAACCCTGCATAGCTTTTAATGCCCGGAAATGATACTGTAAAGCACCGTCAAAATGATTAAGTCTCAGTTCAACGATACCAAGATTCCCAAGCGTAATGGAAGTTTTAAGTCTGTCATGTGCTTCGGTATAAAGAACCAGCGCTTGTTTGTCGTATTCAATCGCTTTTTGATAGTCTTTTTGACCTACAAAAAGTGCAGCTATACCAGAATAGGCTTTTGCAAGTCCGTCCTTACAATTGTCTTTTTCAAAATTATGGATAGCATCAATATAAGCTTGCATAGAAGCTTCGGATAGTTTTTTTCTGCGTAAAACATTTCCTTTTAAACATAAAACATAGCCCGACTCATCGTACATTTTTAAACCCGCCAACACATCCAAAGATCTGTTAACGTATTTGACTGCCAAATCATAATTTCCACGCATAGAATAAATGTCGGCTAAATTGCGATAGGCATGTGCTTCCCCTTTGGGGTATTTAGTATGCTTTAATTCGTCTATTACTTTTAAAGCATATTTCTCTGCCTGGTCGTTTTTATTGCGCAAAAAACCATTAGTCAATCCGTTCAGGATGTCAATGCGTCTGGCAGTTGCCAGGCCTGGTTTATTGAGAAGAGCGGTGAGGCTATCAGCATTAAATTTAGCCTGCGCAAAAACCAATGTAGGTGCCAACAGCAAGATCATCAAAATCTTTTTCATGGCCTTGAGATAATGTATTATATTTTTACAATCCATTAAAAAACATATTTTAATAATTTACGGCAATGTCTATAATATAGTGATGTATCAAGTACAACAAAGCTTACCACAGGGGTTACTTGAAATTTACAAGTATATTAAGGAAATTTCAAGTAACTAACTTATTAAATATTTATCGGTTATCTACTGGTCTAATAAAATTTAGACTTTTTACTCAACACACGAGCCATGACATTTATAGCAACTTGTATATACGCGTTCAAGCCGGTATGTTTCTCTGCTACCACCTTGTGCCGCCCCGTAGTTAGACCAATCTTGCGTACCGGCTATTTTACCTTTACCAAAACAAACAGAACATGGCATTCTAACCCTTTCGGTTGAGGTTTTGGCCTGGCCTCTTTCGCCCCGCAAATCGGCGCCCATAGGTATCGCCGGGGCTGGCGGTATAATAGCCCTGCCATTTACATAAGGTATAGCCATACCTGTTACCGAAGTAATTACGCCATTGTATTCATTGCCATTGCTGTCATAATTACCCGTGTACTTAGACCCGGTGTTGAAATAATAGGTGCCCTTAGCTTTTTGATTATTTAGCCATTCTCCATCAAATTTATCGCCGTCAGCAAAATAAAATACACCCTTCCCTTCCCGCTTACGATCATTAAACATGCCGGTGTATTTATTGCCTGACGGAAACTGATACGTACCGAACCCGGTAATGCAATCACCGCTTAAACAATGTACATCTTGTACAACAACGGGCTTATAGTCCTTTTCCGAAACTTTGGCCAAAACGGAGGTCACTTTTTTGCCTGCCACATAAGTTACCGTTTCCCGCGATCCGTCTGTATGCGTAATTACACCGTCGCCATCTTCCAGCCCATTTGCAAAGTGCCCGGTGTAGGTGTAATCATCATATTTCATACTGCCTTTGCCTTCGGGTTTGCTATTCTTAAATTCGCCGGTATAAATACACCAGCCATAATTATACGTGCCGGTGCCGGTAATGCAATTGCCGGATGCACATTGAGCATTCAGCTTGCCGGTAACAAGGATAAACAGGATAAAGTTGACACCCGCTTTCATTTTACTTAATGTTGGCCGCTAATTGTTTTGCCTTTAAGTCGTCGGCATCAGCAAGCGCGGTATGTCCTTTATCCCTGTACATGGAAGCCCGCAGTGTATAGAGCAAATAATAATCTGGATTGATTGTGATACCCTGGGTGATGGTTTTTATGGCGTCTTCATATTTCTCCAGATTGAAGTAAGCCGAAGCTTTCCACATGTAACCTTCCGGGGCTTTAGCATTAAGTTCAACAGCTTTATTAGCGGCTGTTAGGGCGTCATTGTTTTTATCGGTATATAAATATAACCGGACCTGTATCCAATAATATTCCGCAGCGTTTGGTATTAACACAATCGCTTTATTAATTAACGGCAGGGCGGCAGCATAGTTTTTCGATTCCATATAGGTGCCTGCCTCCTGGTAGTAAGCAGACGCATAATTTGGATCTATCGCGATAGCCGCATTAAAATCCGCAATAGCTTTGGCGGTTTGTTGTAGCGCTTTGTTCACCTCGCCGCGAAAGGTTAATATCTCTGCATTTTTGGGTGATAACGCAATTGCTTTATTACAGTCGGCCAACGCTTCGTTGGGTTGGGCACTATGGTAATAAGCAATGCCTCGGTGGTAATAAGCGTCGGGGTCATCATCCCTTAAGGAAATGTATTTATCGTAATCTTTTAATGCCTGCGGGTAGCGGGCAATCCCTTCAAAGTCTTTGCCACGCGCCAAATAAGCATCCGGAAAATCTGCATTAGCGGTAATACTCTGGCTAAACATAGTTAACGCCTGCTGCCTGTCGCCCAATACATTATAGGCACTCCCTTTTACAAAAAGCATCATAAAATCGGGCTGGTGTGCAGCCAGGTATTTATCTATCATGGTTAATGCTTCCTGTGCCTTGTTTATCCTGATGGCAGCCTTAGCTTTTACCACCATAAAATTTGGCGCGCCGTTTGAAAGCGACATGCCTTTATCGGCTACCAGGTACGCGTCCTGGTATTTTTTATCCATTAAATACAAGTTACCGAGGGCATTCATGCTGTATAAACTGGTGGGCTTTTCAACCAATGCTTTTTTAAATGATGCGATGGCTTCGGTTGTTTTACCTTGTTTATATAAATCTGTTCCTTCTTTTTCGGTAGGACTTATTGCTGGCTGACTGTAACCTATTAGATAGGTGATGGTCAGTAAAAATAACGTGATGATCTTTTTCATGTTAAAGTTCCTTTAAAAAATCACATGTATATACTGTATAAGTATCAGCATTGTAAATCACATATGCTTCCATAGCATCTTTTTTACCCGGCTGGGTTTGTCTGAATATTTTAAAAGCACATGTGGCATTATCTTTATCTTTACAATAAAAAGTAAGATTTTTAACGGATATTTTATTTTCATAAAAACTGGTGGTTTCTGGAAGTAGCTGATAAAATTTAAAACTGCTTACCTTTGTATCATTGATAGTGATAACTGAATCTTTGGTACTGATGCTAATAGTGCCATTAGCCATGCCTTTAGTTAACCCGCCCTTTCCCCAAAAATTGCTGGTAAACGTAAAATGAATTGGCTTAAAGGATTGCTGTGCAAAGGCAGCGAAAAACACTCCGCTTAAAATGATGGTTGTAATTAACTTTTTCATGTTTTTGATTTATTTAGTTGTGATTGATCCGTAGATATAAATACGTTGGGTTTCATGAGTGCTGGTATAACGAATGATGACATCGCCCTCTTTGTCTTTTATGTCAGTTACATCCAGACCATTTTTAGTTTTATAGTCCTCGCCGGTATAATCTCCTGATTTTACCATTTTGTTGAGTTCATTCATATATTGGTCAACAACCGACATCATTTCTACCGCCTTATCACCTTTTGCATCATAAGTTATCACCATCATGTTTTGACCGGACGGCTGATGAACAAAGAAGCTTTCGGCACCGGTTACCGGTTTCCTGGCTTCATAATACACCCGGTGGGTCACCGTATCTTCGTCGATCTTTTTATCCAGATCTTTAATAAAATTGGTTTTGGCACTTTCCAGCAAGGCATGGAAGTTCGAGATTAAAGAGCCCTCTGTTTGTGCTTTTACAGAAGGCAGGAATGCAAATAATGCAGTTAACGACAAAAGAAGATTTTTCATGACATGGTATTGAATTTTACTTATCAAAGCTACACCCTGCAATAAAGCAGTACAATACCGAGGGTTGGGTATATTGGGATACGTAGTGTTAGCCTGATCCGTTTTTTGTCTATATTACGCTAATGGAGTCCTTGGCAAAATGGAGCAAGCATTGTGCTTGTAAAAGCAAAAAGCCGCTCTACTTTCGTAAAGCGGCTTTGTAGCCCGTAGGGGAATCGAACCCCTGTTTCTAGAATGAAAATCTAACGTCCTAACCCCTAGACGAACGGGCCTTATAAGTTGCGGAATATGTATTTAGCTTTTGGCTTTCAACCTAATCCGTTCCCTTATTTTGGGATTGCAAAGATAACCGTTAAATGATAAATTAAAAATAATATTTTAAAAAAAATTTATCTGCCCTAATTAACAGGCTTTTACATGTAGCCATCCAAACAAAAACTACATATTATCCTTATCAATCTATCAAAGTATAAGCTTATCTTTATTAATGAATTACGTAACATATCAGCATGAAACCAAAGCAATATGATGTAATAGTGATCGGTGCCGGACAGGCCGGACTACCTTTATCAAAAAAGTTGGCCAACACAGGTAAAAAGGTAGCGCTGATAGAAAAAAGGTGGATAGGCGGCACCTGCGTAAACGATGGCTGCACCCCAACCAAAACCTGGGTTGCATCGGCAAAGGCTGCTTATATGGCTGCCAATAGCGCGCCTTTGGGTATTACCATAAAGAACTATAAGGTTAACATGGCGCAGATAAAAAAGCGCAAAGATGATATCGTGCTGCATGCCCGTAACGGGGGTACAAAAGCCGCCGAAAAAACACCAAATCTTGACGTTATATTCGCGGAAGCTACCTTTGTAGACACCAAAACTATCGAAATAACCACCAAAAACCATCAGAAAACGCAACTAAAAGCCGATCTTATTTTTTTAAACATTGGCTGCAAAACTTTTATCCCGGATATTGAAGGTTTAGGGGATATAGACTACCTCACATCGACCTCTATTTTAGAGTTGGATAAAGTGCCGGATAGTTTGTTGGTACTGGGCGGCAATTATATCGGACTGGAGTTTGGGCAGATGTTTCAAAGGTTTGGCAGCAAGGTTACCATTGTAGAAAGATCGGCCCGAATAGTTTCGCGCGAGGATGAAGATATCTCTGCCGAGATGCGTAAGATCCTCGAACTGGAAAAGATAGATGTACAGACCAGTTCCGAGGTTATTAAATTTAAACAAGGAGAAAAAGGCAAGATTACAGCCACCCTAAAGAACGCGGGGCATGAAAAAAAGGCTAAGTTTAGCCATGTGTTAATAGCCGTTGGCCGTGTACCCAATACCGACACTTTAGGATTAGATAAAACAGGTGTTAAGGTAGATGACAAAGGCTATATCAAAGTAGACGACAAACTGGAAACCAATGTAAAGGGCATTTACGCCTTAGGCGATGTTAAAGGCGGGCCAGCATTTACCCATATTTCTTACAACGACTATACGATTGTGTACCGCAACCTGGTAGAAAAGACCAACTACAACACCAAAGACCGCCCCATACCCTATTGCATGTTTACCGACCCGCAATTGGGCCGTATAGGGATCAGCGAACACGAAGCGAAAGAGCAGGGGCTGGATGTGATCGTAGCCAAGCTGCCCATGGCGCACGTGGCGCGCGCGGTTGAGACCGGCGATACCCGTGGGTTTATGAAAGCGGTAGTTGATCGTAAAACCAAAAAGATACTGGGCGCCGCTATTTTGGGGCAAGAGGGTGGCGAGATCATGTCGGTACTGCAAATGGCGATGGAGGGTGGGATCACTTACGACCGCATTCGTTACTGCGTGTTTGCCCACCCCTTGTATTCAGAGTCGTTGAATAACCTGTTTATGCGTATTGAAGATTAATTGCTGATGATAAAGGTTGAGCATCTAAGTAAATCATTCGGTAAAACTAAAGCGGTTGACCATATCTCGTTCGAGGTAAATGAGGGCGAGAACCTGATCCTGTTGGGCACCAGTGGCTGCGGAAAGACCACTACCCTCAAAATGATCAACCGGTTGATAGAACCAACCGCAGGCAAGATCTTTATCAACGGCGAAAACATCATGGACCAACCGCCCGAGCTATTGCGCCGCGGCATTGGGTATGTTTTACAAAACAACGGGCTGTTCCCGCATTATACCGTAGCAGAGAATATCGCTATCGTTCCGCAATTATTAAAATGGGACGCTAAACAGATCCAGCATCGCGTTAGCGAATTATTGGAGAAACTGCATCTTGATAAAAAGTATTTGAACGTTTACCCTAACGAGCTAAGCGGCGGTCAGCAGCAGCGTGTTGGTTTGGCAAGGGCATTGGTTGCTAATCCGCCTTTATTATTAATGGACGAGCCTTTTGGCGCGCTGGATAATGTAACCCGCTCAAAGATCCATGCCGAGTTTAAGGCGCTGGATGAATTAAAACGCAAGACCATCATTATGGTAACACACGATGTGCAGGAAGCGTTTGAACTGGGCGACCGTATTTGCCTGATGGATAAAGGCAAGATCATACAAAACGGCACACCTGCCGAACTGCTCTTTAACCCGGCCAATGCCTTTGTTAAAGATTTCCTGAAAGAACAGCGCTTGCAGTTGGAGTTCAAGGCTATCCGCTTAAACGATATATGGAAGTATCTGCCATCGCAAACCCCCAAACAGGGATCGGTTGATCTATCCGGCGATGTCAATTTTTGGTCGGCTATAGAGAGTTTTAAGTTCAATAAAGCAGAACATTTGCATATCAAGCATCAGCAAAAAGACGAATATAGGTCGGCTGGTTTTGAGGAACTGATGTCGGCATTTTATCAATACAAAAAACATCAGCCGCATGAATGAGCAACAGCAAACCCTCTGGCAGTTCATGGCGCAGCAAAGCGATAAGCTGCTTACGCAAACTTTGCAACATATCGGCTTGACGTTTATTTCGCTCATTATAGCCGTATTGATCGGTTTACCGTTGGGGATACTGATCGCCCGTAAAAGAAAACTGTCGGGCTCGGTTTTAGGCGTGGCGGGCATTTTACAAACCATTCCGAGTATCGCTTTGCTGGGTTTTATGATCCCGTTGCTCGGTATAGGTGCCAAGCCGGCTATCGTCGCTTTATTGCTCTACGCGCTGTTACCCATTATCCGTAATACCTATACCGGCATTACCGGGGTTGATGCTGCGGTTAAAGAAGCCGCGGTTGCCATGGGTATGAGCAAATGGCAGGTGCTGTTTAAAGTGGAGCTGCCGCTGGCTATGCCGGTTATTTTGGCCGGTATCCGTACCGCTACGGTCATTAATGTGGGCGTGGCAACACTGGCATCATATATAGCCGCGGGTGGCTTAGGCGAGTTTATATTTGGCGGCATATCGCTTAACAACACCAACATGATATTGGCGGGCGCTATCCCTGCTGCATTATTGGCTATTTTGTTTGATTTTTTATTATCGCTACTGCAACATCTTAATTTAAAGAAATTAAAAGTCGCGGCGAAGGTTTTGCCGGTGCTGTTGCTGGTAATGGCTTGTTTCTACTTTATCCCATCGGCTTATGGCAGTAAACTCACCGCCGGTTTTACGCCCGAATTTATGGGGCGGCAGGACGGCAACCTGGGCCTGCAAAGCAAGTATGGGTTAAAGATCCATACCATAGTGATCAGCGACGCGGTAATGTACAAGGCCGCGTTCGAGAAAGAACTGGATGTCATCAGCGGCTACTCTACCGATGGTCGGCTTAAAGCTTATGGGCTGATAGTTTTAGATGATGATAAAAAGATCTTCCCACCCTATTATGCCGCGCCTATTGTAAGGGATGATGCACTGAAGAAATTTCCGGAGTTAGAACAAACATTAAATCTGCTATCAGGCAAAATAAATGATAGCGTAATGACAGATTTAAACTACCGTACCGACTATCTTCACCAAAGCCCGGAGCGTGTGGCAAAAGATTTTTTAGTGGCCCATAATTTATACCAGCCTGAGCGTGGCGGTACCGCGGGCGTAGTACGTATAGGCTCTAAAATATTTGGCGAGCAGTATATACTGGCCAGCATGTACACCATGCTGATAAAAGGCTATACCAATTATGATGTAGCCACAAAAACGGGCTTAGGCGGCACCAAAATTTGTTTTGATGCCTTAACCAATAACCAGATAGACCTTTACCCCGAATATACGGGCACGGGCCTGCTGGCCATATTACAACCGCAGCAAAAAGCGATAGACGCTTTACAAGGGGATAGAGATAAAACTTATAATTACGTAAAAACCGAATTTGAGAACCGTTACCGGATAAAATGGCTGCAACCCATAGGTTTTAATAACGCCTATGCTTTAATGATGCGTAAAAAACAAGCAGCCGATTTGGGTGTTAAAACCATATCCGATCTTAAAGAATATTTGGAAAGAAAATAATTATGAGCCATTGGTAATTTATCTTTCTGTCAGACCATAAATTACATCCTCTTACAACCAACCAAAACCGCGTATAAATACCTGATTTTAAAATAACTATTGGTTTATTGAAAATACAATCATAGCTTAGTGATCAAACAAATAAACCAACAGTGGTTTATTATTAACCAAAACCTTATTACATTTTAAATGAAACGAAACCCAACCAAAGGTGTAATTTTAAAAGTAAGCGTAGCTTTACTAATTGTGCTTGCTGTCTTCGTGATCCATAGCTGCAAAAAAGACAAAAACATTAATTGGAATACCGGGGTGTACAGAGGGCTTGAACTAAGGCAACTGGTACAGCAAGCAGAACTTAAAAACTGGATCAAAACCACACTTCCTGCCGAATTTTCCCCGGACCTTGATTTAACCAATGCCCAGCAAAATGTAGCATATGGCCACCATGTGGTACGGATACCTATAGGTAAAGATGCCGACCTGTTTTTTGCGAAGGACCAGGATTCATTAAAAGTATTTTTATATAAATGGCAAGACAAAGCACCCGGCGCTAAAGACTTTAGCGGCAACCTGGTAGTTTACAGTTTCCAGGATAATTTACTACGGACTATGGTTTATGATAAAGGTAAGCTTACCTCTTACAGAACTTTTAATGAACCTTTGTATTTTAAATCGGCCTATTGGCATAATAAGGGTGCGCCTGCTAATATGTTGTATAGTTTATGGGGTAAAATTACCAACAAAAACATACCGGCACCCCTGCCCAAACTTATTTTTACTACCACCGCTAATAAAATGAGCAGCGCCGCTACAACTAGTGGAGGAGGCGGCATTTTAAGCAAATTATGATGCTGGCTTACCAGCGGCACATGGATATCTCAGGCGGATATAGATGCGGGACGAAGTGTAGGCGCTCAGGGCGAAGTAGGCCGTGTGGGCTGCGATGTCGGTATAAGTTCTGAACAAACTCCAGAGACGACATTAGACTGGATTGATAACGGATTTACCGGGGGTGGTGGCGACGATTTTTATGTCGGCCCATCTTCAAGCAATCCGCAGAATGATATTGGTGGTGGTGGCGATAACCTGAACAATATCCCACCTTATGGCGGCGGCCCTGTATGGATAACCAAATATGTGCAAGACCCTAATCCACCCGGTTGCTATATACCCGGTGGGCCAATATCAACCATCGATACAGATCCTTGCCCAACAACCCCGATAGGCCATTGGGAAACTTATCAGTTGAATGTACCTGATATATCTCCCAAGATTACTGACCCATGTATAGAAAAAAACAAAATAAAAACCCTTTTATCCACATCATTTATAAAAAATAAAAATGATAGTCTTGCCGTTACAACTTCTTTAAACGAACAAGGTGCAGATATTAAACTTAAGAATTGGCTCTCTCCAGCTACTGGCTATATGAACACAGGAATCTCTACAAGCACTTCGAGTATTGAATGGACACCTAATTTTACCTGGGATGCAACCCATGGTTATTCTGTTGGAATAACCCATTTTCACCCCGGTGGCTCCGGTCCATCACCTACAGATATTTATAAAATGTTGCTTAATCTTCGTAATAGCAATTTAATGAATGATAATTCCGGCGGACCTGGTGCGGCCTTGCAGTATTATAAAGATAATGCTACCTTAACAGTTGTAACGCACGATGCTAAGTATGTAGTTACCGTAAAAGATTGGTCTGGCCTTTATAAATATTTTTCAGATTACTTAATTGCACATCCTTATGATCCTTCACCACTTTACGCTATGAATGTTGCGTTTGCACAAGGTGGAACAACTACAACTGATGCGCCCGCATTTGAACTTTTAAAAATGTTTGGCCCATATATTAATCTATATAAAGCGACGGATGCGGATCCAACAAACTTTTTACCAATGGGCCTGACCGCAAACACAAATGACATAACCACTTTAAATTGTAATCCATAACTAATAGATCTTAAAATGAAAAAAATTATATTTTTAATAATTACCATGGTTTTTATAGGTGTTTACGCAAAGGCACAAGATACCGTAAGCAATATTGTAAGCATTACGCTTCCTAAAAAAACAGAAAAAATAAGTAAAAGTGCATACTTCGATCATCTTCATCGCAATTATAAAAATTATAACACAGGAGACGAAAAGGTGGATGGCTTTTTTCGAAAAACTTATAAGATAGATAATATCTTGATTAAGTTCTATGATGCTGATAGATCATATGACCCAAAAAAAACTCTGGTGAAATTTCAAAATCAATTTTTAGAAATGATGAAATGGGGTGGTATAACAGTAAATTTTTCTAAAATAATAACTGTTAATAATATTCAGTTTTTAGTTTATGAACACCAGATAGATGATGAGATGACTATAAATTTTATTTCAGAAACAAAAAACAACAAGTGTATTACAGGTGAATTAAAATTTAAAAAGGCTGATGATGAAAAAGCACAGCAAATTTTAGATAAGTTATTAAAAAGCATGCATTATAAAGAGCGGTAGTTTATTTTAAGGAAATTTGAACTTTATTTATAATTAAAAGAAGTCTTTACTGGTCGAAGTTTAATATAACGGTACTTCGACCAAGTAATATAACAAGCACTCGGCTTATTACTAAAGCAAGTTGAAAAATTGGCCTCCTCGTCCCGCTGCCGCAAACATCCTGTGGTACATAGATACCCTATTGAATAAACAATACATAACCGTAACTTAGCTAATGGACAAAAAGCCAAAAGTCTTGCGGCAGATAAGAGATAAAAAACAAGCTGCCGATTTGGGTGTTAAAACCATATCAAATCTTAAAGAATACCTGGAAAGAAAGTAACCAATGGACCTGTTAGACTGTTATTTTAAAGTTAGAAAACATACCGAAGCCATCTGCAGCCATTTGCAGACCGAGGATTATGTGGTGCAACCCGTGGGTGACGTTAGTCCGCCTAAATGGCATATTGGCCATACCACCTGGTTTTTCGAGACCTTTATTTTGAAGCCTTACTTTATGGGCTACCAGGAGTATAACGCAGAGTATAATTATGTGTTCAATAGTTATTATGAGGCGGTAGGTAACCGGGTTATCCGTACAGACAGGGGTAATTTAAGCCGCCCAACAGTTATTGACATTTACCGCTATCGCGAGTATGTGGATGATGCCATGACCAAATTTTTATGCGAAGAACCATCGGCAGATGTAAAAGAATTATTAGTACTTGGCCTTAACCACGAAGAGCAGCACCAGGAGTTATTATATACTGATATCAAATACATTTTAGGCCATAACCCGCTGTTCCCGGCCTATGATAAGGGCTATGTATCGCCAAAAGTTACGCAAAGCGATGCCGGATTTATTAAGCTGGATGAAGGGGTTTATGAGATAGGCTTTACCGGTAATGGCTTTAGTTTTGATAATGAGCTGAACCGGCATAAAGTGTATTTGAATAGTTTTGAGATCAGCCCTAACCTGGTAACCAATGCCGAATATTTGGAGTTTATTAATGCTGATGGTTACCATGATTTTCGCCACTGGCATGCCGAGGGATGGGATTGGGTAAAGACTCAGAAAATTGAATCGCCCTTGTATTGGCATTTAATTGATGGCGAATGGCATAACTACAGCTTCCACGGTTTAGAACTGATGAAGTTGCATGAGCCGGTTTGCCACATCAGTTATTTTGAGGCTTATGCCTACGCCAGCTGGAAAGGCTTGCGCCTACCTACCGAGTTTGAGTGGGAAGCAGCCGCCCCACAATTTGCCTGGGGCAAGGCCTGGGAGTGGACTGAAAGTTCCTACCTGCCCTACCCCGGCTTTACCAAAGCCGCCGGTGCCATTGGCGAGTATAATGGCAAGTTTATGGTGAACCAGAAAGTATTAAGGGGCGCGTCAGAAGTTACCTCGCCGGGACATAGCCGCATTACCTACCGTAATTTTTTTCAAACGCATTTACGCTGGCAATTTACTGGCATAAGACTTGCTAAGTAATTGCAAAAACCGTTAAACCAATGAACCAACCAGTTGTACAACCTGAAACTATCGAAGCATCAAAAAACGGCACCGAAACGTTTTACAGCGATGTTATAACCGGATTAACGCAAACACCGAAGCGCCTTAATTCTAAATATTTCTATGATGCCGTTGGCGATAAGATCTTCCAGGAGTTAATGGAATGTCCTGAATATTACCCAACTAATTGCGAGCTGGAGATATTTTCGCAAAAGACAGCGGCTTTAGCGCATACTATTATTGGCAAAGGCGATGCTTTCGACCTGATAGAATTAGGTGCTGGCGATGCTACCAAATCATCCTACCTGCTTAAATACCTGCAAAACCACCAGGCGGACTTTACTTATCTGCCTATTGATATATCGCAAAATACCATCAATTACCTTACTGTAAAACTGCCGCTTACTATCCCCGGCCTGCAAATGACGGGGTTAAACGGCGAATATTTTGAGATGCTAAAGAAAGCCGCTTCGCTATCAAACAGGCGCAAGGTGGTACTATTTATGGGCTCGAATATTGGCAATATGCCGGTGCCCGAGGCTACCGAATTTTGCAGGGTATTACGTGAACATCTTAACCCTGGCGATATGGCATTGATCGGGTTCGATCTGAAAAAATCACCCAAAACCATCTTGGCCGCCTATAATGACTCGGAAGGGATCACTAAAAGATTTAATCTGAATTTACTGTCGCGCATAAACCGCGAACTGGATGGTAATTTTGACATGGCACAGTTTGACCATTATGCTATGTACGACCCGGAAAGCGGCGCCTGCAAAAGTTACTTAATAAGCCTGCAAGACCAATTGGTAAACATCGGCAAAGAAACCATCCGCTTTATTAAGGACGAGTATATTTACATGGAGATCTCACAAAAATTCACCGTGATGCAAACCGACCAAATGGCAGAAAATACCGGGTTCAGACCTGTAAGCCGTTTTTTTGACAATAAAAAATGGTTTGTGGATACGATATGGATGGCAGAGTAGTGCCATTATAAAAAAAATGTCATTTCGACCAACGGGAGAAATCTATACATTTTAAGTGCGCAAAATGCAGGTGTATAGATCTCTCACTAACGTTCGAGATGACAAACACACACGTTACCGCGCCGCGTAAACTACCGGAGTTGACCCTGCCTGCGTAGGGGTTTTTATTTTACCAAAATGCGGGCAGCCGCAATCTTTTTTAAAGATCTTGCATGAGGTGGCACTTAGCATAGCTATCAGTCCCAATATTATCAATCTACTTTTTAACATACTTAACTGCTCCAGTGGTTACTAATATACTAAATATGGCCATACCTATGCCAACCGTATCTGCAAACAGATCTCCCCATTCGGCACCGCGCCAGGTAAAGACCCATAATTGCAATAGCTCAATAATGCCGCCATAAGCAGTAGCCAGGATAATTATTACTGCTGCTGCCTTATACGATAACTTGCTATCATTTTGTTGCCTTATGTAACCATTGCAGCTTAATAGCGTCAGCATAAAAAAGAAACCGCAATGCACCAATTTATCAAACCCCGGGAAAAACAAATGCGATTTACCCGTACTGCCAAAATCGGCATTACACATAATGAAAATAAACAAGGCCCACAAAATTGTGAGCCTTTGATATTTTAAAAATACTTTCATTTAAGCTTATGCGCCTACTAAGGCTTTGTAATCATCAGCAGATAATAAACCATCCACATCGGCGGCATTAGCTACGGTTATTTTAACCATCCAGCCATCGCCATAAGGGTCAGAGTTTACCAGGTCAGGCTGTCCGTCTAAAGCTTTGTTAATTTCTGTAACAGTACCTGTAACCGGCATAAACAGATCAGACACCGTTTTCACCGCTTCAACGGTACCAAAAACGCCCTCTTTGCTCACCTCTTTACCTACAGAATTAATATCTACATAAACAATATCACCTAATTCGCCCTGGGCAAATTCTGTTATACCTATGGTAGCTACGTTACCTTCTAATTTAACCCATTCGTGGTCTTTGGTGTATTTTAATTCGGCAGGAAAGTTCATATGATCATTTAATTTTATCCAAAAATAATAAAACTTTAGTCAACCCGATAAATTAACCTTATTAATCCGTATTTTTAATGAAATACACCCTAACCAAATCGGCAACGGTTTGTTTATCGTATATAAATCTAACATGAAAAAAGTATCGCTGATCTGTATTGCCCTGTTTGCAGCTTGCCTGTTACAGGCCTGTCATGGACATAATGACAGCGAAGCTGATGACGATACCACAACAGCCATTGTAGACACCTCAAAAAACGCAACGATAATTATTGGTAAAGACGACGCGAAGTTTGTTACCACCATAGCCGCGGGTTGCCTGGCAGAAATTAAAATTGGCACTTTAGCTAAACAAAAGGGGGTGGATAAACGCGTGAAAAACTTAGGCGCCATAATGGTTAAAGATCTTAACAAAGGCAAAGGCCGATTGATAGCTTTAGCCAAAGCCAAGAAAATAACATTACCTGACAGCTTAGATGCCGAAGACCAAAAATCGATTGGTGAATTGTCGCAAAAATCAGGAAAGGAGTTTGACCGTGCCTATTTAGATAAAATAGAAGCTGATTATAAAAAAGCGCTGCCCCTGTTTAAAAACAGCGCTAAACAGGCGTATGATAAGGACATTAAAGCCTTTGCCAACCGAAACGTAATGACTATACAAAGGCACCTCGATCTGATAAATGCCGTGCGTGAGAGCATGAAGTAAAAGCTCACCCTGCCCTTTCTAATGGAGAGGGTTCTGAATAAATATTTAGTATTGAGCATGAAGATTACTTCATTATTCAGAATTGGGTATTCGATGTTCGATATTAACACGCTTTAGTTATGATTTGCGAACAAAGCTTGCATAAGCCTGATTAAAACAATAATTTGGCGGTGTAATACAACTATCAACAATGTCAGCACCTATAGTAACCGGTTTATTGGCTTACGGAATGTCCGGAAGGGTGTTTCATGCGCCATTTTTAAGCACTAACCCACAGTTTAAATTAAAGGCCGTGGTTGAGCGTAACCAAAAGAAAATGGCCGCGCATTACCCGGATATTGTCAGTTATAATTCGGTTGAGGAGATCTTGAACGATAGTGAGATAGAACTGATCATTGTAAACACACCCAACTTTACCCATTTCGACTTTGCCAAACAGGCGCTTAGTGCCGGTAAGCATGTGCTGATAGAAAAACCTGCCGCGGGCAATGTCGCCGAGATCAAAGAATTATTTGATACCGCCCGCGCCAACAATCGCCAGGTGTTTTGCTACCAGAACCGCCGTTGGGACAGCGATTTCCTATCAGTAAAAGAAGTAATAGAAAGTGGCCGTCTGGGCAGATTAAATGAAGTTACTTTCAGATATGACCGTTACAAGCCACAGCTTAACCCCAAACCATTTAAAGAAACCAAAGATACCCCGATAAACGGAATAGTTTATGAGCTTGGCCCGCATCTAATCGACCAGGCCATCCATTTATTTGGAAGGCCGTTAACTTTTGATAAGCTGATAACCATACAGCGCGAAAACTCTGTAGTGCCAGATTATATGAATTATCGCTTAACGTACCCGGCAGGCTTGATCGTTTATTTAACCTCGGCCTTGTTAATTGCCGACCCATTACCGGCATTTACTATAAATGGCGCTATAGGCACTTACACCAAATACCGCTGCGATGTACAGGAGGCCCAATTAGATAAAGGCATATTACCTACTGATGATGTTTACGGTATCGAACCGTTAGGCATGGAGGGCAAACTGGTAACCATTGGTGCCGATGGCGAAAAGAATATTGAGTTCATGCCATCATTAAAAGGCGCGTACGCTAATTTATTTTACGCTGTTTATCATTCCATCCGCGAAAACGCGTTATATCCCATAACAGAAGAACACATGGCCTGGCAAATGGAACTGCTTGAGGCATAATATATACTCCCTATGAAAAAACTGATCGTATTTTTTAGCTTGATTTTATCCGTTGGATGTATCCGTGCGCAAACACCAACTACCATCCCGCCTTATAGCATTGTTACGTCTGATAGTATGAAGGCTACACCAGCCAGCTTAAAACATCGCCGTACCATGCTGATCTATTTTTCGCCGGATTGCCCGCATTGTCAGCACTTAACCATGGATATGAAGCCAAAAATGAAAGAATTTGGCGATACGCAGATCGTGATGATAACCTGGTCAAATAACTATGACATCAGGGCCATCAAAAATTTTGTTAAGGATTACGACCTAAAGAAATACCCTAATATTACTGTGGGTACAGAAGGCTACAGCTACCTGGTACAAAAATACTATAAAATACAAACTACGCCTTTTGTAGCCATCTTTAACAGCAATGGCCACCTGGTAAAATCTTTCACTAAAGACCCTGAAGTTAGCGATCTGATAAAAGCCGTAAAAACCGCCGATACCGTAAAAAAAGCTAAAGCTGCTTAATAGTTTTCTACTGTTGTTGCTGCTGCTGTTGTTGGATCAACTCCATATGGCGCTGGTAGCTGTTTTTAACTACATGGTTTACTACCGGTACAACATCAGGCGAACTTTGAGCGATGATCTCATTATTAGCAGGCAGGTTTTCATCATCAACTATTACTGAAACCTCTAACCGGTGACCGGATGCGCCTTTGTAAACTCCCTTTACCGGCGAGCAATCCATAAAATTACGGCCAACCGCTAAGCGGATATGATTCTCGTTAGCGATGATATTATTGGTAGGATCAAGGCCCAGCCAGCCATAGTCGGGGATAAAAGCTTCGGCCCAGGCATGGGTGGCGCCTTCGCCGCGCATACCGTTCTTATTGGTGCAGATATAACCACTTACATACCTTGCCGGTATATTTACCATACGCAGCATTTCTGTTAGGATATGGGCAAAATCCTGGCAAACTCCGGCTTTTAGTTTCCAGATCTCGTCTAACGTAGTCTCTACACTGGTAACCCCCTTTATGTAGTTAAAGTTCTTGTATACATATTCGCAAAAGCGCAGCGCCACCTGGTAAGGCGTTTCATCTTTTCCTTTTTGCGATTCGACGGCTTGCTTCAATTCTTCAAATCCTTCAAAATACTCCTGCCTTAAAAAGTCAATATAGGGTACCATATATTGCAATGGCTTTAGGTCTGCCCATTGCTGGCTCGGGAAAATATCATTTACCGGGTAAGGGCGATGTTTAGTAACTACCAGCACTTTTGAAGTGATAGCTAATATAGAATGCGGATCGCTATAAGTAAAGCTGCCAACCTCATTGCCATAATAATCAACATAGCTATCAACAACCGGGTGCCCGGTTATAATGATCTCTTGCTTTAAAACATCCTGGTACTCGTCATGTATCGGGTATAAAATGATCTGGTTGGCGCTATCGCGCACAGGGCTATCATAAATATACCGGGTTATATGTTGTATCTCAAATTCGGGCATTATACTATGTTTTTAATGTTTATCAGCCCCCTCTAAATCTCCCCCGGTAGGGGAGACTTTTAATATGGCTGTTTTTTTTAAGCCCTCCCTACCGGGGAGGGTTGGGAGGGGCTCTTAACTATTCGCAAAATAATATTCATTCAGGGCATCGGCTATGCCGTATAGTTCGCCCCTTATCTGGGTAAGAAAGGTGTGTAACCCTTCCTGCCTGATGGTTTTTACCGAACTGTACTTGATACGGCTTTGCAGGCGACCTATCTTAAAGATCATGTCCCTGAAATCGTCCATGTTACGATCGTTCTTTAACCGTTCAAAATAACGCTGTATGTTGTTTACCGAGTAAATTACCGAGCGTGGAAAGTCGTTATTCAACACTACCTGTTCCAGTACATTTTCTGCCTCAAAACCTTCGCGGTAGGTTTTCAGATACAGTTCATACCCACCCAATGAAAGCAGTAAGTGTTTCCAGTAAGTAGTATCGGTTAACAGATCGGGGTTATCACTGATAGAGCCAAACTTGGTATCCAAAATATCAACCGACTGTATAGCCCGTTCCAGGTACTTGCCGATATTCATAAAACTACGGCCCTCGCCGCGTTCCATCGTGATCTCGACTGTGCCATAATACAGCATTACCTGTTTGATCAATACATCTAATACACCTATAGGGTCCTCGCGCTGCAGGGCGCGCTCCAACTTACTATCTTTTACGGTATGATAATATTCATTCAGGCATTGCCAAAGATCTTTGGTGATGTGTTCCTGTACGCTACGGGCGTTTTCACGCGCCAGGGTAATGATATTCAGTACCGAGTTGGAGTTACCCTTACCCAGCACCATATATTTTAATACCGCACGACTATCGTTACCTAAACTACCCGCATCCTCATCATCCAGTCCCGCGAAAATACGGATCACCGGCTCCCAGGTAAACTCCTGTATAGCATCCTGCGATGAGGCATAATTTATTTTAAGCATACGCAACATACCATCGCTACGCTCAATGTACCTGCTTTGCCAATATAGGCTTGATGCTACTCTACTAAGCATACGTTGCGCCCCCTAACCCCCTAAAGGGGGAATAATTATGGTTTATTTCTTTTATTGTTATATTCATTATAATCTGCATTAGCACTCCCCCTTTAGGGGGGCCGGGGGCTTACGCCAACACCCACGTATCCTTACTGCCACCACCTTGCGAGCTGTTTACCACTAACGAACCTTCTTTTAAAGCCACACGGGTCAAACCACCCGGAACGATCTCTATGCCATCGGGCCCGAAGAGCGCGTAAGGCCTCAGGTCTATACGCCTTGGCTTTAACTCGCCCTGCATATAACATGGCGCCGCCGAAAGGCTGATGGTTGGCTGCGCTATAAAATTGCGTGGCTCTTTGATGATCTCTTTTTTATAGTCATTTATTTCTTCGTCAGACGCGGCGTGGCCCATCAGCATACCATAACCACCGCTGCCGTTGGTGCGTTTAACCACCATATTATTCAGGTTCTTGAAAACGTGTTCGCGCTCGTCATCGTTACCTAACTGGTAGGTGGGTACATTCTTTAATATCGGTTCTTCATTTAAATAGTAGCGGATCATATCCGGCACGTAAGTATAAACCGCCTTATCATCGGCTA
Organism: Bacteroidota bacterium; assembly: GCA_040388175.1. Taxonomy (GTDB): domain Bacteria; phylum Bacteroidota; class Bacteroidia; order Sphingobacteriales; family Sphingobacteriaceae; genus Mucilaginibacter. The sequence goes on along the minus strand of JAZKCG010000021.1, from coordinate 43,445 downwards.
CGCCGTTACCTATGGCGTTTACAATAGCTACGTTACCTTTTCTGTAAGCGCCCATAATACCAGCCACTCCTAACATGCTTCCCGGGTTAAACACCAGCGGGTCCAAATACTCGTCATCCACACGGCGATAGATCACATCCACCTGCTGCAGGCCGGTGGTGGTTTTCATGTATACCTTATGATTATTAACCACCAGGTCGCGCCCCTCAACCAGTTCCACACCCATTAAACGGGCCAGCGTGGTATGCTCAAAGTAGGCTGAGTTATAAATACCCGGGCTAAGTAATACAATATTAGGATTAGCTATTTGCCGTGGCGATATCGCCAGTAAGTTTTTATATAAAATGGACGGATATTCGGTAACACTACGCACCCCACATTGTGGCAGTAGGTCGGGGAATAAGCGTTTGGTGATCTCGCGGTTCTCCAGCATATAGCTTACGCCAGATGGTGTACGCAGGTTGTCTTCCAGCACGTAAAAGGTGCCATCATGATCGCGGATCAGGTCAATGCCCGATATATGTACATAGATATCATAAGGCACCTGCAACTGGTACATTTCGCGCAGGAAATGCGGGCACGAGTATATCACATCAATGGGTACTATACCATCTTTTATAATGAACTGGTTATTGTAAATATCCTTTAAGAAATGATTAAGCGCGATTAAACGCTGTTTGATACCCTTCTCCACAAAAGCCCACTCGGCAGCGGTAATGATGCGGGGGATAATATCAAACGGAAAGATTTTTTCAATACCCTCGCCGCTGTTATAAACGGTAAACGTTATACCCTGGCTCATAAAAAGGCGTTTGGCCAGCTCTTCCTTCTTATTCAGATCGTCAGCCGATTCGTTTGAAATGTATTCAATTACCTTACGGTAATGCTCACGCACGTTGGCATCTGCTCCATACATCTCGTCCCAAACGCCATCAATTGGACTGTATTTATCAAAATAAGCTGATTCCTGCATGAAAATATGGTGTTAAAATAAAGTTTGCTTATTAGATCGTGTTTATAAAGCTGTAATATATAAACAGTTTTTTAAATAATTGCAAGTTTTTTGAAAAATTTACAATTATTTCTTGCCTATTTTGTCAAATTCACTATAAAACACGCAAAATATAATGATTTTTTTATATTATTTATTAACTGGAGTGAAATTTAGCAATTTGCCGGCAACTATTCTTTGAGAAAATACAGTTTCGGCATCAAAAAACATCATTTTTGATTAGCTAAATTTTGAAACTAATAAGATAAGCGAATAACAAAAATCGGCTAATAATGTTTAACCGCATTCAAGTGCCGATGAGCTAAAACCATCAGCAATATTTTCAGGATAATGTTTATCGTGCACTACCTACCATAAAACGCAGCACATCTTCTTCGGCACCCACAAACGGCCCCGGCGACATGGTCTTCAACCCGGCCATAGCCGCTGCAAACTCGCCGGCCTGTTGTATGCCCGCGTCTTTGGTAATGCGTTTATATAAATAACCGGCCATATAGGTATCGCCGCAACCGGTGGCATCTACTACCATTTCTGGTTGATAAGCGGGAATATCATAAAAAACACCATCGCTATAAATGGCAGAGCCTTTACTGGCATTGGTTATTACCGCTTCTTTTACACCCAGATCAGCAAGGAACTTTACACCATCGGCCACAGTAGAGTAGCCTGATAGGGCGGCCAGTTCGGCCACATCAGCCTTTAAAATATCAATGTATTGTAACGCGTTTTTTTTATCGGGCCAATCAGTAAGGTATACTTTTTGGTCGACCACCTTACGCAGGTAACCCTGTACATCCAGAGCGATGCTACCCTTACCGGCCAATGTTTTTATAAAATCTGTGTTGAAATCGCCGGCTAAAAGGGGGCCTAAATGGAACACCTTTGCTTCCACGTCCAACAGTTGTTCCATAGTAAATGCATCGGCAACCTGTAGTACGTTTTGGGTACGTTCGTCCTGGTTAGCACCATAAATATTTTCGAATATTACGGTATGTGTGCTGGGCTGTACACGTACTTCGATGCCTTTGCCGCGAAGATAGTTCACATATTCCATCTCTGCAACACCTAAGGCAGTAACCAGCACGTAGTTTACATCCAGCTTATTTACAGCGCATGAAAAGTATAGCGCCGTGCCCCCGGGCATGTGCATTACCCCTTGAGTATTAACAATTTTATCAGATGTGATGTGTCCTACGCAGCAAATATCATACATACCCGTCAAAAATAGCGGTTTTATTGAACGCTAAAGAACCCAAATGTAACAATATGCTGCAAGCAATATAAAATCCTGTTTTTTGACTTAAATTTAGCATACCAATTAATTAACGCACAACCCCATAAGCATGAAGAGATCTTTACTGATAGCGATCTGCGCTGCCCTACCGTCATTACTGTTCGCACAGCAATGGCAACCCAAAAAGGCGGCTTTAATGAGCAAGTTTGCCAAAGATGTTAACCCCAACAGCGTATTGCCGGAGTATCCTCGCCCGCAAATGGTGCGCGCCAAATGGATGAACCTAAACGGACTGTGGCAATATCAACCTGGGGCAGAAGGCGATGCCCTGCCAAAAGGTAAATTATTAGCTAACATTTTGGTGCCGTTTGCTGTAGAGTCGGCACTATCAGGCGTAATGGAAGCACACGACCGTTTGTGGTACCGCCGCACCTTTACCGTACCGGCAAACTGGAAAGGCGAAAACATTTTAATACATTTTGGCGCTGTTGATTTTGAAAGCGAGGTATTTGTAAACGGCAAAAGTATGGGTGTACACAAAGGCGGTTATGATCCGTTTAGTTATGACATCACATCGGCCATTACTGCATCCGGCCCGCAGGAAATTACCGTACGTGTTTTTGATCCTACCGATATGGGTGGTTTTCCGCGCGGTAAGCAAACTTTAAAACCGGGGGGTATTATGTACCAATCAGTAACCGGGATCTGGCAAACTGTTTGGTTGGAGCCGGTACCTAAAGCAGGTATTAATGATATCAGGATAGTTCCGGATATTGATAAAGGTATAGTCAAACTTACGGTTGACGCAGCCGGTGCTTCAAACATCAACATTACTATAAAAGATGGCGCTAAAGTGGTTAAAACCATGGCAGCAAAGGCTAATACCGAAGTAAGTGTGCCGGTGCCAAACGCTAAACTATGGTCGCCGGACAGCCCCTTTTTGTATGACCTGGATATTGCTGTAATGAAAGGCGTGACTAAGATTGATGCCGTATCAAGTTATTTTGGTATGCGCAAGATCTCTGTAGAGAATGATGGCGGTTACAAAAAGCTATACCTGAACAATAAATTTCAGTTTATGGTTGGGCCATTAGATCAGGGATTTTGGCCGGATGGTGGTTACACCGCGCCCACTGATGCTGCTTTGAAATACGATATTCAAAAAACCAAAGATTTTGGATTCAACATGATACGTAAACACATTAAAGTTGAACCATACCGCTGGTATTACTGGACCGATAAATTGGGGCTTTTGGTGTGGCAGGATATGCCATCGCCAAACTCATATGTTGGTCGTGGTTTTACAGCGCAGCCGGTTGATACTGTCGAGTTCCGCAGTGAATTGGCAAGGCTTGTTAAAACGCACTGGAATTCACCATCGATAATTACCTGGGTAACGTTTAACGAAGGCCAATCGCAACGCGCGCAAAACACACCATCGCTGGTGAGTATGGTTAAACAAATGGATCCATCCCGACTGGTTAACCAGGCCAGCGGCGGCGAATGGTACAATGCCGGTGATTATTTAGATGTACACAGCTATCTCCTGATCCTGACGCTCTACAAACCACTACGCAGGTTGTAGCTAATGGTGAATATGGCGGTATCGGTTACATCATCCCCGGCCATACCTGGTCGCAGCGGCCTACTTATATTATGATAGATAAGCTGAAGGATTATACAGACCTGTACCATTCTTATTCGCGCGATCTTGCCTTTTTAAAAACTACCCGTGGACTTAGCGCGGCTGTATATACTGAAACCACAGACGTAGAGTCTGAACTGAACGGTTTATTGACCTACGACCGCGAGGTAGTAAAAGCCCCCGAAGCCACCATTAAAGCATCCAACGACCTGGCCATAAAAAGCAGCGTAACGTTAACGCCCTTATTACCAACATCGCAACTGGAAGGCCGTAACTGGAAATATACTTTTGATAAACCCGATACTGCTTGGTTAGCACCCTCGTTCAATGATGGTGCATGGCAATCGGCAATGGCAGGGTTTTCTTCAAGAATAGGAAACAACATACGCGCTAACGCCACTCCAAATCCTAACCGCCCAACGCCTACACCTGTAGGGGTACGCACCGTTTGGACAGGTAAAGATATCTGGATGCGCCAGGAGTTTACTGCTGGCAGCGTAGCCAATGTTAAGGATTTGGTATTGGTTATCCGTCACCAGGATAATTGCGATGTGTATATCAACGGCGTTAAAGCGGCCAGCATTGCCGGACACTCGCGTAATTATACTATCGAAGATATTAACGATGCCGGCAAAAAGGCGTTCATCCCTAACGGTAAAAACGTGATAGCGTTACACGCCCATATTGATCCGGGTGCAAACAGGATGGGTTTTATAGATGCCGGTTTATCATTGATCAACATTAAATAATATCATTACCGATAAACAGAAAGCGGCTACCAGTTAAACTGATAGCCGCTTTTTTATAGCTATATTTTATCGAGCGATCAGATATTCTTTAAATACTTAAATACCACACTTGCATATATCAGCATAAATATTGCAGCAATTATAGATATTTGCGTTATTGCTTTGATGATATGATCTGGCCCGCCGGATGCCATAGTGCCAAATATGGCCACACCTACGGCACCTGCCGCCTGCCTGGTTGTATTTAAAACGGCCGATGCAATGCCAGACCGGTTAACCTTTACCGTAGCTAATGTCCCGGTGGTCATGGCGGGTACGGCTACACCCATACCTAACGGCATGGCAACAATAACTGCCAGTAAGGTGTATCCTGTTTGGCTATCAGCAAGCAACCAAAACCAATGGCAAAAACCACCAACCCCAGTAAAATAGGATAACGGATACCATGCTTTTCCATAATGATGCCGCTGATAATATTAGCGATCAGGAAGCCACCGGTCAACGGTAAAAATGCCATGCCTGCGGCGAAAGCCGAATAATGCAGCACTTCCTGCAGGTAAAGGCTCAGCACAAATACCGTCCCGTAGTAAGCGCCATTAAAGGCCATGCCGAGACCAATAAATACGTTAAAGTTGGTCGATTTAAACAGGTCCAGTGGTAAGATAGGCGACGCAGCTACTTTCTCGCGCCATATAAACAGGCCCAGCATCAACAGGCTAAAAATTATACCACCATAAATATAAGGCGACCGCGCGCCCAGGTTATGCCACTCAATAATTGCGGCAATAAAAGCCGTAAGCGCCAGCATCCAGATAAACTGGCCGGGGATATCAAAGCCCCGTTTTTCGCTTTTTTTGCTGTCGGCTAAGTAGATGCTCAAAATCAAACCCACCAGGCAAATAGGAATATTGACCAGGAAGATCCAACGCCAGCTGGCCATGTTTAAAAGCAGGCCACCCAACACCGGACCGGCAGCTATAGAGATACCACCGCCTGCCGTCCAGTAAGCTACGGCGCGGGCTCGTAAGCGAGGCTCGTGTACAAAAGCATTATTGAGTATGGATAATGAACTTGGGATCATAATTGCAGAGCCTACGCCCTGCAAGGCGCGGAACCCGATGAGCGCGGATGAGTTCCACGCTAAACCACAACCTACCGATGCCAGTCCGAACACTAATAAACCTAATTGAAAAAGCCGCTTAGAACCTAACAAATCGCTCATACCCCCTGCGGATAACATCAGCACCGCGAAGGCGATAGTATAGGCATCCACGATCCATTGCAGGGTGCTTATGCCCGCGGCAAACGACCGCCCGATCTGCGGTAGCGCCACATTTACGATAGATACGTCCAGCTGCGATACCACAAAGGCCAAACTGGTAGTAATTACCACGAACCAAAAACAGGTCTTAGCTACTTTCACGGCGCAAAGGTAGGCAACGTGCGATAGCCTAATGTCATTTATTGGTGATATGTTTCCTATCCGGTACCATTATTATAACGGCTCGTAAAAACAACCGGCAGCCAAGCGGCTAATTAAAGCCGCTGCAGACATTGTGTGTAAGTGGCTCCAATAGGAATAATATGGTCGCCTATCATTATTTGCGCACGGTCAAACTTGTAGATCTTATCATACGCTACAATAAACGCCCGATGTGTCCGTACAAATTTCTTACCCGGCAGTAATAATTGCATATCGCCTATAGCAACTCGGGTGCTTAACAGCTTGCCCTTTTGCAGATATATTTTGGTATAGTTTCCGGCAGCTTCAACAAACAAAATATTGTCCAGTTCTACTTTAATTTGTTCATAGCCATCCTTAATAAAAATGAAAGTTATCTCTTTACTTTGCTCTGGTCTACTGCGTAACTGATAAAACTCATGCGCCCTGTTGCACGCTTTTAAAAAGCGCGAAAGCGAAAATGGTTTCAATAGATAGTCGATTGCATTTAACTCAAATCCCTTTACTGCATGTTCTGAATAAGCTGTGGTAAAGATTACCATGGGCGGATCGCTGATGCTGTTTAGAAACTCTATCCCGCTGATATCTGGCATTTTAATATCCAGGAAGACCAGGTCGACCACGTTTTGCTGCAAATAGACAATAGCCTCAAAGGCATTAGTAAAAGTGGCCGCCAATTCAACAAACGCTACTTTAGCGGCATGAGCCTTAACTACATCAAGCGCTATGGGTTCGTCATCAATGGCAATGGCTATCATTCTTTAAAATTAATTATTATTGTCTAATTGTAGGGTTATATGTATAAAAAACTCAGTCGCGTTTTCACGAATGATTAGTTCATGCCTGTCAGGATATAACAGGCTAAGGCGTTGTTTTACATTATCTAAGCCAATGCCGCTCTGACCTTTTTCAGGATCTTTGTCATTCCGTATGTGTATGCTGTTATGTACATCAAAATAAAGGGTGCTGTCCTTGGTTTGCAAAGTGACCTTTATGTGCGATGGGCTTATCAGGCTTATACCGTGTTTAAACGCATTCTCCACAAAAGGGATCAATAGCATGGGCGCTATTATCAGATCGCCGGTATATTCTGTTATCTGAGTTTCAATTATTACGCTGTCTGATGTTGACGTGCGTAATTTTTGCAGTAATATATAATTCTTCAGGTAGTCAATATCCCGCGACAATAATATTTTATCCTGCGTATTTTCCTGTAACATAAAGCGCATCATATCGCCCAGCTTTTGTATACCCTCGCTGGTGCGCTCGGCGCCTTCCTGTAAAGCAGTACCAAATAAAGTATTTAAAGCATTGAATAAAAAGTGTGGATTTATCTGCGATTTTAAAAAGTTGAGGTTGGCATCTGATTGACCCAACTCTGTTTTAAGAGATTTGATCTCTTCATCTTTTTTTGAATCACGCTTTTTATAAACACTTGCCGCAAGGGGCAGTAAAACAAGAATTTGCGTGAGAAAACTAGCGGCGCCAATCGCTGCCATTGTTCCTTCGCTCATGGCTTGCAAAAGCACGTCGATAGATTTAATTCTGTTTATAGCGTCCTCTAAAAACTGGTCTGAATAATGATTATGCCCGCCATTTAAACTAAAACACAATGCTAATAAAGCGAGACTTGATACAATAGCTACCAGGAGCATCCTCCCAAAGTATGCTAAACGCCAATATTTTTTTGACGCCACTTTAGGCAATATGTTGTACATGGCATATAGGTATACTGTAAATACCACAGGCAGATCATATAAAGCATAATATTTAAGATAAATGGATTTGGTGTAAAATGACCCCAGGAATATCAATATCCAGGAAGCAGTAAGCAGAGCGGTTTCATAGTATAATGCATTTGCTTTGTTTTGTTTATTACGGTTAAAATAAACAACCAATATTTTAATAGCCAGTAGTGTGGCAAAATTTATATTGATGATGCCAATAACAAAACAAGCTGCTATAAGCACGAAAATATAGATGGTGTTTGATGCCTTTTCATCCTTATGCTCAAAAGCAGGTGCTACATAAAAAACCAGCAACAAGTAGCTAACAAAAACAACGAGGTGATTAAATAACGCTTCGGTGAGCGGCGCGCCAACATAGTTATAAGCGCTAGTTACAACACCATTCACCCTGATGCTGCCGCTAATAGCATCAGGGATTGTACCGGTCCGCATAATATCGATTATACTAAGCAACAAGGCTATTACGATAAAGCCGGTTACTATCCAAAACTCTATGCGGGCTGCGTCTGTTTTTAATTTTTGGTTTATTTGCTTATACATTACAATTGAGGTTAGCTTGTTGCACATACAATGGTACAAAACACATTGCTTTATTATTTTAAAATGTGATAAACACCTCAAAAAATGTGACGGGCTGTAAATCACCTCAAACAAAATAATTTAAAATGTTTTATATTGTAAATCGTCTACATAACAACGGGCAATAACATTAGCAGCAGATCATGAAAATAAAGGTCATTATTACAGGCGCCACAGGAATGGTAGGCGAAGGTGTGTTATTACATTGTCTGGACAACCCGGCTATAGAACAGGTACTGATAGTTAACCGCAAACATTACGACAGGCAGCACCCCAAACTAAAGGAACTGCTGGTGCCCGATTTTATGGACCTAAGCAAAGTAACCGACCAGTTAACCGGTTATGATGCCTGCTTCTTTTGTGCGGGTGTAACATCCGTAGGCAAAAAAGAACCTGAGTATACGCATTTGACTTATGATATCACCCTAAATTTTGCCAAAGCTGTTTCCGATGCAAATCCTAACCTGGTATTTACTTATGTATCCGGTTCCAGTACGGACAGCACCGAGAAAGGCTCTGTAATGTGGGCGCGTGTTAAGGGCCGTACAGAGAATGCTTTGTTTCAACTCCCTTATAAAAAAGCCTACGCCTTTCGCCCCGGTATCATGAAACCGGTGGATGGTCAGCAAAGTTTAAATGGTACCTACCGGTGGTTTATGTGGCTGTACCCGGTGGTTAATTTCCTGGCTCCAAAGTCAACACTCACCCTGCACCAAGTTGGGCAGGCTATGATCAACGCGGTAACTAAGGGTTATGATAAAGCTGTTTTAGAGGTTGGGGATATAAGGGAGTTGGCAGGGGCGTAAGCTTACTTCCTCCTCAAATAATACTCATACGGTAACACAAACTCACATTCTTGGGCCATGAGGTAATCCAATATCTTATTGAACTCAATTAGTTTGGCGGCATCCCACATATTGGGGTGGCCCTGTAGTACCATCAGGTCGGTGTATTTGGATTTATACTTTTGGTAATCGGCTACAAAATGGGCGTAGTTTACCTGGCCGGTGGTAATTTCCATCTCTACGCGGTTGTTATAGTTTTTGATGTGGTGGCGGGTAGCCACATCCACATCGCCAAATAGAAATATTTTATAATCGCCCTGCTCGTCTAAAACTTTATAGGTGGTCTTATCGCTAGCGTTAAAGGGTGCGCCAAAGGTATGCATAGTTACGCCCAGTAATTGTTTTACCCGCGCCTGCGATCTGCCTAAATGCTCTTTTTGAAATTGGTAATTGGTTCCCTTAAACTCGTAGCTGCTATCTGGCCCAATATTATTGGTATGATCCAACCCATAGTTCCAGATCTCGAAGAGTTTTTCGCCTTTAGCATTGGTAGCAGCCAGGTATTTGGCATAGATCTTACCGGCTGTCGAATCCAGACCGAGGGCTATCACGCCCAATGCCGCTTTAATTTTACGCTGCACCAAAATATCTAATACCGGCGCGGCGTTAGTGTGGTTTTTACTGCCCAAGTCATCTAATTTGATAATTATCCGGGGCTGTGCAATACAACAGCTAACGGTTAATAACAAAGCAAGCGTTAGGGCACGTTTCATTTTTATTTTTTAGCAAAATCACCTGCTACAGCGTTTAACTGATCGGCAGACAGTTTATTTTCTCCATTATTAATAATAATGCGGTATTTAAACGTAACCGACTCGCCCTTTTTCAGCGTCAGGTTCTTTTCAGACTTGCCGTTGGTAAACACTTTCTCGCCCAGCGGGTTTGCTGCGAAAAGGCCATATCCACGCGCATGCCAAAAGGTAGGGTAATTAGGGTTACCGGGATGATCAACGATTGCTATGCTCACCATATCACGGCCCATTTTACCGTATACTTCGCACCAGGCACCTCGGGTACTCCAGGCAGCATCTCCGGTCTTGCCTTCGCTGGTCAGGTAATTACCATTGGCCAGTTTATCGGTACCGCCTTTTACTACGGTAACAATGCCTTTATCATCCGTAAATTTCTGGTCCTCGGTGCTTGGCATTTGCAACTCGTGCGCAAGGCGCAGGCCCAGCATACCATCTTTGGCATCATTAAACTTAACTTCGGTACGGGCTTTTAGCGTAGTAATCCTGTCTATAATGCGTTGATCTTTAGTACCGCTAAATTCAAAGCGGGTGGTTTCTTCCAGCAGTACATCTTTAGCCTGGTTTATCCAGTTGGCATGATAGCTTAATACGCCTGTGGTGCCACTTTTTACCTCTAATACTTTATCGGTGCGGATCCAGCCGTACTGGCTCTTTTTAGCTGCCGGGATAGCATAGCTGTTGTTCCAAAAATCCAGCCCGTTAACATTTTCATAGTTTAACCAAAGGCCTATATGGTGCGGGTGATCGGTTGGGTCGCCGGCTCTTTTATCTAACGGGAAACTACGGGTAACCGTGTTGCCATCTGCCGCGCGTAGCGGGTAAAGCACCGGTTTTTCTAAACTATCCGGGTACAGGAAACTGGTAAACGGCTCGCCGCCAATCACTACATCTACCTTTTTATCTTTGGCCGATTTAGTGATAGTTACCTGTTGCTGTTGCGCGAACGCCATGGTTGATAAGGCTACCATCGCGACAGCTAAACCTGTTTTCTTGATCTTATTCATTTTATTTTTATTGTTTTATACAATAGATCGCTCTTTCGTTTTTCATTCCCCTCTTGAGAGGGGGCGCGTCAGATAGTGCGGTTGCAGGGGTGTGTTATACGTAATGACACACCCCTCCACCCCTCTCAAGAGGGGAATCGCACAACGCCGCCCTTTTCAGCGCGATTATTAATACTTAAACACTTTACCGCCAACCATTACTTCCTGGGTAGCTTCATCAAAAGTTGCTTTTTGGCCTGTATGTGCCGCTGCATTGGTCATGATCAACGCTATTGCGTGGCTGTAGCCGGCTTCAACAGGCGCGTTTGGCTGTTTACGGCTGCGCACACACTCCATCCAGTTACGTACGTGGTTCGAGGTTAATACGTCGCCACCTGTATTTGCTGATGATACTACTTTCTCCGTATTTTTCAGGCTGATCTCCGGCAATAGGTTAGCTTTCATGCCCATGGCTTTTGCCATTTTCTCGGTAAGGCCACCTTTGGCGGTCACTTTATTGGTTACCAGGTTTAGTTCGCCGCCATTTGAATAATATAGTTCCGAAGGATCGTCGTCCCCGTTATGCATACGCGAAGAGAATGTCACCTGGAAGCCTGAAGACGGATCGTTTGCAGGGCCGTAATCAAAGGCCGCGTTAATGGTATCCCAGTTACGACGGCCGTCTTTCCACATATAAATACCACCGTTAGCTACTACGCTGCGCGGATGTTTTAAACCGCTAAACCAGTGCACGGTATCTATCTGGTGGCTCATCCACTGCCCTGGCAAACCAGACGAGTATGGCCAAAATAATCGAAACTCTAAATATTTACGAGGATCAAATGCTTCATAAGGGCGGTTCATTAACCAGCGCTTCCAGTCGGTATCAGATTCCTTTAACAGCGGTACAAGGTCGGGTCTGCGCCAGCGCCCCGGTTGGTTAACATTCCAGGTTAATTCAACCATAGTTATCGGCCCAAACTGGCCCGATTTGATAAACTCATCAGCAGCGTGATAGTTGGCACCACTACGACGTTGCGAACCTATCTGTACTATTTTGCCGGTTTCTTTTACTGCTTTTAACGCAAAGCGGGCATCTTCCATAGTTTCGGCGAAAGGTTTCTCACAATAAACGTCGCATCCTGCGCGTACAGCCTCGGCGCAATGGCGGGCGTGCTGAAAATCTGCAGTACTCATAAACACGGCATCTACCGCTTTGGCACCATACATTTCTTCGTTATTGCGATAGGCTTTAACGTTATTATCCATTTTTTTACTCCAAGCAGCGACACCTTCTTCGCGGCGCTTGTTCCAGATGTCTGATACGCCAACTACTTCAAAGTTCAGTTCTTTATAGTGGTTCATGAAGCTGGGCATGTGCGAGCTTTTATGACGGTCAGAAAAACCGACAACACCTACGCGTACACGGTCATTTGCACCGATGATGCGTTTATAACTTTTAGCACTGAAACTGCTGTTAGCAAGCATTACCCCGGCCCCGGCAATTGAGGCCTGCCTGATAAAAGTACGACGAGACTTTTCCATATGGATATTAAAATAATTTAGTAAAACTGGTTTATAGCGTTGTGCTATATGGTTATAGCCAAATATCAATTAAAATAAATAGAAAACGGTATTTGTAACTCAAAATATACGCACACGATTGCACAAAAAAAGCAGGACCCTTTTTAAGGAGCCCTGCTTTTTTGTGAATATCGAATTTCGAATGTTCAATTTCGAATTTGTTTGTCCGTCGAATAATAATTTCGAATTTGAACATCCGAAATTCGACATACTATTTAGACACTCTTACCAATAACACGCCATGCGGAGCAACCTTGCCACTCAACGCGCGGCCGGTTGATACCATATTTTGCTGACGCCAGGCATCCCTGAATTTGGTATAGCCTTTCAGTGCCGGATCATTTTTAGCTAATGATATAGTCATATACTTATCGCTGGTGTTAAACAAGCCTATGGCTTTGTCACCATTTTTTAATGGTTTTACCCAGATCTGGTAATCCTCAGTCTTACTATGCTGACGGGCGCTTTTACCCAAAGCATCCTGGTTAATAGCCAATACTTCATCGTTGGTCAATAGGCTTAAAGTGAACCTGTCTAAAGATCCCATATCGCAACCTATTAATAACGGCGATGCTAATAAGCTCCACAAGCTGATGTGGGTATACTGCTCGTCATAAGTCAAACGGGTATTATGCAGGCTCGGGCCCCAGCCCACTTTACCTACCACTAACATATCCGGGTCGTTAAAATGTCCCGGCTCGGCATAAGGCGCGGCCTTATCCTGGTCAAAACCAATGCCCGACATACTGTTCCACGTGTCCGTAATATCGCCGGTAGTACGCCAGCTATTGCCACCCACAGCTGCGCCCCATTTCCATACATCGCCCATACCATATTGGCAAAAGCTGTACATGATATCGCGGTCGGCTTTATCTAACGAGGCACGGAACACCGCGTATGGTTTTTTCATCTCATCCAGGTTAGGATGGCTTGGCGCGATCTGCCCGTACGAGCACCAATCGTATTTTACGTAATCAATACCCCATTCGGCGTAAGTTTTAGCATCATCATCTTCATGCTGATAGCTACCCAAGTATCCACCGCAAGTGCGCGGGCCCGGCGACGAGTAAATGCCCATGCGTAAACCTAAACTATGCACATAATCTGTAAGCCCCTTCATATCCGGGAACTTACTGTTGGCTGCTATCTTGCCGGTCTCTAAACGTTTGTCAATTTCCCATCCGTCGTCAATGTTGATGTATGACCAGCCGTGAACGCTCAATTTTTCGGCCATTTGCCTGGCAGATATACGCACTTTTTCGTCATTAACACTCAACCCCCATGCGTTCCAGCTGTTCCAGCCTAATGCCGGAGTAAGGCCAATATTATTGCCTATGGCTAATGTGAATTTCTTAGTGCTTTTGCCTAATCGGTTAGTTACAGTCAACACCATTGGGTATGACCCCGCTTTGCTGATGGAGCCGGTAATAATACCTGTCGATTTATCAAGTTTTAATCCCGCAGGTAAACCTTGTGCTTTGTAAGTTAATGGTTTTAAACCGGTAGCAGGTATCAGGTACAACACCGGGTGCCCCGGGCGTACGCCAAAGATATCGGCACCATTTATTCTTGGTTTTGATGGTGCTGCCGGTGTTAAAACATAAGGTGTAGTTTCTGTTTCTGACAGCTCAACGCCCGTTTTTTTATCTTTAAATGTATAGGTGATCAAGTAAGATTTTTTCTGCTTAGGCGAGAACATGAACCACCAGCTAAAAGGTTTGCCCACAGTAAAGTGCGCGGTATCTGTTTTCTTGGTCAGGATCACCGCTTTAGTTTCAGGGTCAATAACGGTCAAAGACAAGGTGCCTTTATAATTATACTTATTCCTACTGATCAGCCTGATAGATTTACCCAGCGAATTTTTGTCGCCATAGCTATAATCATTATTGGTATCATAGCTCACGCCTTCCATAATATCAGACATGCGGATATTAAAGTTAGAGCCATAAATACCGCCATCGCCGCCGGTGTCATAAACACGAATGGCCAATATGTTTTCCTTATCCCATAAAAGAGCAGGGTTGTTTGCTGCTATAGTATAGCTACGCGGCCCATAATGGCTGCTTTTGATATCGCCGCCATGACCGCCGTACTTACCTATCAGCGTGCCGTTAAGATATACTTCGTCATTATCATCAATGCTGCCCAGGTTAATGATCAGGCTGTCCTTTAAATATGCTTTTTCTTTGATGGATGACGGGATAACCACGTGCAGGCGGTACCAGGCAAATCCATCATAATTGGGATGGCCTTGTTGTTCCCAGGGTTTAGATACATTGGCGGCCTGCCATCCTTTGTCATCAAAAGCAGGCGAGGCCCATTCAGGATTATCTCCTACGGATAACTTCCATCCTTTGAATATTGAAAAGCTTTGTGCATCGGCTTTAAAGCATAGCGCAAGCAACAGCAAAAAGATCAGATTTTTCTTCATCATCTTTATTATTTAAACACTTAATATAGTTGGTTATAATTTCGTTTGGTTAACGATCTGCTACAAATAAAGTAAAAAATAAAGATATGTATATACCTATTTGTTAATAAAGCCTGTTAACTCAGACTTCTTTCCTATTGCGCAAACACTTCACCTACCCACGCTTTATGCAGCACCTCTAAACGCTGTACAATATCCGGGTGTTTATCGGCCACGTTGTTTTTTTCTGATGGATCGTCTTTCAGGTTTACCAGGAAATAGTTCTGGCTGTTCAGCTCTTCTTTCTTAGCTTCAAGCGGGCTATGCATCAGTTTCCAGTCGCCATCTAATACAGACCATTGCGGGTTATCTTTACCGCCACCGCTTTGCCAGTTAAATTGTGTGTGCGTTGTTTTAGCTGTTTCAGAATTGATGATCGGCACCAGGCTTTGCCCATCTAATTTACGCGCAGGTAATTTAATATTACAATACGCTGCCAACGTAGGGAACCAGTCGACATTAGTAGCTACTTGTGTACGCACCTGGTTAACCGGGATATGTTTTTGCCAGCTGATGATGGCCGGTACCCTTACCCCACCCTCAAATAAACTAAATTTCGATCCGCGGTAAACACCTGCCGAACCGCCGCCGCCAAAAGTGCGTTCCTCGGTTGAAAAACCCTGGTCTGACTGGAATACAATGATCGTATTTTCCCGCAGGCCCAACTCATCCAGTTTTTTCAGCAAATCACCAATGTTTTCATCCATGGTTGATATACTGGCCGCGTATTTATCGCGTGGCGATGGTAAATTTTTGTAGTAATCCAACCACTTCTTTTTACCCTGTAGTGGGTAGTGCGGGTTATTGATGGCCCAGTACATAAAGAACGGCTTGTCTTTATTCTCTTTCATAAACTGGCCGGCCTGCTCAACCATCAGATCGGCAAAGAATTTGCCCGGTTCATAGATCTCAACACCATTCTTCCACAGGTCATGGCGGTTTGGCCCATCCCAATAAAAATAATGCGAGTAATTATCAATACATCCCCCCATAAACCCATACGAGTAGTCGAAGCCCTGTGCGTTCGGTTCGGTATCTTTAGTGTAACCGATATGCCATTTGCCGATATGTGCTGTTTTATAGCCTGCATCTTTAAACAATTCGCCCATGGTGTATTGTGAACCCGACATACCGGCGACACCCTCTTTTGATGGCCCCATCAATGGTAAACCGGCACGCTGCGGATACCTGCCTGTTAACAACGATGCCCTTGAAGGCGAACAGATAGGCGAAGCCGAATAAAACTGCGTGAACCTAACCCCGCTCCTGGCCAGCGCGTCCATATTAGGCGTATACAGATCTTTTGAACCGTAGATGTTCATATCGGCATAACCCTGATCATCCGTATAAATTATAATAACATTGGGGCGTTTGGTAGTTTGTTTTTTAGAATAGCCTAAAAAGCATACGCCGGTAATAACTATAAGTATAGCAGGTAAAAGGGTCTTCTTCATAACTGGCTAATTGGTTGTATAAAGGATATGTCTAAACTACTAATTATCCGGGATAACTATATCGGATCTTGCCTGAATACTTTGCTTAATTGATCATATAGCTCAGGATGTTTTATTTTAAACTGATCCGGTTTTTCAAAAAAGTATTCGGATGCTACGGCAAGGAACTCGGCCTCGTTGGTTGTCGCGTAAGGGTTAATGTCAGAGTTACCTGCTTCTATCCGGTGCATTTCTCGGTGCATCAAATTCAACCATGGGGTGGCATATTCATGGGCCATTAACTGTTCGGGTAGGCCATCGGTAGCGCCGTCGGCTTTATCTAACAGGTGTACAAATTCATGGATCCCTGTATTTTCTTTACCCGCCTGTGCCGAAAAGCCTTTATACAACGATGGGCGCGATAAGATCATCTGCCCGTTCATATAACCAGAGCCTACCATGCCCTGGATGGTTCGGGCATCGCCTTCAAACTGGTAAGTCTCGTCGAATGTATCGGGGTAGAGTATCACATTGGTAAGGTTACGGTATTCCCAATCGCCCAGGCCAAATATAGGAATGACCGCGCTTGACGCGATCAGCACCCGGTCCATATCTGTAATATCCGTACCTACACCTTCGATATTTACATTGCTCAAAAAGCTGCCTACCTTCAACTCGAACCGCCGCTTTTCATTGGCATCGAGCTTATGATAATAGTCGACATGGGTATCTAATAATCGTTTTAAAGCACTATCGGCTTTTTGCGGCGCGATGGCATTAATGTTGTTTCTTTTATGGAAGATTAGCCAGGCAAGTAACGCAATAACGGGGATAATAATAACAAAGTACATAATGGCAAGTTAGCTTTTGATCAACACATTCTAATTTTTTTCATACAATAAAAAGTGTTGCATTGGCATAAACTCGCTATCTTTTTTTAGGTGGAACCCGTTAGCCTTTAATTCTTTATTTAATTGTACTATGCTGGTTTTATGTAAGGGTTTGATGTCTATAGCCGGGTCCTCGGCGCGGTATTCTAATAATAATAACTGCCCACGGGGTTTTAATGCTTTATTAATGGCCTGCAACATTTCGTTCGGATAAAGCAGCTCGTGGTATACATCCACCATCAGGGCCAGGTCTATGCTGTTATCAGGCAGGTTGGGTGATTTTTCTCCGCCTTTTACCACTACAATATTATTCAGCTTTAATTCTTTACCGCGTTTTACTAAATAATCAATAGCCGGTTGCTGTATCTCGACGGCGTAAACCTTGCCCTGCGGCACTTTGGTTGCTATTTGAAAGGTATAGTATCCCGTTCCGGCGCCAATATCAGCTACTACGCTACCCGGATTTATAGGCAATTTGGTTATGGCCATCCGGGTATTTTCTTCCTGTTCGCGGGTATTACGCTCTAACCAGGCAGCTCCTTCAAAACCCATAACCTGCGCGATCTCGCGCCCCTTGTAAAACTTACCTGTACCGTCTGTCGATGCCGCTTTGTAAGTATATACCGGATCATTTGCCGGTTTAGATTGCGCAAGCACACCTATCGCCAACAGGCAAATACTACCTAACAAAAATAATCTTAAACACTGCATGTAGTTACAATAGGTTTTCTGGCGATTTGTTTGGTTGTCACAAGGTAAGCAAAACATTCTCTTAAACCCGCTATCCTTTTTTAATTATCCTGGCTACATGAATGCGTATAAGTACGGTACTAATTGAGTATACCTACTTACAAAAACGGGCAGTACTTCTGATAGATTTGCAACACTGATCTGGCAATCTGGAGCGATTGAAGCGCAATTCGTTTATTCATCAGCATAACTATATAAGGTCATGAAAATAGATCAATTATTCATAATGTTATTATCATTAATAAACACCGGTTTACATTATGGCCCTAAGGCGGATTCTGGTTGGGGGACCGGATTTTCGCTTATGGGCCTTGCTGGTGCTACAATTATAATTGGCCCTGCTGATTGCGGGCTTAACGTAAACGATTAAAAAAACGACAAGAAAACTTTGCGGTATACCAAATTAAAAATAGTGATTAGTTAAGGTGGAAGGGCGCGGTTTAATTATCGCCCCTTTCTTATTGTATTAAATATCCGGCAACCATATACGTTTTTTGAAATTTACACCTAAGTCCATGTTTTATAAGTTAATAGATTTTCTATTATTAATTATTACTCGTTATTTTATATCACGAGAGCACATTTTGTAAAAGACTAAAAATTATCACTTTATAATAAAAAACAATTACACCTCAATATCATTTTTAACAATTAACCTTAAATTAACCACACTCAAATGAAATCACTAAGAACACTCACCCTAATGAGTATTATGCTTGGCGTAACCACTCTATTATCTCAATGCCGCAATGAAATAGCGACAGACCAGCAGATCCCTTACAATAAAGAAAAAGCGCAGGTGCATGTTATCCCTGTTAATGTTGCAGCAGCGCTTACTGCCGGTTTCAGAAAAGGCCAGGTTGCATTGAGCCGACAATTGAAAGACACAGCCTACCTTAGTAAAAGCTTTAGTATGCCGCTTGCCGAATCATTTAACCGCGATGCCATAGCTTTACTATTAAATCAAAAAGGAGCAAAAGGTGTAAGGATCTATTTAGGCCAGGATGGTAAAGGACTAATCCGCATGGTATTGGTTGCTGTGGATGAACGCAATAATGACATTACCGGCAAAAACGGCAAAGTGATGAAATTTACCAGCCAGGATGATAGCGGAGCCGATGACGGCAGCGGCGTAATTCTTGAAGCCGGCCAACGTTGCCCGACACTATGTAGCACAGGAGGCGGTTTATAATATCACGAATGGATCTTATTATTTTTAATTTCTTTTTGAGCCAGGCTATTGTAATACCTGTTGCTATTGGCGTAATACGCTTGAAAAGATTAGATAAAAACTATTATCCATTCTACCTGTTTTTACTGCTTGGCCTTACAGCAGAATTAGCCAGTTTTGCATTTATTAATGTATTTAATATAGGTAATGCGTCTGTAATAAAAGTTTATAGTTTATTAGAGTGTTGTATCATTATATACCAAATGTATCTGTGGCAAAACTCAGACAAATATAAAAAGCTATTTACCTTGCTGGCAGGCATCTGTATTACTTTTTGGATCATTGAGACCATAGTTTTTTTGAATATAAACACCTGGAGCCCTTACTTCCGGGTGTTTTATGCTTTTGTAATTGTATTACTCAGCGTTAACCAGATTAATTCCATGATGTTTAATACTGAGTTGGTTTTGCTGAAAAACCCTACATTTATTATATGCCTGGGCTTTATTATTTTCTTTTTATACCAGATTATTTATGAGGCTTCTTATTTCATTGGTTCAGACAAGTCAATAGTAGCCAATCACTTTATTATTGGGTTTGGTTACATCAACTTTGCTATCAACATACTCTATGCTATAGCCGTATATTTTATAACTGCTAAACAAGAAGATGGATATAGCCAGTATTTTAAAGAAACCCAATATTGATCTATACGATGACAGATAAATTATTTTATACGGTTATGATAGTTTCGCTGTTAATAGCAATTGTAATTGTATTTTTTGTGATATCTGTTATCCGTTACCATAAACGGTACATACAAATGCAAAAGGAAAAAACACAGGTTCAGATCATGATACAAGAGCAGGAACGCAAACGCATAGCTAATGACTTGCATGATAGCCTGGGGCCTATGCTATCAACTGTAAAACTATATATGCATAGTATTATGGTTAATGACGATGCCGATAAACAATCGTTAGATAAGGCCTCTAACTATATTGACGAGACTATTAGTAACCTGCGTGAGATCTCTTATAACCTGCTACCCAACAGTCTTAACCGTAATGATTTGGTAATGGTGTTGAAAGAGTATATATCGCGCATTAACAGTCATAGCGTATTAAAGATTCATTTCGACGCGACCAAAGACATAGCTATACCAAAAAAGACAGAGCTTCATTTATTCCGTATTATACAGGAAATTGTGCAGAATACCATTAAACATGCCGGCGCTACTAATTTAAAACTGGTTATTGCACGTAAACCTGAGGGTTTACTCTTAACTTCAGAAGATAATGGAAAAGGATTTGACCCAACATCTATAAAGGACAAATCATCCGGCCTGGGCTTAAAAAGCATGGAAAACCGTTGCGAAATGATTGATGCTACTTTTAAAATAGTCACGGCAAAAAATGCTGGTTGTAAGATAATTATAAAAGTGCCCTGTTAACAATCAAACAATAATTTTAATCTAATTAACCTCTTTCCCCATGCATAATATAAACATTGTAATTGCCGATGACCATGAGATCTTTTTAGATGGACTGGCTTTAATGTTATCACGTCATGAAGGGTTTAACGTGACAGGCAGAGCATCAAACGGCCAGCAATTGTTAGAGATAGTAGAGCGCCAAAAACCCGATATTGTTTTAACGGACATCCGTATGCCGGTGGTTGATGGTATCCAAAGCACCAAACAAATATTAGCGGCTTACCCGGCAATGGGTGTTATTGCCCTATCCATGTTTGACGAAGAAGGCCTGATCATTGAAATGCTGGAAGCCGGTGCAAAAGGTTACCTGCTAAAGAACGCGCATAAAGATGAAATTGCCAATGCCGTTATCAGCGTTTATAACAATAAGAATTATTACTGCGCCCAAACCTCTTTTTTATTGGCCACTATGGTGGTACGCAGCAAATTTAACCCCATACCGCAAGAACAGGTTGCCTTTAATGATCGTGAAAAAGAAATTATTAAAATGATCTGCCAGCAAAAAACCACCCAGGAAATTGCCGACAAAATTTACCTGAGCAAACGCACCGTTGAAGGTTACCGGGTAAAAATATTAGAAAAAATACAGGCAAAGAACACCGTCGGCGTGGTTATTTTCGCGCTTAAAAATAATATTATTAAAGAAGAGGATATTTTGTGATCTGATTTTTAATTAATGTCCGTTCCTGACCTTCTAAGTTCGGGCTCATTCTTTTTACGCTTTATCGTACCTCCGTTAACTTCCTTTTAACAATTTTACAGCAAATCACTCCTCCTTACTGTACCAGGTACGCGTAAAAGTTGCGTATATACACGTTCCATTATCCCGTAGTAGCTCTTACATTTTCGTCGTCGCGGGGGTATAGCTTTGGTCTACTTAATAATTGATAATTAAGCAGACCCGAATGCCGAAAAGGGAAAAAAGAGTAGGCCAAATTTTGCCGATAGTACGGTAATGCTAAATCAAAAGACCATGAACAAGAACGAACAAAATCTTCACAGTTTAAGAAGCAACTTTAGCGCCTTGCATACTTCAAGTCATCCGTTAATTGCAAAGGCTTTTGCTAAACTTAAAGAAAACGTAGCAACCTATGCGGGTAATATATATTTTGAGGAGATTAAGGGTGTATCTTACAATCCGGATATGCATCTGCTTGAAGCAGCTGTCGCTGTAAAAAAAGAAAATGGCTATAACGGTAACCTTTGCTCTGACGGCTCTTTTGCCTTTGTGCGCTTTTACCTTAACTATGGCGGAGGATGGGAAGACCAGGGATACACCGCGGTAAATGAGCATGATATCCCTACCGGGGTTGATTGCAAAAAAAGCCCTGAAAAGCCGCTTACTTATTCGGCATCACTTAAAATAACCCCTAAGGCCAGCAAATGCAGTGTACATGTATTACCAAGAGTACGCGCAGTGTTAGAGTGGAATAAAGTTCCGCCAGCCAATGACCCTAATTACGCGTCAGTATGGGGTAATACTTTTGAGGACCATATACAAATAAAACCTGTTAAGGAGATCATTATTAAAAACCCGGTATTTAACCAGCTGGTTGAACTTACCATACAGCACCCAACACTTAAATTGGTTGACGCGGCTAAGTTGATACCGGGTGGCGAAAAGGCGCTTGAAGAATCTAAAGACAACAACACCTTTAAACATGCCGAGTTGAGCACCCTTGCCGAATTATATAGTGATAAAGCGATAGTACCTGCGGCAAGATTTGGGTTGCAACACGCGCTGCCACTTTTAAAAAGCTATAGCCTGGCCTCTATAACCAGTAGCATTGATACCTGGAACAAATTGGGGATTGACCTTAACGCGGTTATCGGCGTATTAGAAAAAACCAATGCTGATATAGGCTATGAGCAATTAGAAAGTATAGGGCTGGATTATAACTTAGAGCAGTTTGTGGCATCGTTCAGGGTTAAGAAACCCATTGGCTACTCTGGCGATCTATGCCATAACGGAAGCCTGGAGTATGTTGCCTTTTGGGCCGACTTTGGTAACAACTGCCATTGGGAATACCTGGGTACTACTACTGTAAATGTACACGATATCAATAATATCCCTAAAGAGGGGCTATCCTATGCTGCTATCCTTCCGTACGATTTTAATAAGGTACGTAAGCTATGTGCAAACCCCGAGGTAGTTAAAGTGCGCGCGGTATTATCATGGGGTTCGGCACCATCAACTACGGATGCCGACAAACTGGAGTACTGGGGCAACCGTATGGATGCTTACATCCAGATTAAACCAGGCGTTGGCAGCGGTGCCTTAAAACCATTGATCAATATTTTAGGCGGTATCCCTGTTGATCATATCAGCGATGTAGATGGTTTAACTATACCGGGTGCCAAGTTTGCCTTAAACCAGATAGGTGTTAATGACTATAGCCCGTTTGGTGGAGTGGTGGTAGTACAGGGGCCATCGTTCTTAGGGCACAAGTACCGCATCAAAGTAACAAATACCAACACACTGGCAACCTATTACATCAATAATGATTTTGTAGCCGTAGGCTGGTTAATGGTGCCGCCATATGTTCAGTACACCTCCGTACAGGCTGATCCGGTTGATTTTTATTATGACTATTTACCGTTTGATAAGAATACCGATAACGTTCTGGCCAGGTTTGTACCGGGCACCAATGACCTGTTAAGGCTTGACCTGGAAATAGCAGGCGTACCGGGCGTGTTCACCAAGTTTATACAGATGGACAACAACTCGCCGGTAATTAGCTTACAGATCAATAACATGGGCGATTGCTCGCACTATAAAGTGGGCGATAACATTACCGGTTCATTCTCCGTGAACGACGCGCACCTGTTGACTTACTCGCTGGTAAGCAGTTTTGGCGGATCAGTAAGCGGTACAGCCAACATAGCCAATACGTTTAGCTTTGGCACCGCGGGTACCACATCGCCTTGCGGCAAGGTATCATTAGCAGCTTACGAGAAGACCATCTATGATAGCCAGTGGACAAACAACTCGAGCTATATCGAACAGATCATTTGTTTACAACAAGCTAAGAAATAATGAGACAGTTAGTTAATAGTTTCCTGCCTGGAGCCGGGGTGTTTATGAGACGCCCCGCTTTAGCGGGATTTTTTGTTAATTTGACAATGGACTCGTCGGGCGTTTTTAAGTACCACCGTGATATGTTGTCGAGATATGGCAGGGGCAGCAGCCTTGCCCTGGGCTGGCGCGACCGGCATAGCCAGTTGGTACGGTTTGAGGTATTGGCTAAAATTGGCGATCTGGACGGAAAATCTGTATTAGACGTTGGTTGCGGCCATGGCGACCTGCTTACCTTTTTGCTGGAACGATACCTGGATCTGGGTAGTTATTGCGGGGTCGACTTTATACCCGAAATGATAGAAGAGGCTAAAGGGCGGTTTGAAGGGCCTGCGGTATCTTTTTGGCCCGTTAGCTTTATGTCGGCCACGTTGCCTGTGTATGATTATGTTTTAGCCAGCGGTTCGCTTAATTATGCCGGTAATGATCCTGATTATATCTATAAAGCCATCAACCGTTTATTTAAACTGACACGGGTTGGGCTGGGATTTAATTTGTTACGATCTGTTGCTTACGAAGGCGTACTAACCGCGTATGATCCTGAAGATATCTTAACCTATTGCCGCACGTTATGTGCCAAGGTAGTTCTAATTACCAACTATGACCCGGAGGATTTTACCATCTATCTCTATAAATAGCTTGCTGCCATACTTAACAGGCATTGGCCAGCAACATCATTTTTGAAACTTCGGCAACTACCGGTTTTGGGCGCGGACGGCTATCTATCTCGGCATATTTATCACGCAGTTTTTTGATGATCTCAAAACTAAAGGCATCATCAATAGGCAAATGGTATTGACATACGGTTTTTGCGTGTAGTTTCAATTGCCTTGCCGGTACCGTTAAGTTTTCGTGGTTAATGTGGGTTAGTCCGGTCTCGCTATCGGTGTCAAATACTACAAATGTATCAATTTGTCTTCCTTTTCTGTCGGTATAGATCACCGATGCGTTTTGATGATAATGTTGCATGATTATGTTTTCCTTTTCTATCAGGTTAAACACTAAAACTATGCCATTAGCCATTTATGCCCTTTTGGGGCCTATAGGGCCGCTTTTTTGTACTCTTTAATACACAATAGTCAAGACATTTTTGCCCGGGGTAAAGCCTGCTTGTTTCATGAAACAAGTTAAACAGATGAAACACGTGAAACAAGAAATCCATCTAATCATCTGAAAATAAAACAATTATAAAATAGGGGTGAAACAAGATGAAACAAAAATCATCAATTTCATAGCTTTGCCTGAATGGATTTAGTCACCCCGGCTCTTATTGCAGAGATCAGCGCTGATATCAGCTCGGTGGCGGACGACGCGTCGTTGTATGAACCAAAAAGCTTTAACGGCCGTGCCAACGCGCTCGACTTTATGGAGTTCCATATCATTGACCGCCTGGATAGTTTGCCGCCAACCGAAGAATTGTCTCACCTTAAACAATGGGCCAATAAGGTAAAGCGCCGGCTGGAAAGCATCGACACCCGCCTGTTCGATCAATTGCGTGAAGGTATACGAGATGGCCTATATACCGGTCCGTCTTTCACCCGAATGATTCATGAATACACCGGTTTTACTATCAATAACACCAAGCCAAACCAACCTGGTTATGACAACCTCGACACTTTTATTAACGGACTGTTAACCGATCAACCCCTACCCGAGCCCTCCGAAACCCACAACACAGAAATGGTATTTTACCAGCAAACACCCGCGCGTATCATCTTCCAACTGGTGGCACGGGCCAACCTGCAATCCCATGATGTTTTGGTTGATATCGGCTCGGGATTAGGCCATGTGCCTATACTGGTCAACCTGATCAGCAGTGCCACAGCCAAAGGCATAGAGTACCAACCAGCTTATTGCACATACGCACAAGCCTGCGCAGCCCAGCTCAACCTAACACAAGTTCAATTTGTTAATGCTGATGCCCGCAAAGCAGATTACTCCCAAGCCACTGTATTTTTTATGTACACGCCGTTTAAAGGCACCATGTTACGAGAGATGCTGGATATACTGCAAACAATAGCTCAACAAAGAAGCATCAGCGTGTTTACTTATGGGCCATGCTCCAAAGATGTGGCAAAACAAACTTGGTTAAGTTGTGTGAA
Organism: Bacteroidota bacterium; assembly: GCA_040388175.1. Taxonomy (GTDB): domain Bacteria; phylum Bacteroidota; class Bacteroidia; order Sphingobacteriales; family Sphingobacteriaceae; genus Mucilaginibacter. Next base: position 17,465 of record JAZKCG010000021.1, on the reverse strand, counting down.
TGGGATTGTTAATGATGAATATAGATTGTATGAGTTTGGGGGTATAGGTTAAAAACCATCGTTATTTTTTGTGACCGCCAATGGTATAGCTTATAGAGATGTTGAAGCCCCGGTTTTTGGTATATTCAGAATAATCGGATATATTGATTAATCCATAGCTATATCCCACATTTAATCCTAATCCATTTTCTAACTTATAGCCTGCCAGGGTATTTAAACCATAGTCAAATCTTTTCAATCCGTTATTTTTCGAAAAATCAAAGTGTGGTAAACGGAAATAAATGTTTTCGGATTGGTTATCCATGCTTTCATGAGTATTAAGACCAACGGCACCATAAGGGCCCCCGCCTACAAAAAATTCGCCCTTTGGGGCCTTGATCCAAAAAATCACATTAACGGGCACTTCAATATAATCAAGCCGTGTTCTTTCACTGTTCACGCCGGATACATAGCCTGTGAGGGCTGGATCAGGATAACTATAGTGAACATCTTTAGAAGTACCACCTTTAGTAGTGAAAAGCCAGCCCGGCTGTAGTGATATGTTCCCCCAGCGGATATCAAAAAGGCTCCCAAAGTTATACCCCGTCACAAAATGATCATGCGGGTACATTCCGCCATTACCCGCCTTAAACTCATTAAAGCCGGCGGTAAATATGTAAGACACTTTTTGTGCACGGGCGCCGGTGTAGGCTATAAACAATAACGCTAACAAGTAAATTTTTTTCATAAGGGCGATTGATAAACGCTAAGTTACCTTATTAACAGCTAAACCTTAATGACCTATCCGTCAGGATTTATAAACTCAGTGCTCTCAATGGGTTATAATGCCTGCGTGTTCGAACATTTACTTTTCTTTATTTTTAAGAGCCATCGGCTCGAACAGTATTGTAGCAACGGGTTTTAACCCGTTGTAAAAAGAAAAAATATTAAAAAGAGTCCGCTGTTCGAAGTCTCTGACTTCGAACGACTATGCACGTAGTCTTTAGACTACCGGCCTAAAACAAACAATCCACATCAATAATTTTATCGATATCCGCATAGTTCGACGCGCTTGAATAAACATAATCTTCGGCCCGGTAAACCAAGCCGGCCTTAACCGGGTTTTCATGAATATAGTCTATCTTTTGCTGCATAAAAGCAGGCGAACTTAATTCGACAAAATGATTTTCATGCTGCCATAGTTGATAGTGTTCGTTCCGGCTATGCCGTGATGCGTAATATTTAAACTGATGCAACATCCAATCGCGGCGGCTTTCGGTAGTGTTGTTTTCTATATCGTCCAGTATTTGTTTTGCTGTAAACTTTTTGCAATCTCGTACAAAGTCGCTTATGGTATGGCCTTCGTCTACCGACACTATTAAATGAATATGATTACTCATGATCACATAAGCATGCAAATGCAACCCCTTGTTCTTTTGACAATATTTGAGCGAGTCTATCACAACATCGCGATAGCTTTGTCTTGAAAATACATCTATCCAGCCTACTATCGTAAAGGTCATATAGTAGATCGCTTGTTGATCGTGAATGATATAGCCGGTTCTTGCCATGCTTTAAATATAGGCTTTGGGTACTGTAGTTGCAAACTACAGCCATAGTGGTTCGAAGTCAGAGACTTCGAACAGCGGAGTGAACAGCATGGCTGCCATATGTATTAATTATTAAAAATCTAAATTACTCTTGTTTTCCATAAACTTTTTGAGGTCGACTATCACTTTATCAAGTATGTCTTTCCCCTTTATATAGGTAACGCCATCGCCTATTTTATAATCAATATCTGATATAACATACTTGTATTTACCATCTTTAACAGCAATGGCGAATGTGTACCGGAGCGTGAACCTGATTTTTATTACAAGATTGGTACCTATTGTTTGGGTAATATCGCTAACAGTATTGGAAATGATGCGCCCAGCTTCTTTATCGTCCATCGTTACCTTATGCGTTAATGTTTCGGCGTTTGTAGCAAAATACTCTTTCGCGCGTAGGTAAAGCTGATCTTTAGTCTTACCTACTGCCGATACCGTGTCGGTATAAGTGTAGGGGTAACCCTCTTGAGTTTTACTTTGTGATTTGGCGAAATGACAACTTATCATTAAGGCCAGGAATAGGATGGTTGTTTTCATAAAGCAAATGTAAAAGGTATTTGCTCATTATCAACATCCACGCTGTTCGAAGTCTCTGACTTCGAACCACTATGCACGTAGTCTTTAGACTACCGGCCCAAAACCGGATCAAAAAACATCCCGCTCAATACCGCGTTATCACCGCGCACCATGTTGATCCTGAATTTTGCCGATTTGTTGTACCGATAAGTAAGGTATGCGCCGCCGGTACAGCTTTCCACTATTTTTACAGGAGCGATCAGTTTTAAGGTTGCAGCGTCAAACATTTCGACAGCTATTTTTCGGCCTTTATTGTCCCAGTCCAAAAAGTAGAGCGATACTTTATAATCATGTGTGCCTTTTACAGCAATGGTTGACGTAAATGTATAGCCAACCTGGTCGCCATCCATGGCAAATAAACAGGCCGCTGTCCTGGACGATGTATTGTTGGCATCCGGGGCCAACGCCCTATGGTCGTTAGTATTTGCTTGCCAAATCACATTATTAGGCTGCCCGTTGCCTTTTATTTTGTAATAACTGACAGACGATACATAGTTAGGCAATACCTGTTTGTCTTGCCCATTGCCATTATAGTTACATAACACATAGCCGTCTTTTCCGTATGCTTTTCCCCAATCTCCGCTGGTGGTTGAATCAATACCCATGTAACGGGCGGGATAGATTGCGACAGGCTCGGCATACCGGGGCGTATTGCCACTATAGGCTACCGTAATTTGATATGCCCCGGGCTCTATCCCCGTAAAATAAACAAAATCAGCATCCTGGCTTGCACCACCAAAACCGGCAATAGGGTGGTACATACCATCCCATACCAACACACCGTTAACTTTTATACTGCGGATGTTTTTTTCGACCTTTGGAATACCGATCCTACCAATGGATCCTTCGGGTGTAGATAAGCTACACACGCCTGTTTTAACATTAAAACTTGCTTTGATGTCGCCAAGTGGTGTAGGTGTCTTCCCGGAAACATTGGTCAGCGTCCGGCCCAGGTGCGGCAAAACATCAAACGTAGTAAAACCGGGCGAGGTAGGTTTTATCCCCAGCACCTCTTCGCTTAGCCATTTGGTAACCCCGGCACCCCAGGGATGGCAAAGGCTGGTAAAACCGCATTGGTTATTAGGTACCGGGTCGTTGGTGCCAACAACAGCGTTCCATGACGGGCGATAATCTTCAAAAAACGTAGTGCCGCCGTATTTTATTTGTCCGCCCCATAAATCGCGGATAGAGCTTAAAGCATCATCATATTTATTCATCCGGGCAAATGCCTGGATCACAAAAAACTGGTTGAAAGGCGAATAAGATACCCGGTTTACCCGGTCCGTAAAACTCTGCTTATAAATAGCATCGCTTTCGTTAGTATTTAAAAGGCCGGTTGTAACGGCATCCGTGCCTGCATGAAGGCCAAAATCAGCATACCATGCTGCATTCTTCCTCAAAGCATTGATCTTTTCGGTTGCGTAGTTGTGGTATTTCTCTTGCAGATCTGTACGGCCATAGGTCTTCATCACATCGGCAAATTCTTTCCACACTCTTATCGAAAGCATTTTGTAGGCATCCTGTGGTTCGGGGGTATCAGGGTGTTCAAATCCGGCCCCTAACCGCTCGTCCCATCCATAATACCTCAAATGAGGATTAGTACCGTAGACCTTGTAGGCATCGTCTAACTTTCCGCAGGCATTATTAATGTAATTTTTAAGCGTTGCCACATCGCCGGTATATTTATAATAATCTATCAGGCTCAACACCCAATACAGCGCGTAACTCCTAATGTCATTGCTTTGGGTTGAAGTATAATCAATATTTCGCTTTACAAAATCAAAGTTCCCAAACGCGACCATAGAAGCCGCCTGCGAAGGATGTGCATCGCCCGTCCAGGAGTAGCGGTCGCCCCGGTTCATTAATATGGCTCCTAAATAATCTTTAAGCAAATTCAGTTTCACCGTATAGGCCCCTGTATACCATATGCGTGTAAGCATGGTATCGCTGCATGAAAAACTGCCGTTGTAATTTGTGGGTTTTATCTGGCAGACCAATCTTACCGCCGTAATATGCCAGGTTTTGGCAAACGACTGCACATGGATCCATCCATACCGCACACCTTCGTACAGTTCGGGATTTAATTCAAGCCGGTAAGTGTTTCCATGTTTTTTTGGAGCTAATCTTTTTGCCGGATAAAAGGTAGGATAGCTGGGCGGCTGATTATACTCGCTGATAATCATTTCGACTTTGCCGTTAAAATCCGGGCTGTCAAATTCCAACCACCCTGCGTTTTCCTGCCCGAAATCAAACCGGATATATCCCTCGCCGTTTACAACTATAACGTTATTCTTCTTAAAATCATTGGTATTAAAACTATGCGGATTTGAAACCGACCAGCTAACCGGCTGCAGGCTGTAGCTCTCCAACCCGTCGGTAGCTTTTGGATTGGCCCAGGTATAGCCAAAAATAGGGTCGGGCGATTGGTGGTTAATTACTCCGTTTTTCCTGGCGGATAATGGTGGATAAACGCTGAGTTGCGCATTTACCGATTGCCCGTAACTTACTAAAACAATCAAAAAACAGATCACAAAGCAAGCCTTTGTAAAATCCTTCTTCGCATAGATCTGCAAGGAAGATGCATTGGTTATATAAGCCATAAAAAACAATTTGAACAACGTTATAATTGGATAACGAAAGTACTGTTCTCAAATTAATTGTTTGTTTCCGTAAAGCCGTTATTGTTTATCCTTTTTGATAAAAGCACACCGGTAGCGTATAGAAATAAATAGTGTAAAGCCGGATAATATTATTGAAGTAAGTAATTAACCAAACGGCCCGGCGCGTTTAGGAGTATGATCTAAAAGCTAATGCACAATAAATTAAAAATTCGTTTACCTTCGTTTTAAGCTATTTTAATACATCGCGTCAACCACTAAATTTATATCATGAAAAAACTGTTATCATTTATACTTCTGCTAATAAATATCAGTTCGCTTAGCGCGCAAAACACCGGCGGGTATCAACCACTCTCCATTGTGCCTTACCCTTTAAGCGTTAAAGCGTTCGCTCAAAAATTTGTGGTTTCCGGACATACCACCATACACATTGATGCCAATAATTCCGAACTCCGGCAAATTGCCCAAACAATGGCCGGAGCGCTTAAAAACCTTACTGGTTATCCAATTGCTATTAACACAAACAATGGTGCTAATACAGCCAACAGCATTGTTTTAACACTAAACCATACTGCCGACACCCTGGGCGATGAGGGCTACCGGTTATCCGTACATTCGGGCGGTGTTATTATCAGGGCCAATAAACCGCAAGGTATATTTTATGGGCTGCAAACCTTTAAACAGTTATTACCGGTTAAGGCAGGCAATGCCCAAACCGTAGCTTTACCATTTACCGAAATAATTGATAAACCCCGTTTTAAATGGCGAGGATCAATGCTTGACGTTGGCCGGTATTTTTATTCGGTCGATTTTATTAAAAAGTATCTGGACTATATGGCCATGTATAAACTAAATACTTTTCACTGGCACCTAACCGAGGATCATGGATGGCGCATCGAAATAAAAAAATATCCGAAGCTTACCCAAATAGGTGCCTGGCGTGCCGGTACACAATATGACAGATCACCCAGCCAGGTTGATAATAACCCGCATGGCGGATATTATACCCAGGATCAGGTGCGCGAAATTGTTGCCTATGCCAAAGATCGGTATATAACCGTAGTGCCCGAAATTGAAATGCCGGGTCACTCGTTAGCGGCACTGGTTGCCTACCCGGAGCTTTCATGTACCGGTGGCCCTTTTAAAATGCCATTGCAGTGGGGCATTCAAAAAGATGTTTATTGCCCGGGTAATGAGCAAACCTTTAAATTTTTAGAGGATGTATTAACCGAAGTAGTGGCGCTCTTCCCCAGCCCCATTATTCATATCGGGGGCGATGAATGCCCTAAGGACCGGTGGAAAACCTGCCCCAAATGCCAGGCGCGCATAAAGGCCGAGGGCTTAAAAGATGAGCACGAGCTGCAAAGCTATTTTATTAAAAGGATTGAAAATTTTTTGCTGACAAAAAACAAACGGATTATAGGTTGGGATGAAATTTTAGAAGGCGGCCTGGCACCAAATGCCGCCGTAATGTCTTGGCGTGGTATTGAGGGCGGAATTGCAGCCGCCAAACAACACCATGATGTAATAATGACCCCCAATGATTTTATGTATTTTGATTATTACCAGGGCGAGCCCTACCACGAACCTATTGCTATAGGCGGCATGTTAACACTGGAGAAGGTATACTCGTACGAGCCTGTTCCCGCGGCGCTTTCGGCAGATGAAGCGGGATATATTAAGGGTGTACAGGCTAATGTATGGTCAGAGTTTATACACTCGGCCGAAAAGGTGGAATATATGCTATTTCCACGCGTGGCTGCCATGTCCGAAGTAGCCTGGACACAACCCCGTTTAAAAAACTGGGATGGTTTTAAGGAGCGCATGGACAGTCAATATAAACGCTATGACGCAATGGGTATTAACTATTCAAAAAGCGCTTATAATGTTTGGCAAAACATCCAGGCAGATGCTTCAAACAAAAAAGCCACTATCACCCTAACAACAAACAGCGCAAGGCCCGAGATCCATTATACTACTGATGCGTCAGAACCGACCTTAGCATCGCCGGTATATAAAACCCCTTTCGAAACAAAAACCCCGGCCATCATCAAATCGGCTACATTTAAAAACGGAAAGCAAATTAGCAAGGTAAGTACGTCAGCCGTTAATCCGGAACATATCGCTTTTGAAGTGCATTGATGTAGCGGTTATGGGGCTAACACCTTTATAATCAACCATCGTTGGATTGCTTAAATCGCTTAATCATTGGCATATAGGTGATAACAAAACAGGTATTTAACATACTATATTGCATTACCAATTAGCCACAAGGCAACTCTTAACTATTATGGCGATGAAACGAATATTAACACTATTTGCTGTTTTTGCTTTACTTGCTACAACAGTATCCGCACAAAAAAAATTAAGCCGCGATGAGCGGATGAAATGGTGGCGCGAAGCACGTTTCGGTATGTTTATACACTGGGGCGATTATGCGCAATGGGCCGGTATGTACCACGGCGAGAAGGTTGGCCACGGTGGCGAGTGGATAATGAACCATGCGAAAATACCGGTAGCCGAATACCAGGCCGCCGCCAAAAACTTTAACCCCGTAAAATATGACGCCGATGCATGGGTACGTATGGCAAAGGATGCCGGGATGAAATACATTGTGATAACGGCTAAGCACCATGATGGCTTTGCCCTATTTAAATCAAACGCCAGTAAATGGAACATCGCCGATGCTACCCCTTATGGCAAAGATGTGTTAAAGCCTTTGGCCGAGGCCTGCAAAAAGTATGGCATTAAATTAGGGTTCTATTATTCGCAGGCGCAGGACTGGAACAACCCGGGCGGCGCGGTGTCGCGTAAGGTAGCGAGTGGTGGCTGGCCCAATCCCGATTCGGCTAAAATAGATGCTTATACTAAAGCCAATAAAGGGCATTGGGATCCCTATCAAACAACAGCCACAATGGGCGAATATATTGACCGCGTTGCTGTACCCCAGGTTAAAGAATTATTAACCAACTATGGCGATGTGGCCGTACTATGGTGGGATACCCCAACCGGAATGACAGACGAGTATGCCGAAAAATTAAACGCGGTATTGGCACTGCAACCTAATATTATTACTAACGACCGTTTAAAGCGGCCCAACTATCCGGGCGACACCAAAACACCCGAGCAAAAAATACCAAGCCTGAGTGAACTGGACGGTAAAGATTGGGAAACCTGTATGACCATGAATGGTACCTGGGGATTTAAAAGTTACGATACTAAATGGAAAACCCCCGAAACACTGGTCCATAACCTAATTGATATTGCGTCAAAAGGCGGCAATTATTTATTAAATGTTGGGCCCGATGCGCTGGGGCAGTTCCCACAGGGAAGTATTGATGACCTGAAGGCAGTTGGCACCTGGATGAAAGTAAACGGCGAAGCTATTTATGCCACTACCGCCAGCCCGTTAGCTCAATTACCATGGGGCCGCTGTACTAAAAAGGTTGAAGGCGATAAAACCATCCTTTACCTGTCGGTATTTAATTGGCCGACTAATGGTAAACTGATTGTGCCGGGTTTAAAGAACGCGGCGCTATCGGCAAAACTATTAGCTAATGGCACCTCTTTAAAATCGCAACAAGGTAATGACGGATTAGAGATCAATGTCCCGGCCAACGCGCCCGACGCTATCGCTTCTGTTATAAAAATTGAAGTAAAAGGCAATGTGGCTAATTAGTATCGGCAGTACAGGCAAAAATTAAATTTAAGGTATGACCTTCAAGATATTTAAATTAAGCGTTGGTGTATTATTAAGCGTGCTGACAGTAAAAGCACAAACTACGGTTACGGCTCCGGCGGATAACTCAGCTTATATTTTAACACCTAAAGCCGGGCCCGCGCCACACATTAACGGCCCTAAAATATTTGGCGTAAGGCCGGGGCATCCTATTGTTTTTACCGTGCCCGTAACCGGTGCCCGTCCGATAAAATTTTCGGTGACGGGGTTGCCCGCCGGGGTTAAATTAGACGCGGCAACAGGCAGGTTATCCGGTTCTGTTAACAAAACGGGCACCTATAACCTGGTGTTGATCGCTAAAAATTCGGCTGGTAGTGATAAGCGTAATTTCAAATTGGTTGCAGGCGAAGAAATTGCGTTAACGCCGCCAATGGGCTGGAACAGCTGGAATGTTTATGCTTCAAAAGTAACCCAGGACTTGCTGCTGGCCAACGCGAAAGCCATGATAAGCTCGGGTTTAATTGATCATGGGTGGAGCTATATGAACATTGACGATGTTTGGCAGGGCGAACGCGGCGGTCTGTTTCACGCCATACAACCCAACCCGGTAACCTTTCCTGATATGCAGCAGGCAAGCGATGAAATTCATGGCATGGGTTTAAAAATTGGGATCTATTCTACTCCGTGGGTCGAATCGTATGGGCACCATATTGGCGGTTCGGCTAATAACCCCGAGGGGACTTTTGAAAAGACCCCGGTAGTAGTGCCGCGTAATAAAAAACTAATGCCTTATGCCATTGGCACCTACCAGTTTGTTGATAATGATGTAAAGCAATGGGCCGCGTGGAACATAGATTACCTGAAATACGACTGGAACCCCATTGAAATGCCCGAAACCAAAAAGATGTTTGACGCTTTGCGCAATAGCGGCCGGGATATTGTTTACAGCCTGTCAAACTCTACACCCTTTGCTGCTATTGGCGATCTGTCGACCGTATCAAACGCGTGGCGCACAGGCGGCGATATCAGGGATAGCTGGCCAAGTTTAAAAAGCAGGATCTTTACCCAGGATAAATGGGCACCGTACGAAAAGCCCAGTCATTGGAACGACCCCGATATGATGATAGTGGGTTATTTAGGCTGGGGCAAAGACCTGCACTCCACCAACCTAACACCCGATGAGCAGTACACCCATGTTAGCGCCTGGTGCCTAATGTCTGTACCGTTATTGTTGGGTTGCGATTTGACCAAATTGGATGACTTTACTTTGAGTTTATTAACCAATGACGAAGTATTGGCAGTTAACCAGGATGCCGCCGGTAAACAGGCAACCGTTATATCCAAACATGGCGACAACGGTGTAATGGCCAAAACCATGGAAGACGGCTCTATAGCTGCCGGTTTGTTTAACCTGGGCGATAACGGAAAACAACAGGTTATATTAAACTGGGCCGACTTAAAACTAACCGGCAAATACATCGTCCGCGACTTATGGCGACAAAAAGATCTGGGTACTTTTACCGGCGAATTTAAAGCCGATGTTAACCAGCATGGCGTAGCGATGATAAGCTTACGTAAAGCCAAATAAGCATGGATACAGTAAGTCGGGGTTAGACTTCTAACCGCTATACCTATAAGCTTGTAGCCAGAGTAAAAAACCAAAACGGCCCGGGAAAACTCCCCGGGCCGTTTTGGTTAATAGTTCAAAAATTATGGTTGTCGTTATTTATACAACTTAAACTCATTTACCTGCATGGCCGCGTCGCCAAAGTTTGAGTTAATTACCCATCTGTACTTGGTAAATGCTTTTGGGGTAGCAATGTTATAAAAAAACAATTGTTTGTAGCGTTGTGTATCGTTAATGGCACCTAAGGCCGTCATCTGGTCATAAAAGTTCTTGGTCATGGCGCGGGTATCTAACGTTTCCCAGGTCACACCATCGTTTGATCCCTGTACGCTCCAGGTTTTTGGGTCGCGCGGCGGGTTGTCGTTCGAACTGCCGATACAATAGCTTTTAACCGCTTGCGGGGTACTATAATTTAAAGTAATTATTAAAGGATAGGTAAACAAACGTCCGTCTTTACCGCCCATGGTATATTTGGTCTCCATATTACCGTCCAATAATTTTGGCGAGTTTTCATTGGTGTTTAAAATATTTTCGGCAGATGTAGTATAGTTATCACGTGCCGCTGTTATTTCCTGCATCAATCCTTCTGTGGTAGCATTATTAGTGGTTAGGGTAGCCACCGAGCCATTGGTTGTAGTTATCTGTACCGTAACGGTATTAAAAGCGCCCGGCACATAGGTTCTTACCGGGTTTAAATCTGTACTGGTAACTGCCGGTTTACTATCATTAAAGGTCCATAAAACAGACGCGACCGGCGACTTAGTAGTTATACCAAATTTGATCTGATTAGGTACACCGGTTTTTGCTGTCGTTATTCTTATTACACTATCAGGTTTGATATTAATGTCTACAAGTTTCTGTGAAGCACTGCCTGTTTCTGAAATGGTTCTCAGGATCACAGAAAATTTACCTGTTGCCGTATAAATATGGGTAGGGTTAATTTCGGTGGTTAAGGTATCGTCGCCAAATCGCCATTCTACTCTTTTATATTTTGTCGACAGGTTTTTAAAGGAGAATTTAAAGGCATCGGCCGGGTCTTGTACAAATTCAAAGTCTGATATGGAGTTAACCGTTACAGGGTCAGCGGGCGGTATCGCGTCGGGTGTTTTCTTGCAGGATACCACAGTGGCCAGGCAAAACAGCAATGCCCCTGTTTTTAATAAATGCTTTACAGCGATGGTTTTAATGAATGAACTTTTCATACGTTGGTTCTTGGTTTTTATAATTGGTTGATCAAAATTGGCATGGGTATTTAACCCCAATCTGTTTAATTATTGGTTAATAATGGCAATACTATTTCATCCGGCGTTTTTAGGTGCCGCTTCCACAGGCATAGATTTGCCTGTGGCATTAAAACTGGTTTATCAGGGAATTTTAGGTTACTACAGAGCGGGGCTACCCTGGTTTTTGTCCATTGTTTATTATTTATTATCGGTTTTTAACTAGGTCTTCGCTAATTGGTTTAGCTATGTTACCAATTTTTAAATCTATAGTTAAGTAAATCCCGATAAATAGTTATGCAATCGATACCGAAAACGATTGCACGGGATACCGGAATTTTATGCAATCGATGCCGAAAATTTGTGCAAACAAAAAAGGCTTGGGAGATCTCCCAAGCCTTTCACAATTGTTGTAAGTTCTTTAAATTATTATTCGCCGCCGCTGGCACCATCATGCACACCTTCTTCGCGGAAAAGTTTCGCGCTGAAGAAATCGTTGTTCATGCGGGAGATATTGGTCAGCTTGATCTCTTTAGGGCACTCTGCTTCGCAGGCGCCGGTGTTGGTACAATTACCAAACCCTTCTTCGTCCATTTGGGCAACCATGCCTTGCACACGGCTCCAGCGTTCCGGCTGTCCCTGTGGCAACATACCCAACTGCGATACCTTAGCCGATACAAACAGCATAGCTGAAGCATTCTTACAAGCTGCAACACAAGCGCCGCAACCTATACAGGTAGCCGAATTGAAAGCCTCATCCGCAATTACTTTTGGGATAGGGATGATATTAGCATCAGGTACGCCACCTGTATTTACCGATACATAACCACCCGCCTGCTGGATCCGGTCGAACGCTGAACGATCAACCGCCAGATCTTTAATAACCGGGAAAGCCGCCGCGCGCCATGGCTCGATGGTAATGGTCTCACCGTCATGGAAGCTACGCATGTGCAACTGGCAGGTAGTGATAGCCCTTTTGGGGCCATGCGGACGGCCATTTATATATAGCGAACACATACCGCAAATACCTTCGCGGCAATCATGATCAAAATGTATAGGGTCATCGCCTTTTAAAGTAAGGCTCTCATTTACCACATCCAGCATTTCAAGGAATGACATATCAGGCGAGATATTCTCGGCAGCGTAAGTCACCATTTTGCCAGCAGAACTGGCATCTTTCTGTCTCCACACCTTTAGTGTCAAGTTCATATTACCGCTCATTATTTGTAACTCCTTTGTGATGGGTGAACAAATTCAAAATCTAAATTCTCTTTATGTAATTCCTCCGGCTGGTTATCGCCTTTGTACTGCCATGCGCCTACGAACGAGAAAACTTCATCGTTACGCAATGCTTCACCTTCCGGAGTTTGTGATTCTAAACGGAAGTGGCCACCGCATGATTCTCTGCGCATCAGGGCATCGTCAACCATTAGTTCGCCTAACTCTAAGAAATCGGCAACACGGCCGGCTCTTTCCAGGCTGTTGTTTACTTCCTCGTTAGCGCCTACCACTAAGGCGTTTTTCCAGAAATCGGCACGCAAGGCTTGTATTAAACCTTTAGCTTTGGTCAGGCCTTCTTCAGTACGAGCCATGCCGCAATACTCCCACATAATATGGCCTAAGTCGCGGTGGTATTCGTTTACCGTTTTAGTCCCTTTAAGGGCTAATAGTTTAGCTATCCTGTCAGTAACATCTTTTTTAGTTTGCGCGAAAGCAGGGTGATTTGCATCAACCGGTTTCGGACCAATAGTAGCCAGGTAATCGCCTAAAGTGTATGGGATAACAAAATAACCATCTGCCAAGCCCTGCATTAAGGCAGAGGCCCCTAAACGGTTAGCGCCGTGGTCGCTAAAGTTACACTCGCCCAAAGCATATAGGCCCGGCACGTTGGTACTTAAATTATAATCAACCCAAAGGCCGCCCATGGTATAGTGAACAGCAGGGTAAATACGCATTGGTTGTTTGTACGGGTCCTCATCTGTGATCTGGTAGTACATATCAAACAGGTTACCGTATTTGGCTGCTACTGCTTCCTGGCCTAAACGGTTTATCGCATCGGCAAAGTCAAGGAATACTGCAAAGCCTGAGCTGCCTACACCACGGCCATCGTCAACCATTTCTTTAGCGTTACGTGATGCCACGTCGCGCGGAACAAGGTTGCCGAATGACGGGTATTTACGCTCTAAGAAATAATCGCGGTCGTCTTCTGCCACCTGTGAGGCCGTGATCTGTTTTGTGCGCAGCTTTTCTGCCACTTCTTTCGTTTTCGGTGCCCAAACCCGTCCGTCGTTACGTAATGATTCAGACATCAGCGTTAGCTTAGACTGGTGATCGCCTGATACCGGGATACAAGTTGGGTGGATTTGCGTATAGCAAGGGTTAGCGAAGAAAGCGCCGCGTTTATGCGCGCGCCACGCCGCTGTTACGTTTGATCCGATAGCGTTGGTCGACAAATAGAACACGTTACCATAACCACCGGTACATAATAATACAGCGTGGCCGGTATGGGTTTCTATCTCGCCGGTTGTTAAATTACGGGTGATGATACCTTTGGCGTGGCCATCAACAGTAACTACGTCCAGCATTTCGGTACGGGTGTACATTTTAACCTTACCCTTGTGGATCTGGCGGTTTAACGCCGAGTAGGCGCCTAATAATAATTGTTGTCCCGTTTGTCCCCTCGCGTAAAACGTACGTGATACCTGCGCCCCACCGAATGAACGATTATCCAGCAAGCCGCCGTACTCGCGGGCAAATGGCACACCTTGTGCAACACACTGGTCAATAATATTTACAGATACTTCTGCTAAACGATAAACGTTGCCTTCGCGCGAGCGATAATCGCCACCTTTAATAGTATCGTAAAACAAGCGATAAACGCTATCGCCGTCGTTCTGATAATTCTTGGCCGCATTAATACCACCCTGTGCAGCAATGGAGTGCGCACGGCGCGGGCTATCCTGGAAACAAAATGCTTTAACATTATAACCCAGCTCGCCCAAAGACGCAGCAGCAGCCCCTCCTGCCAAACCCGTACCTACAACTATTACATCGTATTTACGCTTATTGGCCGGGTTAACCAGCTTTAAGTTAAATTTATGCTTGCTCCATTTTTCGGCTAATGGGCCCTGCGGAATTTTAACATCTAAACTCATCCTTTATATTTTTATATGTTGTGAGTAGGTAATAGTGAGTTGTCAATTATTTCACCACTCACTATTACCTATTCACTATTTTATACTTTGAAAAAAATAAACTACCGGCATCAACGCAAATCCTAACGGGATAATTACCGCGAACAACCAGGTGCCGATAAATTGAACCACCGGGGTGTATTTTTTATGCGTCCACCCTAATGTCTGGAACGCGCTTTGAAATCCATGCAACAAGTGGAACGATAATGAAACCATTGCTATAACATAGATCACCACATACCACCAGCAGCTAAATGTACTGGCTACTTTGGTGTGCAGGTCCTTAACACGTACTATTTCTTCGTCATTAACCGTAGTTGATGAATGCTCGAATTTTGGGTCAACTGGTGTAAAATCATTAACCGTAGTTACGTTGGTTAATACATTGGTGCGGTATTCTTTAAAGCCTACAGTATCTGTAAACTTGTATTTGTACCAGAAATCGCCCATGTGTATCACGATGAACAAAAACAGGATAGAGCCTAACAGCCCCATGTTTTTTGACGACCATGATGCCGGCGCCTTACCTTGTGCTGCATAAGCAACCGGGCGGGCCTTGCGGTTTTTAAGCGTTAACACTAAGGCATAAAGGGCATGTACCAGTATAGCCAGGTAAAGCAGGTAGGCTATAACTTCTATCGGCGGGAAATGTGTTAAAAAGTTGGCATACACATTAAAACCATAACCCTGGTCATTTTTAAACAGGAACAGGTTACCCCCTAAGTGTACAATAATGAAAGTACACAAAAACAAGCCTGTTAAAGCCATGATCAGCTTTTTGCCCAGCGATGAGTTAAAGGTTTGTTTAATTTCGCTCATTAGTTTATCAGTAAATGAAAATTTAGGCAAAAGTATTTATTAAATACCAAAAGATATAAATGCTTTTGATTAATTACAGCGCATTTGGCTATTTAGAAACAATCTAAAAACCATGCCTGTAAGTGTAAATTTTTGGTGCTGTTTTTGCTGATGGCTGTATTTGTATTACTTTAGTGCCAATTAATTTAAACAACCCGATGAAATACCTTGGCTATCTTTTTCTGATCGTATTATTTGCCAGTTGCCAAAACCCACAAAGCGGCGACATAGAAATTACCGGCACAGCACCAGGCGTTACCCTGGGCAATGTTATGGTAAAGGACTTTGCAAAAAACACTGTTTTCAGGGTTGATGTTGAAGCAGGTAAGTTTAACATCAAAGACCATTTAAGATCATCAGGCTATTATAAATTCATTTATGCGTCTAAAGCTACCAAAGGCGGTTCGCGCGAGGTTGAAGTATATCTTGAACCCGGCACGTATAGCATTAACATAGACCAGGATCATATTAATGATTATCCTTCTATTACTTCATCATCAAAACTACAAACGCAATTATCAGCCTATAACGCCATTTCTGATACCATGCGCCATGAATCGCGCAAGAAAGTGGTAGCTATACATGAACAAATGACGGACATTGACAAAGCCAGTGTCAAATCGCGCGAGAAGGATGACAAGATAAGTGCGTTACAGGCACAGGAACTGGCAGCTAACCAGGTTGATCCGTTAGCGGTGTTCAATATTTTTATGGACAGATTCCCTAATAATGATATTGGCCCGCATTTAATGATGACCATGGATTACCAGAATGATCCGGTGACCTACTACAAGATCTACCAATCATTTAGCAATGATGCTAAAAACAGCGACGAGGGTAAAGAACTTGGCGAAAAACTAAAAGAGCTAAACAAACTGGCCCCCGGCAACCCCGCTCCTGCTATTGCAGGCACAACTGCCGATGGTAAGGAAGTAAATATTAAAGCGCTTAACAAAAAGGTGATACTGTTGGATTTTTGGCGATCAACAAATGGATCAAGCCGCGACAATCACCAGACCATGATCAATGAATTATTGCCAAAATTTGGCAGTAGTGGATTAGGGATTGTTAGTGTATCATTTGATACGGACAAAGACAAATGGACCGGCGCTATCGCGATGGATAAAATGGATTGGCCACAGCTATCAGACCTGAAAGGTGATGATTCGCCAAATGGACAAACCTGGGGCATTAAAAGCATCCCGGCTTATTACCTTCTGGATGGGCAAGGCCGCATCATTACCCGCGTTGCCGAGTTTGCCGAGGTAATGCCCGCAATTCAGGATGCTTTGTCAAAGAAGTAATACCAGAAACGGCATTAATCAATGGCCAATACTTTATCTTTAAGTACGGCAAATATGCGGTCGGTTTTTTGGCTGCGGATGGCTACGCGTCCGGTAAATTTACCAAACGAGGGCAATATGGCCTGCCTTTTACCAAAAGCGAAGCAAGGTAAAGTAATGCTCTGCCTTCCTTTGCCTGTCAAGTTCACTCCGGGATGGATATGTCCGCAAAACACGTAACCGTGCAGATTTTCCAGTTCTTCTTTTTCCTGCGGATGGTGCAGCATCAGGAACGGGCCAATTAAAAGGGATTCATGCAATTTGATATTCAACTTGTGGTAATGATCATCGGCTAAAATATCATGATTACCGCAGATCAGGATGATCTCCAGTTTAGGGAACTGTTGTCGCCATAAAATAAACCAATCCCAATCGGCATTCATATCGCTATGAAACAGATCGCCCAGGAATATGAGTCTTTCAGGCCGATGTTCATGGACCAGGTCTGACAATACCGCCAGGTCGTTCTGTTCCAGGTCGCGCGGTACGGCAATGCCCGCTTTTCTGAAATGGCCTACCTTACCCAAATGTACATCAGCAGCTATCAAAGCTTTTTCCTGCAGCCAGTAAATGGCTCGTTGAGGTAGCAATAAAAGGTCCTGTTCTAATAGGTTAAAAGGCGTAGCAGCACTCATCATTAGTGCAAACTTAGTAAAAGGGAATTTTATTGTGGAGCCTACTATCTGCCATTTTTTAAAACAACGGCTTTTTCGTATTTTTCCTCTATAAATCTTTTCTCTAAATCTTTCGGCAAAGGCAAG
>JAZKCG010000020.1:0-7233 GCA_040388175.1 Bacteroidota bacterium | reverse complement strand
AACCGAAGCCGGAAAACAAAAAAAGTCGGAAGATTAATCTTCCGACCATGACTGCGGATTGCGGGGCCTTTTCGTTATAAACTGTTATGTTATTATGCAATTGGAGGTGGCGGATCAGATGGTATATTTACTATCCCTTTCCTTATCAAGGAGTGATGCCTGCTATATGCAAAGTATATTATCAGGCCAATCACCATCCACACGGCTAAACGTATCCAGGTATCGCCCGGCAATGAAACCATCATAGACATACAGATAATAATGCCCGCAATAGGTACAAATGGCACCCATGGAGCCCTGAAAGGGCGTGGTGTATTAGGATCGCTTTTACGCATAACCATCACACCAACACATACTAGTACAAAAGCAAACAATGTACCTATAGAAACCATTTCGCCCACAATCCTGACAGGAACAAATGCCGCAAATAAGCTTACAAAAACCGCAAAAAACAGGTTTGATTTATATGGTGTTTGAAATTTAGGATGAACTTTAGAAAATACTTTTGGCAACAACCCATCTTTTGACATGGTAAAGAAAATACGCGATTGTCCCATTAACATCACCAGCATAACCGAGGTATAACCGGCAAGAATGGCTACAATAATACCTTCCTGTAACCAGGCGTAAGGTGTTTTTGCAATAGCGATGGCAACAGGCGCGGCGCTATCTTTAAATTCTGTATAATTGGCCAGGCCCGTCATTACATGCGAGAACAGTACGTAAAGTACGGTACAGATCACTAATGAACCTATAATACCAATTGGCATACCGCGCTTAGGATCTTTTGCTTCCTGGGCCGCGGTTGATACGGCATCAAAACCAATAAAGGCAAAAAACACAACCCCTGCCCCACGAAATATGCCCGACCAGCCAAACTCGCCAAACTTACCCGTGTTTTTAGGGATATAAGGTATATGATTTGCCGGATTAATAAATTGCCAGCCTACTGCTATAAAAACTAAAACAACAGCCACTTTTAAAATAACCAACAGGTTATTTACAAAAGCTGATTCTCTTGAACCCCGTATCAATAATAACGAAAGGCAAACAATTATAAATACAGCGGGCAAATTAAAGTATCCATGTACAATTGAACCATCGGCCATGGTTACTTGCTCCCACGGCGACATGGTGATTTGTGGTGGTATCTGCAGGTTGAAAAGATGAAGAAATTTAATTAGGTATTGCGACCAGCTGATGGATACGGTGGCAGCACCTAAAGCATATTCCAGAACAAGATCCCAGCCAATTATCCAGGCTACAAACTCGCCCATAGTAGCGTAAGAATAGGTATAAGCCGATCCTGCTATGGGTATCATACTGGCAAACTCTGCGTAGCATAAGCCTGCAAAAGCACAACCTATTGCGCCAATAATAAATGAAATAGTAACTGCCGGGCCTGCATTATTTGCAGCGGCTAAGCCTGTCAATGAAAATAAACCGGCACCAATAATGGCACCTATCCCCATTGTCACAAGGTTAAAGCTGCTTAACGTTCGCTTTAAAGTTCCTGTACCCGTTTCGGCGGCTTCTTTTAATAAGGTGTCTAGAGGTTTTTTGAATCTCATAAAAATTTGTTAATTAATATTTATCAGTTAATCTTAGTCCCAAACATAGGTAATTTTTCTTAAAATTTAATGTGACGTTGAGATGATCAAAATATGTTTAAATCCATCGTTTTCGCCAAACAAAAAAGGGACACCAAAACGGCATCCCTTTCTCTTAAAAAAACATATAGCACTATAATTTTTTGTCGATCCTGACCTCGTGCGTGATCATAGAACGTAACTTGATATCTTTTTGTAAACGGGCACTATGGTCTACAGTGCTGTTTAGGTGCGGCGCGATAACTAATGACACGATAGACATCAGTTTGATTAATATATTCATTGACGGGCCTGAGGTATCTTTAAACGGATCGCCCACAGTATCACCTGTTACTGACGCTTTATGCGGGTCTGATTTTTTGTAATGCATCTCGCCGTTAATCTCTACGCCTTTTTCGAACGATTTTTTGGCGTTATCCCATGCACCACCTGCGTTGCTCTGGAAGATCCCCATCAACACGCCCGATACGGTAACACCTGCTAATAAACCACCCAATACTTCCGGGCCGAAAATAAAGCCTACCACTACTGGAGTAATCAAAGCGATCAAACCCGGAGCAACCATTTCACGAATAGATGCTTTGGTTGATATAGCTACGCATTTTTCATACTCGGGTTTAGCTTTGTACTCCATTATACCCGGGATCTCGCGGAACTGGCGGCGTACTTCTTCCACCATCGCCATTGCTGCACGGCCCACTGCCGAGATACATAATGCCGAGAAGATGAAAGGGATCATCCCTCCAACAAATAAACCTGCCAATACATTGGCTTTATAAATATCAATATGCTCGATACCTGCAACACCCACAAAGGCCGCGAATAAGGCCAGTGAGGTCAATGCCGCCGATGCGATGGCAAATCCTTTACCGGTAGCGGCGGTAGTGTTACCTACGGCATCTAAATTATCAGTACGGTGACGTACCTCTGGTGGCAACTGGCTCATTTCGGCAATACCACCCGCGTTATCGGCAATAGGGCCAAACGCGTCGATAGCTAATTGCATGGCTGTTGTTGCCATCATGCCTGCCGCAGCGATAGCTACACCATATAATCCTGCAAAGAAAAAAGAGCCATAAATACCGGCAGCCAATACCAAAATAGGCAACACGGTTGATTCCATACCGATAGCCAAACCGCCAATAATATTGGTAGCGTGACCGGTTGATGATTGTTTGATAATACTCATTACCGGGCGTTTACCCATTGCAGTATAGTATTCGGTGATGATAGACATTAAAGTACCAACCACTAAACCTACCAGGATAGAACCGTAAACACCATTTTTGGTAAACACCAATGAACCTTCTTTAAGATCGGTGGTTCCTGGTATTACATCACGAGTTAAGTGCATAAAATCGTTCGGTAACATCCATTGTACCACAAAATAAGTAGCAATAGCAGTTAACACGATAGATGCCCAGTTACCTATATTCAATGCGTTTTGAACGCTGTCATCTTCATTTTTTATCCTAACTAAAGATGCGCCTACTATCGAAAATACCAGCCCTAAGCCTGCTATAACCATGGGTAATAAAACCGGGGCAATACCACCAAATTTATCATGCGATACAATCTCGCGTCCCAAAACCATAGTAGCCAGCATTGTAGCTACGTATGATCCGAACAAATCCGCACCCATGCCTGCTACGTCGCCTACATTATCGCCTACGTTATCGGCAATGGTCGCAGGGTTACGTACATCATCCTCTGGGATACCTGCTTCAACCTTACCTACTAAGTCAGCACCTACATCGGCAGCTTTGGTATAGATACCACCACCCACACGTGCAAACAAAGCTATCGACTCGGCACCTAAAGAGAAACCTGCTAATACATCTAATGCCTTAGCCATTGCTTCGCCGTTAACCGTTTCGCCTTTACTGGTAACGTACATGGTATAAAACACAATGAATAATGAGCCTAAGCCAATGATAGCCAAACCTGCTACACCTAAACCCATTACCGTACCACCGGTAAATGATACTTTAAGCGCTTGTGCCAAACTGGTTTTAGCAGCTTGTGTAGTACGTACGTTTGATTTGGTTGCAATACGCATACCTAAATATCCTGCGAAAGCAGAAAGGAAAGCTCCAATAATAAATGATATGGCAATAACCGGGCTTGATAAGGTGGGGACAGTAGTGCCGCTCCATGCCAGCAATATTGCCGCAACTGCCACAAAATAGCCTAACACTTTCCACTCGGCGCGTAAAAAGGCCATTGCACCATCGGCAATATAGCCCGCAAGTTCGTTCATTGATGCATCGCCGGTTGGCTGTTTGGTTACCCAGGCCGACTTAATAATCATAAATAAAATTCCTATTAAACCAAAAACAGGAATCAGGTAAATAAGGTAATTGTTCAAAAAATCCATATAGGGTTATTAAGTTTATATTTAATTGGTTTTATTGGTGTTGGTTCCAAATATAACGGGGTTTATGAATTAAACAAATTAATTTCTTTACAATAGCCTGTCAATTATAAAGTTTTTTGATAGTTTAGGTGTTTAAACCCTCGCTATTACTATGAGTAAAACAACCGAACCCACCAAATTAAAAGCTTCGCTGGGCCTTTTAGATGGCACTATGATTGTTGCGGGCTCCATGATAGGCTCGGGTATTTTTATTGTAAGTGCCGATATTATACGCAACGTAGGTTCGGCAGGATGGTTGATAGCGGTTTGGCTGATAACCGGTTTCATGACCCTTACCGCTGCCGTAAGTTATGGCGAACTAAGCGCCATGTTTCCCAAAGCAGGCGGGCAGTATGTATATTTAAAAGAGGCTTACAATAAGCTCATTGCTTTTTTATATGGGTGGAGCTTCTTCGCGGTGATACAAACCGGTACCATTGCCGCGGTGGGTGTGGCTTTTTCTAAGTTTACGGCTTACTTAATACCTGCCGTTAGCGAGGATAATATTTTGTTTTCTACTCTGATAGGTTCTTACCATTTTAAGTTGAATGCGGCGCAATGCGTTTCTATCGTCTTAATCATATTGCTTACTGCTATTAATACCCGTGGGGTGAAAACGGGAAAGCTCATTCAAAACACATTTACCTTAACCAAACTGGCAAGTTTATTTGGGCTGATCATTTTTGGGGTAATCATGATAAAAGGCGATGTATGGCATGCCAACTGGACCAACGCCTGGGATATCCATAAACTAAATAAAGATAATACGGTTGCTCCTTACACTTTAGTTGCTGCACTCGGCGCTATAGCCGGTGCAATGGTGGGTTCTATTTTTAGCAGCGATGCCTGGAACAACGTAACCTTTATTGCCGGCGAGATGAAGAACCCGCAACGTAATATCGGCCTGAGCCTGTTTTTGGGTACGCTGATAGTTACGATTATCTATGTAAGCGTTAACCTGGTTTATACCGGTGTTTTACCTTTACATGATATCGCGACAGCCGAAAAGGATAGAGTGGCGGTATCGGCCTCGCAGGTTATATTTGGCAATATTGGTACGTATGTTATAGCTGTTATGATCATGATATCAACTTTTGGTTGCAATAACGGGTTGATACTGGCTGGCGCACGTGTTTATTATACTATGGCAAAAGACGGACTGTTCTTTAAGCGCACAGGGACTTTAAACAAAAACGCAGTACCAAGCTTCGGGCTATGGATACAATGCCTTGTAGCCTGTATATTATGCCTTAGCGGCCAATACGGCGACCTATTGGATATGATATCTTTAGTGGTAGTAATATTTTATGTATTAACCATCATCGGTATTTATATATTAAGAGTTAAACGCCCTGATGCTGATCGCCCGTACAAAGCTTTTGGCTACCCTATACTTCCTGCCATTTACATTATCATGGGCATCGCTTTTTGTATTTTGTTGTTGGCTTACAAACCAGAATACTCGCGTGGTGGTTTAGTTATAGTTTTATCAGGCATACCCATTTATTATATAACAAAGTATTTTACAAAGGATGAAGAGCAGATTGAGAGCCCGGTTTAGTTTATTGGTTTTATTTATATCAACACAAGCTTGGGCACAAACATCCTTACAACAAAAAATATCGTCGGCTTTTAATAAGCTGCAGGCCGATAGCCAGTGTAAATATGCTTCGGTTTCCTTAACCGTATTGGATGCCAACACCGGCGAACAGGTTTTTGCAGGTAACCCAAACATAGGTTTGGCTCCGGGCTCTACCTTAAAAACTGTAACCACTATTACTGCTTTTAACCTGCTGGGCAAAGATTTCAGATATCAAACTCCGTTTGGTTATACTGGCACCATAACCGATGGCACGCTAAATGGCGACATCATACTAAAAGGCAACGGCGACCCTACCCTGGGCAGCTGGCGCTGGGAAAACACCACGCAGAATTATGTATTAAACGCGTTGGTATCGGCCTTAAAAAAAGCCGGAATCAAAAAGATAAACGGCCGTATTATTGGCGATGATACGCTTTACGGCTCGCAAACCATACCCGATGGCTGGATCTGGCAAGACCTGGGCACCTATTATGGCGCAGGCGCAACCGCGCTTTGCTGGCACGAAAACCAGTTCGACATTAATTTAAGGACCGGCCCGGTTGGCTCGGCTATTAAAGTGGCAGGTACTACGCCCAACGTCCCCTATCTTACTTTTAAAAGCGAACTGATCACAAGGGCCGTGGGTACCGGCGATAATGCCTATCCTTATTTACCCACAGGGTTGACCAACATCATGTATCTGCGTGGCACCTATGCTATCGATCAAACCAAAAAACTGATATCAGCCGCTTACCCCGACCCAGCTTATGATGCTGTATTCAGGCTACTTGACACTTTAAGGCGACTGGGCATAACCGTAACCGGTACAGCCGAATCAAGCCTGAGCCTCACCGCAAAGGGCCTGCAAACACCTCCAATAACCACTACGCTTACCACTCTTCTATCGCCAAGCTTGAGCCAGATAGTTTACTGGACCAACCGCAAAAGCCTGAACCTGTATGCAGAGGAATTATTGAAGTCAATTGCCGCTAAAACAGGCAAAGAAGTAACTACAGCCAATGGCGTTACCGTATTGCAAAACTTTTGGAAAGCGCGCGGTATCGATGTTAATTCGATGGATATGATTGATGGCTGTGGTCTATCACCTGAAGACAGAATAACCACCCTTACGGTTGCCTCCATCATGCAATCGGCAAAAAAAGAAAACTGGTTTGCCGATTTTTATGATAGCCTGCCCATCTATAACGACATGCATATGAAAAGCGGCAGCATCCATAACGTACAAGCCTATACCGGCTACCAAACCCACCAGGGCCGCGAGTTGGTTTTCAGCATTATGGTAAATAACTATAATGGCCCGGGCAAAGGTATCAGGGAAAAGATATTCAGGGTTTTGGATGAGTTAAAGTAGTTGATAGTAAAACACACCCTGTAAGTACCCCTATACATAACCACAGCACTATATTATGTGCCAATATTCCTGTCATTAAGCCAACTGCTATTGCTATAGCAAAATAAGGCATCATTTTATTCATAAGTAAAGTAGTGTTTAAATGCAAAGACCCCAGTCTCCCGGAGCCTTTGCTATAATTGGTTAGTAGTATTGAATTAATATTATTAATTATTGAAATGTTACCCTCACAATATTTTGTCTTATTTTATTA
>JAZKCG010000019.1:0-7964 GCA_040388175.1 Bacteroidota bacterium | reverse complement strand
ACTCAAAAACTGTAGATGCGCTAATGAAGCTTGAATTGCCAAGCGGTGTTGAAGTAGAGATCAAAGTGTAACTGTACCGGAAGATCTGAAACATATAGAAAGCCATTCGATTTAAGATCGGGTGGCTTTTTTTTGTGGGAGGCTTTGATATAAATTAAAATTTGAATTGTGTATATTTGAGTATGAGCACTTATGTAATACATCCCGTTGGCGATCAGGAAAAAATTGTAAAAGCATTTTTAGAAGCGTTGGATATTTCATTTGAAAAAGAGGATGACAGACTTCCTCTCCATGTTTTGGAAGGAATTGCAAAAGGGCAGGCGGATATCGCAGCAGGCCGTACAATGTCTTTTGACGAGTTTAAAAGCCGAATGAAGTCGGCCAAATGAAATACAGCATTGAATTTTCTATTTATGCCTTTGAAACCTATGACTCTATAACAGATCAGGTGGAGGCGCGATGGGGTTACAAAGTACTAAATGATTTTGAGGAGAGGGTTACTGAAATTTTAACAAAAATTCAAGAATCACCATTTATCTTCCAGGCAATTGATAAAGATCAAAGAGTTAGAAAAAGTGTTATCCACGGTAATTGTTCTGTATTTTATGAGATAAAACAAACGACAGTTGAAATACTATTCTTTTGGGATAATAGGCAAGACCCTATGTTTTAGTGTAATACCCAACAAACTAATGCTCCAACAGCCGTATTCAAAAAATTAACCACATTATTCCCTATCACCCCTTTGCGCTCCAAAGAAGCACCTAAAACAGAATCGACAAGGTTACCGGTAAACCCTGCTATAGCTATCCAAAGAAAAGATAAACTCCAGCCAAAACCCACACAATAAACAATACCTATCAATATAGCACCTACTAAACCTATCAGCGTACCTTCAAGGCTTACCACACCATCTAAACCACGCGTATCTTTTTTAAGGGTGAGGATGTTGTAAAACCTTCGACCGTATACCATACCAAGTTCTGATGATAGTGTATCGGCAATAGCTGCGGCGAAACTCCCGGCTATTATTAATGCTATGGTGGCAGTATGTTCAGGGAAGATCCAACTCGAAGCACCCAATATTGCCGCTACACCACCATTGGCCAAAACCTGCCCGGCAGTACGACGGCCTTTATTTTCTTCGGCAGCGCCAATTGCTGCTTTTTTAGCTACCTGCCATTTGGTTGCCCATATTGCACTAATGAAAAATGCGGCCAGTATTAGCAGACCGGTTAGTCCTGCGCCTTTGTACATTAATGAACCAATTATCGCACCTGTTATGGCACCGGCAAGAGTAAGTTTCTTAGCGGTATAGCTTAGCACCGAACCCAGCAGTAAAATGGAATAAATGATGATCTGAGATATCGACATTGTCTTAATCTTCCGGATTTAAAAAATCCTGCCAAACGCCTTCCAACTCATCAACCAATTCTGGCCGGATAGAAATACCCGATGCCTGGGGTGTCCAGTTCTGCGCAGCCAGGTTGCCGGTCTTTAAGATGTCTAAATTGAGTATGGGTTCTTTATCAGGATTCAGCAAAACATCGATAGCCACAGTAATACGGTAATAATGCCTGCCTTTGCGAAAAGCTAAATAAGGATCGGAAGCTATAATGCCTGATGCAAAGATCCCTTTAGGCTCAATACCCACACGAACGATAAAGGCCCTGTCGCCGGGCTGAATGCTTTTATGGCTAATCACGCTCCAGTTATCTTCCAACTTGCCGGTTTCTGCTAATATTTTAATATCGTCGTCAATATCGGCCCATTCAAATTTAAGTGGATTCCAGCCAAACAGGTAAGCTTTCATTTAAGACAGCGTTTCGGTAAAAGTAAGCCTGTTATTAAAAGGATCGTAAACGGTTAGGGTGATCGTCTTCTCATCCCAAAACGCCGCTTCAAGGCCGGGGCGGCCATATTTGTATTTTTTATCTATCAATTGTTGCTGATAAGCTTTCAGATCTTTAAAACCTTCAATATTAAGATGTAAACCTGAGCCACCATCACCATGATGTTCTGATAAATAAAGAGTGATATCCCTTAATGATATTTGTATGAACCTGGGAGTAGTATCGGGTTCAAACTCATGCGTCCAGTCGTGTGTAAATCCTAACCAGTCAATGTAAAACTCAATAGCTTTACTATAGTCAAACATGCGCAGTATCGGTTTTATTACAGACATACAATAAAAATTTTAAGTCTCCGCTACCGGGGGAGATTTAGAGGGGGCTTATCCTCTCCCCATTAATTCGTCAACCTTATTGCGTTCGGTTTGCAGCTCGCGGGCCAGTTTCTTTTCTTTTTCGTTGGCCTTTATTTTGTAGGTTTTAAACTCTTCTTCCAGTTCATTAAACAAAGTGGTGCGGTATACAGCTTCCTTACGGTTACCGCCCGATTGTGCTATCACCACACCCGCTATAACACCCAAAATCAGCACCAATCCCCACATAATAATATTATAAGTACCTTTAGCTAAAGCAATGCCCAACAGGCTTATGGTATCCGTTTTTGTAAGGGCTTGTTCTTTAGCCGTCACATCGGCTTGTAAACTTGCAATGGTTTTGTTTTGTTCAGTAAGTTTACTATTAGCGCCATTTAACTGGTTGCGGGTGTTTCTAAGCGTATCGGTCAGGTTCTTCCACATGGCCTCAACAAAAGGTTTTTGATAGTTATATACTTTGGTTAACAGGTATTGATACTGGCCATTAAGGCTTTTATCAACACGTACGGGTGCGGTAGGTGTGTCGGGTTTAATATCGGGTGGGGTAGTGGCTACAGTTGTGGTAGCAACTTGTATGGCCGGTGCCGCTGCTTTTTTTATGCTGTCGGCCTTTTGCTGCTCGCGGTAGGTTTTGGCGTGAGTGCCGTAACCATATCTGCTGTAAGGTTTGCCCGTTTTTGGGTTAATAGGTATACCTCCGGTTTTAACAACCGGTACCACTGTTTTTTTAACCGGAGCCTTTTTTACACTATCCTGTGCTTTAGTTGCAGATAAACCGACAGCCAGCATCAGCATTAATAACGATAGTTTCAACATGAAATAGTTCTTCATAATTGTAAAATTAGGCAATGATATATTAAAAAAACAGTAAAAAATTACTTCGCTGGTTATTTATTGAGTTAATTAGCACAGCTAATGTAAACCTTAATACGCATTTTTGCTATGCATAGTTATATTAGCAGAATGAAACCATCATGATCTACAAGAATATGAATATAAAGATCATGATAGCTTCATTACCATTAAAAAACAATTAGCTACTAATGAACATTGGAATTATCGGCTTAGGCGATATGGGGCGTTTATACGCCAAGGCTTTTTCAAAAGCGGGTTATACGGTTACAGGGTGTGATTTGCCGGCCAATAAGCAACAATTAGAGCAAGATCTGGCGCCTTATCATATCAAAGTATTAGATAGCGGTAAAGAAGTGTCAGAAACCAGCGATCTGATCATTTATTCAGTTGAGGCAGAGAAAATAGCCAAGGTAGTTGCAGAAAATGCCCAATACACTAAACCAGGCGCTATTGTAGCCGGGCAAACTTCTGTAAAAACCCCGGAGATATTGGCTTTTGAAAAATACCTGCCCGAAAGTGCGCAAATAATTACATTTCATGGGATGCATGGCCCCGGTTTTGAACCAAAGGGACAAACTCTGATATTAATACCGCACCGTACCGACGCTGCGGCACGCCAGCGTATGGTAGACCTGTTTACTGCTATAGGTTCTGAAATTGTAGAACTGGCCGATTACCACGAACATGATAAAATTGTAGCCGATACGCAGGCCGTTACCCACGTAGGTTTTGAAAGCATGGGTACCGCCTGGAAATCTGCCGGATTTTTCCCGTGGGAGAACGCGTCCTACATAGGTGGTATCGATAATGTAAAGATCTTGACCACGCTGCGTATATTCAGTTACAAAGCACACGTATATGCCGGGTTGGCTATATTGAACCCTTACGCTCGGCAACAGGTACGGCAGTACGCGGTATCAGAGTCGGAATTGTTTAAGCTGATGATACAAGAAGAGGAAGCCGCGTTTCGTGAGCGGCTTTACCGAGCCCGCGATTTTGTTTTCCACGAAAGCCGTAAGCCTATTATGTTAAGCGATAAAGTGATGAAGGAATTCTCACTGTCGCAAAATCACGAGTTGCAAAAACCCAACTCGCATTTAAGTATTTTAAGCATGGTAGATGCCTGGTACCACTTAGGTGTTAACCCGTACGATAACCTGATCTGCCAGACACCGCCGTTCCGCCTGCGTTTAGGTATTGCCGAATACCTGTTTAAGAACGATGAACTGTTAGAAGAATCCATCCAGGCCGCACTTTACGATAAAACTATCCGTGGTGACGACCTGGAATTTCATTCGGCCGTGCGTGAGTGGTCGTCCATTATTGGGTATGGCGATATGGAGGGTTACAAGAAGCACTTTAACGATGTACAGGCTTTCTTTAAAGACCGTTTACAGGAAGGTAACAAGCAGAGTGCAGAGTTGATAAGGCGATTGATGACGGAATAATTTGATTTCGGATTTTAGATTTTTTATGACTGATAATATTTGATCGTATAAAAAATTAATTGTTTAAATTTGTTATATGACAACGCTTACAATAGAAATACCGGATAAGGTAGGTAAAACTATTACTGACTTGATTGAGCAATTGGGTGGGAAGGTTATTGTGTCAGATTCAAAAAGTGGAAAAAAATTAAGTAAATCTGAAACAAAATTCTCCCAAAAAGAAAAAGCATTTCTGAAAGGGCTTGATGAGTCTATTGAATTCGTTAACCTGCATAAACAAGGAAAAGTAAAAGCCAGATCAATTGATCAATTGTTGAATGAAC
This sequence comes from Bacteroidota bacterium, assembly GCA_040388175.1. Classification (GTDB taxonomy): domain Bacteria; phylum Bacteroidota; class Bacteroidia; order Sphingobacteriales; family Sphingobacteriaceae; genus Mucilaginibacter. The sequence goes on along the minus strand of JAZKCG010000019.1, from coordinate 3,114 downwards.
TTTAAGATCAACTTTACTCCCTTTTTTGAAAAGGAGTTTAAAAAATTGTATAAAAAACATCGCTCCCTAAAGAGTGATCTAACTGTCTTGATCGGGCATTTGATCGAAGATCCACAAACAGGCGAATCAATCGGTAATAATTGTTACAAAATACGAATGAGCATTTCCTCTAAAGGCAAGGGTAAATCCGGCGGTGCAAGAATAATTACCCATGTGAGATTCATAAATGAGGAAGTATTCCTAATATCGATCTATGATAAATCAGAAATAAGCACAATTGCTGAGCAGGAGTTGCTTACCCGCTTGAAAAATATTATATAACGGTTGCTCTTCATTATCATTCCCGCAACCGCTCATCCGTATAAGTTATCTCTGTGCGGCCGTGCCTTACCGGTTTGCCGTTAGCATCAACACTTACAAATACAATCTTATCAACGGTAAGAATAGTCTTCTGGGTAATCTTGTTACGCACCTCGCAGGTTAAGGTAATAGAGGTATGTCCAAAATGTATCGCTTTTATCCCCAATTCAATAATATCGCCTTGGTTGGCAGAGCTTACAAAATTTATCTCAGACATATATTTGGTAACACAGCCATTGGTGCCCAATTGTATAATAGTATATATAGCCGCCTCTTCATCTATCCAGGCTAGCAGCCTGCCGCCAAATAAAGTGCCGTGGGCGTTAAGGTCTTCGGGCTTTACCCATTTGCGCGTGTAAAAATTCATAGTAGTAACTTATGCGGCAAAGATACTGATATGAATTTTTATGCATACAATATATAATATATAATGGTTGGATGTGAGCTATTCGCTTATGAATTTATTATTTATGGTCAATTTAGTATTTGGAAATAGTTTTCTGATTCTTTGTATACCTTCATCAGTAATTACGCCGCTTAAGGTAAGTCGGCTTATAGATAATTTGGCCACTTCATCAGGTATATCAATATTGTCTGTAAAATAAATGGTCAATGCGTTTATCGGGCCGATCTCAAATAGCTGCTTAGGTACAGTTTTGGCACGTATGGTTATCCCTTCACCTATCCTTAACCCAGGCCCGGTGCCATGGTTAGCTGCGCTATTATTTGCCGCGGTTAACTTTGTTTTTAACGTCTTGCCCGTTTCTTCTTCTTTTTTGCGGATCATCCAACCAATTTCGGGCCTTAGGTTAAAGTTGGCATTATTTTGTTTAAGCCCCACAAAACCAGCCCAAAGCTCGAGCGGCGTTTTTACAAAGTTGCCTGCGCCGTCACCGGCTTGATATTCCACGTCAACCTTTACAATTTCATTAGGTAAGGCCGCGTTTGTGGTTAAAGAATCAAGGTTGTTTCGCCTGCCAAACTTATCGTATGGAAAAAACTTTACTATCCAGCCATCAACAATATAAGGTGCCAGGTATACTTTTTGCGAGTGCCATTTAAACATTGTCTGCCAAAACTGTTTGTCCTGTTTTCCTTTTGATGCTAATACAATCTTTTTTAAAACAGGTTCCATCTTATCAACCCACCAGTCTAATTTATATTTACGCAAGGCTTCGGTTTTGGCTAAAACCTTTTGCCAGTCGGCAGGCGTACCTTCCAACGTAACCTGCGGTATACCACAACCTATATGTATTACCACAAACTCAAAGTACGATTTCATAGCCTCCAGCATCGTTATTTGCGATGCCATTTTGGTAATGGGTGTTGTAGTACTAAAATCGGCAGTTAAGGCGTTGGTTAGGTCTTTACCGGTAAATTCGCTTATCTGCTTACTAAACTCCGGGAAAACTTCCTCCCACGGGCTCTCAGGGTCGTCGAGCTTGATGCGATTGTCTTTGACCACTAAAGTTGTTTTGCCTTTAAAATCAACAAACATACTGCGCAGGCTTTCGCTATTATTATTAACATGATTGGCAAACCCCTGGCATATCAATAACCACATAATATCAGGCGAGAGAGTAAAGGGCCGGTGATTAGCATAAGCACCCAGCATTCCCTCGAAAAAAGGATGGTAACCGTAGGTAACCAGGCTGTCGGTAATTTTACTTTGGGCCACAATATTAAATGGAGGGTCAATATGTTTTTGATTTAGCGGATAACGTGATACATCATGATCTGACCGGATCAGGTCTTCCAATATCACCCGGTAAGACTGAATCCGTAAAACTTCTTTAGGCTTGACAAGTTTTTCAACATCAATAACAACAGATTTTTGCGCATTGCCTGCAAGGTTGCAGCATAATAATAAGGTAAGGATATAAACAGGTTTCATTGCCATAATTTAGGTTATGATAAAGTTAGTTAATTAAATTATGAATGTTTCATTGCCAATTCCCTTAAAAATCAACTAATTCAGGCCAAATATCCCCTGTTTTTATTACTTACATGATTTAACCAAATATTTATGAAAAAATATTCTGGTAAGTGTTTGACAATTAAAGGAAAGTTTCTATCTTTGCCGTCCCTTAACGGGGGAAATAATATGCCTTGAACGAAGCCCTACTGCTTCGATGGGCACAAACAACATAAAACAATGTCAGGAATAATTGGTAAAAAAGTAGGAATGACCAGCATATTCGACGACTCAGGGAAGAACATCCCTTGCACAGTTATCGAAGCTGGCCCTTGCGTAGTAACACAAGTAAGGTCTGTTGATACAGACGGATATGCAGCTGTACAGCTTGCATATGGCGAGAAAAAGGAGAAAAACACTTCTGGTCCGTTAAAAGGCCATTTCCTAAAAGCCGGTACTACCCCAAAACGTAAACTTGTTGAATTTAAATCATTCGAAGACGAAAAAGCTCTTGGTGACACTGTTACTGTAGAAATTTTCGCCGAAGGTGATTTTGTCGATGTAGTGGGTACGTCAAAAGGTAAAGGTTTTCAGGGTGTTGTTAAACGTCATGGTTTTGGCGGTGTGGGTATGCAAACTCACGGTCAGCATAACCGTTTACGTGCTCCGGGTTCATTAGGTGCTTCATCTTGGCCTTCTCGTGTATTTAAAGGTATGCGTATGGCAGGCCAAATGGGTAATGAGCGCGTAAAAATTCAAAACTTAGAGGTTTTGAAAGTTTATGCAGAGCAAAACCTTATAGTAGTTAAAGGTTCCATCCCAGGGGCTAAGGGTTCATT
>JAZKCG010000018.1:0-13793 GCA_040388175.1 Bacteroidota bacterium | reverse complement strand
ACTGGCTGTTGCTTCTTCTACAGTTTGTGCTTTAAAAGCCGTTCTATCTAATCGGTACGAACTCATATTCAAATATAGTGCAATAAGTTATTGCCACATAACTTTATTGTTACACCTGTTTGTTTTCCTGCTGTAAATGGATAAGTTTGTTACAACTGACTCATTCATTATCATGAAAAGAAAACTACTTTATGTACTCCTGCTCTCGGCAGGATCAATTGGATCGGCATTCGCTCAAACTGACCAGGAAATGCTCGACAGAATTAAAACCGAAGGTTTAGAAAAATCGCAGGTTATGGCTACCGCGTTTCAGCTTACAGATGTGGCCGGTCCGCGTTTGGCTAACTCGCCGGGATTAAAACGCGCGCAAGACTGGGCTGTAAACGAATTAAAGACCTGGGGCCTGGTAAACGCCAAACGCGAACCCTGGGGTAAATTTGGCAAAGGCTGGGAAGTGCAAAAAAACTATGCTGCTATTACTGCGCCTTATTACCACGCTATTATTGCCATACCCAAAGCCTGGACACCGGGTACTAACGGTTTGATTAAAGGCGATGTAGTGGTTATTAAGATAGATACCCTGACAGACCTTGATAAATACAAAGGCAAGCTAAAAGGCAAAATTGTAATGACAGATGTAAAAGGTAATTTAGAGGATACCTTTAAACCTGATGCTACCCGCCTTACAGATTCGGCGTTAAATGCGATGGCTAATGCTACAGCTGCGCCTGCCGGTGGCCCGCGCAGAGGTGGGCCCTTTAGCCCGGCCCGGATACAGGCATTGCTGGCTTTGCGTACCGCTGTGAGTAAGTTCTATGTATCAGAAGAAGTTGCGCTGGTGTTAAGCCAGGCACGTGGTACAGATGGCACGGTGTTTACCACCAACGGTGCATCATACGCGGATACCGCGAAAGCTGTCGCACCCGAACTGGAAACCAGCGGCGAAGATTATCAACGTATTTTACGTTTAACAAAAGCCGGTATTAAAGTACAGCTGGAAGCTGATATTAAAACCGAGTTCTTGACCAACGACCTGCAAGGTTATGATGTAGTAGGAGAGATCCCCGGAACTGATCCTAAATTAAAAGATCAACTGGTTATTATAGGCGGCCACCTGGATTCATGGCATGCCGCTACCGGCGCTACGGATAATGCCGCCGGCAGCGCCGTTATGCTGGAAGTGATGCGAATCTTAAAACGTGTTGGCTTTAAACCGCGCCGTACCCTGCGTGTAGTACTATGGAGTTCTGAAGAACAAGGATTATTTGGCTCACGTTTTTATGCGCTTAATCATTTTGGCGATCCTAAAACCATGATCCTGAAACCAGAGCAGGCAAAAGTATCAGCCTATTATAATTTGGATAATGGTACCGGTAAGATCCGCGGAGTGTATTTACAGGGAAACCAGGCTGCAGGCCCAATATTTCAACAATGGTTAACACCATTTAAAGATCAAGGCGCAAGTACCGTCACTATCAACAATACCGGTGGTACAGATCACTTATCGTTTGATGCTTTGGGCATTCCGGGTTTCCAGTTTATTCAGGATAATATGGATTACAGTACCCGTACGCACCATAGTAACCAGGATACTTACGATAAACTAAGCGAAGCTGATCTGAAACAAGCCGCGACTATAACCGCTTGGTTTGTTTACAATACCTCGCAACGCGATGATATGATACCACGTAAGCCGCTTCCAGAAGCGCCGAAGAACTAATATTAAAGGCCCCGATATATCGGGGCCTTTAATATTAAGTTTATGATGCTATAAGACGAAAGTTAAACTAACTCTCCGTCCATATCAGGCGGTTCGGGATCTTTCTTTGAAGTGGAAACCCTCGTAGATGATATATTTTTAAACGGGCTCTGAATTTTAGATAGTGTGTAGCTTGACTTCCTTAAAGATGTCAATTGTGAAACTGCGTTCTTTCTTAGTTCCAACAATCTTTCTCTTTGTGGCATTCCTTTGCTAATTAAGTATGCGTTATTGTTTTCCAAATTAGATAAGACTATTAATTCGTGTACATCAGCCAAGTCTCGCATATTTAGGCCATCAAGGTAATGTTGTTGGTTTTGCTCTTTCCATTGTTTTGCCGTTAATCCAAATAAAGCCACGTTCAATAAATCAGCTTCGCTTTGATATACATATTTAGCTTGCTCCTCGGTTAGTTCAGGTATTATATGTGATTTAATAGCGTCCGTATGAATTGCATAATTTGTTTTTGATAAAAATCTTCGGTAATCCCACCCAGAACTAAGTCTTTCTGCCTCTTCTTTTTTAAGCCTTTGGAATTCTGTTACTAAAGCTAAATGAAATGCAGGACTTAACCACATTGCAAAATGAAATGCTATATCTCTATGTGCATATGTACCTCCATTTTTTCCTGGTCGAGAGTATATTCCAATTCCGCTTGTTTCAGCATTCCATTTTTGGGGTGTCATATTGAAACTGTTTAATCCGGACAAATTTCTTAACCTGTCGAATTCGACACCTTTAAAATTTTCACCATTGTTTGCATTCTCCCAAAGACCCAAATACTCTATGGTATTTCGGTTACGCATCCAATTTCTTATGTGATCGCTGCTTTCTTCGTTTTTAAGCATATCGGTTAAATTAATATAATCTTTATCCGATTGTGTAATGATGCTTATTTCTTTGCCATCAACTATTATCTTGCTCATGCTATTAATATCTTGGATATCTAAAATACGGTTATTGGGGCTTTATTTCATCATCTGCATATATCCGCTTACTATGATCTATAGAAAAGCGTTTGTATATCTTGTCTATATCCACGTAACCGCGCCAGTCATTAAAGTAGAACCGGCCTCAATGACAAGACGGTTTACTCCAATATTATCTTCTGATGCTGAAACGGGATCTCCACATTTGCAAATCCATGCTCATTTAACGTTTTGGCGAAGTGTTGCTGCACCTCATATTCGCCGTGCACTAAAAATATTTTCTTTACCTGTTTAGGGTCCTGGCATTTTAAAAAATGGAGCAGATCTTCATAATCGCCATGGGCGCTCATTGATTTAATGGAGCGCACCTCGGCCTTAACCTCGTAGGTATCGCCAAATATGTGTACCTCATGGTCGCCACGCAGGAGGTGCCCGCCTAACGAACTTGGCTCGCAATAGCCGACGATTAAAATGGTGGTTTTAGGATTATTAATGTTGTTTTTAATATGGTGCTTTACCCGCCCTGCTTCGGCCATGCCCGATGAGGAGATAATAACACAGGGCTGCTGGTTGTTATTTAACGCGATAGACTCCTCTGTCGATTGTACAAACCTCAACCCTTTAAAAGCGAACGGATCAGCATCAACTTTTAAAACAGCCTGAACATCGCGATTGTAAACTTCCGGGTGGTCCTTCAATACCTGCGTGGCTTTATCTGATAGCGGGCTATCCACATAATAAGGTACATCAGGTAAAATGCCCTTTAACTCTAACGAATTGAGCGCGTACAATAATTCCTGTGTCCGGCCTACGCTAAACGCCGGGATAATTACTTTCCCCTTTTTTACTAAGCAGGTTTGCTTAATAACGGCTAATAGCGCATCCTCTATAGGCTCCAGTTGTTTATGGAGCGAGTCGCCATAGGTCGACTCCAGCAAAATATAATCGGCCTGCGGGAATCTTTGCGGGCTTTTTAACAGCAAGTCGCCATAGCGCCCCACATCACCGCTAAAGGTTACGTGCGTTTCTTTGCCGTTTTCCTGTATCACTAAATGCACAGCACAGCTACCCAGTATATGCCCGGCATCACTAAAATGAAATTTTACGTTAGGGGTAATGGCATATTCTTCATGGTACTCCACAATTTTAAATAGGCCCATAGCAGCTATGGCCTGGTCCTCATTATACAAAGGTTCTAATAGGGGCAGGCCTTTCTTTGCTCGGTGCTTGTTACTGTATTCGGCATCGCTCATTTGGATGCGTGCCGAATCCATCAGCAGTATCCGGGTCAGGTCCATTGTGGCCGATGTGCAGAATATCGTTCCGTTAAAGCCCTCGGCTACCAGCCGCGGTATTAACCCGCAATGATCTATATGCGCGTGCGAAAGGATCATGTAGTTTACCTTGACGGGGTTAAAGCCAAAATGCTCATTCAGGTTCTCGGTATTATCGCCCATACCCTGAAACATGCCGCAATCCAGTAAAATGCCGGTGCCGTCTTGTAAATGTATTAAATGTTTGCTGCCGGTTACATTGCGCGCGGCACCATGAAAAGTTATATCCATTAGTATTATCCAGGTTAAAAACAGGAAAACGAAGATGGTGAAAAAAAACCTGATAAAAATAAAACTAAGAAATTAGTTGCAAATGTGATTTATAACTAATAAATTCGTTTAAGAATATTTAACCCCTATAATAAAAGCAACACAATACCATGGAAATTAAAGAACTGACCCGTGCCGAGGAACAATTGATGCAGATACTTTGGCAGTTAGAAAAAGGCTTTGTAAAAGATGTAATGGAACATCTGCCCGAGCCAAAACCGGCGTACAATACCGTATCAACCATTATAAGAATACTGGAAGCAAAAGGCTTTGTAGCTTATAACGCGTTTGGTAAAAGTCATCAGTATTACCCCATCATCAGCAAAGAAGATTATCAAAACTTTGCTACTGATAAACTGATGAATGGATACTTTGATAATTCTGTTAAACACATGTTCTCTTATTTTGTGAAGAAGGAAAAAATTGATTTGAAAGAAGCAGACGAGATCATGAAACTGATTGAGAAACTTAAAAACAAATAGTTATGAACTGGTGGCATTATTTATTACTGGTAAACTTTTACCTGGTATTATTTTTTGGCTTTTATGCCTTGCTGTTACGCCGCGAAACTTTTTTCCAGCTTAACCGGGTGTATCTGGTAGCGGCATCCCTATTGTCGTTTTTTATTCCGTTGATACAGGCCGACTGGGTGAAAGACCTGTTTATTACGCAGGAAGTGCAGCAAACCATTTATGGTGGCCCAATTGCTATGGTGTATAATTTTACACCTTCAGAAGTAGATAATACTATCACGTTGGGGCAGATATTAAATGCCGCCTACATAGCCGTTACTGTTTTTTTAGTGATAAGATTGCTTTGGCAATTGCTGGTATTAAAGAAAGCTATTGAAACACCATCACCATCGGCAGCGTATTCTTTTTTTAAGAAGATAAGCCTGGGGCAAAACATTGCCAGGTCTGGAGTTATAAACCAACATGAACAGGTACATGCCGATCAATGGCACTCGTTGGATGTAATGATCATAGAAATAGTGATGATCATTAACTGGTTTAACCCCGTGGTTTACCTGTACCGGTTCGCTATTAAATATATCCACGAGTTTATTGCCGACAGGCAAGTGATCCAGTCGGGTACCGATAAGGTGGATTACGCCATGCTGCTGCTAAGCCAAACCTTCGAGGTGGATAACCATACGTTGGTTACACCATTTTATAATCACAGCTTATTAAAAAAACGGATCATCATGCTACAAAAAAACAGATCGCAGCGCATAGCGCTGGCTAAATACGGACTATCTGCCCCTTTATTTATTTTAATGCTGATATTTTCATCGGCTACAGTAAATAATAGTAAAGCCGTTACGGTTATCAATACCAAAACAGCAAAGGCCCTGTTAACGCCCGCGGCCGATGTGGTTACTATTATTACTGACCATTCGGCTATTTCCTATAAAAAAAGCACCAAAGTCGTTACTGACACAGTACCGAAGAAAGACAATAAAGTGTTCTCGCAAGTAGAAACCCAGCCGCAATTCCTGGGCGGTTTACAGGCTTTTGGTAAATTCCTTGCTGATAACATACACTATCCGGCTGCTGATCGCGCGAGCAAAACAGAGGGCCGGGTAATAGCCTCTTTTATTGTTGAAGCCGATGGTACTTTGTCTGACATAAAAGCATTGCGTAGCCCAACCCAGGCTATGGGTGCAGAAGCGGTAAGAGTTCTTACCAAGTCGCCGCGATGGAAACCGGGTTATCAATTCGGGCACGCGGTAAGGGTTAGTTATACCGTGCCTATCAGTTTTACTTTAGGCGCTGCACCGGCACCGGTTACAGGGGCGGTTACTACAGGAGATGATAAGGGGACTGTCTATACTCAGGTGGAAAAGCAACCCAGTTTTCCCGGTGGATTAGAGGCATTTGGCAAATTCTTGTCGAATACTATACGTTTTCCTGCCAGCGATAGAGAGGCCGGAACATCGGGCCGTGTTATTGTAACCTTTGTTGTTGAAAAGGACGGTGGGCTATCTGGTTTCAAAGTAGTACGTACGCCCAGTGTTTCCATGGGTGATGAATCAATAAGGGTACTTTCCCTATCACCAAAATGGACGCCTGGTGAAAAAGATGGCAAACCAGTAAGGGTGTCTTACACTGTGCCAATTGCATTTACTTTAAACGAGGAGAAAGACGAGCGTAATACAAATTCTATCGACAGTTTGTTGAAAAAGAAAAATATTGAGCATCCCATTTATATTGTTGATGGTGTGGAATTCAAACCAAGTGAAGTTAGCCCGTTGTCCAGTATTCCACAGGAAAGCATAGCCAGCATGGAAATATTGAAAGGTGCTACTGCAACAGCGCTATACGGCGACAAAGGAAAAAATGGAGTGATCCTTATCACCACCAAAAATGCTAAAAAAGCAACCACAACCAAACCTTAATATCAGTTAACTCATGAGTACGGGCCCTGCAGGTTTAAATCTGCAGGGCTTTTTTGCAACTATTAAATGGATTAGTATCTTTATATTAAATTATATACCTATAACCAACAGGCGATCCACAGCGTCTTAACCAAAGAACTAAAAACAACTAATTATGACACACCAACGAAAACAGATGTTCAGGACGATGCATTCCTATAGTTTTGCAGCATTGCTGGCTACAGTATGTGCCATTAATAGCAGTAAAGCAAGTAACAAGACTGCATATGGAACATATCTACCTGCTGCTATTACTACAACTGTAGCAGAAGGCGATTCTGTGTATGTTAAAGTTGATAAGCAACCGTCTTTTACAGGTGGGGCTGATGCGCTGACTAAATTTTTATTAAAGAACTTAAAATACCCTACCGAAATGGAGAACCGCGAAATTGAAGGCCGGGTTATTGTACAGTTTATAGTTGAAAAAGATGGCGCGCTAACGGATGTTAAAGCGTTGAGGGGGCCCGGCCACGGTTCGTTAGAAGAAGCGGTAAGGGTTATGAAGCGGTCGCCTAATTGGCAGCCGGGTTATAAAGACGGCCAGGCGGTACGCACACTGGTTAAAATGCCGGTAAATTTTATTTTACAGAAAATAGACCCCCGGCAGCAAGCTTCGGGTATTAAATTAATTAACGGCGGATAAATTGCAGTTGCATTTAACAGATCAAATTAAATAAACCATGAACTGGAAACTTATTTTACAATTATCATTCTTCGGGTTGATAATGGCCTTTGCCACCATATCCCTTATACCCGAAAAAGTAGAACCCGCTTTTTGGCTGGTGATATTTGTTTTTTGCGCTTTTGTAATTGCCAAAGCCGCGCCGGGCAAGTATTTTTTACATGGCTTTATGGTGAGTATTTTTAATTGCGTATGGATAACTGCCGCGCATTGCTTTTTCTATGATAGCTATACGGCACATCATCCTGATATGGCGGCAATGTATACAGGTATACATCCCAGAAAAATGATGCTGGTTTTCGGGCCTGTGTTTGGGGCTATGTTTGGTGTGATATTAGGCCTTTTTGCCTTTGTAGCCTCAAAATTAGTTAAGCCTAATCGGTTATAGTTGCATACCCATTGGAATTTTTTTTAATTAGCAAAAAATGTTAGCCATAAATTATTAATTTTGCCATATACAATAACAAAAATTAGACATAATGAAGCCTTTCATTTCAAGAACAGCTTACGGGTTTTTAAACTATGCTTTAGCTGCATTATTACTTTCGGCACCATGGTTATTTGGTTTTTCAAATATGCAACACATTGCCACTGCAGCCTTTTTCATGCCTTTATTGATAGGCTGGTTACAATTGATCATGTCGATGTTTAGCGAAAGCCCTACCGGTTTTAGCTTTCTTAGAGTATTCCCTATGCAAATGCAAAATTGTGTTGATGTATTGATGGGTACTTTTTTATTAGCATTGCCGTGGACCTATGCTTTTTCATCGCATGTGTTTTTACCACACTTGCTTTTAGGCTTAGCATTAACTATAAAAGGTATTTTTGCTGTCGAGTCGCCATTTTTAACCAGGCCGCACCGCGCATTACCTGAAGCAGGCATTACTTCTATTGATGCTTCAGAAGGCAGGTTAAATCACTAAGAGATCTCATAAAACATAAACAAAAAGCGGGTCAGGGTTTTATGCCTGATCCGCTTTTTATATAAATGGAGTTTGCGCCCGGTTAAAAAACTTCGTTCAAGCCCAGGAATATCCCCTTCGATCCGTAATTACCTATCCCGTAATCAATACATAAGTTAGAGCGCGAATATTTATTAAACAGGATACGCAGGCCAACACCACCGCCGGGTTCGATATACTCTGTTAAGTTAATGTTGCGGCTATTACTTGCCGTTTCTGCATTGGCGAAGACTACGCCGCTAAATAGTTTGTTTTGAGTAAGCGGGAAACGGTATTCTAACTCACTATATGCAAATGAAGTGCCTTTAAAGCGGCCTATAGTATAGCCCCTGCCCAGGCGATTGGCCGCGTCACTACCGGTGCCGGGTAGTTCTAAGTAAGGCACAGAGCCATTAAGTAAATAGGTGCCCCAATACCAAAATGCCAGTATATGCTCAGGGTTAACTTTTGATAAGCTCCAGTACTTTCTTAGTTCTGTTTTTACTTGTACGGCTCTATGTTCACTACCCAGCCACGTTTCATTTACACGAAAAACCACATCAGCATATAAACCATCCTGGGTGCGGTTAATGTGGTCTCTTGAATTATATTCAACATTAAACAATAAACCACTTGCAGAATAGCCAGATGTTGGGTAATCGTTTAACCTGCTATATCTATAATTGTGCGTATTAATGTTAAGACCGGTTGGGCCTTTGCTGCTTTGGCGCTCATCATCTACATTACTGTATTTGTTAAAAATGAAGCCTGCACCTGCATAGATATGCTCAAATATTTTACGATATACCCTTTCTGTAAATTTCAGGTACGAAAATTTTATCGGGAAAACATCTGGATTATTATCTAAAGGAAGATCATTCAATGAAAAGGATCCATCGCCCTGTACCCTATGTCCGGTACCAATACCATAATCAAGCGCTACGGTTTTACCAACCTGTATACCACCTTGTATATTGAATATATCGTTATTGGTGAAGATATTGTTCTTTGCTTCGAAGGATGCCAGGCCGAGTGTTGATATATAAGCATTGGCATTTACTACAGAAAAGGTTGTGGTTTTAGGATCGCCAAAAACATGGCCACCTGTTGAGGTTACCCCCACAGAAAAGCCCACGCTTGGGTTATAGCCGGCCGATGGTAAAGTTGAAAAGTTGGAATGTGTTTGATGATTGCTTGTTACAGTATCGGCTGTTTTATGCTTGCGGCTAAAAAAGTTACTGATAACTTGTTTAGCATCGGTTTGTTTGCGCAATACCTCGGGCGAGTCTTGCTTATCCTGGGCAAATAATATCCCGGTGCTGCAAAGTACAACACATGCCGTAAGCGTATACTTCCACACTTGTTTAATCAATGTATTAATAGGGGTTAACAAGCCGAATATAAACAAAGCATTAAACAATAAAAATTTTATGTAACAAAAAAGATACAACAGGGCAATTTTCCACATTATCCACCGTTCCTAAAAATAGCGATAAAATAATGATGCTAAAGAAAAAATTAAACCTTAATAAAATTTAGTAGTCATACAATCACAATAAACACATAGTTATGGGAATAGTGAAAATATATTGGAACTGTTACTTTGGCAAACCTGCCAGGGTATCGGCTATGGTATGCCGCGCCGGGATATACTAAGTGAGGGAGTGAATGGTGAGTGGTGAATGATGAGCAAGAAGTTTTTAAATTTAATACCACTCACCATTCACCACTACTCACCATTCACTATTCTATAACAGTTACTTTAATCATGTTGGTTTTACCATGATTAACAATTGGTATAGCAGCTGTGTTAATTACAACATCACCACTTTGTACCAGGTTTTCTGCTTTAAGCATATTGTTTACATCGCTTATTGTTTGATCTGTGCTTTCTAATTTATCGTAGTAAAAAGTACGTACACCCCATACCAGGCTAAGCGCGTTTAACAGGTGTTTATTTGAGGTGAAGATAAAGGTACGTGCTTTTGGCCTGTAGCTTGATATCTGGTAAGCAGTATAGCCTGATGTAGTCATTGATACCACACCAACGGCATTGGTATGGTCTGCCAGGTAAACTGCCGACTCGCATACCGCATCACTTAAATAGCCTGCAGATTTAGAATCAGAAACAGACCCTCTTTCTGTATTGTAAGGGTAACCTAACTCTTCAACGTTATGCACAATTTTAGCCATTGTTTCAATAACAATAAGCGGGAACTCACCAACTGATGTTTCGCCACTAAGCATTACCGCGTCTGCTCCATCTAATACAGAATTAGCAACGTCATTAACTTCGGCACGTGTTGGGCGCGGGGTAGTAATCATTGACTCCAGCATTTGGGTAGCCACAATTACCGGCTTTGATGCCGCGCGACACTTGCGGGCAATCATTTTTTGTAACAATGGTACTTCTTCTAAAGGCATTTCAACACCCAGATCACCACGGGCAACCATAACGCCATCTGTAGCGGCTATAATAGCATCAATATTATCAATAGCCTCTGGTTTTTCAATTTTAGCAATTACTTTAGCTGCTTTACCGCTGCGGGCTATAACTTGTTTAAGCTCGGTTATGTCATCAGCATTACGCACAAATGAAAGGCCAATCCAGTCAATATCCCATGCTAAAGCGTATTCTAAGTTCTCCAGGTCCTCTTCGGTTAAGCTGGGGATAGATACCTTGGTGTTTGGCAGGTTAACGCCCTTACGCGACGTTAAAATGCCACCGTGTACAACTTCGCAAACAACGGTGTCAACTTTATTGGTTGATATTACACGCATCTGGATCTTGCCATCGTCCAACAAAATAATTTCATCGGCTTGTACATCCTGCGGGAAAGTATCGTAAGTTATATAGATCTGGTTATCGTCGCCAATGCACTCATGGGTAGTGATATTGATATGTGTGCCATTAACCAGGTGTATGCCGCCATCTTTTACCAGGCCAATTCTAATTTTTGGTCCTTGTAAATCTGCAAGAATAGAAACGTTGGTTTTGTGCTGATCGTTTATTTCGGCAATCAGATCAACAAACTTTTTATGATCTTCGGGCTTGCCATGCGAGAAATTAAGGCGGCAAACGTTTACGCCGGCCTTGATCATGGCTAACAATGTTTCTTTTTTGGCACAAGCCGGCCCCATTGTGGCAACGATTTTAGTACGGTTATAAGGTATATTCATAATTATTGAGTTCAATATTAAGGGCATTCACTGTGTATGATATGATGCAGGCCTTTTAAATTCGGCGCTAAAATAAGAGATTTTCGCGTGATTTTATTTTTTTAGGGTCAATCTTTACTGCTGCAACAATTTCGGGGATCTTATTTAATGCCGAAATAAGGTTGTCAAGGTCGTTATCATCAATATAATTTTTTATCATTAAAAAATAATCTGCCTTTTTCATCTCGGGTATTAAGTAGCCGTCGCTGCCTTTATTGCCTATAAAAAAGAAATCTGTTTCACTGGCTTCCCAGTTATATGCGTATAAAGAGAAGTATACCGGCGCGGCACCGGGGTGAATGTCGACGGCCAGGTCCTCAGTTTTAACAAAGTTAAAATTTAAATATTTGTTAATTAAGTAACAAATACGATAGTCTTTAAGTGAAGTTGTAACTGCGATGAGTACAAAATCCAGATCTATCTCAAATTTTAAAAATTTTCTATTCAATTATATGATTACATTTGCGCCGGTAAAAATACAAATTGAAACCTTTTCAACTAAAACTTTGTTACCGTTTAAAGTAAAAAGTTTTAGATTTGATATTTGATAGATTTTATTTTTCTTTGCACTGAAATTATTAATCATTAAACTATAATACTATGTCTGATATCGCTTCAAGAGTAAAAGCTATAATCGTGGAAAAATTGGGTGTTGACGAATCTGAAGTAACACCTGAGGCTAGCTTCACCAATGACCTTGGTGCTGACTCTTTAGACACCGTGGAACTTATCATGGAGTTTGAAAAAGAATTTAACGTGGCTATCCCTGACGATCAGGCTGAGACTATCGGCACAGTAGGTCAAGCCGTAGCTTACCTTGAAAAAAACGTAAAATAAGCTCTCCTTAATTCAATTAAATGGGGTTTAAACGAGTTGTAGTAACCGGGCTTGGGGCACTTACTCCAATTGGCAACACAGTTCCAGAATATTGGAACTCATTAGTCAATGGAGTAAGTGGCGCGGCTTTGATTAAGAGTTTTGATACATCAAAGTTCAAAACCAAATTTGCGTGCGAAGTTAAAGGCTTTGACGCAGATGCTTTTTTAGGTAGAAAGGATGCGCGTAAGCTGGATCCGTTTGTGCAATACGCCTTGTTTGCAACCGAAGAAGCAGTAAAAGATGCAGGTGTAGATTTTTCTAAATTAGATACCAGCCGTATAGGTGTTATCTGGGGATCGGGCATTGGCGGGTTAAAAACGTTTTTAGATGAGGTGGTTAACTTTGCCAAAGGCGATGGTTCACCCCGGTTTAATCCGTTCTTTATCCCTAAAATGATAGCTGATATTGCCCCGGGCCATATCTCTATTAAATACGGTTTGCGTGGTCCAAATTTCTCCACAGTTTCTGCCTGTGCATCGTCAAACAATTCGTTAATAGACTCTTTTAACTATATCCGCCTGGGTAAAGCTAATATGTTTATAAGCGGAGGGTCTGAGGCTATTATTAATGAAGCCGGTATTGGTGGATTTAATGCTATGCACGCGCTGTCTGTACGTAATGATGACCCTGCAACGGCATCGCGCCCGTTTGATCTTGACCGCGACGGCTTTGTTGCCGGCGAAGGTGCAGGAACCATTATTTTAGAAGAACTGGAACACGCTAAAGCACGCGGCGCTAAAATTTATGCAGAAATGGTTGGCGGAGGCATGAGTGCCGATGCTTATCATATGACGGCCCCTCATCCTGATGGATTAGGTGCGGCATTGGTAATGCGTTCTGCCTTAGAAGATGCCGGACTTACCCCTGCAGATATTGATTATGTAAACGTTCACGGAACATCTACTCCAATTGGTGATCCGCAGGAAATAAAAGCTATTCAGGATGTTTTTGGCGAAGATGTTTATCGTATAAATATCAGCTCGACAAAATCAATGACCGGTCACTTATTAGGTGCTGCCGGTGCTGTTGAAGCTATTGCATCCATATTGGCATTAAACCATGGTATAATACCACCAACCATTAACCACTTTACAGACGATCCTACTTTTGATCCTAAAATAAACTTTACGTTTAACAAGGCTCAAAAAAGAGATATTAAAATAGTGCAGAGTAATGGGTTTGGTTTTGGCGGGCACAACGCTTCTGTGATATTTAAAAAGTACGAAGCTTAATACCGAATGCCGATTATTAGGTTATATAAGCTGTACCTGTCGCCAAACAGGAAATATGTTAAGGTTTTAAAGAATTTGCTCGGTTTTGTACCGGGCAATTTGTCGTTATAC
>JAZKCG010000017.1:0-20566 GCA_040388175.1 Bacteroidota bacterium | reverse complement strand
CTTTATGATGCTTACTTATTTAATATCTTTTAACTAGCAACTTGAGTTAATTAATCATCGGCTAACAAAAACATGACATTAATTTAGAACAAAAATCATCTTCACACCTTATATTTGTTACACAATCTTTAAACTTTTAAATATCAAATTATGGCATTTACACTACCAGCGTTGCCTTATGCAACTGATGCATTAGAACCGCACATCGATAAACTTACCATGGAAATTCACCATGGCAAACACCACCAGGCTTATGTTACTAACCTTAACAAAGCGTTAGAAGGCAAACCTGAGGCTGATAGCAGCATTGATGATATCATCAAACATATTTCAAAATTTCCGCCTGCTGTACGTAATAACGGTGGTGGTCATTATAATCACTCTTTATTCTGGACCTTGTTGTCGCCAAATGGTGGCGGTGAGCCAACAGGCGCTTTGGCCGATGCTATAAAAAGCACTTTCGGTTCGTTTGCAGAGTTTAAAACAAAAGTATCGGAAGCTGGTGCTACCCGTTTTGGTTCAGGCTGGGCATGGTTAATTGTAACTGCCGATAAAAAATTAGCGGTAACATCAACTCCAAACCAGGATAACCCATTAATGGACATTGCCGAAGTAAAAGGCACACCAATTTTAGGTATCGACGTTTGGGAACATGCTTACTACTTAAAATATCAAAACCGTCGCCCTGATTATTTAGCAGCTATCTGGAACGTGATCAACTGGAGCCACGTTGCTGAGTTGTACACCAAAGCAATTGCATAAAGCCCCACCCAAACCCTCCCCGGAAGGGAGGGCTTAAAATATACTTGCCCCCAAAAAGTCTCCCCTACCGGGGAAGATTTAGAGGGGGCTTATTATTTATCATCATGAAAGCTAACGTCCTTGAAGCCCCCGATAAACCAATAACCTGGAAAGAAGTTGAAACCCCAGCGCTTGCCCCCGGCGAAGTTTTGATCAAAATAAAAGCAGCAGGCTTAAACCGCCGCGATTATTGGATCAGTATAGGCAAATATGCCAGTTTAAAATACCCTGTGATATTAGGGTCAGACGGTGCTGGTATTGTTACGAAAACAGGCGAAGGTGTTGATACTGCCTGGCTGAATAAAGAAGTAATCATAAATCCAAGTAATAACTGGGGCGATAACGACAATTTCCAAGGAAAAGACTTTAAAATTTTAGGTCTGCCGGATGACGGCACTTTTGCCGAATATGTTAAAACCCGGGTAGAATATCTGTATGATAAACCGGCTTATTTGAGTTGGGAACAAGCGGCAGCTTTTCCGTTAGCGGGGTTAACCGCGTATCGCGCCTTATTTACCAAAGGGCAGGCTAAAAAAGGCGACACGGTTTTAATATCGGGTGTTGGTGGCGGTACAGGTGCCTTTGCTTTGCAATGGGCAGTAGCGGCGGGTTGCAAGGTGTTTGTAACCTCAGGAAGCGGCGAAAAAATTGCACAGGCAAAACAACTGGGCGCATTAGCAGGCGTTAATTACAAGGCGCAGGATTGGGCTGAGGAATTGCAACACCTATCGGGTGGATTTGATATCATTATAGACAGCGCGTTAGGCGCAGGTTTTGCCAAGTTTGCCGACCTGTGTAAACCCGGCGGTCGCATTGTTTACTTTGGTGCCACAGCAGGCGATATGCCCGCTATACCCGGTCGCAAAGTTTATTGGAAACAACTGCAAATATTAGGTACTACCATGGGTACCACTGCTGATTTTAAAGCGATGTTAATCTCTATGACCGAACATAGCATAGTACCTGTAATTGATGAAGTATATCCCCTGTCAGAAGCCGGTAAGGCCATAGATAAGATGGGGACGTCATCGCATTTTGGCAATATCGTACTCAAAGCTTAGACGCTATGCTTCAGTTACGGGTTGAGGCTATACAATGGAAAACTGCAGATACCGCTACTTTCTTACTCGCCGAAGTATCAGGTAAAAAAATTAATTACCTGGCCGGGCAATTTATAACGTTAGTGTTTACACATCATCACGAAGAGGTCCGCAGGTCTTATTCATTAAGTTCATCGCCTGATGAAGTGTTATTGGCTATTACGGTTAAACGGATAACTAACGGTGAGATCTCGCGCTTCCTGCTAACTAAAATAAGATCAGGTACGATCCTTAATGCTGTTGAACCCGCAGGTCGGTTTACCATTCCTGATTTTAAATCTTCTAAAGATATTATGTTGTTTGCCGCAGGCAGCGGTATAGTGCCTATATTTTCACAATTAAAATACATTCTTAACCGCGAAGGCCATAGCCGGCTTACGCTGATTTACAGCAGTCAGGACCAGGCATCTATTTTATTTGAAGCTGAACTAAATGCGCTACAAACCAATCATCCCGACAGGTTAAAAGTTATTCATTTACTTAGCAGCGAAGGCAACCGTTTAAACAACATCAACGTTGAACAACTGGTAAAACAAAACACCTATTTTGGACTGGATACTGCCGAATTCTACCTATGCGGCCCATTCAATTACATGCGTATGGTAAGGTTAACCTTGTTGTATATGGGTTTAGAAAGCAACCAGATCCGTAAAGAGAACTTTGTGCTGGAAACCGTATCTGTTACTGCGGGTTATATCAATTATCCGCCTAAAAACATTCGTATCCATTTCAATAATGAGCTGCATGACCTGCAGGTGGGCGAAAACCAGACCATCTTACAGGCAGCTCTACAAAATAACATCCTCCTACCTTACAGTTGCCGGGCGGGCATCTGTTCCGCCTGCACGGCCAAATGCAGCAGTGGCAAAATAGAAATGTCTGTAAATGATGTATTGACCGACATTGACCTTGCACATGGCTTTATATTGACCTGCACCGGGCATCCCGTTAGCGATGATGTGGTAGTGGAATTTTTGTAAGATTACCTTTTTGTCATCCTTGTAAAGGTGTATTAATTATCCTATCAAATCAAAGACCTTCTGCATGTATAAAGCTTCGTCCATGGCTTCTTTCAGGTCCTCCCATTCTTCTAAAGTAAATGTAAAATTGATGTGCTCAACAGGAGTTTTAAGTACTGCCCTATCCATCCTATCAGGAAAAGGGTGCGAGCGATCATCGAAATCAAGATCATTAATAAACTTCCTGAAATCAGCAAATTGCTGTGGCGTAAAATTAAGTAGTAAATTAGTGTGCCAGATATTAATGGTTTTGCATTGCAGGCATTGGCTTACCATGGTAACTCCGCACTTACTTAATGTTTTTGCTTCGCACATCCTGTTTAAAATTTGTGCCTGAACAAACCGCAATGCCATGTCGGCATAACGGCAGCTCAGGGCTTAATGGCTACTAATTGTTTATGCGTGCGGCGATGAACCACACCTTTTACTTTCTTTGTTTTTGATTTATTGCGTTTACCCCACCATATTATAAAACCGGTTATAGGCAAACTGGCACAGATCAAACTGGCTAAAAATGCTATGATCTTACTCGTAAATCCCAGTATTTGGCCCACATGGATATCATAATTCATGCTATTCATTTTTAAACCGGCGCTTTTGTTTTGATGCTTGATATCTTTAAGTGGTTTGCCGCTAAACTGATCGAATTCATAGCTATCGCTTTCATAGTAATGCAAAGATTTGTAATAGGCATTTAAATATATAGGATTACCAGCCTTGGCATCATCGCCATATAGCGTGATCATGTGTGTTTGCGGCGATCTTTGTTTGGCATATAGAAAAGCCTTATCCCATGCGTTTACAGCAACAACCGGTTTATGCAATGAATCAGATACTGATACGGCTGCTTCTTTGGCATAGGTTTTACCTAAATTGGCTGTGTACTTTATTCCGTTGGATACCGGCTGGAAAGCTATTGCCAGCCCGGTTATAGCTAAAATCAGAGCTATACTGGCAGCATAAAAGCCCAAAACATTATGCAGATCATAGTTCACCCTTCGCCAGCGGCCACCCCACTTAATGGTAAAACTGCGCTTACGGTCGCTTTTACGTTTGGGCCACCATAGTATGATGCCTGTTATCATCAGCACCACAAATATCACTACCGACCAGCCTACTATTTGTCCGCCTATTGCAGGTGGTAACAATAAGTAAAGGTGGATGTATTCCACCACCACAAAAAAATTACGCTCATAATTTGCATCGTGCAAAATCTTACCGATGTATGGGTCAAGATAAACACACCGTTCGCCTTGCTTCGGTACATCAATAAATATGGCAGCGGGCCTGTCTTCGCCATAATAAGCCATAAAATCAGACTTACCTTTGGGATATTGTTTAAGAGCGATCTGTTTAAGTTGAGATGGCAGTAGATAAGGTTTATTTTGCACCTCCACCTTGCGATAGCTGTATAATGCATCCTGAATATCATCCTGAAAAACATATAAACAGCCTGTGATGCTCACTATAACCACCACCAACCCGGATATAAATCCGAGCCAGCGATGTATAAATAGTATGGTTTTTTTTAACGGGGTCATTCATTAAAATTTGTAGGCGATGCTTAAACGATAGTTACGGGGTGCATCTGCCTGCCAGTAATAGGTATTCAGATATGAATAATATGAGCCACTGTAAGTATACTTGTCGGTTAAATTGAAGACATTGGCGGTAATGCGTACTTTTGCACCTTCCCAGAATAAACCACCATCCATTTTAAAGTAATCAGGCAGTCTTTCTAAACCTACGCTCCAGGTATCTGTCTGGCGTCCGGCGAGATAGGTACCACCTAAAGAAATACCGGCGCCTTTTAATCCGCCATTTCTCATTTTATAACTTAACCAGGTATTAGCAACGTGTTTCGAGTAACCTGGAACCACTTGTCCAACAGTAAAACCTGTTACTCCGGGGTTAACTTTGTTCACTTTTGAGTCGGTAAACGCATAGTTGGCAGTCAGGTTCAGTCCTGGCGTTATTTCACCACGCAAATCAAATTCCAAACCTTGCGATTTCTTCTGGCCAAATACGATACTTAATCCTGAATTAGGAGCAGCATTTGGATCACCGGTTAATTCATTATCTCTTAAAATGCGATACACTGAAAGCGTAGTGTTCCATGTACCATCGGCCCAATCTTTCTTGATACCAAATTCGGTATTGGTACCGGTTAACGGCTGCAATTTACCTACGCTAACCCTGCCCGATTGCGGTAAAAATGTTTGATCATACAAACCATACACCGATGTTTTATCATCAATTGATACGCTTAAGCCAATACGCGGTGTGAAATGTTTAGCTTCTGACGGGGTGTTGAAGTCTGACATTTGGATACTTGTATACCGGCCAGCTAATGTTAATCTTACTTTATTATCGATAAAACCAAGCTGATCTTGTACATATAAGCTTGAATAGCGTGAGTTGATCAAGCCATAGCCAGCTGCTGCGCGGGCCTCTAAGTTTAATGAACGATCGAATATTGGATAACCATTTGAAGGGCTGTTTAACGTAAGCACACCTTCTTCATATGGGTTAAAAGGCGCTGCTTTAGTATCAAGCGATTTAGTCTGGGCATAATCGGCAACATATTTTTTATCAGCCATATCAAGACCACCTAAAATATTATGTACAATGCTTCCGGTAGTTACTTTACCGTTTACAAATGCCTGGGCTAAAGACATGGTGCTTTGTGCTTCCCATATACCTGCATTACGTACATATCTGCCATCGGCAAATACCGTATCGGCCCACATAGAGGTACCCAATTGCGAATACATATAACGGGCTGCTTGTGCAGTTAATTTCCAATTATCAGCTAACTGGTGTTGCAGGTTAAGGGTAAAGCTATGATCGTTGATATTGGTCGGAGGTAATCCGGCCGGAGTTTGGGTAAAATTACGTGGTAGAACCGCGTAGCCTTTTGGGCTAAATACGTAATATGAACCTACGTCAGACGTATGCGCGCGTTGGTAAACGTATTCTGCGGTCAGTTTGGTATTATCGTCGATCTGGTAAGAAACCACCGGCGCAATCGCATAACGGTCATTAAACTCGTTAGGGCGGAATGAAGCCTTGTTTTGTGCTGATAAATTTAGGCGATACAACAATTTGCCATCTTTACTTAGTTTGCCGTCAAGGTCAAGCGTGGTGCGGTTCAAATTAAAGCTACCCATCGTAAAACTAAGTTCGCCGGCATTTTGGCCAGTTGGCTTTTTAGTAACCACATTATATAAACCGCTTGGATCGCCATTGCTTAACATAAAACCAGCCGGACCTTTTACAAATTCAATATGATCTACAAAGCTCATATCCTCTGTAAGCGGCCCCCAGTATGAACTTACTACGTTAAATCCGTTTCTGAAAGCTTGTATTTGTGAACCACGCATGGTGATATTGGTATACAGATCTCCCCAGTGTTCTAATCTAACGGCGCCGCTTACATTGCGTATTAAACCATCGCTCATGCTGGTTATCTGCTGATCTGCCAGGTTTTGCGAGGTAACAATCTGTATATTTTGCGGAATTTGCAGCAATGGCTCATTCAGACGCAAACTCTGCGATGGCTTATCAATCTTATATCTTTTCCTGGTACCTGATATGGCAACTTCGTTTAACTGACTGGCATTTTCTTTTAAAACAAAGTCGACTTCTATAATGCCGTTGCCTGTTACTGCTACAGATTTTTCTTCGGGCATTGAACCTATCGCGGTAACTTTAATAATATAGCTACCTGGTTTTATCCTGTTAAGCTGGAAATATCCATCGGGATTAGTAGTAGTTCCAGATGTAGTATTTTTTATGCCAACACTTGCCGCTTCTACCGGTTGCCCATCGGCGCTTTTTACGGTGCCCTTTATGGTTGCATGACGTTGGGCAAACGCATTGGTTATGCTTAAAAGCAAAATTACAAGATAAAGTAAGGGGTTATTTTTCATATACACTTATTTAGACTAATTAAAAATAAAGTGCAAATGTATATCAGAAAATGAGTTATGCCAATACCGCCTTGGAGGTATTAACCCTAATTTAGGCAAAATACCTCCGTGGGGGTATTACTTAAATAGGCTGGTAATTTCAAAATGGAGCACAAAAAAAGCCGCCTTAAGAGGCAGCTTTTCCTTTATTGTAGTCAATAACTAATTTATTCGCTATCAGGAACGCTGGCAATGCGGAATCCAGTATTACCGTTGCTATCAGTTACTCTTTCATAATAAATATCATCGGCAGATACAAAATACTTTTTCCCGTTTAAGGTTACTTTACGTACTCCATCAGGCAGTCTATCCACCACATCACCAACGCGTGGTGTCTGGCTTACGGCATCATCATTACTGCCATTATCAGTATTTAAGACACCGTCTTTACCGGCAACAACAAATACTTTATCTCCCTTATCATTTAGTACAATTTTATAGTACACACCGTTATATTCGAAATACTGTTGGTTGTCTATCATGATCCCCTTGGCGCCTTTAGGCAATTGAGGCACCGCGGCACCTACCGGAGGGGCAGTTACTACATAACCACCATCATCATACGGGCGATAGAATATACCATCAGAATAGTAAAACAATGATGCTCCCATATAAAATGGATAATAACCGTATGGTAACGCGTTTAAATAAAACCCTGAATAAGGATAGCCAATATAATTATACCCGGGCCTACCGAAAGCCCTGCCATAGCTAAGGCCTAATCCAAGGCCGATACTGCTACGCGACCCGCCAAAACTGGCACCACCGCTGAAACTGCCGCCGCCGCCGCTTCCACCGCGGCTAAAGCTGGCACCGCCACCACCACCACTGCTTGCGTGCGAGCCGCCACGTTGTGCATCAGCATTTAAAACAACCATCACAGAAAGCGCTCCTGTAATTAACAATGCAGAAGCGTATTTATATATCTTTTTCATATTACTTAAAAAACATTAACCTATTTTAAGGCTAAATAGTATCTGTTTGTCAACATTTACTTTTGCCTATGTTTGTTAGACGAATTTAGGTTGAAAAGGTTTAATTGAAGATATAAAATATTTATATAATTTTATACAGAATCTTGGATAGCTTTCTTACTTGTTTTGAATTAACCCCACCGGAAATATCAGCTTAAAATTACTGCCCAGGTCTTTTACAGAATCAACCTCTATTTTAATGTGATGGAACGTGGCTATTGATTTTACAATAGGCAGGCCTAAACCAAAACTATCCTGCTGCATAGACTGCCTGAATTTTTTAAACCTGTTAAATATAAAAGGCATATCGTCTGTACTAATACCCATGCCACTATCGGTTATGTTAACTATCAGGCCGCCGTTTTCTGTCTCGGTGGTAATTACTATTTCGCCGTCCTGCCGGTTATACTTTATGGCATTATTAACCAGGTTAAAGAATAGGTTGAAGATCAAAAATTTATTGACGCTTGTTAAAATGCTATCCTGCGGGATAAGGATATCGAACGTTAAATTCTTTTCGGCAAGGCGCACGGATATTTCGTCGTATACTTCCTGCAATAGACCTGTCAGTGATACGGTATCCTCTTTCAAAAACTGTTCGTTCTCGATCTGCGATATCAGTAATAAAGTTTTGGTGATGCTTTTTAACCGGTTCAAAATCCGTTGCATTTCAAGCAGGCGTACTTTTACCTCGTCGTTGATATCTTCCTGATCGAACATATTTTCGATCTTCGATTGCAGGATGGATATCGGTGTCATTAACTCATGCGATGCGTTCGATATAAATTCTCGTTCTTTTTGAAACGCGGCTTCGATAGTTTCTATCATCTGGTGGATACTGATATCCAGGTGCTGAAAATCGGATGTACTGGTTTTAACTTCTTTGTACGAACCAAAATTTGGAAATTTTTGACCGATAAGTTTGGTTTTGATGATCTTACCCAGCGGTTTTAATACATGGTTAGTATAAATTTGATCGGCCAGGATAGTAAGCAATATCATCCCGATTAATACTACAAACGCGATGCTTTGCAATGGGGTACTGGTTTCGTCAAGTGTGGCTACGCTCTTGCCTATCTCCAACAGGTACTTTTTATTATTTACCAAAAAAGTGTGGCTAAGTATGCGGTATTCAATAGTATCCCGGTCAACAAGGCGCTTTTCGTTTGTTATGGTATCTATTAAATTTCCGGGAATGGTATCATCCTCAATGGTAAGGTATTCTTCGTTAAGCGGCAAACGGTAGCTGCCATAAGTTTCGCCATCGGTGATATAGTTTTTTATACCTTTTGTTTTTACTATCTGTAAAAACTTACTCTTTTGTTTGATCAGGTTATTATCAACATAGCTGCGGCTAATCTTTTTTATTAAAACAGGCACCAGCAACACAAAAAGTATGGCTATTACCAATTTTGATATCGCATTAAATAGCGTAAGTTTTGTATTTAATTTCAATATTAAGTATTCACTTTAATTTTATAACCCAAGCCACGCACGGTCTCCAACCAATCGGGTGCTGCATATACATTTAGCTTTTTACGGATATTTTTAATATGCGCATCAATATAGTTCGAATCGTAATCGTCATTAATAACACTCCCCCAAATATGTTCGCTTAATTGTGTACGGGTTAAGGTGCGGTTTTTATGCAGGATCAGGTAGGCTATCAGATCAAACTCTTTTTTGGTGATGGTGCTTACCACGTTGCCATCGCAGCTAATTACACGGTCTGTAAGATTGATCAGGAACTCACCCAGCTCAACAATACTCTGTTTCAGTCCAAATTTGCGTCGCATAATAGCTTGCATACGACTTTGCAATTCTAAAAGTGAAAATGGTTTAGGCAGATAATCATCGGCCCCCAGATCAAGACCACGCACACGATCATATATTTCTGCACGGGCTGTTAAAATAATACAGGCCGCATCCGGATTGTCTTTCTTGGCTTCTTTAAGCAGATCTAATCCATCATAATCAGGCAGACCTAAATCGATCAGGATAAAATCGTACATGTTGGTGGCTATCTTCTCGGACGCTGAGCGGCCGTTATAGCATAAGTCTGTAACATAATTATGATTGGTGAGGAATATTTCCAGCTCATGCGCCAGCGCTTCTTCGTCCTCAATAATCAAAACATTCATACGATATAGCTAATAAAAGAGATAGAAAAAAGTCAAGTTAACAAAAGATTCGCGTTTATTCATTAAAGCGCCCTCTACATTAACCGGTATGGAGTATTTATAAGCTACCTCGAAAGTATAATGCGGCATATTATAAGCTATAGGTAGTTTAAAACTATAATTCAAAAAGTTTAAACGGCCGTTATTTACCCCGGTTGGTGGTGCGGTTGGGCCAAACTTATAAATATTATCAACAATCAACCTGTCATCATGATCTAAAGAATATCGCTCTACAAAGTTTTGTGTACCTATAATTACGCTAACGCCGGGATTAAATGAAACATAATCCTGATCATTAAAGATCTTACCTTTCGTCTCAAAATATTTAGACTGGCTAATGGTCATAAAGAAATCGCTTGATTTACCAAAAAGATAATCCAGTATAATGGTAGATTTGAACGGTTTCCAGTCGAACGAGTTTTTCCAGTTAATATCATTTGATGTTGCCGATTCAATTATCCGCTCTTCCTTGTTAAATATAAAGCGGTTATAGGATATTGAGCTTGAGAATTTTTTTGAGGGACGAAATAAATAGCCGCCACCAAAATCAACCTCATCAACAGAGGTACGGTAACCTAATAACCTTAATGCCGACGCGTAAACAAAGAAACCCATTTTGGTATTATACACCACATCGGTCGACATAAAAGGATAAGTTATCGGCCCCGTACGCCCAAAAAACATAGCGTCGCTACCATAATTTATACCTACCGATAAAGACTGCTTGCGTATAATGGTATCGGTATCCTTTACGGCATAGATTTCACTTTTATAGGCAATATCATGCTTTAGCAACGTTGCTCCTGTGGCAGCGTTACCTATAAAAAGTAAAAGCAATATATGCAGGTATTTCATTCTTTATCAGCTTCAGTTTAGATCAATTATTTCTCCGCGGAATTTCAGGTGGCCTATCCAAACCTTCAGGCCGACGCTCCCTTGGTTTAGACCTGGCTTTAGGGTCCTGAGCATTATCACCCGCTCCTATCTTTTCGGGTTTTGCCTGCCTTTTAGCCTTTGATATTTCCTTTATTTTTTTGGAATCCTCATCCGGCGAATGCTTTTTTATAGTGTCTTTTTGCGACTGCGCATTCAAAACAAATACCATAGCATTACCTTTAACAAGACCGTACCGGCCACTTCTTATTTTAGCAGATGATAAGCTTGATGCAAATATCAACAACATTACAAGATATGCAAGCCGCTTTATCATTTAGAAAATGAAATTTGTAAGTTTTTTTTCAAAAATAAGTCAGTTAAAGGGTACTGTGAGGCCACAGTCCTAATTTATAGTAAAGCGTTTAACTTTTGCAACTTTTAAGCAGATTTATTAAAAGTGCAGGTCGCATTATCTGCAGCAGCAAAAAATACCGCCTTATTAATAGCAATTAAGCAATAGTAATATCTTTTGATGGATATACCCGGTTATGGTCATCAATTATTACGCAACCAACCTGGTTTAATTGATTTATTAAATAAATACCCGCGTTAACACCTATAGCCATCACAGGCGTAGCCATCGCATCGGCAAATTCGGCAGTTGGGCTAAGTATGCTTACGCTTTTTATCTCGCTTACGGTAAACCCGTTTTTAACGGCCTTACCAGTAGTTAATTTTTTATTATTGATGGTAGCATATTTTTCTGTGTTAACAGAGGTTGCTACCGCCATGTTGCTGATCTCGACATTGGCAAAAGGTTGAGCTCTTTGGCGCGGATCGGCAGTGGCAACGGTCCATGGTTCCATATCAGGTTGCAAGCCCCAGGTTAATAAATCACCACCGGCATTAATAACACCATGGCTTACACCTTCCAGTTGCAGTATATATTTGGCTCTATCAGCAGCGTAACCTTTACTATTGGCACCAAAACCAATACGCATGCCTTTTTCTTTTAAAAATACGGTGGTGGCTGTAGCATCTAATACTACATCTTTATAATTTACAGTAGTATAGGTGGCTATTGCTATATCCGTATCTTCTGTAGCTTTATCTGGCGTATAGTAAGTAATATCAAATGCACCGTAAGTAAGCTCTGATACTTGTAATGACCTATCAATCAGCCTAAAAATTTCTGCGCTTACTTTTACCGGTTTTACACCTGCATTACGGTTAATAGTATTAACGTCGCTATCCTCGCTGAATGTACTTAACAGCTTTTCAACGCGGTTAATTTCGGTTATAGCGCTATTTATACGCTCGCCAGCCCAAACCGGATCGTTTCCAACAACACTAATTTCAAACTTGTTACCCATCAATCTTACCTCACGGCGGTAGATAGTTGAGTTATTTACCGATACCTTTTTTAACGCTAACATACTGTACTATTTAATAGCTATTAATACCAATTTATTGAGGTGAACTTATCCAATTGCCATACAGCAAAAGACAGAGCATGCCTACATTAAAAGCTAAAGTAGCGGCACTTTATGAAAACAAGATGAAAAGTGAATTATAAGAAATGTAAAAAAGATGTGTGGATGTGCAAATATGCGGATGTGCAGATACACATCCATTAAACTAAATATGCAGATATACCAATGAAATTAATTCATCTGCATATCTGCATATTCACGCATCTGCATATCAAAAAGATTATGCTACCGTTCCTTCTTTTAGTTTTTCGGCGTTCTCTGCAAATTGCAGGGCTTCCATAATTTCCTGGATACCGCCATTCATCACCTCTGATAGGTTATAAATAGTTAAGCCTATGCGGTGTTCTGTTAAACGGCCTTGCGGATAGTTATAGGTGCGTACTTTGGCAGACCTATCGCCTGTGGCAACCATGGTTTTACGCTTTTTAGATGCTTCTTCCAGGTGCTTTTGCAACTCCAGCTCATATACCCTTGAGCGTAGTACCTGCAAGGCTTTTTCGGCATTTTTAAGCTGTGATTTTTGATCCTGGCACTGTGCAACAATCCCGGTTGGGATGTGCGTTAACCTAACTGCCGAATAAGTGGTATTTACCGATTGCCCACCCGGACCGGACGCGCAAAATAAATCTTTACGAATATCGGCAGGGTTCAATACAATATCAAACTCATCAACTTCAGGCAATACCACGATGGATGCTGCCGATGTATGTACACGGCCTTGTGTTTCGGTATCAGGTACGCGTTGTACGCGATGTACACCCGATTCGAATTTTAACGTACCATAAGCATCCTCTGCATTAACGTTAAAAACGATCTCTTTATACCCACCTGCTGTACCTTCGGTATAGTCAACCAGTTCGGTTTTCCAGCCGCGTTTTTCGCAGTAACGCATATACATACGGTATAAATCGCCGGCAAATATGGAAGCTTCATCACCACCGGTACCACCACGGATCTCCATGATCGCGTTTTTAGAATCTTCAGGATCTTTAGGGATCAGCATCAAACGGATCTTTTCTTCCATTTCATCCTGCTGTATCAACAATTCATCCAGCTCAGATTTCGCCATTTCGCGAAATTCCTGATCTTTTTCGGTAGCTAATATTTCTTTGTTAGTATCAATATTGCTCATAATGTTGCGGTATATATTATACTCGTCAACAATCTTGGCCAGGTCTTTATATTCTTTATTTAACTGGGCAAAGCGTTTCATATCAGCCATAGCATCAGGGCTGCTTAATTCGCCTTCAACCGCTTTCCAGCGCTGATATATTAATTCTAATTTCTCTAACATATTCTAATTTATCAATCGGACAAACTAAATGGCCCGGCTTTTAAAAAGCCTACAAAAATACAGTTTTTTGAGCAGAAAGCTTAAAGGTAAAAGCTAAAAGCTAATCATTTAGCATAAAATGACTTTAAACTTAAGCAAGGTAACAGGGAAAACGCTTTTTTAATAAGCTTCACTAACTCACACCAGCAATTGACTTTATGCCGGTAGTAAAAATCGATCTTTTTCGAGTATCGGTCATTAAACCGGTAGTAAAAATTGCCGTTTTTCAAGTATAAGCGCATTTACCGGTAGTAAAAATTACCATTTATCGGGTATTGGGGGTTATGCCGGTAGTAACATTTTGATTCAAAGAACTTATAATCAATAACTTGACTTTTTTTTAATGCTATTTTATTTTTTTAGCATTGCCTTGATAAAATCACAAGGCTTTAAATACTGGCTACAGTAGGTGTAGGACAATACAATATACGAAAAAATTGTTGGTTTTAAAAATGACGGATAGTATCTCAAGCTTTTTGTCATCCTGAACGGAGTGACAAACTAAATCTTTCGCCTATCGCTATTTTACCTCTTGCTCAAAATACGCTAAGGTCAGTTCATTACCATCAAATACCGCGTACGAATTATAATTTACCCACTCGCCCAAATTGATATAACGGCTTTTTTCATTTAGCTGGATATCCATAGGTAAATGGCGATGTCCGAATATCAGGTAATCATAAAATTTATTGGTCAGCAATTCATGACTATAAGTTACCAGCCATTCTTTTTCTAAACTCTTACGCACCTCGTTATTTTCGCCGGCAATACGGCTTTTTCTTGACCAGTAATTGGCTATCCCTACCCCCAAATTTGGATGCAAACGCGCGAATAACCATTGGCATATTTTGCTGCGAAACACTTTTTTAAGCAGTTTGTACAATCCATCGCCAGGGCCTAAGCCATCACCATGGTGCAGGAAAAACTTTTTGCCGTTACGTTCTATTTCCAGTTCATTACTGATAATTGTGGCGCCTAATTCTTTTTCGAAATAATCAAACATCCACATATCATGGTTGCCTTTAAAAAGGGTTATTTTTATCCCGGCATCAGCCAATTGGGATAGTTTACCCAGGAAACGGATATAACCTTTGGGTACTACGGTAGTATACTCAAACCAAAAGTCAAAAACATCGCCCATTAAAAAAACCTCGGCGGCATCAGCTTTGATCATATCCAGCCAGCGTACCAACCGGTCTTCGCGTTCGCGAACCGATACGTAGCTACCTGTCCCTAAATGAAAATCAGAAGCGAAATAAATTTTATTACCCATTCAATACCAAAAGTACGTTTTTAACGCAGAAAGGTAAAAACAAAACAGGCTCCTTGTTTTAAGGAGCCTGTTTTTTTATAGTATGATAAATAAATACTATTAATTATCGTGACCTCTGCCATGACCGTTACCTTTACCATTTCCATGTCCATTATCATTGCCACGTCCATGAGCCCCTTTGTCATGGCCGTAGTCACTATTACCAGGACCACGACGATCATCGCGCCCACGATCTCCTTGCCAATGATTTTTATATTTTGCCTCACGGCTATCTCTTATAACAACCTGGTTCCGGCTTCCTTTGTATCTTGCATACTTAGTTCTGTAAACCGATGCACGACGCCAAGGGGCTGGCTCATTAATTACAACTTTGTAGCTATTGTATGGGTCAAAATTATATCGTCCGGGTAAAGATGCTCCACGGATCCATGTATTACTTTGCAAATAGATATACTGATGATTTGGTACATCATAATATGCATCAACATCAGGCATGTAGTAATAACTTGCATGGTCATATCCTACAGGGCCCCAGTCAGGCTGGCTGCCAATATTTAATCCTAAACGTATACTTACTTGCGCATCTGCTTTCTGGTACATTGAGCATCCTACTAAAAGAGCTGCTGCTAAAAATAACTTTTTCATAATTGTGGTGTGTTTTAATTCTATGACAATTTTTACCCAGAATAGTTTAGTTTATTTTTAGTCCGAACTTATTTTATCCATTTTACGGGCGTTATAATCCTCTTTATCAGGCAATAAAAAATTAGCTCAAACCAGAAAAAGCGACAGGTAAATGCCTGCCGCTTCTCTATTTTTTATCTTTTAAATTTTACTTGTTGTCTTTATCGTCTGCTTTTTTATCGCTAATAGCGGCCAACACCGGTTTACCAATCACTTTATAGCTACCATCGCCTTTTAAAACAGCGGCTAACTGATTTTTATCCTGCATGGTTTTTACAGCTTGGGCCAGATCGGCATCATGCTTAAAGTTAACCTCATAACGCCCCTTATCAAAATAATAACGCGATGCTATTTCGTTTTCTAAAGCCTGTTTTACTTCGGGTTTATGCAATTGCAGGTCGTTCTTTTTGGCATTCAGCAATTTGGTCTTTAATACATCGTATTCGCTTTGTATCTGATCAAATTGTTTCTCTTTGGTAGCTTCTGTTTTTAAGGCAGTAAGCACTTTTTCTGTAGTAGTATTATAGGTGTAGTTTTTATCTGACAGGTATTTAACAAAGTCGTCATACTCTGCATCTGATAAGGCGAACGAGCGCGCATCGGCTATTTTTGGATGATTGAGGCGATATTTTGTAGCATAATCAAATATAAACAGTTTGCCTATCAGCGCCTGAGTTACATTGGCATAAACGTCTGGCTTGATAAAGATATCGGGATAAATGCCACTGCCGTCATATACAGAACGTCCGTTTTTTGTTTTAAACTCGTGCATTAAAGAGTCGGCAACTTTTACTACCGTCCCATCGTCTTTACGGTGCGCGTAATCTATCTCCTGTATACATCTGCCGGATGGAACATAATATTTAGCAATGGTGATCTTCACCAGGCTATTATAAGGCAACGGGAAAGTTTGTTGTACCAATCCTTTACCGTAGCTACGTTGACCAATAATTACAGCACGGTCCAGATCTTGCAATGATCCTGCAACAATTTCTGAGGCGGATGCCGAACGTGAATTCACTAATACCACCAACGGGATATCGGGTGCAAGCGGTGCCGCCGCTGTTCTGTAATTATAATTTTTCTCTCTTACTTTTCCTTTTTGCGATACTACCTCAACATCCTTTTGCACAAAAAGGTTAACTATCTTAACGGCTTCCTGCAAGATACCGCCACCGTTTGAGCGAAGGTCAAGGATAATACCATTAGGATTGTTCTTTTTAACAGCGATAAGCGCGTCTGTAACTTCCTGGGCAGAATTCTCTAAAAACCTATCCAGTTTGATATAGCCCATATTACCATCAACCATACCGTAGTAGGATACGTTGGGTTGTTTGATCTCATCACGGGCAAGGTTCTTTTCAACGGGTTTATCTTCGTTGTCGCGTTTAACCAACAGTTTTACAATAGCACCTTTTGACCCCTTTAACAACTGGCTTACCTGGTCGCTGTTTTTGCCATCAAGTGCTATGTCGTTTATTTTTAATACCTGATCGCCGGGGCGTACATCCGCTTTTTGAGCAGGGAAACCCTCAAATACGCCAGATACATATACTTTATTGTTTCTTGAAAAGATACTTGCACCTATACCACCATATTGAGTACTTACATAGTGTAGCTTATAGTCTTCAATTTCAGACTCGGGAACAAACTCGGTGTAGGGGTCTAAACCATCCAGCATGGCATCGGCGCCGGTCTTCAACAACTTGGCCGAACTAATATCATCAACATAGTTAATATTGACCTCTTTGTACAGGGCTGTAAACACTTCCAGGTTTTTAGAGATCTGGAACAGATCGTCATTAAAACTCCATATACCTAAGGCCAAAGTAACTATGCCTGCCGATACAAGAATCCTTTTATACTTAACATTCGCACCCTTTTTCATCAAATAAATATCTTAAAATATAAAGCTACAAAAAACTGTTTGTAAAAGACTTAACTCTTTTTATAGCCTATTATTATCAATATTCACTAAAGCTTTTTTCAGAGTAAATACAACATATTCGCGTTTGCGGTTAACCAACGTCATCAAATTATTGATCAGGGCCTCTTCCTGGCCTTCTGTATAGTTTAATTGCGCGTCTGTTAAATGGTTGTATTTGCGTTGCACTTTAATTTTTACGCGTTCCCATTCTTTGCTGGTCATGCTTATTTCTGCCATAAGTAAAATATTTTCAGCAAAAATATAAAAAATACTATGTAAGCCGTTGTTAAAAATTGGGGGTAAACGCTTTTAAAATAATTAGCCCTCTTTGCGGCTTGCCGCAGAGAGGGTGGTCGAGCGAAGCGATGACCGGGTGAGTTATAATGAGGCGATATTAGCACCAATGCAGGGCGTTTTTACTCACCCCGACTACGCTTCGCTGGTCGTGCCCTCTCTGCGGCAAGCCGCAAAGAGGGTAAAAAAATTCAATGTACTTACATCTGAAAATGTTACGGCTTAATTGTCATTATAGCCCCCTATACTCCTGGCGACAATTTGCTTTGCGCTAAAAATTGGTACGGCTATTGTTAGCGTTTTTGCCGATAGTTATTACCTACCCTATCTATTATTATAAAACTAAAAAACAACACTATGAAAAAGTATGTATTAAGCGCGATATTGTTAATAGCTATAAGCATTAACACAAAAGCGCAGTTTAGCCTTGGTGTAAAAGGAGGTGTAAATTATTCCAGTTTAAAGACTGATAATTTTAACTCATCAACCGTTGCCGGTTACCAGGCCGGTTTATTTGCCCGTTTTGGTGGCGGTTTTTATGTACAACCAGAACTTTATGTAAGCAGTAAAGGCGGCAAATTCAACTCCAACAATAACGGTACCGATTACAGCGGTAATGTTAAATTCACTACACTGAATGTACCTCTTTTATTGGGTGGATCATTTGGCGAGAAAAATTTAAACTTCCGTGTTATGGCAGGCCCTGTTTATTCTTATTTAATGGATAGGAAAGAAAATTTTTCGGCAAATTTTAATGGCGCGTTTGCCGATTTTGGTCATTATAACAACAGTACAATTGGTTACCAGGCCGGTGCGGGTGTAGATATTGGCGCTATAACAGCCGACCTGCGCTATGAAGGTGGTTTAACTAAAGTGAATGAGAACTACGGTCAGCGCCCAAATATATGGGCGCTTAGCGTTGGTTTTAAATTCTTTTAACCAAGCCGAAAGCGAAAAGCTTAATGCTGAAAGCCGTTATATCTTAACTGATGTAACGGCTTTTTTGCGTTTTGACAGTCGCCAACAGTACTATTTTTTATACATTGCATAACCAATTCTCCCTTAATGTTATGAGATTAAAAGCAACCCTCGTAGTTTTACTTTACCTATTCTGTGCCGCATCAAGTATACAGGCAAAAGCACTTCCTATTGATAGTACCAAAAAACCTTTAGATACTTTAAAAATTGTATACTTCGGCTCGTCGGTATCATTTGGGTTTGGGGGTAAAGATAACTTTGGTTATACCGCATGGTTTACCAAAACATTACAACAACGTATAACCGACGGCACCGGCAAAGCCTGGACCACTGTAAATAAATCTGTTGGTGGCGATAATACGATTAGGTTAATGGCCCGCTGGAAAAGGGACTTTGTACCCCAAAAAGCAAAATATGTATTGATAGCCTTATCATTAGGTAATGAATGGGCAGTTGATTTTGGCAAATTAAAAGTCGACCAGTTTAAAACCGGCCTATTAAAGCTAATAGCTATAGCGCGCGACAGTGGTTATACACCCGTTATTGCCAACTGTTATACCCGTAATGATTTTATAGTGACCGAGTATGATTATGTGAAACAAACAGATATGTGGATCCATTCGCTGGATGTACCTTCTATAAATTTACTGGGCGCTATTGACGATGGCTTTGGGCGATGGGTAAATGGTTATTGGTTTAACGAGGGCCATCCTAATGATGCCGGGCACCGGGAAATGTCGTACGCTATTGTGCCCTCGTTGTTCGATGCACTGGCTAATGGCAAACCTCAGCCTAAAATGATTGAAGGATCTTATTTAACCTGGGGTGGCAGTAATAAAACTAAGCCGATCAGTTTTAAACCCGATAATACCTTACACGCGTTTACCACTTGCATAACCATTAAAACTGATGCAAAAGGCAGAGTGCTGACGTTAAAGGATAGTACGGGAAAAAGTGGATCTATTGACATGAATGGCGATGGAACCGCAAAATATAGTTCATCTACCAAACAAACTATTAACGGCATCACCAAAATAAACGACGGCAAGTGGCATAAAATAATCCTGACACACTACTATGCCCGCGGAGAGACTGATCTGTATTGTGATAGCACATTACAAGGCAAAGTCGCAGAGAAACTGGCAACGATAGCGCTTACACTTGGTGAAAAGCCCGGCAAAAGCTTTTCTGCTAAAAACTGGCTGTTTTACCGTTCGGGGATGAATATTATAGAGGCAAGGGCATTATCGGCAGATGTATTGTTAAAATCGAGTTTAGAGCTGTATGCACCGTTAGACGGGCAGCACGTGGCAATGAAGGATGAGTTGGGTAATTTGGCGCAGAGTACGGTTGGGGTGAAGTGGGTGGAGTAAATTATGCATTGTTATCTCCGCGCGTCATTGCGAGGAACGAAGCAATCTCTACGGTAGCTAATCAAAGTCCTTAATGGGGGTCGTGCCGGCTATCGCCAAATGAAATACCGGATATTGAATGTCCTAAGTAGAGATTGCTTCGTTCCTCGCAATGACGCGTGATAATTATTTTGCTTCATCAGTGATTTTACCAGTTCAAAAAAGGCATAAAACAAGTAAAGCCCCTGATGGGCAGGGGCCTTTACTAACCAATTATAAACCTAAATTATGAGAAGAGCTGTAGGAGAAGG
>JAZKCG010000016.1:0-25066 GCA_040388175.1 Bacteroidota bacterium | reverse complement strand
TTGACGGAAGAGGAAACTATACTTTAGGTATAACTGAGCAAATCATTTTCCCTGAAATCAACATTGATAAAATTAACAAAATTCAGGGTATGGATATTACCTTTGTAACTTCTGCAACCAACGATGTTGAAGCGTTAGAGTTACTTAAGCAATTTGGTTTACCATTTAAAAATCAAACTCCAGTTAACAATGGCTAAAGAAGGTGTAAAAGCACGCGAAGTAAAACGTGCTAAGTTAGTAGCAAAATATGCTGATAAAAGAGAGGCTTTAAAAGCAGCTGGTGATTTTGCAGGTTTAGATGCTTTACCAAAAGCGTCATCGCCGGTAAAATTGCACAACCGTTGCAAATTAACAGGCCGTCCTCGTGGTTATATGCGTCAGTTCGGTATTTCACGTGTTACATTCCGTGAAATGGCTTTAGCTGGTAAAATACCGGGAGTAAAGAAAGCAAGCTGGTAATAATAGGTTATACGTGTTACGTTTTACGTAGTACGTTTTGCCTGTTAAGCCCACGTAATACGTACAACGTAATACGTACAAAAAAAAAGAATTAACCGATGGAAGGTCGTCTCTGATGTTAGGAGAAGGAAACCACCATCACAACAAATAAATAATGAATACAGATCCAATCGCAGATTACCTTACCCGGGTAAGAAATGCAATTAAAGCCAACCATAGGGTTGTTGAGATTCCTGCATCTAACCTAAAGAAAGAAATCACCAAGGTGCTTTTTGACAAAGGTTACATTGCAAACTATAAGTTTGAGGACAATGGTCCACAAGGCACTATTAAAGTGGCTTTGAAGTACCACCCAATAACTAAAATTCCTGCTATCCGCTCAATCGCACGTATAAGCAGACCAGGTTTCAGAAAATACGCAGGCATGGATAAATTGCCACGTGTATTAAATGGTTTAGGTATCGCTATCCTGTCAACTTCTCACGGTGTAATGACCGATAAAGAAGCGCGTCAGCAAAATATAGGTGGCGAAGTTTTATGCTACGTTTATTAATCAGAGGAGGAAAGAAGCAATGTCAAGAGTAGGAAAATCACCAATACCAGTACCGGCAGGCGTAACTATTACTGTATCTGAGGCTAACTTAGTTACTGTAAAAGGCCCTAAAGGCGAGCTGCACCAAGCGGTGGATACAGATATAAAAGTTGTACAGGAAGGTACAGAACTATTAGTTCAACGCCCAACTGATCAAAAACGTCATAAAGCATTACACGGTTTATACCGCGCATTGTTAAACAACATGGTTGTTGGCGTAACAACAGGTTACAAAATAGAACAAGAATTAGTAGGTGTGGGTTACCGCGCAACTAATACAGGTAATACATTAGACTTAGTGCTGGGTTTCTCTCACCACTATGTATTTGAATTACCAAAAGAAATTAAAGTTTCAACTACTGCTGAAAAGGGTAAAAACCCAACTATAATTCTGGAATCAAACGATAAACAACTTATTGGCCAGGTAGCGGCAAAAATACGCTCGTTACGTGCACCAGAACCTTACAAAGGTAAAGGTATCAAGTTTGTTGGCGAAGTATTGAGAAGAAAAGCAGGTAAATCAGCATCTAAAAAATAATCGTCATGGCAGCTAGAGCGAAATTATCAAGAAGAGAAAGAATTAAGATGGGAATCAGGAAGCGCCTTTCAGGTTCTTCAACCCGTCCTCGTTTGTCAGTGTACAGAAGCAATAAAGGTATTTATGCGCAGATCATTGACGATGTAACAGGAAAAACTATTGTATCAGCATCATCTTTATCAAAAGAGTTTACTGCTGATGGTACCAAGTCAGATCAATCAGTAGCAGTGGGCAAGTTAGTTGCCGAGAAAGCTATTGCAGCTGGTATTAAAGATGTAGTTTTTGACAGGAACGGATACTTGTATCACGGTCGTGTTAAATCATTGGCTGAAGGTGCACGTGAAGGTGGGTTAAACTTTTAATCGAAAAGAGAAATGTCAACAATCAACATAAAAAGAGTAAAAACCAGCGAGATCGAGTTAAAAGACCGTTTGGTAAGCATACAGCGTGTAGCCAAAGTTACTAAAGGTGGCCGTACATTCAGCTTCTCAGCTATCGTAGTGGTAGGTGATGAAAATGGTGTTGTAGGTTACGGTTTAGGTAAAGCTAAAGAGGTTACAGAAGCTATTGCAAAAGGTATTGATGATGCTAAAAAGAACTTGGTAAAAGTTCCGATTATCAACAACACTATACCTCATGAGCAAATAGGTAAATTCTCAGGTGGCTTTGTATTCCTTAAGCCTGCTGCAAACGGTACCGGTGTAATAGCTGGTGGTGCGATGCGTGCAGTATTAGAGTCGGCAGGTGTACATAACGTACTTGCAAAATCAAAAGGATCATCAAACCCGCACAACGTGGTTAAAGCAACCGTATCTGCATTATCACAATTACGTGATGCACATACTGTAGCTCAACAACGCGGAATTAGTTTAGGCAAAGTTTTTAACGGATAATTATCATGTCAAAGATCAAAATTACCCTGATTAAGAGCGTGATCGATAGGACCGAGCGCCAAAAAAGAACAGTGGAAGCACTGGGCTTAAAGAAAATTAACCACAGTGTGGAAGTTGAAGCCAACGCGGCTATTATAGGTATGGTTAGAAAAGTTAACCACCTGGTAGCAGTAGAAAATATCTAATATCATGAATTTAAGTAATTTAAAACCTGCAGAAGGTTCAACCAAAAATAGAAAAAGAATTGGTCGTGGTACAGGTTCTGGCCGCGGTGGTACATCTACCCGTGGTCATAAAGGTGCCGGTTCACGTTCAGGTAAAAAAACTAAAATAGGTTTTGAAGGTGGTCAGATGCCTTTGCAACGCCGTGTTCCTAAAGTAGGATTTAAAAATCCTAACCGCGTGGAGTACGTTGGTGTTAACCTTGATGTATTGCAAGAACTAACTGAAAAATATACACTTTCAACAATTGACTTTGCTACTTTAAGAGAGCATGGGTTAGCGTCAAAAAACGACTTAGTGAAAATATTAGGCCGTGGCGAGTTGAAAGCCAAATTAGAAGTTACTGCACATGCATTTACAGCTACCGCGCAAAAAGCTATTGAAGCAGCCGGTGGTACTATAGTTAAGCTATAAAACTTTAAAATTTCAAATGAAGAAGTTTTTCACTACAATATCCAATATCTGGAAAATTGAAGATCTAAGAGTGCGTATAATTAACACACTCTTATTTCTTTTAATATATCGTGTAGGTTCTTTTATCCGTTTGCCGGGAGTTAGTGATGCTATCGCTAACAAAAGTAAAGCAGAAGGATTGGTAGGACTACTAAATATGTTTGCAGGAGGTTCGTTTTCACGGGTCTCTATTTTTGCATTAGGTGTTATGCCTTATATCTCTGCATCAATTGTAATGCAGTTGTTAGGCATTGCTGTGCCTTACTTTGCTAAAATGCAAAAAGAAGGTGAAAGCGGCCGTAACAAAATTAACCAGTGGACACGCTATCTGACAATTGCTATCACCGCCTTACAGGCAGCAGCTTACCTGCGTTCGCAAATAACACCTGATGAGTTGTTGATATCAAACCCAATGTTTACTATAATGAACACCTTTGTGTTAACAGCAGGTACATTGTTTGTAATGTGGTTAGGCGAGAAAATTACAGATAAAGGTATTGGTAACGGTATCTCCCTTATCATCATGGTGGGTATTATTGCCCAGTTACCTACTGCATTTGTGGCAGAGTTCAATAACCGTACAACCGGTAGCGGTGGTTTAATCACCTTTATTGTTGAGTTGGTGGCTTTACTGGGTGTGGTTATGTTTACCATATTAATTGTGCAGGGTACCCGAAAGATAGCCGTACAGTACGCTAAACGTATAGTTGGTAACAAACAATACGGTGGTGTGCGCCAGTATATACCTTTAAAGGTAAATGCTGCTGGTGTAATGCCAATTATATTTGCGCAGGCATTAATGTTCATACCTGCAACATTGCAGTCGTTTTTCCCTAATGCCGGTTCAAACAGCATATTAATGTCATTGGCTAACTATAACTCGTGGTTGCATAATCTTTTGTTTGCAATATTAATTATAGTGTTCACATACTTCTATACAGCTATTACGGTTAACCCGAAACAAATGGCTGAGGATATGAAACGTAACAGTGGCTTTATACCGGGTGTAAAACCAGGCGACGCTACTACCAGCTATATTGATGACGTGATATCAAAGATCACTTTACCAGGTTCCATATTTTTAGCGATAATTGCTATTATACCAGCATTTGCCAGCTTGGTAGGTGTTAATACACTGT
Source organism: Bacteroidota bacterium (assembly GCA_040388175.1). Classification (GTDB taxonomy): domain Bacteria; phylum Bacteroidota; class Bacteroidia; order Sphingobacteriales; family Sphingobacteriaceae; genus Mucilaginibacter. Next base: position 20,770 of record JAZKCG010000016.1, on the reverse strand, counting down.
TCTCAAGGTTCTTTGGTGGTACATCACTGATCATCCTTGTGGGTGTGGTTTTGGATACTTTACAGCAGATAGAAAGCCATTTATTAATGCGTCATTATGATGGATTAATGAAGACCGGTAGAATAACCGGCCGTACTTCAATACCTGCTGCTGCCGGAACAACGCCGACAGTTATATAATAAAGAATGTCAAAAATTCATTATAAGTCTGCCGAGGAGATCGAACTTATTAGATTAAGTTCGATCTTGTTGGCAAAAACACATGGTGAGATAGCGAAAGTTATAGGGCCAGGGGTAAAGACCATTGAATTAGACAAGCTTGCAGAAACCTTTATACGTGACAATGGCGGGATCCCTTCCTTTTTAAACTACGGAGGTTTTCCTTACTCACTTTGTATTTCATTAAACAACCAGGTAGTACACGGGTTCCCCAGCAAGAATGCCTTAAAAGAAGGTGATCTGGTTTCGGTGGATTGCGGTGTAACGCTTAATAACTATGTTGGCGACTCGGCCTTTACTTACGCCATTGGCGAGGTTAGTGAGGAGATTAAAACATTAATGCGCGTAACACGTGAGTGTTTAGATCTGGGAATTGAGAAAGCAGTAGTAGGTAACCGTATTGGCGATATAGGCTACGCGGTACAAGAGCATGCAGAGAAACATGGCTTTGGTGTAGTTAAAGAACTGGTGGGCCATGGTGTAGGTTTAAAACTGCATGAAAAGCCCGAAGTACCTAACTACGGCAAACGGGGATCAGGCATAAAATTAGAAGAGGGGATGGTAATAGCCATTGAGCCTATGATAAATGCCGGCCGTGCAGGAGTGAAGTTTTGGGATGACGGATGGACAGTATCAACCGTTGATGGTAAAGCATCTGCCCATTATGAGCATACCGTAGCTGTAAAAAAGGGTAAAGCAGACATTTTATCATCATTTAAGTATGTTGATGAAGTTTTATCAGAAAAAAATAATTAATTAAAAATATTTTATTAATTTTGCGTCCCGATTTAGGGGCGGATAATCAAGTAATAATCAGTAAAATATGGCAAAACAATCTTCGATTGAACAGGACGGCACAATTCGCGAAGCGTTATCAAACGCGATGTTTAGGGTTGAGTTAGAGAATGGACATGAGATTATTGCGCACATATCAGGTAAAATGCGCATGCATTATATCAAGATATTACCTGGTGACAGGGTGAAATTGGAAATGAGCCCATATGATCTGTCAAAAGGAAGAATAACGTACAGATATAAATAATAAATAGAGATGAAAGTTAGAGCATCCATTAAAAAGCGCAGTGTTGATTGCAAGATCATCCGTCGTAACGGGAAACTTTATGTGATAAACAAAAAGAATCCAAAGTTCAAACAGCGTCAGGGATAATTAAAGAAATTGTAATGACTCGTACAACGGTGGCCCGCCGTTCGGTCTTACGTAAAAACAAAAAACAAATATGGCAAGAATTTCAGGTATTGATTTACCAAAAAACAAAAGAGGAGAAATTGGATTAACCTACATCTACGGAATAGGTCGCTCAAAATCTCAAGAGATATTAACTAAAGCCGGTATTGACTTTAGTGTTAAAGTACAAGATTGGAATGATGATCAATTAGCTTTGATCCGTGGTATTATCAACGACGAGATTAAAGTTGAAGGTGCGCTACGTTCTGAAGTACAATTAAACATCAAACGTTTAATGGATATTGGTTGCTATCGTGGTACACGTCACCGTAAAGGTTTACCTCTGCGTGGTCAGCGTACTAAAAACAACTCACGTACCCGTAAAGGAAAACGTAAAACAGTTGCTAACAAGAAAAAAGCTACTAAATAGAGATTAGTGATTGGAGATTAGAGGTCAGTTAAACTTTTAATTAATAATCATTAGGAATAAAAAATTAAAACGATTAGTGGGTCCGAATTAGTCAATAATTCAGTAATCCATTAAATCAATAATTAAAAAGAAAAATGGCTAAGAGCAAAAAAGTTACCAAAAAGCGCGTTGTAATTGTTGAAGCAGTAGGCGAGGCACACATCAATGCAACTTTTAACAATATCATTATCACCCTAACCAACAAAAGCGGACAGGCTATTTCATGGTCTTCTGCAGGTAAAATGGGTTTTAAAGGTTCTAAAAAGAATACTCCTTACGCTGCAGGTCAAGCTGCCGGCGATTGTGGTAAAGCTGCTTACGACTTAGGTTTACGTAAAGTAGAGGTATTTGTTAAAGGTCCTGGTTCAGGTCGTGAGTCGGCTATCCGTACTTTACAAACTACCGGTATTGAGGTAACTACCATAAAAGATATCACACCGCTTCCGCACAACGGATGTCGTCCTTCAAAAAGGAGAAGAGTTTAATTAACCCGATTTTTAAAGCTAAGATTCAGCAGCTACAGGCTGCATGATACTTTAAAACAAACACAAAAATGGCAAGATATACAGGCCCCAAATCAAAAATTGCGCGTAGGTTCCGCGAGCCGATCTTCGGTCCGGATAAAGCGTTAGAAAGAAAAAACTATCCACCCGGAATGCATGGCGCTTCTAAAAGAAGAGGAAAGCAATCAGAGTACGCGGTACAGTTAATGGAGAAACAAAAAGTTAAATACACTTATGGTGTGTTAGAGCGTCAGTTCGAAAACTTGTTTCACCGTGCTTCTGCTAAAGAAGGTATCACCGGCGAAAACTTATTGAAATTCTTAGAGGCCCGTTTAGATAACGCAGTATACCGTTTAGGTATTGCTCCGTCACGTTCAGGCGCTCGTCAATTAGTTGGACACAAACATATCACTGTTAACGGATCGGTAGTAAACATCGCTTCTTACCAGGTTAAAGCAGGCGACGTTATCGCGGTACGCGAGAAATCTAAAACTATGGAGGCTATCACAGCTTCAGTAGCTGGCCACAGAATTAACAAATATAGCTGGTTAGAGTGGGACGCTAATACCTTAACAGGTAAATTCCTTAACTATCCAAACCGTGACGAGATTCCTGAAAATATCAAGGAAAATCTGATCGTCGAGTTATACTCAAAATAATAACGATAATAACACGAATAGTGGTTGGCATATTATGTCAACCATTTTCGTGGTTTAAATCAATCCAATTAAGTAAACAATAAATAAAGGATATAAATGGCAATATTAGCATTTCAGAAACCAGACAAGGTTATCATGCAAAAGTCTACCGATTTCGAGGGAACGTTCGAGTTTCGTCCGTTAGAGCCAGGCTTTGGTATAACCATTGGTAATGCACTACGTCGTATATTACTTTCATCGCTTGAAGGTTATGCAATTACTTCTGTACGTTTCTCAGGCGTAATGCATGAGTTTTCAACTATAAAAGGAGTTGTTGAAGACGTTACCGAGATCATATTAAACTTAAAACAAGTTAGGTTTAAAAAGACAGGCGAGTCTGGCGATAGTGAAAAAGTTTTCGTGATCATTAATGGTCAGGATACTTTTAATGCTGGTGATATAACCAAGTTCTCAAATAACTTTACAGTTTTAAATCCTGATCTGGTTATCTGCAACATGGATTCATCTGTGACTCTTGAGATCGAATTTACGATCAACAAAGGTCGTGGTTATGTAGCCAGTGAAGAAAATAAAAATCCGGACGCGAATGTTGGTGTAATAGCTATCGACTCCATCTACACACCAATCAAAAACGTAAAATACACTATTGAAAACTATCGTGTAGAGCAAAAAACCGATTACGAGAAATTGGTATTGGATATTGCTACTGATGGTTCTATACATCCAGAAGACGCGCTGAAAGAAGCTGCTAAGATCCTGATCCAGCACTTTATGTTGTTTAGCGACGAGAACATGATGTTAGAGGCGCAAGCTAAAGAAGAAACTAAAGAAGTTGACGAGGAAATTTTACATATGCGTAAGATTCTTAAAACTGAGTTAGTTGATCTTGACCTTTCTGTACGCGCATTAAACTGCTTAAAAGCAGCTGATATCCGCAGCCTGGCTGACCTGGTATCATATGACGTAGCTGATATGTTGAAATTCAGAAACTTTGGTAAAAAATCATTGACTGAGATTCAAGACCTGGTTAAATCAAAAGGTTTATCTTTTGGCATGAACTTGTCAAAATTTAAGTTAGACGAAGAATAATTTAGCGAGTAGAGGTTAGAGATTAGTTAATTAGGCTAATATTTAACCTCTGCTTTTTTATAGAGAAATGGGTTTGAGAAAGAATAGTGACTAATCTCTAACCTCTAATTAACTAATCACTAACAACGCGTAATTCCGCGGGCTTGACTGAGAAGCCGCCCAACGGTATGCACGTGCCACAAACAACAAAACAATGAGACACGGTAAAAAACACAACCACTTAGGCCGCACCACCAGTCACCGCAAAGCGATGCTGAGTAATATGGCTACTTCGCTTATCTTACACAAGCGTATTACTACAACTTTAGCTAAAGCAAAAGCTTTACGCGTTTATGTAGAACCTATCCTTACTAAAGGTAAAGATGATACTACACACTCACGTCGTACTGTATTTAGCTACCTGCAAGACAAAGACGCAACAACTATATTGTTCCGCGAAATTGCTGAGAAAATAGCTAACCGCCCGGGTGGTTATACTCGTATCGTTAAGTTACAAAATCGTTTAGGCGATAACGCTGAAATGGCGATCATCGAGTTAGTTGATTATAACACAGTTTACGGTACAGACGCAGCACAAGCTACCAAGAAAACAACACGTCGTCGTGGTGGTTCTGGTAAAGCAAAAGCTGACGCACCTGCTGCAAGCGCTGCAGTAACTCCTGCTGATGAAGCAGTAGTTGCAGAAGCACCTGTTGCCGAAGTTGCAACAGAAGAGGCTCCGGTAGCAGAAGCAGCAGCACCAGCTGTTGAAGAAACTCCTGAAGCACCAGCTGCTGACGAAGAAAACGCAGAAAAAGGAGAATAATTCTCAGACGCAAAGTATTGCGTCTCTACGTTACAATATTAAAAGCGCCCTGCTCATTTGAGTGGGGCGCTTTGTTAAGATGCTTTTGTTTGAAGGGTAATAGTTGTAACTTACCTTACCACTTGATAAACAATGACACCAAATATTATATTATTAAATATTACTTGCGTAAGCTTTTTCCTGCTTGCTTTCATTGCATTTTTTAACCCGTTAAAGGTTAATATAATAGCCAATAAATGGTTAGGTGTTTTTTTATTCGCTGTTGGTTCTGCAATTTTAGATGTGATCATTAGCGGAACTAACGCAAGGAGTGATTACGCGCGCGTAATAGCATTTAATGAGCTTTCCAGATTTGCCATGATGCCGGCTTTATACCTGGCGGTATTGCATTATACATCACCAGATAAAGTTTTAAGGAAGACGGAGTATTTACACTTCCTGCCATTTTTTATCTTCTTTATACTTACAGCATCATTTGTTATTAAGCCGGGCTGGTCGGTCTTTAACGCCGAAACCGTTCCGGCAATCCTTAAAATAGTTGTGCAAATATTTATCAGACTGTCAATACCCACGCAATTAGTAGTATACTGGCTGTTATCGTATTATGCGCTTATCCGTCACCATAAAAATATCCAGTTAGTTACCTCTAACACAATTCCGGTTAATTTAAGTTGGTTAAGGTTCCTGCTCTTCGGGATATTGTTCATGATCCTAATCTCGCTTATGGACAGACTTTGGGGAGGTCAATTCTTAAAAATGTATTCTCCAATAGGATATTTAGTTGGTACGTTATGTTTAGCCTATTTTTTTCTCGCCCAAAAAGAGATCTATCCCTACGAAACGCCCGAGCTGGAAAGTATCAACGCTATCATTAACCCCGAGCAAAAAAGTGTACTTGCCAAACCGCGATTTTCCGAAGAAACGCTACTATTATTAAAAAGTCGGGTAACCAACTTAATGAAAACCGAACGATTGTTTTTAGATAACGAATTAGGCTTGCCCGAACTTGCTAAAGAAATGAATGTCTCTCCCCATGATCTTTCTTATTTACTCAACGAGGGATTCGGTGTAAATTTCTTCCAATTTATTAATAGTTATAGGATAGAGGAAGCCAAACAACTCATGCTATCTGAAAAATATCGCCATCTTAATATTTTAGGCATTGCATATAGCGCCGGTTTCAATTCAAAAACAACTTTTAACACGGCTTTTAAAAAAGAAACGGGATTATCGCCAAGCCAGTTTATACAACAGGATAAGGGCGGTACTGCTGCCGCTGCTTCACTCCAATAAATTTACAGAACAAATGCGTTCGGTTGGATAAATCCGAACGACGGCCGTACCATTTGTCGATAATATTGCGCTAACTAACGCAATTATTATGACAAAAAAACCATTCTTTCAGATCGCACTGCCTTGTTTCCTGGCTGGCCTTATCGGGGCTATTGTATCCCATCGTATCGGGTTAAGATATTTCTCGTCGTGGCTGATTTCTCCCCGGTATATGCCGATAGTTTCGTTATCGTTATTAAGTGCCACACTGCTCTATATATTGATCTGGTTACGTAAAGCAATACGCGCTCAAGCAGATCCATCACAAATATTAGCTTTCTGGCAAAATGCGCTTCGGTATATCTTGGCGCTTGATATTATGGTATTTGGTGTGTGTAAGTTTTTTCATATCCAATTTAATACACCGTTGGCACTGCTGGATAACCCATTCAATACCTTGTCTGACAGCGACCTGATGTGGGCCTTCTTTGGACATTCATACCCCTTTACTTTATTGATAGGGTCATTGGAGATATTTGGCGCTTTGCTATTGCTATTTAAAAGGACACGATTGTTGGGCGTGATCTTTCTGCTGCCGATATGCCTGAATATATTTGCATTGGATGTTTTTTATAACGGCGTTGTAACCAGTGTTTATATCGGCATTGAAATTATCGGGCTCATCTATTTATTAATGATAGAGCGTGCCAGGCTACATCAATTCTTCTTTGTTAATGAAAGCGATTCACCACAGTTCAACTTTAAAAGTTCAGCGGTACGAATAGCGATCAAACTTTCGGTAATTATCATTCCGGCTATTTTAATGGCGATAAACAAACAACCACAATATTACCCGGAGATAAACGGGAAATATGAGGTGAAGAATTTGGTCATAAACGATATTCAACAAGCACCACCCTGCACAGATAGTGTGCTAACCAAAATTTATATCGATAAAGCGGATATCGTATTGGAGTACAACAGTTACAAAAGGCGTTTTATAGGCAGCTATAAATATAATGAAGCCACCCATGAGTTAGAAGCCTGGTGGCGTTACCCGGGTAACCATCCTGGGAATCTGTTTGCCAAAATCTTGCCGGGAAAAGATGCCGACAAAAAAGTACTAACCGGGCATATGGATAAACAAACATTTAAAATTGATTTGCAGCGGGTGAATAAGGGGATTTGATAATTATGTAGAGACGCAATATTTTGGTAACTATATATGAGTTTACACCAAAAAACTTATATATAGTTACCAATATTTTGCGTCTCTGAAGCAGTTGTTGGAATAATATCACCAAAATAGGAAATGCGATCTTTTGTACAAATGGTTATATAATACAAACCATGCGAACCGTAATCCCAATTAGATAATCTGGCTGTAGGAATGCGATACTTATTTTTGTATTTATCATCCATTAAATGAATATAGACATTCTGCATGGAGACGCAAAATATTGCGTCTCTACATATATAATTTCTGCCAACCTGTCATCACAATAAGTCACCATTCTGACTAAAATATACCTTTCACCTTTTACCTTTCGTCTTTTTGCCTAAAAAATAACTGCCAAACCCAAATTGGCACAAGCCTTGTTAAGCTATAGCAGTAAACAAAACAATCAAGAAACAATAAATAATCATATGTCTAAAATAATCGGAATCGACTTAGGAACAACAAACTCCTGCGTAGCTGTAATGGAAGGTAACGAGCCTGTAGTTATAGCAAACAGCGAGGGAAAACGTACTACGCCGTCAGTAGTAGCTTTTATCGACAACGGCGAGCGTAAAGTAGGAGATCCTGCAAAACGTCAGGCTATTACTAATCCTACAAAAACTATTTCATCTATTAAACGCTTCATGGGTAACCAGTTTAACGAGGTTACTAAAGAAGCCGGTCGTGTGCCTTACAAAGTAGTAAAAGGCGACAACAATACACCACGTGTAGAAATTGGCGATCGTAAATACACTCCACAAGAGATCTCTGCAATGATCCTTCAAAAAATGAAGAAAACTGCCGAAGACTTTTTGGGTCATGAAGTTACCGAAGCGGTTATTACCGTACCCGCTTACTTTAACGATGCGCAACGTCAGGCTACAAAAGAAGCCGGCGAGATTGCTGGTTTAAAAGTTCGCCGTATCATTAACGAGCCTACTGCTGCTGCCCTTGCTTATGGTTTGGACAAAGCACACAAGGATATGAAAATTGCCGTATTTGATTGCGGTGGTGGTACACATGACGTATCTATCCTTGAATTAGGTGATGGCGTGTTTGAAGTAAAATCAACCGATGGTGATACTCACTTAGGTGGTGATGACTTTGACCAGGTTATTATTGACTGGTTGGCAGACGAATTTAAAAGCGACGAAGGTATTGACCTGCGTAAAGACCCAATGGCTTTACAACGTTTAAAAGAATCGGCAGAGAAAGCAAAAATTGAGTTGTCAAGCTCGGCTCAAACAGAAATTAACTTACCATACATCACTGCTGTTGATGGTATGCCTAAGCACTTAGTGAAAACTTTAACCCGTGCTAAATTTGAGCAACTGGCCGACAGTTTGATCAAACGTACGATCGAGCCTTGTAAAACTGCTTTGAAAAATGCAGGTTACAGCACATCTGATATTGATGAGGTTATTTTGGTAGGTGGTTCTACCCGTATCCCTGCTATACAGGAAGCGGTAGAAAAATTCTTCGGTAAAGCACCATCAAAAGGTGTTAACCCTGACGAAGTTGTTGCTATTGGTGCAGCTATCCAGGGTGGTGTATTAACCGGCGAAGTGAAAGACGTGTTGTTATTAGACGTTACCCCACTATCATTAGGTATTGAAACTATGGGTGGTGTAATGACCAGGTTGATCGAGTCTAACACAACTATCCCTACTAAGAAATCAGAAACATTCTCGACCGCGTCTGACAACCAGCCGTCTGTAGAGATCCATATCTTACAAGGCGAGCGCCCAATGGCATCGGGTAACCGTACAATTGGCCGTTTCCACCTGGATGGTATACCACCTGCACCGCGTGGCGTACCACAAGTTGAGGTAACTTTTGATATTGATGCTAACGGTATATTACATGTATCTGCTAAAGATAAAGCTACCGGTAAAGAACAAAAGATCCGTATCGAAGCTTCATCTGGTTTAACTGATGCAGAGATCAAGAAAATGAAGGACGAAGCAGAAGCAAATGCTGATGCCGACAAAGCAGCAAAAGAAGAAGTTGAAAAACTGAACAGCGCTGATGCCTTGATCTTCAGCACAGAAAAACAACTGAAAGAATACGGTGATAAAATACCGGCTGATAAAAAATCAGCTATCGAAGAAGGTTTAACAAAATTGAAGGCAGCTTACGCTTCTAAGAACTTAGGCGATATTGAAGTTGCTCAAAATGAGTTGAACACTGCATGGACTGCAGCTTCTGAGGATATGTACAAAGCATCTGCAGAGTCTGGCGCACAACAACCGGGCGAAGCAGGTTTCGGCGAGCAGCCGGGTGCAGCTCCGCAAGATCACTCTGATACTGTGACTGACGTTGACTTTGAAGAAGTAAAAGACGACAGTAAATAAGCAGCGACAAGCTAATAAATAGAAAGCCCCCGGTAATTTACCGGGGGCTTTTCTGTTTTATGTCATCTCGACGAGGTACGAGGAGAGATCTATACATTGCTGAGTCAGCGATTGCTTGTGTATAGATCTCTCACTATGTTGAGATGACATTTTTTTATTCCCAAATGCCGTTCTGCGCTGTTAATATTTCGGGCTGGCCGCCGGTTACCATAATGGTGTGTTCGTGCTGCGCTACAAAGCCACCCTTATTGCCACTTAATGTCCAGCCATCAGCTTGTGTATCGGCAATGGTCGATCGTGTTGAAATGAATGTCTCTATAGCTACTACCGAATTCTTTTTGAAACGCGTAGTGTTATACCTGTCGCAGTAGTTAGCTATCTCGTGTGGTTCTTCGTGCAGGCTACGACCAACGCCATGCCCGGTCAGGTTTTTTATTACCGTGTAACCGGCTTTCTTGGCTTCGGTCTCAATCAACCTGCCTATTTCTGATATCCGGACACCGCCTTTAATATTGCTGATTGCTTTCCTCAATATCTCTTTCGATGCTTCTACCAGTTTGCCATGGCCGTGGATATCTTCGCCTAATACAAACGAACCGCCATTGTCGGCCCAATAACCATTTAATTCTGCCGATACATCAATATTTACCAGGTCGCCTTCTTTCAGGATCTTATCTGCTGATGGTACGCCATGCGCGGCTTCCTCATTAATACTGATACAGGTATAACCCGGAAAATCATAGGTTAACTTGGGTGCAGAATGCGCGCCCATTTGGGTTAGCAATTCGCCACCATATTCATCCAGCTCCTTTGTTGAAATGCCCGGTTTGGCAAACTCGCGCATCTTTTTAAGCGTTATGGCAACAGCATCACTTGCCTGCTGCATTCCAATTCTTTCGTCTTCGGTAGTTATAGACATTTTTGATGTTTTTTTTATCAATTGCAAAATTAGCAATAATCTATCTTACAGCTAAATCAATTAATAGGCTAAAGTAATTGCCTGCCTGTCATTTGCTATCAAATTGCTTGTCGTGTTTTCAAACCCATGCCAAACCAGTTGCATCTTTGCATACTTAGAAACATACGTCCCCTCAACTACCCCAAACACTATTTGTTTTTTCTGCGGATCAAAATTGATTGTTCGTTTATAATAAGCGCCGCTTTGGTAATTGTAGGTAGTGCCGTCATCTTCGTAATAAACAAACTCAGTAGGTTCAGTGCCGTTCCAGATATGGATAAGTAACAGGCCATCGCCTTGATCGCTGGTGCTTTGTATCACATTCTGCATGGGTATGATAGCACCGGCCTTTACAAACACAGGCAGGTCTGTTAAAGGCGACGGTACTTTTACTGCCTGGCCGCCTGTAAACTTCTCCTCAGTACTTAAACGGAACCAATCGCCGGCTGGCAAGTAAACATCGGTAGTCATATCGGTACTGATAACCGGGGCCACTAATATCGAATCACCAAACAGAAACTGGTTTTGATATTTACTATCGAATACATTTTCGTCGTTGGTATGGTCAATGGCCAACGTGCGGCTTAAGGGCAAACCTGTTTGGGTAGAATGGTAAAAGCCCGAATAGATATAAGGCAATAATTGATACCGCTGCTCAATATCTTTTTTAATGATCTGTTCATAGGCCTTGCCCCACTGCCAGGGTTCGCGCCTGATCATGCCCATGGACGAGTGGTTGCGAAACATAGGTGTATATGCCCCTAACGAGTTCCACCGTACCATCAGCTCGGGTGTTGGGTTACCCATAAACCCGCCAATATCAACCCCGATCAATGACATACCTGTTAACCCCAAACTATTCACCAGCCGCTGCCCAAACAACATATGCTCATCAGTAGCGGAGTTATCGCCCGTCCAAACCGCCGAATAACGCTGTGTGCCGGCATAAGCGGCGCGGGTGAGAATAAATGGGCGTTTGTTGCCTAAAATGCGTTTGGTGCCGTTATAAGTGGCTCTGGCCATTTGCATGCCGTACACATTACGGATCTCGGGCATGAACTTTTCGCCGAATTTTACCAGCCAGGGCATATTTTGCCCCCAGGCGGCTGGTTCGTTCATATCATTCCAAAATCCTTCGACACCCGGGGCGGTGAGCGCCTTGAAAGACGCGCCCCACCATTCGCGTACTTCTTCATTCAAAAAGTCGGGGAAATGGCAGCGGCCCGGCCAAACGCTGGCGGTATACAACTCGCCGTTAGGGTAGGTAGCGAAGTAATGTTTTTCAACACCCTCTTTATATTCAGGATAATCCTCATCTATCTTGATCCCCGGATCCACGATGGTCACCAGTTTGAAATTCATCGACTTTAATTGATCTATCATTCCTTCGGGATCAGGAAAGGTTTCTTTATTCCAGGTAAAGATCTTATAGCCGTCCATGTAGTCGATGTCACAATACATTACATCGGCAGGGATCTGTTTCTTTCTGAATTTTTTGGCGACATCCAACACCTCTTTAGCACTCATATAGCTCCAGCGGCATTGCTGATAGCCCAGGCTCCAAAGCGGCGGCATTTCCATGCGGCCGGTCAGCCAGGTATAGTCTTCCAGTATGTTGCGGATACCCTGCGCGCCGAAAAAATAATAATTCATATCGCCGCCATCTGCCCCGAACCAACTCATCTGGTCGTCAGTAGTAGCGCCGAAATCGAAATAGCTTTTATGGGTATTATCAAAGAACAACCCATAGGTTAACCCGCTATGCAGACCGATGAAGAACGGGAAGGTCTTGTATAGCGGATCAGTAGTTATGCTATGCAAGGCAGCATCCGTGTTCCAGTTTACATAGTTGCGGCCACGACGGTTTAGGTCACCGGCTTTTTCACCCAGGCCTATGAACTTTTCGTCAGGGTATAGTTTACGATAGTTGATCACCCGCTCTGCCTGCCAGTTGGTGCCAAAACGCGGGTCGTCCTTGCTTAATACTTTACCATCAGCAGTGTAGAAATTAAACCGTAAGGGGTTTAGGTTAATGACCAGTTTTAAGGCTGATGTAGTGACTTCGATCTCGTCTCCCAGTTTTTGCCAGGTAAACTTATCCAACGGTTTCTCAATTACCGCGAACGACTCATCCGCTTCGCTAAAACTTTTGCTGATACAAACCCGGATAATCGTCGGGCTATAAACCCAAACCCGGGCCTCGGCTTGTGCGGTTTTGATCACTAAAGCACCATTTTGTTCGGTAATGGTATCGGCATTGCCTAATATTTCTAACTGCATGGCTATAGAACACAAAAAACTGTTTTTTAGTTTGTGAAAGATGAGATCAACCGGGTTAATTGTAATAGTAAATAATATGAGGTATTTTCGTTTGCCCGGTTTTTGAACTAAATTTCAGAAACGGTAAACCTTACATGAATAATAAAATAAAAAATAGCTTAATAGGTGGCATTATTATAATTTCTTTAGTTTATTTATTTTTAGGCCTGATTTTTAGGCCTATTGTGTGTAATGACGCAATAAATGGTATGCTGAGCCTGCATAACCACTTGCAAGGTACTGGTTGGAATAAGGTGCTGATTTTATCGTCGAATGGATTGGGAGTTAAGGAAGCCCAGCTGACCTGGTGGGCCCCTGGCCAATATCAAATACCTTATCTTTTATCAAAGATTTTTTCAATTAGTATAGGTACAGCAATAATTATTATTCTGTTTGTTGCACTTTGTAGCGGAAGTTTTTTTTATTACAAGCTATTTAAACTTTCAGGACTAAAGCCCGAAATTGTGCTTTGTGCTATCTTGATTTTATTGCTGCAAAGGTTTGTAAATATATTTTTTATAGAATATAATTCTTGCGATCTGTTTTTGTTTTTTTTTACGCCATTTTATATCTATACCTATTACACGCTAATAAAAAATTATCGTAATCAGTTAGTACTTAAATTAATTTTACTTACAGCGCTTAATACCTTGGGCTTATTTATAAAAAATAGCTTTATTTTATTTGAATTGGCATTTAACGTGTTTTTAATTGTTGAATATTTTTTTGATAACTATACCAAACCCATGTATCAAAGGCCGGGCAAATTTATTTTGCCGGCAAGATTGCTAACATTACTGCCGCTTTTAGTTGCAAACCTTTTAAATTATTACTTTTTTTTACGACTGGGAGAAACCCCAACAAAAAGCTATGGTTTATTACTCACGGTATCAAATATATTAACAGGAATATTTGCGCCGGTAATGGAAATTCTATTTGGCTCATTAAGTCTATCGGGTATTTATGGAAGTTTTTATGACAAGATAACCCTGTCACCATCAATGTTATCTGTGGGTATTGTAGTTATTTTATTGATGATAGGGTATGCTCTTTATCTCAAGAAAGCAGAAATGTTAAATTCTTTTAAGAAGGACAGATTATATAGATTGATTTGCGTATTGGCCATAATGTATATCATGTTTTGGTTTGTTTTTATTGTTAAACAATGTGCAATTTCAAATGAAGATAGGTTGTTTTTGCCAATGTCTATTTTGGTCTTTCCTTATATTTTAAATTCAGTAATTACTACGAAGAATATAATAAAATATGGATACATAGGATTGGTGTTTTTTTCAATAGCTTATGGAATGCTAACTTTTGTTTACCGGATAAAAACGCGTTCGCAAAACGGATCGTTAATCAGTAAAAACCCCAATTTAAATGGGTTTAAACTTTATAATGTTGATGGGACATCTCAAGCTCAATTGGATAGCATTTCTAAATTTATATCGTATAAATTTGCGAAAGATTACATCATTTTGTCCAATCCGGAAATTGCCTTTGGACTAAATCTGGCAAATAAATTTATACTTACCAATACCTCAGTAGTACCAGATCTTCAACAAATCCATTATTTAGTATTGGTGAAAATAGGAAGAGATATCCCCCCAACAGGTTTTAAGCAAGTTTATTCAATAGCAAAATTTGCTATATATAAGCCTGATAATAACTAAAGCACCATTTTGTTCGGTAATTGTCTCGGCATTGCCTAATATTTCTATCTGCATGGTTATAGAACACCCATAACTGTTGTTTAGTTTGACCGCCTGTTTAAGTGCAGACACTTGAATGGGCGATGGATTAAACAAAAAATCCCGCCGTTAAGCAGGATTTTATTATAATTGGTTACAATTTAAACTTTATGCCCCCATTAGCCACAAAACCATCCAGCGGCGCATAAATGTCTTTAAATACCGGGTTGGTGATGTTGCCGGTATAGATAGGCCCAAATTTAGTTTGCCGGGTATCAGTTAAATTTTCGAAGTTGATGAACAGCGAAAATCGTTCCCACAACTTTTCAGCCATTAACCCCATTGTCCAATAGCTACGGCCTGTAGTACCATCATTTAAAAGTTGCGGACTAAAATAATAGGCTTCGGCCCCTATTTTTAACTTGTCTTCTATCTCATACATCAATACATTGTTTAGCCTGTGTTTTGATACAAGTGGATAAGTGATCTTGCTATTTGGATTATGTGTTTTTACGTCGGCCAGCGTATAACCAATAAAAAGTTTGAAATTAGCATAAGTCAGCTTAACATTTGTTTCAGTACCACGGGTATCTAAGTGCCCTGCCGGTTGTTGATATTGCAGGTTGCCGTTTGGTAGGCTATTAAGTACTATAGGGCTTTCAATACGTGTGTAAAAAAATAGTTGGTTAACATTTAAGGATACCGCACCATCAAATAGGCTTGCGCGATAGTTTATATCATAATTAATACCGTATGATCTTTCTGCTTTGGTATTGTTAACATCAATTGGCAATACATTTCTAAACTGGATCCGTTCGGCATCTTCTGTAAAAACAGTGGGTGCTTTGTAACCCAGGCCGCCACCTAAGCGGGTTGAGAAATGCTGGTTGATCTTTAACAGCCCCGATAGGCGTGGTAAAACAAATACTCCATATTTATTATGATGATCTACCCGTATACCGGTTTCAACGGTTAGTTTTTTAGTTGCGTTCCAAGTGTTTTGTAGGAAGCCGCCAATGGTATTATAGGTATAGCTTCTTAGCGCGAAATTGCTGTTACGCTCTTCGTTAAAGTTTTCGGTGAGTAAGTTTAAACCGGCTACCCAATCTGTCCGGCTACCATTATGCACATAAGTTGCTTCATTATAGGTTGAAAATTGTGCGCCTGAAAATTTATAACCGGGCAGGATTATAGCACGGTCATAATAACTTTCGCTGTTTTTAAAAAGCAGTTTGGCACTGTTGTTTAAAATATGAGTAAGTTCTGCCTGTGTACTGTACCGCCCGGTTTTATTTTGCTCGAAGTAACTATGGTTAACATCACCGTTCCCTTGTATATAGTGCAGGTCGCCGCCAACGCGGTTCTCAATGGTACTGTTAATACCGGCAGTTAATGTTGTTTTGCCGCTTAAATAAAACCATACTTTAGGATTTAAGGTGTACCGATTGTATTTGGGAATAGCTGTAAGATCAATCCCGGCCGGATCATAAGCCGTGCCGTGGTTATAAGCCGCATATACTGTAGCCCCTGTTTTTTTAAATTTTTGCGAATAAAAACCGCTTGCGTCCAATCCTAAAGCCGATGTGCCATTTAACAGGAAATTAAGCTGGCGGTTAGCTGTTGGGGGTTTTGATACCAGGTTAACCAAACCGGCAATTGCCCCGCCGCCATATAGGGTAGAGGCCGACCCTTTTATTACCTCAACTTGTTTCAGGTCGAGCGGTGCGATCTGCAACAGGCCCAGGCCCCCGGAAAATCCCGAATACACCGGGAAACCGTCCCTGATAATTTGTGTGTACTTACCATCAAGGCCTTGTATGCGGATGCTGGAGTTGCCGCTTGTGGCCGATGTTTGCTGTGTTTGTATGCCGGTGCTTTCGGCCAGCAGCATCCGTATATCGCCGGGTTTCATATTGACTTTTTCGTCAAGTTCTTCGCCAGATATAACTTCAACACGGGTAGGAACATTTTCAATAGTACGGCTACTGCGCGTAGCAGACACTATAATTTCTGTCAGGCCTTGCCCCTTATCTTGCGCATTAAGATGAATTATTAACGGCGTTGATTGAGTTAACGGAAAATCAAGCGTATCTGATAAGGCATCATAGCCAATATAACTAAAACGGATAATTTGTTTACCATCAGGTATACCCGGTAAAATTACTAAACCTGCGGTATCGGCCACTGCACCTTTGGTTGTGGTTAGCAGGATAGCTGTCGCGCCAATAAGGGTCTCACCGGTTTTAGCA
Organism: Bacteroidota bacterium; assembly: GCA_040388175.1. Taxonomy (GTDB): domain Bacteria; phylum Bacteroidota; class Bacteroidia; order Sphingobacteriales; family Sphingobacteriaceae; genus Mucilaginibacter. The sequence goes on along the minus strand of JAZKCG010000016.1, from coordinate 3,779 downwards.
TCCTTAACAATAGCCTTTAATGTATTTTGAGAATAGGTTGCAGCCGAATAAATAAGTGCAAAAACAAGCACCATCAGTTTTTTCATGAATTAAAAAGTGAAATGGGTTAATATTGAACAATAAGCCAACTGGCTTTACAGAGTTATTAACCTAATTGCGGCGGTTGCCAGATAGGGGAAGAGATCTCCTTGATATAAAGTGTACGGTATGCGTTAAAATGTACAACTGCATCTGGGCCCGGTATAGAAATTACGGGCATATTACCGGTAACTATAAAGCCGGTGCAGCTTCCGCAGGAGAAAAACGGAGAGCAACCCGCGCATTCTTTTTCTTTTGATGCGGACTTGCCGGCGGTGGTTTTAGCTGCACAATTATCTGCACAACATGGCCTTACTGTTAACAGCATTACCATGAGCGAAAACAATACGCATAAAAACTTCATACGGCAAATGTACATGATTTGCTAATAAGTTCAGCATCTATCTAATTATGGCTATAAACAAAAAAATCCCGCTGTTAAGCAGGATTTTCCTTTAATATTTGGAAAGACTTATGCCCAAAGGTTAGCCGGATAGGTTCCGTTCTCAACCAGTGCAGATATGCTGGCCTGTACAATAGGCTTATCTTCTTTATAAGTTACACCAAACCATTTTGAAGCAGTCGGGATCACTTTAAATGCGGCCTGGCCGGTCTTGATAAGTTCGTCGGCAACCAACGGGATAAAGAACTCTGCTTTAGGATTGTCCGCATTAGCTTCCACAAAACGCTTAAACATTTCTTCGCTTTGTTTAAATACAGCGGGAGTGAATCCCCAGAAATTCATAGATACGCGTTTGTCGTTTGGTAGCGGATGCTCGCCTGTAGCGTCTTTGTAGGCTACGCTGCCGTCTTCTTTAAAATAAACTTCGGTACGCTCATTTACTTCGGTCATGTCGCCTTTAGCGTCAACCTCGCAAACACCGCGCGATACTGAACCGTAATCAGACAAAGTTTTGTCGATCTGGTAACCTACTAATGAGTATTGGCTATCTGTAGCCTCGGTAGTTAAAAACTCAACCATTTTTTCGAAAGCTTCATATCCGTAATAGTCATCAGCATTGATAACACAAAAAGGCTCATTTATCTGGTTACGCGCAGCTAATACAGCGTGTGCGGTTCCCCATGGTTTTGCCCTTTCAATAACTTTATCAATACCAAAAGGCTTCAAATCATAGCTTTGAAAAACGTAATCTGTTTCAACTCTTCCTTTTAGTTTAGGCTCAAATATCGCTTTAAAAGAGTCTAAGAACTCTTCGCGGATAATGAAGCTTATTTTGCCAAATCCTGCTTTAATAGCATCATGGATAGAGTAGTCAATTATAGTTTCGCCATTCGGGCCAAAGCCGTCTATTTGTTTCATGCTGCCATAGCGGCTGGCCATTCCGGCGGCCAAAATCAATAAGGTGGGTTTTTTCGACATAAGGTGATTTGATATGTGTTTAAATATCAGGTTTTTATTTCTAAAAACCCAATGTGTTTTAACTTCGGATTAAAAAAATAATGTTTATTTAATATACCTGAAATCTTGTCCCGATTTGATATTCAGTAAAACTTCATAGATCAGGCGGATAACGTTATCGCAATCTTCTTTATGCACCATTTCCACTGTAGTGTGCATATAACGCAAGCATAAAGATATCAAGGCCGATGGTACGCCATCGTTCGAGTAAGCAAACGCGTCTGTATCTGTTCCTGTAGATCTTGATGATGCCTGGCGCTGGAACGGAATGCCTGCTTTTTCGGCAGTTTCCATTAACAACTTGTTTAGGTTGTTTTGTACAGCAGGGGCATAGGATACTACAGGACCGCGACCGCAAGCCAGGTCGCCCTGGGTTATTTTGCTAATCATTGGGGTTTGGGTATCATGCGTAACGTCGGTAACAATAGCCACATTAGGTTTGATGCGGTGCGCTATCATTTCGGCACCACGTAAACCAATTTCTTCCTGTACGGCATTTACTATATAAAGGCCGAACGGCAGTTTCTTTTTGTTCTCTTTTAACAGGCGGGCAACCTCGGCTATCATAAAGCCACCAACACGATTGTCTAAAGCACGGCCAACATAGTAGCGGTCGTTCAGGATCATAAACTCATCCTCATAAGTTATTACACAACCTACATGAATGCCCAGTTTCTCTACTTCTTCTTTTGTAGTAGCGCCGCAATCTAAAAAGATGTTTTTAAGCGATGGGGCTTCTTCCTTTTCGCCGCCCATGCGGGTATGGATAGCCGGCCAGCCAAATACAGCTTTAACCACACCCTTATCAGTATGGATATTAACGCGTTTTGATGGCGCGATCTGGTGATCTGAACCACCGTTACGGATAACGTAGATCAAACCATCACTGGTAATGTAATTAACAAACCACGAGATCTCATCAGCATGGGCCTCAATAACTACCTTGTATTCGGCTTTTGGGTTGATGATAGCTACAGCGGTGCCATAGTTGTCTACATAATGATCGTCTACATATGGTTTAATGTAATCCAACCATAATTCCTGGCCCTTCCACTCGAAACCGGTGGGCGAGGCGTTATTAATATATTTTTCAAGAAACGAAAGTGACTTATCTGTTACTACCGCAACATGTTCTTTTTTATCTGACTTCTTTTTAGACATAGCGTTGTATGGGACTTTTGGCAAATATAATATTTAGCGTAAAGCTAAAAGACTAAAGCCTAAAGCTTTTTTGTTTAATAATGTTTTGACTTTCAGCTTTGGTCTTTCGGCTTTAAGCTTATCTCCATGATTTCATAATTAAAACCGCCTCTGATAAATAACTCACCGGTTGATACAAAGCCATATTTGGCATAAAAAGCTACTGCGGTATCGCGTGCATTGCACCAAATGCGTTCAGCGCCTTCGGCTATGGCAAAGTCTGAGATATATTGTAGCAGCGTTTTGCCTATCCCCATATTTTGTACCGACGCATCAACAGCGAATTTACGGAACTGAAAATCTGTGCCTTTTTGAAACAAAGATACTACACCCACCAACTCATTATCCTTAAACGCGCCGAAGTGATAGCCGTGGTTATCCTCGTCCATTTCCATCTCATACAGTTTGGACTCAGGGTATAATATCCGCTGACGTAAGCGCCAGGTAAGTTCAGGGCGGATTTGTTCGATGCTGATGGTATTCATATATTATGTATTTAAAAAGCAAGGCCTTGTGCGATTCCCTCCCAACGGGAGGGTGTAGGGAGGGGTTTCGCTAACTATCCAAAACGCTCAAGTCGAATCCCTTCGGTAGTTTTATAGACGGATCCCTTTTAATAATCTCAATAATTACTCCTTCAAGACCTCTCAAAACATTTAGCATATCAGTTTTTACCTCACCCTCAGAAAAGCGTACAAATCTAACACCCAAACTTTCTAATTTCTTTTGGCGGATCTCATCCTTTGCAAAAGCTTCTTCGTTATTGTGAGATATGCCATCAATTTCTATTGCCAACATTAATTCTTTGCAATAAAAGTCGACAATGTAGTTGTCGATGCAGCGTTGCCTGTCAAAATCAAATCCCCAGAATTTATCCTCTTTCAACTCATTCCATAAAAGGACTTCGCCGAAGGTCATGTCTTTTCTTAACTTCCGGGCAAGGTGTTTTAGTTTTGAATTGTATGGGATTATATTTTTAGCCATTTTCTTATCGCTTGGTTAAACCCCTCCCTACACCCTCCCAACGGGCTACTGTGTGGACACATCTTTTAGCTATAGTTTTGAAAGAGTAGCCATCCTT
>JAZKCG010000015.1:0-3795 GCA_040388175.1 Bacteroidota bacterium | reverse complement strand
TGCCCGGCTTAAAAGTGGTTTATGAAAACGGCCTGCCAACTTTAAAGCTAAATAATTATATGGTGGTTATTTTAATTGACGGGGGTGGTTTGCCTATAGAGTTAGGTGTGCCACCAACTGTAGAAGACCTGATAGAAGAGATCAGTAAATTCCAGATAGCTCAATTTAAAGGTATGGAAGTGATGTATAGTGAAGGTAATATGATCAACTACTTACAACCTCGTTACAGTTGGATTCATAAGGTTTTTAAAGGCTGGCAAATAGCAAATTCTCAAGACTCTTTGAAACGTGGCTTGGTGGATGAAGGAGACCCTTGGATATATAAACCGTTGTACAAACCAGGATACCTTGAAAATAGGGTGAATGTGTCTACTAATATAACCCCCGAGATCGCTTCAATTGACATTACTACAAAAAGTGGAAATGGCTGGTTCAGAAACAGGGCGCCAAGTGTTGTAACTTACCGCCCGCTACCGGTAATGTATCCTCAGCAATTTTACAGCCCTAAATATAATATCACTCCAAAATTGATCGAGCCTGATTATCGGTCTACCATATATTGGCAGCCTAATATTTACACCGATCAAAACGGAAAAGCAAAAGTTATGTTCTATACATCAGATATTAAAGATAAATTCACCGTAAAAATATCGGGGGTTGACGCTACAGGCGGTATCGGCGATAACAGTATTAAACTAAACCAACTAAAAAATGAAATTAAATAAACGGCCTGCTATTATAGTCCCCTCAGGGTCTTCCAACGGAAACCCTGAGGTTGCACAATCAACGCAGGGTCCTCTGCGAGAGACCCTGCCGGGACGGAAATTAAATAAACGGCCTGCTATTATAATAGGTTTATGCTGTTCGTTCTTGCTGTTATTGGCTTTTATACCCAAGGCTGATGACCCGTTGGATAAGCTGGTTGCCTCCTTACAGCACTGGTTTGATACCAATCCGCAAGAAAAAGTTTATTTACAAACAGATAAGCCCTATTATTTAGTTGGCGATACCATCTGGTTTAAGGGCTATGTCACCACCGGCGATAAGCACCAATTATCGGCTGTGAGCGGCGCGTTGTATGTCGACTTGATCACCGAAGGCGACTCGATAGCAAAAGAACTCAAACTGCCCATTACAGCGGGTATGTCTGTAGGTAATTTTATTTTGGGCGATGATATTGTGCGCGAGGGTAATTACCGTATCCGCGCCTATACCCAATGGATGCGCAATGCCGGGCCCGAGTATTTTTATGACCATACCTTCACAGTAGGTAACTCCATAGCCAATACCGTGTTCTCGACCATTGATTACGTTTACACCAAAGATGGCAGCAAAACAAAAATAAAAGCCATATTAAAATATACCGACGCGAAAGGCAACCCCATTACCAATAAAGAGGTACGGTATGAGTTAAAGAAAGGCTACCAGGTATTAACAACAGGCGGTGCAAAGACAGATGCTGCCGGACAGATCAGCATCAACCTGCCCAATGCCAAACCCGGCGATCTGAACAGTAACTACCTGTTTACTAAAGTAAGAATAACCAGCGATGAATCCGTTGTTAAAACCTTCCCTATTAAAACGGCTTCGCTGCAAACTGATGTCCAGTTTTTCCCAGAAAGTGGCAACCTGGTAAATGGGGTAAAAAGCAGGGTAGCCTTTAAAGTAACGGCTGCAAATGGGCTGGGTGCCAATGTAACCGGCACAATAACAGATAATACCGGTAAAGAGGTTGCACAGCTGGAGGTTAAACATTTAGGTATGGGCTACTTTTTTATAACTCCCCAAGCAGGTAAAACGTACAGCGCCAAAGTAACCTATCCGGATGCTTCTGTAAACACCCTGCCCCTGCCCACCGCAGTAGATGACGGTTATGTACTATCTGTTTATCATACCGGCCAAAATGATTCTGTACTGGTAAAAATAAGCACCGCCGCTGCCACTTTAAAAGGTGGTAGCCGTATGTTAAACCTGATAGGCCAGTCAGAAGGTAAAGTTTATTTTGCCACTACAGTGGCGGTATCTGGCCCAAATACCTTACTGGCATTCCCGGTGCATGATATCCCGTCAGGGATCTTACAGTTCACTTTATTTTCGCCTACCGGCGATCCGCTGAACGAGCGCATAACCTTTATCCAAAACCAGGACAATATCGATCTTAAAATAAGTGGCCCAAAACAAGTTTACAGCAGGCGCGAAAAGGTTGACCTGAATGTTAATGCCAGGGATGGCTCAGGCAAACCCGTTGGCGGTAATTTTTCGGTATCGGTTATCAGCGAAAACGCGGTACCGTCTGACGAAGCTAACGAAAACTCCATTTTCTCGCAGTTATTGTTAACGTCTGATATTAAAGGCTATGTAGAAAAACCCAACTACTATTTCTATAACCCTACCGACGAAACACGGGCCAACCTGGATATATTAATGCTTACCCAGGGATACAGGCGCTTTAACTGGAAAAACCTGGCAACAGGCGCCATAGCTGCTCCGGTGTACAAGTCAGAAAAACTGGTAAACACCGTAACCGGCCGGTTAACTACTTATAACCATAAACCCGTAGTAGGCGGCCATGTAATTATCATTAACAATAAATTAAGATTTACAGCCGATACCGTTACGGACAGCGAGGGACGTTTTAAGTTTGGAAATTTATTGATAACCAACGGAGTTGATTTTACCGTACAGGGTACCACGGCTACCGGCGGCAAAAACATCAATACCGAAGTTGACCTGGTAACTAAAGTAGGTACAACACCAAATATCAATATAGGCGATATTAATGTTGATATCCCGAAAACCATCAAAGCATCTGTCGAGAATGACTTGAAACAAGATCAGGAGTTACAGAAGATAGGCCAGATGGGCCGCGCGCAATTATTAAAAGAAGTACGCATAAAAGCGGCAAAAGCCAAATTTGGCCCGGGTAACATTACCGAAAGCCAGGCCGATGAAGTATTCAGGCCCGATAGCCGGATGCCTTGCACAACTTTAAGAGAATGCCTTGAAGAGATGTATAGAAGCCGTATTAGGTTTAACCAAGTTATGAATGACGATTGCGGCCTTACCTGGATACCCATGTTTCAAAAAGAACGGTATATAGTAATGATAGACAGGATGATCATCGGGCCATGCGAGTACCAGTCGATATTTATAGACAATACCAGTAATATTGATAGGATCTACACCTCGCATGAAAGCCCTGCCATAAGCGCCAAATTATTAGGGGGATATGTTGGTGGTGGGTCGCCGCCACCGGTATTAGCTATATTCACCAAAAATGGAGCTTTCAGATACCAGGTCAGCCCATCGGTTGTTCATTATTCACCTAAAGGTTATGATTATACCAAGGAGTTCTATTCGCCTAAATATGATAACCCGGCTTATAATCCACCGGCAGCCGACCTGCGCAGTACCGTTTACTGGAACCCACGGGTATTAACCGGACAAACCGGGCAAACCAAAATAAGCTACTATAACGGCGACCAGGTTGGTACCTATCGCGTTATTATTGAAGGCATTAATGCCGATGGTTTATTAGCCAGGCAAGTGTACCGGTATACGGTGCAGTAGTAAGCCTTTTATAATACCATATCATTGTAATGACATGGTGCATAGCCAAAAGCCCAAACGATAACCGTTTGGGCTTTTTAGTTGTGTGCGACCACTACCATTTACCTACTTATAAGTCATTTTCTAAAAACACTTCTTCGCATCTTGTAACATTTTATTTACATTGGTACTAACCAATTAAAGACCTGATAATTATCACATTGTAGGCCGCTTACGGTAACTATA
>JAZKCG010000014.1:0-37015 GCA_040388175.1 Bacteroidota bacterium | reverse complement strand
TAATCTCTAATCTCTAATCTCTAATCTCTAATCTCTAATCTCTAATCTCTAATCTTCTAATGCGCCTTATAACTGGCAATATCATTGTAAATATTTCTGAATGAACTGCGCAGGCCTATGGTAACCATGGTTGTTTTATCGTTAAACTGGGTATTGCTTTCTTTGCGGTAAACTCCACCCAATTCTATTCTTAAATTATATTTAGGGTTAAGCATGTAGGCTACTTTACCTTCCACATAGGTCATTTTAGTAGTTAGGCCCTGCCCTATGTAGTTACCGTATAATCGCGCCGGATCTACGTATACTTTAAAAATATCTTTGCCATAATTCAGTCCGTTGATATCCAGGCCGTAGTATCCGTAGTCGACCTCACCGGTAAAGTCGAACCGTTTGTAGCTGTAATTAAGTATACCTACCACTTCTTTAAAGTTAGCGCCGAACGGGTGCGCCAGGGGCTCGCCTTCTTCGCTGTAATTTTTTATGGCCAGAGTTTCTGAATAGGTATATGGCAACGCTCCGTTATACTCTACCAAATAATTTAGCGACTTAACATTTAGCAGGTTGGCACCTTTTACTCCTAATTGCCAGGAATATTTATTTTTAACACTTCCCTTACCTGAAAAGAAATCTTCAGCCCTAAATTCGTCTAACAGAAACTGTCCGTAAGCTGTAATGCCATTGGTAACTTTATATTTTCCTGTAAAGCCTATCAAGGCATTATCAGGCGAACCATTCGATGCCTCAATTGGCCTTAAAAATACAACAGGGTTAGCATAGGCCGGATCAAATCCGCGACGGACATTGGTAGCAGAATCTCTATCGGCCCAAATTACTGCATCAAAGAAGCCTAACGATAGTCTGTCACTCACGTTCCAGTCCAAATAATGAAACACACCCCATTTACGGTTGTAGCCATTAGCATAACTTGATGAAGGTGTTGCAGGGTCTGTCATGTATGACCACATGGCCATATATCTTACATTACCCAAATTGCCCGTTAATTTAAAAAAAGGATAGCTTGACGCATAATCTGACATCAATACAGACCGATAACCATCGCCAATAAAGGTCTTATCATGGCCCATGGTAATATTCAAATATTTTACGGGTGTGTAAGATACTATAGCACTTACAGACGACCAATCTTTGGTTGGTTTGCCAAAGCTCCTATCATACGCGCTTCCAGGCACTATACCAACCTGGTTAATGTAAGTAGTGATATATTGAGGGAACACAGCCTGGTTTTCATACCCACTTGAGTAAAAAGAGAATTTATCGCCAATATTACCGCCCAACTGGTAACCACGAGTGTTTAACCAGGTAGTTTTTTTGTCAGAAAAGTCTTTTCCTATTGTAAGATCAGGCAGGAAATCAGCATAGAAACTATAATCGGGTGCTTTTACATCTATCAAATGCTCATTAAATAATTTGCGGTATGCCCAGCTATGGTGTCTGCTGGTGTCAACCCCAACATTCATTAACGAATCATACTTATGCTTAAGGTCGCCATCAATTATAAATGGTTTTAACGCGGTATGTATCCTGGTTTTTGTTGAATACAGATCCTCATTAAACTTTTGATAAAATTGATAAGAGTAAGGCAGGTATTGGGCCTGGGCCATACCAACTTTAGCAAACAATAAAAGCAACAGTATGCTGCCCAGTATTTTTTTCATGCAGATTGTTTTTATTCGTGAGTAGATTATTCGAAATAGTTCAATGTTTTAAAGCCGCCTTTTTTCAGGTAATCGTCTTTTTTAACCAAATGCAGGTCTGATTCCATCATATCTTTAACCAGTGCCTGCAGGTCATATTTAGGTTTCCAGCCTAATTGTGTTTGTGCTTTAGTCGGGTCGCCTATTAACAGATCAACCTCGGTAGGTCTGAAATATTTAGGATCAACTTTAACTACGGTTTGGCCCATTTTTAAGTTTTCGGTATTTAAACCCAAATCAGCCGCCATTTGTTTGTCTACATCAATAATTACTCCGCGCTCGTTTTCATCCTTGCCACTAAACTCAACCTCTATACCCAATTCGGCAAAGGCCATTTTTATAAAATCTCTTACGGTAGTAGTTACACCGGTAGCAATAACATAGTCTTCTGGTTTATCCTGTTGCAGCATCAGCCACATGGCTTCTATATAGTCTTTGGCATGACCCCAATCACGCTGTGCTGACAGGTTGCCTATATAAAGGCAGTTTTGCAGCCCCAGGGCAATCTTTGATGCCGCACGTGTAATTTTACGCGTAACAAAAGTTTCGCCGCGTATGGGGCTCTCATGGTTAAATAAGATACCATTGCAGGCAAACATCTTATACGCTTCACGATAGTTAACAATTATCCAATAACCATATAGTTTGGCTACAGCATAAGGCGAGCGTGGATAGAACGGTGTTGTTTCGCTTTGCGGTACGGCTTGTACCAATCCATAAAGTTCTGATGTTGATGCCTGGTAAATGCGGGTCTTTTCTATAAGGCCCAATATTCTTACTGCTTCTAATATACGTAGTGTACCTATGCCATCGGCATTAGCAGTGTATTCCGGTGTTTCAAAACTTACCTGTACATGCGACATGGCACCCAGGTTATAGATCTCGTCTGGCTGTACTTCTTGTATTAACCTAATTAAATTAGTTGAGTCGGTAAGATCACCATAATGCAGTTTGAATTTAACATTAGGCTCATGCGGGTCATGATAAAGATGGTCTATACGGTCTGTATTAAATGAAGATGATCTTCTTTTAACACCATGCACCTCATAACCCTTTTTTAATAAAAACTCTGCAAGATAGGCACCATCCTGCCCGGTAATACCTGTTATTAAAGCTACTTTCATTATGGCTTAGTAAATAATTACAAACTGCAATATTATCCAATTTTATTGTAAAATCAGTCACTAATTAAGCGGGAAAGGGGCTTTATTAAATGATGGTTAAATTCCGGCTATTACATCTTCCAGTTCATGGTACCACTCTTCGCCATATTTTCTGATAAGCGGATCTTTCAAAAATTCATGTACGCGCACCTTTAACTCGTTGCCAAAACTACAGGCCGGGCTGCAAATGCTCCACCGGTCATAATTCAGCACATCAAACTCAGGATATTTGGTAATACGGATGGGGTACAGGTGACATGAGATGGGTTTCTTCCAGTCGACAGCCCCTTCTTCATATGCTTTTTCAATAGCGCATTTGGTAATGCCGCCTTCCCAGGTAACATAGGCGCATTCTTTATTTACATCAACACAGGGGGTGGTATAATCGCCTTCAAAGTCGGTTACGTAGGCGCCTACTTCTTCAATGGTTTTTATACCCTTTTCGGTCATGTAGGGTTTTACCTTCGGATAGATCTCCTCCAGGATATGTAATTCGTCATGATTCAAAGGCGCACCCGAATCGCCTTCCAGGCAGCAAACACCTTTGCACTTAGTTAAATTACACACAAAATTTTCTTTTACTACATCTTCATGTACTAAAACACTGCCAACCTCAATCATTATTATTTTATTTAGTTAACAAAGCTCCCCGTAAACAATTTAAGTCTCCCCTACCGGGGGAGATTTAGAGGGGGCTTTTATTTAGTTATAGGATTCAAAGCGTATTTAAGCCCTTTTGCACCTGTAATTTCCATGGTTACGCTACCCACTATCAGCTCAACATTAGCTTTTACGGGTATGCGGTTGCTATCGTCGGTGATCCACAAATACAGCTTACTGTTTTTCCTGAATATACGGCCAGCTATAATTGTAGGACTAAATTTAAGGCAATTAAATTTACCGATATCTGTTTTTACTACCTCTTTACCTATATACGTTACCGTTAGCGTATAGATGCCGTCTTCCAGGAAATAAGGCAGATCAAACTTATCGCCTACCTTTATTTTTGACATATCAACACCACGGGCGTAGTAATAGGCCGATACAAAATCAAAAACATTCCCTTTAGCTTGAAATACTCCTTTATTTGCCATTATCTTTCCTGTTTCGGGATAGAAGGTTACCTTGTCTGTATGTTTCCAGCTTCCTTCCCTCCGGTTTTCTGTATAAAGGTAGGGCACTAATGTTGTGCGGTCTATATAGCTTTCATAACGGTTACGTACTTTATAAAAAAAATCGAACGTCCCCGCGGTTTTGCCATCAGCAACTAAGTGGTATGTTGGATGCCCGTTAATCTTTTCTCCGTCTTCTACCTTTAGTTCACCTTCGGCGCCGGTAAAGATACCATACTTGAATTTATAGCTTAATTGCTCGCCGGCTTTAAAAACCGGTTCATTAATATCTTTAGCAACCTGGCTAAACCCGGCAGTAAAAAATAGGCAGAACAGTGCAGTAAGAAGGAAGTATTTGTTCATCAAATGCTAATTACAAAAAACAAATCATTAATCCCTTTTTTTATAAATAGGTACGGTTGAGCATGGTTCGCCAAACATCAGGCTTTTTACAACCGGCGTTAATTTTTTCCCCAACTCAACGTAAGCCGATACCGGCACATCAATATCACCGCAACCTTTTATAACCAGGCGTTGGTCGCGGTATTGTTCTACATCTAATTTGGCTATTTCTTTTACAAACAATACGGTTTCTAAAACTTCCGCGTCGCCAAACACCACCTCACGCGCGTATGGAGCCATCCGGTTAGCTAACAGCAAATAGGCCCATGCCGGTACTATCGCGTCGGCAGTGCAGGTAACCGCTACGTTCTTATCCTGGTATTGTGCCCAATCATGCTCTTTAACAAACTCTCTGAAATCTTTCTCACGCAATATCAACCCCTGGAATAAATTGTCTTTAATATCATAGACAACCCTATCGCCGGGCGCATAAAAATCTGCCGGGTCTAAAGTAACCAAACCACTTTGGGCCACCTTATTCACAAAATTTTCTTGTATTTCCATTTTGCTGTTAAATAAAAATCCGGGATAACGTAATAATAACGTTATCCCGGATGCAAAATTACTTTAAATATTGTCTATAACAGCTTAGCTCTGTTATCTTTTACATTGTCCTTATCTTTCAGGGCCTCAAACAGCTGTCCTTGCGCACGCTGGGCCACCATCTGAACAATTTGCTCTTTCTCTCTAACAGCGTTAGTAAGTGGCGCAGGGTTAATAAAGCTATCAACCACTACTACGTAAACACCTTGCAAACCATCAATTGGTTTTGATATTTTATTAGGTTGCAAACCAAATACTGTACCTATCACTTTATATTCGGCTGATGAACCTGGGATAACCGGGTTAGCTAAAACTATATTTTGAATTGGTACAACTTTGGCGCCGGCTTTTTGCGCTATCTGATCGATAGAAGAAGAACCCGCTGCCGCAGCAGTAAATTTATCGGTTAACATTTTACCTTTTACCTGGTTCAATACCGCCGGTTTAATTTTGTCTTTAACCATATCCAATGTTAAAGTGCCCTTAGGCTTAACTTGCGACACTTGTGCAACAACGTATTGATCGCCTACGGTAAATACCTGGTCTGACACGTCATTTTTGTCTGCTTTATAAACCCATCTTACCAGGTCGCGCGCTTCGGTAAGGCCCGGAAGGCTTGAAGCGATACCGGTAATATCGTCAGCATTCTGAACTTTCAAACCAGCTTTCTTTGCTTCTGCAGCAAAGTTATCTTTATTAAGAGCAGCTAAAAATGTCTGTGCTTTACTGTAAGCTGCAGTTTGTGTACTACTGCTGGCAGATAATAATTTATCAACTGTAGCTACCTTTACTACTTTCGATGATCCTTTTTGATCTTCGATCTCTACCAGGTGAACACCAAATTGTGAAGTAACAATCTTTATATCGCCTTTTTTGCCATTAAATACAGCCGTTTCAAAAGCAGGCACCATTGCACCACGGCCAAAAGTACCTAATTCGCCACCTTTACTGCCTGATGCTTTATCAACCGAAAATACCGGGGCTAATGCTGCAAATGTGCTTTTGCCTGATTCAATTAGTTTTTTCAATGAATCTGCTCTTGCCAACGCTTTTTCAATAGTACCACCGCTTTCTGTCGGGGTAATTAAAATATGTCTCGCTTTAACAGAATCCGGGCTCATGCGTGCTTCAACTAATTTTGATAGTTTGTAGCTACCGTTTGACTGGTATGGGCCGTAAATAAATCCTGCCGACTCTTTAAATATGACGCTATCCAATACAGGCTCCAATTCGCCTTTACGGTGGTAAGTGATAGGCGTTTTTGTTTCTGCATTGATCTGTACAAATAGCGAATCGTTTTTGGTTGCCACAAACTCAGGCAACAATTTATTTAACTGCTCTTTTATAACTGCAGAATCAGCTTTTGACGGTGCTGCATTAAAGCTAACATAGTTAATGCTTCTTAATTCCTGCTGATTTTTAAACTCGCCTTTATGCTCATCATAATATGTTTTATAATCAGCATCAGTTAAGGTAACTTTACTGTCAGGTATAGATGCATAATCTAAAACCGCATATTTAAAGTTAGCCAATTTGTTTTTTGATTCATAGCTATCTTTAGCATCAAGCGAGTTAGCATATAAGCCGGTAGTTACCAAAGCCATATATTTCTCGGCTACTTTGCCTTCAATTAACTGCTTTACAAAATCAAACCATTTTTCTTTTTGCGGATCGCCGTCTTTTAACGTTTTCATAGCATTCATAGCGTTAGCTATACTGCTTGGATCAAATTTTCCGGTTTGCGGGTCTGTAAATGCTTGTACAACCTGCGGGCTTGGATTGCTACCGGTTATCATGGAGTTTTGTTCATTAAGACTTACGGTCAGGCCTAACTTATCAACCTCTTTTTTAATTATTGCACGGCTAACAAACTGGTTCCAGGTATTTTCCTGGATATAGCTGGTAATTTGCGGCGTAACACGCCCCTGATTTGATTGTTGCTTAAATTGCGCTGTGTTTTGCTCAACAGCTGCATTAAAGGCATCGGCTGGTATTTTTTCATCGCCAACAGAACCTATTTCATTATTCTCACCTTTAAAAAAAGATCCGCCACTCTTAATTGCCTCTGTAGCAATAAAAGCAACAAGTGAAAGACCTATTACACCTGCGACAATTTTACCCATCCGGTCGCGCAGATAACCCATTACAGCCATATTCTTATTTAATTAAATTTAAACTCTCAAAAAGAGGGCGCAAGATACAATTTTTAGTAAAATTTTATCATACAATTTTATATAGTGAAACCAGACTTATTTTAATGCGTTTCCGGCAACCCAAAGAACCCCATGCGCCTGCTCCCAAACCGGGTTATTAAAACTCTCATCGCTCTTGAAATTGGTACTATACATCACATCCCCGGCAGGGTTTGTCATTTCAACAGCTTTATTGGAATAGATTGTTTTTTTTGTCATATCCCATATCAGTTCTTCTGATTTGAAAGTTTTACCGCTAATATCAGTAGCAACTACGTGTTTATAAAATTCTACAAGCTTTTCGCTTTCCTTATATACGGCAGAATCGGCAACGATATTACCGCTCTCCTTCGAATTATGATCAAAAAAAGTAACTTTTACCCCCCTGGGCATAACACGATAAGCTTTCGCGCCGCTATAATTAATCATTAAAGGAGTGTTCATGGTACCCTTAATAATGGCCGAATCGCTGTAAATCACTTCAACACCTTTAGCTGTATCAACAGGCAAGCTGGCAAATTTTGCGGATATTTCTTTGATCTTATTTAAATCATTTTCGCACGCGCTTAAAAGCATCGTGCCAAAAAGCAATGCCGGCAACAAGAATGAGGATACCTGTTTTGCCACACTACGCATTATTAAATTAATCAAATTTATAACGTTGGAACCACCTGTCGTTAAGCGTAAAGCCTATACGGAAGTTCACATAATTTTCTTTTACAAGGCCATTACTTAAAGTACCACGCTGGCCAATCTCGGCAGATAGGTTCATTTTATAGAAACTTGTATTTGCCCCTCTAAGCGGCATACCTACCCCCAGGGTAATTGCCTTGGCTGTAATATTAGTAAAACCGCCACCCGATGGGTTGGCCACATTAAAGTAGGTTTTATCGAGTATAAATCCTAAACGGTAATCAACCGTTGCCAGGTAGTTATGAATAGAGTTTATGTTTGGGGTATACTGCCCGCCAACATTCAAGGTACTGGTATTAGACATGCCCTGGTTAACGCCCCCAATAGTAAGGTCAGACCAATTGCCTATGCTATAATCAGCACCTACCAGGAATTTAAGATCCTGCTGGTAAGATATACCAAAATGATGAATACGTGGCAACTGTACTTTACTCAAAACATTTTGCTGGTTAATAACAGAATCTACGTTAACACCTTTATTTCCACTGGCATCATAGGTATAGTGACTAACAATATAACTGCTTTTTGAATTAAGCGCAGAACGTAAAGACCCTGAATAACCAAAAACAATATGCCTTGATAAAGAAAGGTCAAGCACATACTGGGCACCAATATCATAACCCATGCCGCCTATGGCGTTAGTACGCTCGACAGCGGTATTTAAGGTGCCGAAATATTGCGGCATTTCTACCTGCTGATAATGTTTTATATTACCAAATATGTAAGATATGTTGGCACCTAACAGCAAATTACGGGCTATGGTAAAACCGTAACCAAAGTAAGCTTTGGATAAACCACCCTCGCCGCTATAGATATTATTTACAACGTTGGTATCAACAGGCGATCCTGTACCAAAGCCTTTACTGGTTTTTGTATAATTATACCCAACCTGGCTGTAAGGCATCAAACCAAAACTTATTGCTGATGTATGGCTAACCGGTATAGCAAAATTCACATGGTTTAAGCTGAAGTTTGAATTACGTTGTGACGATTGCCCGCTTTGGCTTAAAGAAACACTATTAATTGAAATACCTGCATCAATAGCGGTAACGCCTATTGCACCATACGAAGCCGGATTTTGAGGGTTAATGCTCATGTAACGGTTAATCATGTTGGTACCGGTAGAAATACCACCCATAGCCTGGTTTTGCGGTAATATCATTGGGGTAAGCTCACCAAGGCCGTATTGCGAGTATGGCGAACTGGTGCCTGCAGTAGACTGCGATCTGGCCTCAGATACAATAACTGCCAATAAAAATGTTATAAAGAGCTTAGTATATTTAATCATTATGCTTTAGTGTAGCTGCGTTTAATCCTTTAAGAACCAGGTAAGGTTCATTTTTTATACAGGGGGCAAAGATGCTATTTTTTAACAGGGTATCAAAAAAAATACTATCGCCTCCGGTAAGTACAATATTTAGTTCATTTTTATCAGTAGCGTAGCTTTCAATAAAACCAAGCAATTCAAATTTTATCCCATTTTGCACGCCCGATCTGATTGCAGTTTCTGTGTCGTCGCCGCTGTTTTTCTCAAAGCCGGTATCCTGTTTAACAACCGGCAGGTTTGCAGTATAATGGTTCAGTGCATTATAACGCATATTTAATCCGGGTGATATACTCCCGCCAAAATAATTTCCGTCAGTATCTACCCAATCATAAGTTATGCATGTACCGCCATCAATTACCAGGTTGTTTTTTTGCGGATACAGATAATTTGCACCTACTACAGCTGCCAACCTGTCAAGCCCCAATGTTTGTGGTGTACGATAATGGTTATAAATACCTTTGGTCATTGCGGCATTAAAGTAAATTAGCTGCGTCTTTTGTTTCAGGTGCGCTTCCCAACTGTCAGTCTGTTTTTTTACGGATGATATGATAGCCTTATCAATAGTGTAATTGGCTAACAAATCATCCAGTATTTCTGTAGTAAGCGCTGTATAGTGTTCGGTGTAAACTAATTCGTTATGGTCAAAGATGGCTGCCTTTGTAAAAGTATTCCCTATATCGATAACCAAATTGGCCATCAGGCTTTTACCATTGATAATATAGATTCAAAAATAGCCAAACCATCCTCATTAGCCAATAGTGAGTCGGCAGCACGCTCAGGGTGTGGCATAAAGCCAAAAACATTACGGGTAATGTTGGTTACTCCTGCTATATTTTCGATTGATCCGTTGGGGTTAGCATCGGCAGTAATATTACCAGCTTCGTCGCAATATCTAAACAATACCTGGTCGTTATCATTTAATGCTTTCAATACATCAGGCTCTGCAAAATAATTGCCTTCGCCATGCGCTACCGGTATTTTCAATGCCCTTTGCGGATCAATCTGAGCGGTAATTAATGACTTGGCAGTTTGCGGCTTCATGTAAATATTGCGGCAAATAAATTTACGGTTGTTGTTATGTAATAACGCGCCCGGTAACAAACCGGCTTCGGTCAATATCTGAAAACCATTGCAAATACCCATTACATAACCGCCGTTATTGGCAAACTGTATTACTTGCTGCATAATTGGAGAAAAACGGGCTATAGCACCAGAGCGCAGGTAATCGCCAAAAGAGAAACCACCCGGTAGTATAATAAAATCGGCACCTTGCAGGTCATGATCTTTATGCCATAGGCGAACAACCTCCTGACCCATTATTTTTTCTAATACGTGAATGATATCTTCATCACAATTAGACCCCGGAAATATTACAACTCCAAATTTCATCTGCTATTTAATTTAATGTTTGTTAAAGACCATACAACAGTCTATAACCGTTTCTGGCTACAAATCTAATATAACAGCCGAAATTTGAACGAATGTAAAAGTTAAAAAGTGTTAAACTGAAAATAAACTATACTTACCAGCAGTATAAAAAATAAACTTTCATAAAACCAACGCGCGGTAGCATGCAGGAAATAGTAGGCAAAAAACACCGCAAGCGGGATGGTGCATAGCAGAAAGTGTGTCAGGCTAAATTGAGCCTTTACATAAAAGGATAGCCCTGTTATCAGAAAAACAATAAATAGTAACTGGAACGATTTGCGTACCTGTACATAACTCCTGAAAAATATCTGCTGTATTTTTACCACCCCCAAAATAAATATTAAAATTACCGGTATAAGCAGCAGGTAATTATAATAATTGATATTAACGTGCGTAGGAAATTTAGTGGTTAATGGTGTCCAGATGGTATAAAATATGGATAGGTTATTGCTCAGATAATA
This sequence comes from Bacteroidota bacterium, assembly GCA_040388175.1. Lineage (GTDB taxonomy): Bacteria > Bacteroidota > Bacteroidia > Sphingobacteriales > Sphingobacteriaceae > Mucilaginibacter. Next base: position 25,979 of record JAZKCG010000014.1, on the reverse strand, counting down.
AGCAACTGCTAAAAAGAAAAAAATAGTGGCATATCCCATGATACCTATTACCCACTCGCGCCAGTTAAACGGCCTGAACAACAGCAATCCTGCCCATATGGCTAAAAACAAATAAATAAATGGCAGATAGATCAATGAGCCTATGGCTACAATCATCCCCAGGTCGTAAGCGATAGAATTAACATCCTCACCTTTATAAAGCCCGAATAATTTATGCAGCATCCATATCAGCAAAAAATTACAGATTAATGGTGGGCTTAACACCAAAAACGGCGTAAATAAACCCGACAGCGTGATATACATTAACGCGGGCAAAAAGCTGGGTTTACTTAGTAAACTATATTGATTTACCAACCTGTTAACCAGTAATGCCTGTATAAACACCAGTACCCCTGCCAAAAATATATCAACCGATGGCGGAAAGGCATACTGCGAAGCGCCCGGCATTAATAACCTGGCAAAAGGTTCAAGATAGGTGAATTCTAATTTAGGTGGAGAGTTAAGCGCATACCCTATCCGCAGAAAAAACAATAAAACGGCCAGCCATAAAATATTAATGGGATTATAGTTTCTGAACACGTTTATCATGACTGCAATATTAGCAGAAAAAGAGGGGATGAAGAAATATGAAGCAAAATATCAGTCAGCCCCTCCCAAACCCTATCCGGAAGGGAGGGTTTATATATCGTGTCAAATAATTTATTAAAAGTCTCCCCTACCGGGGGAGATTTAGAGGGGGCTACCTCGCAAACTTTTTCACCATATCATCTACTATCTGCGCGGTATCGTCGGGAAAATTGACCCATACCCTATCTTCGGCTTTTATCCAGTTGTTTAAGTGCTTTACAAAATGGGTATCAATGGCGCGTAGCACGGGCACACCCATCTTTGAAGCGGCAAGGGCATTGCATTGTTGTTCATACTGCCCTTGCATGGGTATCATCATTACTTTCTTTTGCAAGAACAGGGCTTCGGCAGGGCCTTCAAAACCACCGCCGGTAAGCAATCCGTCGCAACTGGCCAGGCTAACATTAAATCCCTCGTTATTTACCGGAATGACCTGTACATTACCATCAGTGTAAGCTGTTTTTTGCCGTTTGGAGAACACATGCCAGTGTACATCTGTCTGGTTTAAATATTTGGCCAGCTTTTTATCGTCGTATGCCGGCAGGTAAACCGTGTAATGGCCCAGGTTGGTGGTTTGCAGTTTACGGATCTCGCTGCGAATAACGGGCGTATGTATAAAATCAGCATACCGCTCAAAATGAAACCCGATATGATGCGTAGTAGGCGAATAATTGTTTAGTATCAGCGGGCCATAATTAAACATACCGGTACGCGGTCGCGGTGTGTTAGGCGAAATGAATGAACACTGATGGCTTAATGATACTGATTGTATCTTCTGCAGCTTACAGGCCCAGGCACTTACCGGTTCAAAATCATTAATGATGAGATCGTAATCTTTTAACGGCAGACTGTGCATATCGCGCCACATTCGGCGCAGGTTCATGATCTTGTAGGTGGCCCACTTATCCACCCCGCCATCGGTGCCAAACACAAAGCTAAATCCATGAAACCTATATTTTAAGGGCTGTGCCAGGGTAACTTCGGCTTCGGTGCCGCTTACCAGCAGATCAAGTTCGCCGTATTGCTGGAGCAACGGAACAATCTCTCGTGCGCGGCTGATGTGCCCGTTTCCTGTTCCTTGTATGGCGTATAATATCTTCATTGAATAGCGCCAGCAAGTTAATAAAGATAAACGCTTGCAAAAAATTTTTAAGACGCTTCTTGTTTAAATCTTTCCAATAACAAGTTTACATCCAACTTGGCGTCCAAATCTTCGGCATCGGTTTGGTCATCGTCGTCGCTTTCTTTTTTGAAATCGTCGGGGTTATATTTAAAGATCTCCCATTTGCCATTATGATACTCTAACGCGGTAAGGCTCTCTACCCAGTCGCCGCTGTTAAGGTATAAAACCTTGCCCGGGTTATCTGTAGCGGTCATCTCTCTTATTTCGGCATGATGGATATGCCCGCAAATTACATACTGGTATTCTTTAGCCACAGCCAGATCGGCAGCGGTTTGCTCAAACTGGTTAATAAATTTTACCGCATCTTTAAACTTAGCTTTAACCTTTTGCGAGAAGCTCATCTTTTCGCGCCCTAAAGCAGTTAAGAACCAGTTGGTTAAACTGTTTAGCAAGATCAGCGTATCATAACCAACAGCACCCAGTTTGGCCAGCCATTTAGAGTGCTGCATGGTAACATCAAACACATCACCGTGAAATATCCAGGCTTTTTTTCCGTCGATGTTCAATACCACTTTGTTTAGCAGTTTGAATGATCCCAGGTCAAAATCGGCAAACTTGCGCAGCATTTCGTCGTGGTTACCGGTAAGATAATATACGGGTACGCCTTCGGTAACAAACTTTAGTATGCGGCGCACCACTTTCATGTGTGCTTCGGGCCAATAGTTTTTGCTGAACTGCCATATATCAATAATGTCGCCGTTAAGGATCAACATTTTGGGTTTGATGCTTTTAAGGTATTTAAGCAACTCTTTGGCATGACAGCCATAAGTACCCAAATGCACATCAGATATGATCACTATATCAACTTCGCGTTTTGCCATGAAAGTTTTTTGGGGAGTATGTTGCGTCCGGTAATTTTACCGGATAAGATTGGAATGTATTTAGAGTTAACCGCTTAATCTTCGCTTTCCTCTTCGTTAACTGTAAGTTCATATGGACTTATATAAAATAAAACTACTGATACCAGTAATATTATTACAACCATATATGCGTATTCAAAATGCATGTTACCGGGTTTTTACAAAAGTGATCAATGTATGTTATTTAAACATTAAGACTGGATTAAATGTAAAAGGTTTCACGGCCTAAAAAATTTATTTTTATACACAAACAGCTCTTTATCAACATACATTAAAGATATTGCATAAAAAAACCCTGCCGGATTTTAAACCGACAAGGCACAACTTAAATTAACAGGGGTACTAAACTTATTTTATATTACCGAAGTGTACGTTTTCTGTTATCGCGTTAGCATCATCTAACAACTGTATGGTAGTTGACGGGCCAAGATTCATAGGCGCAGTCCATGAACGCAATGCCCATACCACTTTTTTAGCGGGTGTAACCTGTATGGCTTGCACCTGCAGGTTAGCCGGATCAAGCTTGCTATCCCATTGGTTAAACCAGTTATTGATCAGGGTATTGCCATTAGCTAATCTTGTAGCAATCTGCGGTTCTGGAAATTGGTAATCCGGCATATCGCTCATCATATACTCCCAGACCACTTCGCCTTTGCGGTTAACCTCGCGCGTAAATGAGGTTCTGTGCCCTTCATGGCCGCAGGCCAGTATATTGCCATTCTTCAATGGCTCTACAGACCAAATGCCCGGCATATCGATAGATAACAATTGTTTGCCATCAATATCATACTCGCGGATCTTGCCCAGGTCCATGTGCGCTACCAGGATGTTGCCGTCTCTGGTTAAACGGGCGTGCCTGAACTGGCCATGCGTGCCTGTTCCTTTAGTTGGCAGGATAAATTGGCGCTCGATAGTATTGGTCTTGATATTCATCACGAACAGTTTAGCGGTATCGCCATTCTGAATAAAGACCACATGGTCGTTACCTATTGGCTGGGCGGTATGCGTTTCATGATTTTTTGGCGCGTCATAGTTCCACAGTACGTTTTTGTTTTTGTCGATAAGTGTAACACCAAACTGGTGAGCAAACAATACGTTCCCGTTCCTCATCAATACCGCGTCGCTTATCTCGCCTTTACCCAACGTATCAATGTATGACCATACGATCTTGCCTTTACGCACGATATACATTTTACGGTGCTTGGCTTCGCCGGCATAAAAGAAATCAAATTCGGCAGGGCCTTTGCCTGGTAAAACGGCCGGTGCAGCTTGCTTAACAGGCGCAGCGGCTTGTTGTGCATCGGCTTTAATAACAGGCACGATCAATAACAGTAAAATGAATAATTGGAAAAAAGGCGAGTGACCTTCGCGTTTATTTAGGAATTTGTACATGAATCTGATCTTAATTGGTATCTAAAATTAGCCCTATCAGCCTGAATATTAAAATATATCCAATTAAAACTATGCAATCGTTGCCGAGAATACTAACGGGCTTACACCTCGCCTTCACGCTTCCTTAAAAACCACTCTATGCTTAATAAAGCCAGGATCAGTACGAAGATCCATTTAACGTCGATCATATCGCTGTAATGCTTATCCTCGTAAACCAGGGTTTTGATATTTTCGTTCTTGCGGATCAAGTCGGCCAGGCGGTTTATCTCTGATGGTTGCAGCATAACGCCACCGCTTTCTTTAGCCATGTTTTTTAATAGCTGGTGATTAGCCGCGCTCTGCCTAATCTCCAGGTTCAATGGTTTAACGGTTAATTGCCCGCCGGCATTGAATGGATGGTTGCCTAATTTGGTGGTAGCAGTATAAGTATATTCGCCCACCGGCAAGGTACCCGCATCCAATTGGTAGCTTTGCCCGTTGCGGGTAGCCAGGAAGCTGTAGTTCTTGCCATCGGTATTTTTTAGTTCGATCTTTACATCGGGCGTATTAACCAGTTCCAGCGCATCGTTGTAGAGTTCAGCATTGAGCAATACGTTCTCACCCTCATCAAAAATATTTTTTGACGGATAGGCCCTGAAACGCTGCCTGCTGGCATTGGCGGTAAGGTATTGTACACTCTGGCTAAATAATTCTTCTATAGCGTGATGGTTACCATAGTTTTGAAATTCGGTTAGCTGCCAGCGCCATAAACCCTCGCCGGTAAGGACACCTATCCGGTGGCCATTATCATCGCCAAATAACAATAGCGGGTAACTGGTGGCAACCTCACCTATCTTTTGCTTGAACAACACACCATTGGTGCTTGTTGAAGTATAAGTGCCAAATGGAGCCTGTAATGGAGGCATCTTACTTATCTTTTGTAGGGTAGAGTCGGTTAATACAAATGAGGTAAACTCAGCAGCAGGCTGTGCAAATACTTCCTGCATTTCTAACCGGGCCGCGCTAATATGGGTAAGCGTTTGCGCCGAGTTAAAGCCCGAAATATCAGCTTGTGCGCCTAAGAAATACCATAGCGGCGTTTTGCCTTTGGCTATTAATTCTTTTAGGCTGCTAAACGTGCCTGTTAATGGTTGGTACAGCATGATCAGGCTATAGTCGCTTAGTTTTAGCGAAGCGATATCTGTGGTAAAGCTGGTTTTTAGCTCATAATTTTTATTAGCCTCGATAGCTTGTTTAATTACGGTAATGTCCGGGTGCGCGGCATCGTATAATAGCAGTATCTTTTGTTTGGCATCCAGCACCTCAACATAAATAGTCTCGGTATTATTTTGTGTGGATAGCTCGTTCTTTACCGGGATAATGCTGATATTAAATTTGTGGATGCCTTTTCTATCGGCATTCAGTTTAACGGTAAGGATCTTTTTAAAGACATCGTTAGTCACCGGGATGATCTGCGCGTTTACCTGGCGGCCATCTTCGGTAATGCTGAGGTGCATGGTCTCGCCTTTGCTTTGGTAAGCTTGTGCCAGTATCTCTATCTCGAAATCATTACCTAAAAATGCGGTCTTATTGTAGTTTACATTGCCTATCAGCAAGTCGCGTTTAGCAACGGTATCGCCTAAGGCAATGGTGTAGATATTAGTCTTAAAGTTGCGCGCTTCATACTGCGGATCGGCACCCTGGTTATACAAACCGTCCGACGCGATTACCAACGCGCCTATATTCTGATTAACAAAGCGGTCATTTAACTGGCGTAAAGCTGCCGACATATTGGTTTGCTTGCCGGTAAAGGTTGCGGATAGCCCGTTACTTAGATCATGCCCGAAATTAAACTCCTGCACTTCGTATCCGTCGCCCAGTTGTTTTTTGAGGTTACCTAACTGGTCGACAAAAGCCGCAGCCTTATCAGCCCCCTCTAAATCTCCCCCGGTAGGGGAGACTTTTCCAACGCTCGAAGCCCTACCGGTTGGGGTTGGGAATAGTTTTATCGACTCCGAATTATCCTGCAGTACCAAAATAAGCGGCTTTTGCGGCTGGTAATTGGTCGACTTGATGAGCGGAGACACCAGCAACATCGCTATCAAAAACACGGCAATGGCCCTGAAAGCAGAAAGCGCGTACCTGAATTTATCTGACAGGTTTACCGGCTGCCGGTACATTAACCAGGCATATAACAAACCCAGTAGCAGGCAAACAGGCGCCCACCATCCGGATACAGTTCCCCAAGTGATAGAAAATAGCAGCATTTTAAAGGTTAGACGTTGTACGTAATACGCTTTACGTTATTGTGCAAAATGCAAAAATATTGTGAATGTTTGGTGTAATAATGTTGGGATTAATATTAGGTTTTCCAAGTAATCCATTGCTGCACAATTGTCCAATTGCCATTTATCTTTCTTAAAATAAACGCATATCCTCCACCTAATTCAAATCCTAAATAAATGTTAAACTGTACGTAGGCTTCTTGCTGGTTTAGTGAAAAAATAGGTATAGAAACCTCATAAAAGCGAACTAATCTTCTGCCTTTATCTCTTTCATTCTTGCGTTCTGCGTCGCTCGTGAACAATCTTTTTGATATCAATCCCTTATTTATTTTGAAATGGCGCAAAGTATCATTCTGAAAAAGAAGATAATTATAGTCAGTTTTATTAAAATGGAATGTTCTTAAGGGATTAATTAAGTCATTAATATTTACTGTATAAGTAAAGCCTGGCTCCGAAGATGTGACTCTAACCTTCGCCAAATCAACTGACAAAGGAAAGCTATTCAATGAACTATATTTAGTCGTATCAGGCTTTCCATTAATTACAAGACCTGGCGAATCATACCTTACAATAACAGTTTTTACAACTTCATCAATATCTTTTTTATTGGGAATAGGATAATCCCTTTTAGGATCATGACAGCTAAAAAGAATTGAACAGAGTAATAAGGTCAAAAATATCCGCATAAAAAAACAGCATATCTGTATTACCAAATATGCTGTTTTAAATATGATTTTCAAAGGCCTTTGCCCGCATGCTTCGAGAGCCTCAGCATGACACCTTTCTCTCAAATTCGAAATTGAAAATTCGAAATTCGAAATCACCTACAACATTCCACCATCAACCGGGATAACCTGGCCGGTAATGTAAGTTGCCATGTCAGAAGCTAAGAATACGCATGCGTTGGCTACGTCTTCGGTTTCGCCGGCACGTTTAAGCGGGATAGATGCTGCCCAGCCTTCAACCACTTTAGGGTCTAACACCTCGGTCATTTCGGTACGGATAAAGCCCGGCGCTATAACGTTGGTACGGATATTACGTGAACCCAGCTCTTTAGCCATTGATTTTGAAAAACCAATAATGCCTGCTTTTGAAGCAGCGTAGTTAGACTGACCGGCATTACCGTCGACACCCACTACAGAGCTCATGTTAATAAACACACCATCGCGGTTCTTCATCATAATTTTTGATGCCGCTTTGGTAACGTTAAAGATAGATTTCAGGTTAACGGTTAAAACGTCGTCCCATTGCTCTTCGGTCATACGCATCAGTAAACCATCTTTAGTAATACCGGCATTGTTAACCACAATATTTAAAGTGCCAAAATCGGCTATGATATCATTGATCAGTTTATCAGCTTCGTCAAATTTTGAAGCATCGCTGCGGTAACCTTTTATTTTGGTACCAAAGCTTTGCAGTTCCTGCTCTAAAGCCTGCCCTTTTTCAACAGACGATAAATAAGTAAAAGCCACATTAGCGCCGTGCTCGGCAAACTTTTCGGCAATTTTGCGTCCAATTCCTTTTGACGCTCCGGTTATTAACGCGGTTTTTCCTTCTAATAATTTCATAAACTTTTTTCAGAATCAGTTTCGGGCAGCGAAGATAAGAATTTAGGATGAAAAGTTGATGAAAGAGCGTAAGTGGATAATAATCATCACCATATAGCGTTGTCGCAGCAATGTCATTACGGTTATCCGGGCCTATTTTTCAACTTTATAAGATTCTTCACTACGTTCAGGAGGACAATCCTTTTAAGAGGACTCTTCACCCCACATTCCTCCACAAGTAACAATTTAACTACCATTTTACCGGCTCTTATCAAATTTTTCCTACCTTGACATCACCAATTTATAACTCATGAAAACTAATCATCTATCGCGCCGCCTGTTTATAGGCAGCAGTGCTGTTGCAGCAGCCGGGGCATTAATATTGCCACAAACAACTTTTGCCCGTTCTTTTTTTGGCGCGGCCGATAAACCCAACTCGGTTGTTGGTGGTGTGCTAATAGGCGTAACCACCTACTCGTACGGCCACATGAAAAATGTTACCGCCGAGGATATGCTGCAATACTGTCTGCAAGACAACATCAGCGGTGTTGAATTACGCGGCGACGCTACCGAACTAAGTGCCGGAGCACCAAAACGTGAAACCGGGCAATCGGCAGGCGACTTTAACAAAGCATTGGCCCAATGGCGCGCTACCGTACCAATGGACGCGTTTAAAGCGATAGGTAAAAAGTTTAAAGATGCAGGCGTAACAATCTATGCCTACAAGCCCGTAGTTTTCGGTGATAATAATACTGATGAAGAGATAGCGTATGCTTTCAACGCCGCCAAAGCCCTTGGTGCAAACCACTGTAATTGCGAAATGCCTAAAAGCGATGCCCAAACTAAACGCATTGGCGATATAGCCACTAAACATAAAATGCGGGTAGGCTATCATGCCCATACGCAGTCTACACCTACCTTGTGGGATACTGCCATGAGCCAGTCTGAGTACAACTGTATTAACCTGGACATTGGCCACTATGTAGCCGGCAACAACACCAATACTATTGAGTTTATTGAGAAGAACCATGCCCGTATAACCAGCATGCACATTAAGGATCGTAAAGTGAATAACGGCCCAAATACCGAATTTGGATTAGGCGATACCCCTATAAAAGATGTATTGCTATTAATGAAAAGGAATCATTACAAGTTCCCGGCAACTATCGAACTGGAATACAAAGTTCCTGCCGACTCGACCGACGTAAAAGAGGTTGCTAAATGCCGCGAATATATGGCGGCTATCTTAAGCGCTTAATTACTTCTTATCAATAGTTAAAAAACGGAAACTCTCCTTATCGGCCACTAATGTGGCCGGTTTTGTTTTAGTGAAGTTTAGTTTAATAATAGCGGTTTTGCGGCGCTGTACTTTGGTATTGCTGTTATGCGTGTGCATTACATAATACAACTGCCCGTCTTTTCCGGTAAACAGATCGCCGTGGCCTGTTCCGTTATAGCCAACCAAATGCCGGTCGATGATGGGATTGGTCGGGTTCTTAGTCCACGGCCCCATAGGTGATGTCGCGGTGGCATAGCCAATGGCATAGTCTATATTCTGATAGTCGTTACTTGAGTACAGCAGGTAGTACAGATTTCCATGTTTAATTACAGTTGGTCCTTCGCACACGGGCCAGCTTTTGTGGGCCGTATTTTCCCAGGGCAGGTTGGAATTTACACATTCTTTAGCGGCAGCGGTATCAATATCTGATAAGTCGTCTTTTAATGGGGCTACAAATACCCGGTTGCCCTTTTGCAGCCGTACAAAGTATAGGTATAATTTACCATCGGTATCTTTAAAAATATACGGGTCTATCTGGTGTACCGGGCCTGATATAGCTTTGATGGTCTTTTGTCTAAACGGTCCAAGCGGGCTGTCGCTTTCGGCAATGGCAACATTCTCATCGGCTGCATAGGCCATATAGTATTTGCCTTTGTTCTTAAACACTTGTGGCGCCCAGAACTTGGTATTACCATAACTATCTCCTTTCACTAAAGCAAGTCCGCCCTCGGCTTTACCTGCATCCTGCTTCCAATTTACCATATCGGACGATTGATATACCGGGAAACCCTTATTGCTACCCGTTCCGTAAACATAATACTGCCCATCCTCATAAAATATGGTAGGGTCGGCTAATAAAAGCGTGTCTTTGGTTTGCGCTTTTGCAGCAATTGTGGTTAGCAAGGTGCAGAGTAGGTACAGGTATTTCATGGGTTATGGATTTGATACTAAGTTATAAAGTTAATATGATTCATCAACACCAAAGAAGGGCTGTCATGCTGAGCTCCGTCGAAGCATGAGGGCAGGCCTTTACGCTCATGCTTCGAGAGCCTCAGCATGACATGTCAACAAAAATCACAACCTATCCTTCACCACTAATGTTTCAGCTATCTTATCATGCAATGCCTGTTGCTGTTTGTTGAAGAAGATATACAGGTAACCAATGCACAGGGTTAGTACAGAAAGCACTTTAGCCAAGTTCCTACCTGCGGCATGGGTTGGAGTTAAACGATTCCCCTGCATATCACACACCCTGATCTTAATAATGCGTTTGCCATGAGTAGCTTGTCTAACAGAGCTTTCCATTATGATATGGTAAATGAGATTTACTATGGGGATAATAACGAGCAGGCTGGCTGCTAAACCCAAACCGATCATTTGGTCGGTAATGAAAAAGGTGATAACGAATGCCGGTATGATACAAGCTGCCGACACGAACAAGCAATCTAACACAGCGGCCGTAGCCCGCTGATCAAAACTGCCATAGTATTGCAACAGCACCTGTTTTTGAAACCCGAAAAGCGCGCGTAGTTCGGCAACTTCATGGGCCTCTTTGTAATCGTCCATGGCAGCGGTCTTAACAAAGTCGCCGGGTTTTATTTTGCGCTCTTTTAACCCGTCAATGCTGAAAGGGCCCTCGGGCTTACCATTTATTACCAGGAAATAAGTACTACTATCGGCCACTATTTAATTTCAATTACAAATAACTTAACCACCATTGCGTATGCGTTCTTTTATATTGGCTATACCAACGGCAAGGTAAGTACAAAATGGTTATCAGCAGCAGCCATGTCAAATAAACACCCCATAGCGGGAAACCAAATGTTGGTGGTATGGCGTTAATGTTCTTCATATCCTCGGGCTTGAAGCCTTGTGCAAAAAACACAACAATGTTTATGGTCATTAACAAATACCAATGGCATACATAGTAAAATAGCGGCACGTTGCCGTATACGATCACTATCCGGGTGAATTTATTTTTAACACCTTCCAACTGCGATAAAGTAATAAGCGCGACACTCAACGTCATACTTAAATACACTAACGAGCAAGGATATTTAGTAACATTAAAAAACGAAATAATACTCAATGCAGTCGTTTTTTGAACAGACCAGGGCGCCGGATCACCATAAATATTAAACGTCCTTAATACAACAAATAGCACCAGCAAAAACAAACCCGCCTGCAGCAATACCCTCCGACGTTTAGCTGCATTATAAACATTGCTATACAACGAACCGAATACATACCCTATCAGCATTACGCCGGTCCACGGTAATAGCGCGTAGGCTATAAGCAGGTTGCGCCCTCCACCTATTGGTGTTATGGAATTAAAACCATTGGCAGATAAAAGTAATTTCCAGGGGAGTGTTTTACCGATATCGCCCACATTTACAAGGTCTAATATATTATGCCCGAAGAATATGATCAACCCAATCAGGCCAATTACCGGCAATGGCAGCCATATTAATAATCCCAACAGGATCATGCTACCACCTATGGCCCAGATCACCTGGAAAATGATCATGTGATAGCCAGGATCGGCAGTTATCGCAAAAGTAATGAATACAAACTCTACCACCAGCAGCCACAAGCCCCGTTTTATCAGGAAAGCACTAAACTGGCTTTTAGTTCGGCGTGTACCCGCTAAATAAGCCGATACACCACTTAAAAAGACAAATATAGGTGCACAGAAATGGGTTATCCAACGGGTAAAAAATAAAATGGGTGTGGTAATGGCCAGGTTAGTTGGCTCGGGATGCCCCATGTGTAAAAAGTCGCGGGTATGGTCTATCGCCATGATCAGCATAACCAATCCTCTTAAAATGTCAATAGACTCGATGCGTTGCTTTAACAAGGGTTTTATAGAAGCTGTCATACTTATTGCGATTAATTAGGGTACTCTAAGATAGACATTTAACACTTAATTACCTATCCATTTCATTTACGCATAAAACAAACTTCTGCCAATTATCAAACCTATCCGTTATATTTGTGGCAAGTTCTTTACTTTATTTCAACAGATAGGTTCCCGGTTTTCAAATCGGGATTAAAAAGGAACCGTGTGAAAATCACGGGCTGTCGCGCAACTGTAAGTAACAAATATAGGTTGATGCCTTAACTCCAAAATGTCCATTGTCCGCAGCGATGAGAAGGACGGCACCAACGTTACAAGCCAGGATACTTGCCCCCTGTTTAAGACAATGCTTTCGCGTTTTGAAGCAGTAGTCAGAGCACAAAAAAGGAATTTTTTATGGGCGTTGTATGTCCGTGAGTTTTCCTGCGCGTGTCTTTTATTACCATTTCCACGAAAGCATACCGAAAACCGTAAGGAGCATTAAGTCAAATTAATGTTTAACCTAAAAAAGTTTTATGCGTATGCTCAAAAACAATCTCGGCTACCCACGTGTGGGTGCCCATCGTGAACTCAAAAAAGCCAGTGAACAATACTGGGCCGGCAAGATCGGAAAACAAGAATTATTTGCAGCTGCCCGCGCCATCCGCGAGCAAAACTGGAAACTGCAGCAAGAGGCCGGCATTGACCTCATCCCCTGCAATGACTTCAGTTATTATGACCTGGTGTTAGACACTTCGTTAATGCTGGGTGTTATTCCGCAACGGTATACGCAAGTGCTGAGTCAAAATTCGCAGAACAGCGAGATCGACTTGTATTTTGCCATGGCCCGTGGTTATCAAAAAGACGGACTGGACATTACCGCTATGGAAATGACCAAGTGGTTTGATACCAACTACCATTACATTGTACCTGAATTTACCGCTAACCAGCAATTCAAGATCTTCTCTGAAAATGTATTCGAAGAATTTGCGCTGGGCCTTAAAACATTAGGTAAAGCACCTAAACCAGTATTGATAGGCCCGGTATCTTACCTACTATTAGGTAAAGAAAAAGAGGCGGGCTTCGAAAAGATCGACCTGATCAAAAGCCTGGTGCCGGTTTACATCGAGATCCTTAAGAAACTAAAAAGCTATGGCGCCGAATGGGTACAGTTAGATGAGCCTTTCCTGGGGCTTGATCTGACTCAAAAGGAAAAAGATGCTTACACCTGGGCTTACAAAGAGATCCGTAAAGCAACTTCTGGCTTAAACCTGTTAGTAGCCACTTACTTTGAAAGTCTGCATGAAAACACGGCTCTGGCAGTTAACCTGCCGGTTAATGCCCTGCATATTGACCTGGTACGTGCGCCACAGCAATTAGATAAGGTTTTAAGCTTGATACCTGATACGCTAACACTATCATTAGGGGTGGTTGATGGCCGCAATATCTGGAAGAACGACTATGTACGTTCTGTAGGCTATATCAAGAATGCCATTGCCGCTATTGGTAAGGACAGGGTGATGATAGCGCCAAGCTGCTCTTTGCTGCACACACCGTTCGACCTTGACCTGGAAACTGCCATCAACCCCGAAATTAAGAACTGGATGGCCTTTGCCAAACAAAAGCTGAACGAGGTTAATGAACTGAGTCAGGTCATTGAAGGTAATAATGACCTATTACAGGCTAACTTAAAAGCGATATCCAGCCGTAATATCTCTAAGCTGATCCATAAGCAGGACGTAAAACAACGCACAGCCGCTATCACCGACGCCGACGCTGATCGCCTTAGCCCGTTTCCCGAAAGACAGAAAATACAACAACAAACATTTAAGTTACCACTCTTCCCTACAACTACCATTGGGTCTTTCCCGCAAACAGATGATATCCGCCAGTTACGCGCCCGCTTGAAAAAAGGCGACCTGACCCAGGAACAATACGATACTGAAATAGCACATGCCACTATCGATGCCATCCGCTGGCAGGAAGAGATAGGGCTTGATGTGTTGGTACATGGCGAGTTCGAGCGAAATGATATGGTCGAATATTTTGGCGAGTTGCTTGATGGTTTCCTGTTCACCAAAAACGGTTGGGTACAAAGCTATGGCAGCCGTTGTGTTAAACCTCCGGTTATTTATGGCGATGTTAGCCGCCCTGCGGATATGACCGTTAAGTGGACCCGGTTTGCACAGGATAATACCGACAAGCTCATGAAAGGCATGCTAACCGGCCCGGTCACTATCCTGCAATGGTCGTTCGTGCGCGATGACCAGCCGCGGTCTGTTACTACCAACCAGATAGCTTTGGCTATCCGCGACGAGGTGGTTGCGTTAGAACAGGCCGGCATTAAGGTGATACAGATAGATGAGCCTGCCATACGCGAAGGTTTGCCATTACGCAAAGCAGACTGGCCAACTTATTTAGATTGGGCAGTCAAAGCGTTCCGCATCTCGGCCGCAGGTGTCAGGGACGAAACACAGATCCACACCCACATGTGTTACAGCGAGTTTAACGACATTATTAAACATATTGCTGATATGGATGCCGATGTGATCACCATTGAAACATCACGCTCGCAAATGGAACTGCTGGAGGCTTTTGCTGATTTTAAATACCCTGCCGAGATTGGCCCGGGTGTATATGATATCCACTCGCCACGCGTGCCTACGGTTGAAGAAATGGTAAGCCTGCTGGAAAAAGCAGCCGACCTGCTGCCGGTAGGTAATATCTGGGTTAACCCGGACTGCGGATTGAAGACCCGCAAATGGCCGGAAACTAAGATCGCCCTGCAAAACATGGTCAACGCCGCCAAAGCTGCCCGCGAGATCTTTAGCAGGCAGCCTGTTAGTTAATAATTTCAGTTAATAGGAAGCCGTACAGAGAGATCTGTGCGGCTTTTTTTGTTTTACAAGACTGTTGCTTACACTCAAGCTCTTGCTTATTTTATATATTTGACCAGTTCTCTACTTGCTATATGAATAAAATCTGGTTTACTTCCGATCATCATTTTGGGCACAATAATATAATTGCTCATGCCAAACGTCCATTTAATAATGTTGAAGAAATGGATGATATCATGATTCAACGATGGAACGAGAAAGTAAACAATATTGATTCGGTATATTATTTAGGTGATTTAGGGCTTAACAAGCCCGATGAACTTAAAGCGATACTAAAACGCTTAAATGGCAATATTTATCTAATAACCGGGAACCATGATTCGACAGCGCTTAAATGTAAAGGGCGATTTGAATGGATAAAGGACTATTACGAATTGAAAATCCCTGATAGTGATCTCGTATCGGGAAGACAAAAAATAGTATTGTTTCATTATGCTATAAGGCAATGGAACGACAAGTTTCGTGGTAGTTTTCATTTATATGGCCACTCGCATGGAACTTTACCGGACGATAAAGAGTCGTTATCATTTGATATCGGAGTGGATAATCATAATTTCTATCCATTAGAATATAATGAAGTAAAAGAAATTATGACAAAAAAGGATTGGAAATTCGATATCAATAAGTTAAAACGAGAGGATTAACATAACCGTTCTCTTAGGTAGAATAATTTATTAATACACATAAGCCAACGGCCCATCTTTCGCCACCAATACCGACCAACCCGGTTTAGAACCAGATGCTACCGAAGCAATAAATTTATCCCGGATATAGATACCCACCTCTATCAAACCATCATCTTTTGATTCTGTCCATTCGCATCTAACTTCGCTTTCGGCTGCTATTGGTTTTATGGCGGCATCTTTTGCCAGGTATTCGGTGGGGTTTAAAAATGGTTTGTCTTCTGGTCGCCAAAAAGAAATAGCAGGGGCTTGTTGTTGGTTGTAGAGCCAGACATCGCCAATGATGTCTTCATCCTCGTATAAATAAGCATAGGCAACGCGGCTGTCATCTTCTATTATTACAGAATAGTGGTGGTCAAACTCG
The DNA here is from genome assembly GCA_040388175.1 of Bacteroidota bacterium. Taxonomy (GTDB): domain Bacteria; phylum Bacteroidota; class Bacteroidia; order Sphingobacteriales; family Sphingobacteriaceae; genus Mucilaginibacter. The sequence goes on along the minus strand of JAZKCG010000014.1, from coordinate 10,047 downwards.
CAATAGACTTGTAGTGAAAATGTTGACATATATTACAACAACCCTTCACCAATTAATATTTCTTTGATATCGGCTTTATCTATAGATGATTCTTCTGATTTATCGAATATAGTGATCAGGTAAACATTTGTTGATTCAGTTGTTTCTTCAATTACATAAGTAATAACCCTAAAACCTCCACTCTTGCCTTTTCCTTTAGATTCGTCGGCAAGCCTTACCTTGTAGATATTTGAACCATAACTATCTCCAGCTTTAGGATTAAGAATAAGTGCTTGTTCAAGTTGTTTTAAGCTACTTTGCAGCGTATGATATTTTTTTATCAGGCGTTTTGCTTTTCTCAAGAAAAATGCCGTCAAACGAACATTATTCTTCATCCAAAAGATCAGACATGGTGTAAGACTTTGATTTTCCGTCTCTGATATTTTTTACTTCTTTCAAACCAGTTTTTATCTCATCTAAAAGTTTGGCTTTTTTTGATGCTTTATTGGAAGTTACAGATATGATCTCGCCACCCAACTCCTTAACAAATGCGGATAACTTATCCTTTGTGTTACCTGGAACTTTTATCGTTATCGTTGTCATAAATCAAAGATAATTAATATTCAAACTTTTAACAACCCAATTGTTTACACATTTATCCCCATCGCTACCCTATACTCCCCCTGCAATTCTAACAAGCACTTGGCACACATACAACCCTCATAATTCTCGCTGATATATTGTACCTCGTTTAATGTTAATTGCACCACACTGCACTGGCATTTGGTGTAAGAGTTTGCCTTACATTCAATACCGGTTCCGCAACGGTCGCAAGAGATTATTTCGTGTTTGGTGTGCATATGTAGTCCGGAAGTCGGAAAGACCGAAAGTCGGAAGTTTTGTTTGTTCAAAGTTAGAAAATAAAAAAGTCCGAAAGTTTAACTAAATGTCAAACTTTCGGACTTCCCGACTTATGCCGACTTTCGGACTATGCGCTGCAAGTAACGCAGCCTTCTTCCATCGAGCAAGATGGGCCGGCTGGTATTTCGTCTGCTACCTGGTTAACTATTTCAGGTATTACGGCTTCCATGTTTTTACCGCCCTGGTTCTCAACTGTAAATTTAACCGCTTGCGATGCTGCTTGTGTACGCAGGTAGTACATACCTGTCTTCAAGCCTTTCTTCCATGCGTAGAAGTGCATTGAAGTTAGTTTAGAGGCATTTGGCGAGTTAATGAACAAGTTTAATGATTGCGATTGGCAAATGTAAGCACCACGATCGGCAGCCATATCAATGATATCACGCATCTTGATCTCCCAAACGGTTTTGTACAGGTCCTTCAATTCCTGCGGAATTTCTGCAATGTCCTGTACAGAACCATTTGCAGTAATGATCTTGTCTTTCATGGTACCATCCCATAAACCAAGGTTAACTAAATCGCGCAGCAAGTGTTTGTTTACAATCACAAACTCGCCACTCAATACACGGCGGGTGTAAATGTTAGAGGTGTATGGCTCAAAGCACTCGTTGTTACCCAGAATCTGTGAAGTAGACGCGGTTGGCATTGGCGCTACTAATAACGAATTACGCACACCATGGTTCATTACATCTAAACGCAGGTTTTCCCAATCCCAACGGCCGCTTGTAGGTTTTACTTTCCATAAGTCAAATTGGAATTGTCCTTTTGATAATGGCGAGCCTTTAAAGGTTTCGTAAGCGCCATCTTTTATTGCCAGATCCTTAGAAGCGGTCATGGCTGCGAAGTAGATGGTCTCAAAGATCTCGATGTTCAATTGTTTAGCCTCAGGGCTTTCAAATGGCATACGTAGTAATATGAACGCGTCTGCCAATCCTTGTACACCTAAACCAATAGGGCGGTGGCGCAAGTTTGAATATTCGGCCTCTTTAACCGGGTAGTAGTTATGGTCGATGATCTTGTTCAGGTTTAAAGTAGCCTGGTAAGTCACTTCGTACAATTTCTCATGGTCAAATTTACCTTCACGTACATAACGAGGCAACGCTAATGAAGCCAGGTTACAAACAGCTATCTCGTCAGCCGAAGTGTATTCTAAGATCTCTGTACATAAGTTCGAGCTCTTAATGGTACCTAAGTTTTGCTGGTTTGATTTGCTGTTGGCAGCATCTTTATATAATAAATATGGTGTACCTGTCTCTACCTGGGCATCTAACACCGCGAACCATAGTTCCTGCGCTTTGATCACCTTACGGGCACGGCCTTCTTTTTCGTAACGTTTGTATAGTTTTTCAAATTCTTTACCGTGGCAATCAGCTAAACCCGGTGCTTCATGCGGGCAGAATAAGCTCCAGTCCTCGTTAGCTTCCACACGTTGCATGAACAAGTCAGACACCCAAAGGGCGTAGAACAAATCACGGGCGCGCATTTCTTCTTTACCGTGGTTCTTACGCAGATCAAGGAATTCGAATATATCCGCATGCCATGGCTCTAAGTAGATAGCGAAAGCACCTTTACGTTTACCACCACCCTGGTCTACATAACGTGCGGTATCATTAAATACACGCAACATTGGGATGATACCGTTGCTGGTACCGTTAGTACCACTGATGTATGAACCTGTTGCACGTACATTGTGGATGCTTAAACCGATACCACCCGCGCTTTGTGAAATTTTAGCAGTTTGTTTTAAAGTGTCGTAAATGCCATCAATGCTGTCATCCTTCATGGTCAACAAGAAACATGACGACATTTGTGGTTTCGGTGTACCCGCGTTAAACAAAGTAGGTGTAGCATGAGTGAACCAACGCTCGCTCATCAGGTTATACGTTTTGATAGCGCTGGCGATATCTTCTTTATGGATACCTACCGATACACGCATAAATAAATGTTGCGGGCGCTCGGCTATTTTACCATCCAGTTTTAACAGGTATGATTTCTCTAAAGTTTTAAAGCCGAAGTAATCAAAACCAAAATCGCGGTCGTAAATAATGCTGCTATCCAGTTCTTCAGCATTTTTGTTTATTATGTCGTAAACATCATCAGCCAATAAAGAGGCATTCTTGCCTGTTTTGGGGTCGATGTATTGATACAGGTTACGCATCGTTTCTGAAAACGATTTAATGGTGTTTTTATGCAAGTTAGAAACAGCTATACGCGATGCCAGTAACGCGTAATCAGGATGCTTCGTCGTTAACGATGCAGCGGTTTCTGCAGCAAGGTTATCTAATTCCGACGTGGTAACGCCGTCAAATAAACCTTCAATTACTTTTTTAGCCACATCAACCGGGTCAACCAGCGCGGGGTTTAAACCATAGCACAGCTTCTCGATGCGTGCGGTTATTTTGTCAAACTTTACTGACTCTTGTTTACCGTCTCTTTTTACTACAAACATAATAGTGAATTGTTAATGGTGAATGGTGAGTTCATTTTATTACTGAGTTAATTAATCCGCTTAAATATTTGAAGCATTTCACCAATGCTTCCCCAGCTAATTGCAAACTTTGGGGTGTGCAATAACCCAAATCAGCGGCTATATCAAATGCGGCATCAACTTCAATAACAGAACCTCTTGCTATTTCATAAAACCGTTTGCGTTCTAACTCTGATTTTCTTGAACTGCCTTCTGCTACGTTTAAGTGAACAGATAAGGCGGCTCGTTTTATTTGTTGTATTAATATATATTTCTCTTCTGATAGAAATTTGGTTACAGCAGTATAACATTCCTTTACAAATTGTCTTGTAATGGCGTAAATATCTAATTTGGTATGTCCTAATGTTAAAAACATGATCTGATATAAACTGTTATTCTATTATTCACTATTGAAAACTCTCGCTACACTCACTACTGCCAACTACCCACTCACCATCTAAAAGTCCTCGTCTAACGAGAATCCTTTATTATCACCACCACCTACATTTAATACGCCGCTTTTTTGGTAATCACCAACACGCTTCTCGAAGAAGTTGGTTTTGCCTTGCAGAGATATCATCTCCATAAAGTCGAACGGGTTACTTGCGCCGTAAACCTTATCATAACCCAGCTCGCCCAACCATCTGTCGGCTACAAACTCAATGTATTGGCTCATCAGCTTGGCATTCATACCAATCAAACTAACCGGCAACGCGTCACTGATAAATTCTTTTTCAATTTCAACCGCGTCAGTAATGATAGCGGTAGCTGCTTCTTTTGATAGTTTGTTATCTAACATTCTATATAGTAAGCAGGCAAACTCGCAATGCATACCTTCATCACGAGATATTAACTCGTTACTAAAGGTCAAGCCCGGCATTAAGCCACGTTTCTTCAACCAAAACAACGAGCAAAAACTACCCGAAAAAAATATTCCTTCAACGGCCGCGAAAGCAATTAAGCGCTCAGCAAATGATCCGTTATTGATCCAACGCAATGCCCATTCTGCCTTTTTACCTACACAAGGCACGGTATCAATAGCATGGAACAGGCGATCCTTTTCAGCAGGATCTTTAATGTAGGTATCAATCAGTAACGCGTAGGTTTCTGAGTGGATATTTTCCATCATGATCTGGAAACCATAGAAACAACGCGCCTCCGGCAACTGCACCTCGCTCATAAAATTAACGGCCAGGTTTTCGTTCACTATACCATCGCTCGCGGCAAAAAATGCCAGTATGTGCGATATGAAGTGTTTTTCGCCAGGGTTAAGATTTTCCCAATGCTTCAGATCGTCAGAAAGGTCAATTTCTTCGGCGGTCCAGAAGCTGGCTTCGCATTTTTTATACATCTCCCAAATTGCGGGATACTTAATAGGAAGAATAACAAAACGATCCTTGTTCTCTTTTAATAATAATTCTGTTTCTTCTGCCATGCGCTTACTATATTTTATGTTTTCAAATTTAAAATCGTCTTCATACACCCTGGTAATTATAGCCGACAATGCCCCCGAGCAGTTGTTGTTAAATAATGATAAATAATCTTTATCATCTAAAACTGCCCTAAACAATCACCCTCACAAATCCCTACTAAACTACTTTTAACAGTGTATATCAAGCTCCCACAAACGTCCCGTGGTTTCCATTTTACCGGCAAGGACACCGATAATTTGGATAGCTTTAAAGAACTTATAATCCAAAGATATGCGTTGAGTGTTTTAGATACTATTGATAGTTTTACACATCAGCTATAAGTTATAAACAATCTTTTTGTTAGGATTAAAAAACATTGATTAATAGCGGGTTAAATAAACATTACCGGAGTATTAATTATATCGGCAAAAAATTTGTTATGCCACCGGCACAAATTTCATCGACAAAGAATTAACGCAGTGCCTTGTGTTTTTTGGGGTCAGATATTCGCCTTCGAAAACGTGACCGAGGTGTGCCCCGCAATTGGCGCAAACAATTTCAACCCTGCGCCCATCAGCATCAGGTACGCGCTTTACAGCACCCGCAATTTCATCATCAAAACTTGGCCAGCCGCAATGCGATTCGAATTTCGTTTCGGATGTATATAGCGGCGTATCGCAACGTTTACATACGTATACTCCCTGGGCTTTATTGTTCAATAATTCGCCGGTAAACGGCCTTTCTGTACCTTTATGTAGTATTACCCACTCTTCGTCGGGGGTCAATTTATTATATTCCATTTTTAACTATCGGTTAAATAAACAATGGGTAAAAACAACGAAATATTCGCTCTTTTATCTTGCTACAAGGTACGACAAATTGAGGCCGATATTTGTTTTGAGGAGGATGTTTACATAGGTTTGACGGAGGAGTTGTATATTTACTTTACAACCGATTAACCTATGAAATATATAGCTATTATTTGTTTAATAATATTAACAGCTTGTAATAATCATAAACCAAAAAAGGAATTTGATTTACCTAAAAGCTATTATTATAAAACAGATAAAAACCTTCAAAGACACGCCATTATCAATTATAACGCAAAACGTGATAGCAGTATCCTTGGCATAAATGCAAAATCTGCAACTTTATCAAATGAGGATGTAGTTAAAATCGAATCTCTTATAAAAGAAAAAGCGTTGATTTATAATAAAATGCACACTTATAAACCTATAACCGAACCTGAAAAATACTACAAACAATTTATTGCGGTAATAGATAGCAAAGGCGATAAGATTGTATGGGTTGAATGTTTTTGTGAAGCTTTTGGAAATGACTGGAAAAAAGAATTGCAAGACGTACACGATGGCGGCAGTTGCTTTTTTCGATTAAAAATAAACTTAACAACAAATAAAGTCATAGCCTTTAGCACAAACGGGATTGCGTAATCGCTCTATCTATTTCCCTATCAAATCCAGATGATATTCCTGTATCAATCCCGGATTCTCAGGGGTTAGCGTAAATGACACCCGAATATTAGCCTTCTCGCCATGCATGATAAAATAGCCCCGCATCTGGTTTTCGGGGATAACGCTGCTTATGTCGGTGATCTTACCTGCTTTGGCGAACGCGGTCTTGGCTGCTGCCTTTAACTGGTCGGGGAAATAATCCATAAAGAAGTTATCGGCAAAGATGGTACTGGCGCGGGCTGTACTCCAGTCGGCTATTACCTTTAACAGGTCGTCTTTACGCTGGTCTAATATAGCCGATGCCGGTAACTGCCTTGGTTTAATACCCGATAGCGCCAGCAAAGTATCCAGCACCATATTATTAGGCGCGCCTGCCCTTGCATAAGTTAAATTAGCGAAGCAAACCACGCCTATACCATAATCAGGCATGATGTTCCATTGGCTACCAAAACCCGGCAAGCCACCGGTATGGCCAATGTATACGCGGTTATCGCAATCCTTCTCCCAACGCAGTCCATAGCAATAGGCTGATACATTGGGGCAAGGCCTGCCGGTAGTTGTTTTAGCGTTAGCTGTCAGGTAGTTCACATCCCACGGGTATTGCATTTCGCGTATCGAGCTGCGCTTAACCGGACCTGTCTCCGCATTGTTTCTGGGCGGCCAGGCATCTAAATGCAGAGCCATGTACTTGCTAAAATCTTCAATAGTAGTTATCAATCCACCCATGGCACCGTAGGCGCCATCATGCAGCAGCGGTTGTTCTACCCATTTGTTATCCATCCAGCGGTAGCCTAAGGCCAGTTTATCTTTGGGCACTTTGGCGTATTCCCAATAGGTATGGGTCATGCCCAACGGTTTTAAGATATATTCTGAGATATAATCCTGGTAAGTTCTACCCGATACTTTTTTGATGATATAACCCAACGTTGCAAACCCCAGGTTACTATATTCATACTGCTGACCGGGATTATTGGAAAAAGAGATACCTTTTTTATACAACGCTATTAACTCATCGTCACTAACAGCCAATTGCCTGTCGCCCCAGGGGTTATCTTCGGGGTAGCCCGCGGTATGGGTAAGCAGGTTTTTTATGGTGATGGGTGTAGCATCCTTAGTTAAATACTTCAAGTTTCGCATTTCCGGGATGTAGAGGTATGCCGGATCATCCAGCTTTAGCCGGCCTTCATCACGCAGCTTTAATATAGCCATGGCGGTCAGACTTTTGGTCATGGATGCTATGCGGAAATCGGAAGTAGCATCAACGTGTATCCGCCCCTTAATATCTATCAACCCCGTGCCACCGGTATGCACCAGTTTACCGTCGACCACAATGCCGTAAGCCATACCGGGCCAATGGTTTTGCTCGGCATAGTCTTTATAGATCTTATCAATGATCTCATAAGTACCCTCAATTTTACTTAGCCTGTCCGCGTCCATAAATACCGCAGGGCGATAAGACTGGGCGGACGTTAGGCCACTGACAGCAGATAAAACAATTGCAACTATAAAACGGCGTAAATTTTTAGCAGCCATACTGAAAAAGTTGAGATGTTACAAGATACATAAAATCTACTTTATATCAACATTAAGGATGGCGAAGCGATAGTAAACCTCGATAACGGACACTCCATTATTAAATCATAAAATATTCTGAATAATCGTATTATTGGGTAATGAAAAAAATACTATCTAACCTTACCGTACAGGTACTTATAGCTATTGTGCTGGGTATAATTGTGGGTTTGTACTTTAAACCATTCACGCCAACCGCGCAGATGATCAGCAAGGTATTCATCAGCCTAATTACTATGCTGATAGCGCCTATCATATTTTTCACCATTGTGCTGGGCATAGCCGGCATGAGCGATATGAAAAAGGTAGGCCGTGTAGGCGGTAAGGCACTACTGTATTTCGAGATAGTGACCACCTTTGCCCTAGTAATAGGCGTAACAGTAGCTAACATAGTTAAACCCGGCCAGGGTTTTGTAAGCACCGTACAGGCCGATACCAGCAAACTGGAAGTTTACCAAAAAGCCGCCGCCGAAATGCACTGGGGCGATTTCATAGCCCACATTGTACCCGCCAACGCGTTCGACGCTTTTGCCAAAGGCGATATTTTGCAGATACTGTTCTTCGCTATACTATTCGGCATTGGGTTAAGTCGTATGGGCGAGGCAGGACAGTCGGTTATATCGTTGTTTGAGAAGCTATCGAAGGTATTCTTCAACATCATGCACATTGTAATGAAAACAGCTCCTATAGGCGCTTTTGGGGGGATGGCGTACACCATAAGCACCTACGGCATTAAAACGCTGCAACCGCTGGCTTTGCTGATGGCATCGGTTTATATCACGATGATCCTGTTTATTTTTGTGGTGCTCAATATTATTTGCCGCATCTATAAGTTCAGCCTGTGGCAATACTTAAAGCACGTTAAAGAAGAGATCTTGATCGTACTGGGTACGTCGTCGTCCGAGTCGGCCCTGCCGGGGATGATGGAGAAGCTGGAGAAGTTTGGTTGTTCGCGGTCGGTTGTAGGTTTGGTTATCCCTGCGGGATATTCTTTTAATCTGGATGGTACTACTATTTACCTGTCTATGTCGGTGATATTTTTGGCGCAGGTGTTTAACATCCCGCTAACCTTAGCACAGGAGCTGGGCATCATCGGCATATTAATGATAACAAGCAAAGGCGCCGCAGGGGTAACGGGTAGTGGGTTTATTGTATTAACATCAACACTGGCAGCTATCAAGGTCATCCCGGTGGAGGGTGTGGCGATATTGTTAGGGGTGGACAGGTTTATGTCGGAAGCGAGAGCTATTACGAATGTTATTGGTAATGGCGTGGCTACTATTGTTATTGCTAAGAGTGAAGGGGAGTTTAGCCCCCCAACCCACTAAAGGGGGAGTTTGATTGCAGAACAACCAAGCATCTTTGCAGCTTGCGGAAGAAAGGGTGATCAAGCAAAATGATGATCGGGTGAGTAGCTGTCTGTTTTGTACGCTCCAGTTGCGGACGGACACTATCGTTTACGTTTCTGACCGGCTTGTATACAGAATACCGACATCGTCCCGCTCAATCGCCGCGGGTGGGCTTTGTTCTTTTCCTTGATGAAAAGAACCAAAAATCAAGTCACACGGGATGCTTCTTGCCGCACTTGGCCATACCTGCAAAGTCGATAAAACGAAGGGCCCGGTCCTTTTGCCCCCTTTTGTCGCACAGGCCACCGCTTCAGGCAAAATTACCAATGCCCTGCCACCACACAGCCCAGCCCGTTTTATCGCCTTTCGCCCCAAGCTGCCCGTGTGACGGTCTTGGGATAGAACCAATATTGTTGTTATTGTGTATCAAGCCGTCAGCAAAAAAGCTTCGGGTGAAATACAACAGAATAAGTTGGCCTTGCGGGAGGGAGAGGCATAGCAACTTTTTGCTGAAGCGGGGACCAAGAGCGTGCGAAGCGGGGCAAAAATATTGCAGCCTGTGATTTTGTTGGATTTGCAGGGCAAAGGCCCCGAGCGCAAAGAAGCATATTTGCTGGCTTGATTTTGGTTACTTTCATCAAGGAAAGTAACAGCCTACCCGCGGCGATTGAGCGGGACGATGCTGGCACTTAGAACCACAGCAGGCCAGTACCCAAAAACGAAGGATTGTAAATTTTTCATCATCAAATAAAAAATTCCTCCCTTATACCGTTAGGGGGCGGAAAATAATTTTAGCTTTGCGATATAAAAGAAAACAAAGACCAATGAGTGTTCTCGTAAATAAAGATTCTAAAGTTATAGTTCAGGGTTTTACAGGT
>JAZKCG010000013.1:35366-50886 GCA_040388175.1 Bacteroidota bacterium | reverse complement strand
GGACTGTTTTTTAAAACATAAAAAATGGCCGGAATTTCTTCCGACCATGACTGCGCAATCCGGAGCCTTTTTTGTTGTTAATGTTTCATAGCTTTGTATCATATAAACACTGCCATGTCTTTTAACTTTAGAGAGATTCTTTCTGTAACCATGATCCTGTTCGCGATCATTGATATACTGGGCGCTATACCCGTTATTATCCAATTGCGGCAACGTGCCGGGCATATCGAGTCGGAAAAGGCCAGTATCGTGGTATTGGTGTTGATGGTGGTGTTTTTACTGGTAGGCGATAAGCTGCTGGATATTATAGGGCTGGATATCGCTTCGTTTGCTATTGCAGGCTCGCTGGTGATATTTATCATAGCCATGGAGATGATATTAGGCATCAACCTGTTTAAAGCTGATGATATGACCAGTACGGTGTCTATAGTTCCGTTAGCGTTCCCCCTTATAGCCGGTGCAGGTACCATGACCACCCTGTTATCCCTAAAATCACAATATCAAACCCAGGATATTATTGTGGGCATATTTATCAATACGTTGTTTGTTTACCTGGTACTCAAAAATGTGCAATGGCTGGAACGGCTGTTCGGTAAGACAGGTATTGATATCCTGCGTAAGGCGTTCGGCATTATCTTGCTGGCGATAGCTATTAAGCTGTTCAGGAGCAATACGCATTTGTAGATAGAAACAAGAGTTAAGAATCAAGAGCCAAGACAAGATAGCTTTATCATAACATGCTTGTTTCATGAAAATGTGAAACAAATGAAACAGGTGAAACAAGATTTGGAGTTAACTTATTGTATTTCAGTTTTTTGCTAAAATTTAGTGAAACAAGATGAAACAACTTATTGGTAGGTAATTCTATGAGTAAAATTACTTTATTGAGTTGAATATCAATTAATTGTGAAATTTATATTTTAAGGTGATGAAACAACCTGATATTTTGAAAGGAACGAGGGTGTTTATTACGTCATTAAGAATTCCTGTTTACCTACTCCGTCCTCAAACTATTTACCGGGTTAGCCAATGCTGCCTTAACGGTTTGCAGGACTATCAATATTGCAGTAACTATCAATAACGCTACTACAGCTATACTAAATGGCATTGCCGTTAAAGCTATTTTATAGACGTAATTGTTTAACCAGCTATTCATCATCCAATAAGCAAGCGGGCAGGCAATAACCCCAGCAATGACTACTACCCCCAAAAAGTCTTTCATAAATAACAGGATGATATCTTTTACGGATGACCCCAATACTTTCCGGATACCGATCTCCTTGGTGCGTTTTTGAATGCTAAGCGATATTAAACCCAATACACCCAATAAAACAATGATCACTGCCAAGCCGGTAGCCAGGTACGACGCTTTTTTTAGCTGTATTTCGGTTTTATACATTTTAGCAATGGCATCCTCCATAAAACTGTATTCGAACGGCGCGCCGGGTAATAGTTTTGCCCATTCTTTTTGCAGCGAGGCAATACCGGCCTGCATATTGCCGGGTTTCAGTTTAATAGAAAAAAAGCGGTACAGCGTACTTTGGTTTACATTAACAAAGGTCATGGGCATAATTTTGCCTACCATCGGTCCGAACTGGAAATCGGCAACTACCCCACAAATACTGCAAGGAGCGCCGCCCTGCACATAAAATTGTTGTCCTATCGCATTTTTGGGCGACTTAAACCCTAATGCTTTTGATTGGGTTTCGTTAATTACAACCTTACCAGAATCAGCCTGGATATAATCCGGCTTAAAAAACTCGCCTGCCTTTAGCGGTATTCCATAAACGCGGGCATATTGATTATCGGCTACCAGCAGTTGCGATGCGAATGCCTGGTTGGGGCTACCGGCATCCTTATAAACCTGTAAGCTGCCGCTACTTGCACCGTCAGGAATTTCCCACGATAACGTTACCGCTTTTACCTGGTTTAATTGCGTTAACTGGTAGCGAATTTGCTCCATTCTTCGCACCCCTGTTTTAGACCAATTACGTGGTAACTGTGCGTACACCACATAGTCCTTATCAAAGCCCAGGTTCTTACCGAAGAAAAGGTTTATTTGTTTAGAAATGATAATAGCCGCTATAAGCGCTACTGATGCGATAGCAAATTGAAAAGCGACCAAACTTTTACGAAACAACACATTGTCTTTCACCTTATCGCGTTTGCCTTTTAATGAGTCTATAGATTTTAATGAGGATAGCACAAGAGCAGGGTATAAGCCGGCAATCAATCCTATCACCAAAGCAAACAACACCAACAGCAAATAAAAATAAAACGGGAGGGAAAACACACCGGTCATTTCGGTGGTCAGCAAATCAGCAAAGAATGGTTTTGCCAATACGTATACCCCTAATGACAGGAAGGTGGCTATCAATACCATTAAAACAGCTTCGGTTAAAAACTGCCCTATAAGTTGTTGCCTTAATCCGCCTAAAACTTTACGGATACCCATCTCTTTCATCCGTTGTGATGAACGGCTGATACAGATATTTACAAAGTTGATAACCGCCATCAACAAAATAAACAAAGCGATGCATGATAGCGTGTACAGCATCCTTTTATTGATGCCATTATCGCGATAGTAAGATTTTAAGTCGACCAAATAAGGTGTAAGGTTGGCTGTAATTTGTGGTGACGCGTTTGCTTTGATCAGGCTTTTCATTGGCCCGACCAGGTCCGTCGGTTTAACTCCTTTTTTTAATTCTATTAATCCCACTACTATCACATTGTTCCAGCTATCCAGGTCGCGCCCTAAAAACTTTGCTGCTTCGGCAGGTAAGAACACGGTACTGATACTTTGTTCGGTAACATCGGTAACCGAGTTCTTCCTGTATTTGGCCAGCACCCCCGTAACCATAAAATCATGCTTTAGCCCGGTGAAGCTTTCTATGGTAAGTGTTTGCCCAACAACATCTGTTTTGCCGAAATATTTAATTGCGCGGTCGGCAGTTATTACTACAGAAAAAGGGTCTTTCAAAGCCGTAGCGCCATTGCCGTACAATAATTTGAAACCATACATGTTTATAAAGGAGCTATCGCCCACCTGCAGGTTCTCGCGGAAATGCTTATCACCTTTTGATACATTCGAGCTAACACCATCCCAATGGTAATAGTTGGCAACAAGCTGCGGATATTCTTTTTTTAGGGCCCGGGGTAAACCGGCAAGGGTAGTAAGTTCATAACCCATACCATCAGCTTTCCATTTACTTTGTATGATGTATTGATTATCGGCATTGCTAAGTTCGCTGTTAATGCTTTTTTCCTGCCATACGTATATAGTTATGAGCAATGTAAAGGCAATACCCACAGATAAGCCGAAGATATTGATGAGCGAGAAAAGCTTATGCTTTAAAATGTTGCGCCAGGCAATAGTAAAGTAATTGTGCAGCATAGGTGATGTGTTTGGTTTACAAAAACTAAGGTAAGCCGCGCCGCGCAATTATTAGAAAGATTAACAGTTTTTAACGTTAGCGTTGGTTGTATATTTGCAGAGCTATCCATCTGTTATGACATCTGCCACCACCAAATCAGCTAAACGCGCAACCCAAATTTACTTTTTACTATGTGGACTGGCCATTTCTGCCTGGGCGCCAATGGTACCGTTTGTAAAGGACAGGCTGGGGCTTAATGATAGTAATTTGGGTTTGTTGTTGCTATTTTTGGGGATAGGCGCGTTTTGTGCCATGCCATTTGCAGGCTGGCTGATGAAACGATTTGGGTCGAGGTTGGTAATGATCGTGTCGGCGGTGATACTGTCGGCAGGCTTGCCGGTACTGACTTTGCTGGATACCTTTGTGCAGATGGCAGCCATGTTGTTTGTTTTTGGTGCCAGCCTTGGTGCGCTCGATGTTTCTATGAATACGCATGGTTCGATGGTGCAAAATGTAGCAGGAAAACCTATCATGTCATCATTGCACGGTTTGTTTAGTACCGGGGGATTATTTGGTCCGCTATTGATGGGGGCTTTACTAAAACTGGGTTTAAGCCCGGTGTTGGGCGCAACCGCGTTATCGGTAGTATTGTTAATATTGGCCGTTAGCCAGCAATCATCATTATTTACTGCGGACGAAGAGAATGGATTAGGTAATCATGAGGAGGGTAATACGGAAAAATCCAACGGCCAAAAAAATGCCTGGATACATGGTACGGTACTTTTCCTGGGGATGATGTGCTTTATTGCTTTTCTGTCGGAAGGGGCCATGTTGGATTGGAGCGCTTTGCTGCTGCACGACAGCAAGGGTGTGGATAAAGCGCTATCAGGCTTGGGTTACGCATTCTTTTCTGTAGCCATGGCCGTCATGCGCCTGGCCGGTGATCGTATTGTATCTAAGTTTAGCAGCCGCTATGTGGTGCTGTTTGGCAGCATGATAGCTTTTGTGGGTTATACCTGCATTTTGCTGGCAGGCTGGCTGCCCATTACTTTGCTTGGTTTTATTTTGATAGGTGTAGGCGCGGCGAATATTGTTCCGGTGTTTTTTAGTGCTGCGGGCAGTATGAAAGATGTAGCCAGCGCAAGCGCGGTATCTGCAATGGGGACTATTGGTTATACCGGTCAGCTGGCAGGCCCGGCCATGCTTGGGGTGCTGGCGCAGCATTTTTCTTTGCCGGTGGCTTTATTTATTACGGGTGTGTTGATGTTAGTAGCAGGTGTGGTTTATTGGGTATCACAAAACAAAAAGATGAAGTAAAATCCAATATTATGAAACAAATTTCTAAGAAACATCATTACATTCCACAATTTTATCTCCGTAATTTCACTAATGATGAAAATAAGTTCCACATCTATCTGGTTAAGGAAAAACGCTATGTTCAAGATGGTAAGCTTTTTTCACCAGAAACACATTTTTTTGAAAAATATGGTAACACCATAGTTTTTAACAGCAAACCAAGTGACTTTTTAGAAACAGATTTTTATGGGCCTTTAGATAACGACATAGCCCAATTATTTTATAAAATCAAGAATTCTAATGACGTGCGTTATGGTTTGACAGAAGCAGACATGCCAAATCTGCAATTTTTCGTAGCGCATTTATTTTGGAGAAATCCAAGCAATGATATGTTTGTAAAAGAGCTAATCCGTAGAAAGGGGTTAAGTGGTTTAGGAATGATATTTAAAGAGAAAAACACTAATCAAATATTATCGAATTCTGATCTTGAAAATGACATATTGAAAAACAAAAGCACCTATAAAGTAATTAAATATTGGCTTCCAATAGTTCTATTTCAGAATCTATTAGGCAATGATACACCTTTAACTATACTATCTTTCAATCCTGGCGAAAAACCATCTTTAGTTTGTGATAATCCTCTGATTTTTAGGAATCCCCGAAACTTTGATGTTTACAAAGACGATTTTATTTTACCACTTAGCAGTGATAAGATATTAATTCGAGCAAAAAAAATAAAACCATTCTACGAAAATATTGCAAGAGTTCTCATCGATCAACTTTTAGTTAGACAAGCTAATAATTTTATTAGTACAACCGATGTGAAATATATCCCTATGCTTAAAGCTATAAAGGAAAATATTTCGACCGAAGAGTTACGTCAAAAAGCTTTTGAATGCTTTGTTGACTAAAGAATAACCATTATAAAAGATTTAACCCGTTAATCGGAATGTAAATAGTTCTTAAAAAACTCCTCCTTTAGGGGGCTGGGGGGCTTAACCTCGCCACAAACATACTATCAGCTTTATTCTGATACCCTTTTAATACCTCCATGCTTTCCAGTTTCAACCCGCATTCTTTTACCAAATAATCAACCACATCCTCATTCTCTGCCTTAAAAGCCGAGCAGGTAATATAGATGAGTGGTTTGCCGGGTTTCAGGAATTTGATGACATTGGCTGCGATAGTTTTTTGCAGGCGCTGAAAGAATTCGATCTTTTGCGGTTCAAACTGCGAGATCATTTCGGGGGTACGGCCCCAGGTGCCTGATCCGCTGCAGGGAGCATCCAGGATAATGCCGTCAAACTCGTAATCGTGCAGGGTTTGGTCTATGTTTTGAGTAAGGTCAAGCTGTTTTTTTTGATATTTCATTAATCCCGCTGCGCGGAAACGTTCATCTAAATTAGCTAAGATAGACTCGCGGATATCAGATACTACCAGTTTAATATTCGGTTCTAATTCATGCAGTAGTAATGATTTGCCACCGCTTGCTGCACAAGCATCCCACCAGGCATCCCATTTATTGGGCTTAAAGTGATTGGCTGTTTGTTGCGATGAATAATCCTGCACCTCGAACCAATGTTGAATGGGAAATATGGTTTCTAACCGCGTACCGTTGGGTAACGACAGGCAACCATTTCCTTCATCTTTAAACACTACAGATGCTTTGTTCAATTCGGCTTTTACCGAATGGTCATAGCCATTGTGTACGTGGATAAACAGATCTGGCTGTACAAAGAACGACTTCAGGAAAGCCTTTTTATCAATACCTGTCGAGATCTGGCTGGTCCACGGAAAGACCTCTTCCAGTTTAAAGTCGGGGTAGGTTTTGGTTACCAGGTCTATTTTATCTTCGATACTAAAACCAACACAGGCTGCCCAATCGGGTTTAAAATGCTGCAGGAACGAATTTACCTGCGTATTACATAAAAACTCGGCTACCATTAAACGATCTTCGGTAGGGGTGTTCCATAGCGCTTTACCCAGCCTGAAATAGTTGTATACCAAACGGTTGGCCACCCTACGGTCGCTTGAACCCATTTGTTTGTTCTGACGATAAAAGCCGGGAAGGAATTTACCTAAAGGGGTTTCGGCAGGGTATTCGCCCAGGATCCGCATAAATGTTTTTAACTGGTTTATCGCTTTCATTCTGCCTTCCTTAATTCGTAATAGCGGTAATCCATCATGTTTACATTAGTATTGATATAGCCAACCCCCGGCTTTTTAATAAAGTGGAAGCTGTTATGTATGCCGTTAAAATCGTTCTTCGTCATATTGCGGGTATCGCCGTTATTAATAGCTAATAATTTGCCAAAATACAGACCCTCATCAAACCCTTTTATGGCATATTCGCTTGCTTCTGTGTGATATGCTTTACGATAGGCACGCAAAAACTTAATGGTAGCGGCAGCTTTATAGTCAATTTTATCGGTCGAGGTGATATGTGTTTTTAAACGTTGCAATATATCGGTGTGCAAGAAACTGAACTTCTCCCAACTGGGATGCCCGAAAACTACAATGGGGTATTTTTTGGTAAGCGAATCTAATGCCCGAAGGGTTACGGTTAAAAACGCCTGGTCTGTTGACGGAATCAGAATAATATTAGGCGTGGTGGTAGAGAATTGAGGGGTCAGTAAGTTTAGCCTTCCGCGTAAAACGGTAGTTTGGATAACCTGTGTGCGCCCTTTACTGATGCTATCGGTACTGTTTTTAAAGGGCGTGATAAAATCATTTTCTTCTGAATAGCCGGATCTTAACACAAACACTTTTTGTGGCTTATAATGGCTCTGTATGTATTTGGCGGTGGTCCACGCATGATATTCCAATGGTGGGACTACCGTAACAAGGTTTTGATTATTAATGGTTGATGGAGCCGCCGGGGCTAAAGGCGATAGGATAGGTTTGCGTTCGCTGATAAAGACTTCACTAAAAGCCTTCAGGTCGTCCGGGAAAATAGGGCCTACTATCAGGTCGCTTGCCTGTATTTTAGGGTTATTTGATAGGGCATGAGCCTGTGTGGTTATACCCTGAGTATCAAAAACCTGTAGTTTGTAATTATAACCCAGCGTTGTAAGCGAATCGAGCGCGAGTTTAAACCCGCGGTAATAATCTAAAGCGATGGTAGCCTGTTGGAGGCCTGTGGCTGTATAATTTGCGCCGGGATTGAGTTGGTCTAATCCAAACGGTAATAGCATGGCTATGGTTGATTGCCTTACCGGTGCGGGCTTAGATGGTTCTGTTTTTACAACAGGTTTTTCAGTTTCTGTTTTTACGGGAGTTGCCACCGGCCGCAGTTTTGGCGAACATGCGGCCGTTAGCAAGGCAATTCCTATAAAGAGTAACCGCTTATTCCCACTCAATAGTGGCAGGCGGTTTCGAACTGATATCATATACTACCCGGTTAATACCTTTTACATTATTAATGATCTCGTTAGATATCTTGGCCAGCAGGTCATAAGGTAAATGACACCAATCTGCTGTCATTCCGTCTACCGATTCAACTGCGCGTAAACAAACCACGTTCTCATAAGTACGCTCATCGCCCATAACACCTACCGACTGTACCGGTAAAAATATAGTGCCGGCTTGCCATACTTTATCATAAACACCTGCACTGCGCAAATTGTTGATGTAAATTGCATCCGCCTCTTGTAATATAGCAACTTTTTCGGGAGTAACCTCACCTAATATCCTGATAGCCAAACCCGGGCCCGGGAAAGGATGGCGGCCTAAAATAACATGGTCAATACCCAAAGCTTTACCTACGCGACGTACCTCGTCTTTAAACAAAGTGTTTAGTGGCTCAACAACTTTAAGCTTCATAAAGTCTGGCAATCCGCCAACATTATGGTGCGATTTAATAGTAGCCGATGGACCTTTAACAGATACCGACTCAATTACATCAGGGTAAATTGTACCCTGACCTAACCATTTAACGTCTTGCACTTCGTGCGCGGCATCATCAAATACTTCGATAAATACACGGCCAATAGCTTTACGTTTTGCTTCGGGTTCTGATAATCCGGCTAACGCGTCGTAAAAACGTTGTTTAGCGTCTATACCTCTTACATTAAGGCCCATATGCTCGTAAGAATCTAATACTGATTGATATTCGTCTTTACGTAATAAACCGTTATCTACAAATATACAATACAGGTTTTTGCCGATAGCATGGTGCAGCAATACTGCTGCTACTGATGAATCGACACCGCCTGATAAGCCTAATACTACTTTATCGTCGCCCAGTTTTTCTTTAAGTGCTGCGATGGTAGTTTCAACGAACGAGTCGGCGGTCCAGTCTTGCTTGCATCCGCAGATATCAACCAAAAAGTTTTGCAGCAATTGCTTGCCGTCTATACTATGGGTAACTTCCGGGTGAAACTGGATACCGTAGGTTTGGGTACCGGTAACCTGGTATGCGGCAACCTTTACGCTGTCTGTACTGGCAATGATCTCGAAATTGCTGGCCAGCGTGGCTATTGTATCGCCATGCGACATCCACGTTTGCGAACCAACAGGAATATCCTTAAACAACGGATTTGCTGAATTGATATAAGTTAAATTGGCACGGCCATATTCGCGGGTGCTTGATGGCAATACCTCGCCACCGTTAAAATGGGCTAAATATTGAGCGCCATAGCAAACGCCTAATAAGGGCAGTTTGCCATGAAATTTCATAAAATCAACATGCAGGGCATCTTCCTGGCGTACAGAATACGGACTGCCCGAAAGGATAACTCCTTTTACAGTATCGTCAATTTCAGGGATTTTATTGAATGGGTGGATCTCGCAGTAAATATTGAGTTCCCTAACCCGGCGCGCTATAAGCTGTGTAAACTGCGAGCCGAAGTCAAGAATGAGGATTTTTTCTTGCATGGGCAAAGATAGTATTTTGCGGGGAAATTTTGAAGGGAAATAGAAACACTAACCTTAAATTATTAATTATCTTATCTTTGTTTTAGGTATTATTAATTATGGCTTCAACAGAGGATATACGCTGGATACAAAGGTTTGCAAATTATCGCAAAGCTTTAGGCCAGTTAGAGAAATTTATTTTGAAAGGCGAATTGTCTGAATTAGAAGAACAAGGCTTAATTAAAGCTTTCGAATATACTTATGAACTGGGATGGAATACTATGAAAGATTATTTATACTATCAAGGTATTGTAGATGTGGCCGGCTCAAGAGATACTATAAGAGAAGCATTTAAGATAAATTTGATTAATGACGGAGAAGAATGGATGAATATGCTGGTAAGTCGCAATTTAACATCGCACTCCTATAATGAAGATACTGCCGACGAAATTGCCAGCGCAGTTGTTAATACTTACTTTAGTTTATTTAAAACACTTGAAACTAAATTAGAAAGTTTAAGATCAGGAAAACAGGGCAAACTTTTATAAACATGCAATACGGATTGTCAGAGAATGTAATTTCTAAAATATATACCGTGTTGGAGCAATATCCTGCCGTTGAAAAAGCTGTGCTTTATGGTTCAAGGGCTAAGGGAAACTTTAAACCATCATCAGATATTGATATTACTTTAAAAGGTAATAATATTGATCTCAAATTATTGAGCCGTATCATATTGAAACTCGACGATCTTTTACTGCCATATAAAATTGATCTTTCTATTTACAATCATATAGCGAACCAAGAATTGTTATATCATATTGATAGGGTAGGAAAGATATTGTGGGATGTAAATAATATCCGCATAAATAAGAAGTTAATTGCTTAATAAGCTTTTTATCCTTTTTGCAGATATTTATTTATGCCTAAAAAAACGCTAATCTTACTATTCATTATTTGCTTTAACCTCACCGCCAAAGCGCAAACTGCCGACGAAGTGTACAATCAATACCTTGATTTTAACCTGAAAAGATTTGAGGGCAGCAGCACAGATGCCTTAAAACTTGGCGAGGTTATACTACCCAATGCCGATAAATTGCCCGCCAAAAGCAAAGTGAGTTTTTATAACGCGTTGGCAAAATTATATGAGGATGATAGCCAATCTGTTGAAGCTATACCGCTATACGAAAAAGTTATTTTAGTGCAGCCCGATTACTATGTGGCGCACCGCGCCCTGGGTTATCTGTATTTAAAACCTGCTGATGAATTATGGGCTAAATTACAGGCAGACAATACCAATAAAGAAATAGCCGCGTTGTATAAAATTGCGGTGCTAAAAGCCTTACCTCATTTAGAAAAAGCCCAGGCCTGCGACCCAACCGACGAAACGCTAACATTGATCAAAACACTATATAATAATATACACGACGATGCTTCGCTGCGGTCATTAAACACACGATTGGCAGCACTCAAAAAAAACTGTGTAGACATACTGACCGAATAAAATGAATTTTACTACCCGCTTGGCAACATTTAATGATGTGCCGCAACTAATGAACCTGATAGACCTTTCTGTGCGTGGTTTAAGCACTGATTATTATACACCGGCACAAATTGACAGTTCATTAAAATACTTGTTTGGGGTTGATACGCAATTACTAATTGATGGCACCTATTACCTGGTCGAAAAAGATAATGTGATAGTAGGGTGTGGCGGCTGGAGCAAGCGTAATACATTATTTGGCGGCGATCAACATAAAGAAGTGGAAGACCCGCTGCTTGACCCTGAAACAGATGCCGCGCGCATACGCGCTTTTTTTGTGCATCCCGCCTATGCCAGGCAGGGCATAGGCAAACACATTATTAACTATTGTGAGGCCGAAGCTAAAAAGAACGGTTTTACAAATTTTGAATTAGGTGCCACCTTACCGGGCGTACCCTTATATACAACAATGGGCTATGAGCCGGTAAAACGGGTAGATACTACTCTGCCTGATGGTGAAATATTAGGCATCCTGAAAATGAAGAAATAAAAAAGGCTTACAAGTTTAAATCCTGTAAGCCTTTCTATAGCATATTATTGGTTAAAAGTTCAAACCTACATTGAAGCTTCCTCTTACGTTTTGAGCGTTATCATATGAGCCTCTGAAAACGTGGGCAACACCACTTTGTCCATCGTACTCGATAAAGAAACGGGTACTGTGCGATAGTGGAATTTTTACACCGATACCCATGGCTAACCCGCCATCGGTACTGTTAACCATATCTGTTACGTCCAGGTTTTGGTAATTAGCATGAGCTTCAGTTAAAAAACCTATGTAAGGGCCAAAATCAAAATACCAGTTCTTGGTTCTGCCAAAATGCAAGTTAGCCATAACCGGTACGGTAATGTAGTTAAGCTTAAAGTCAACCCCGTTAATGGTAGTGTTGTTATCATTGTTTATGATATAACCATTGGCCCAACCTTTTTGATCATAAATAGCCTTTACTTTTAAACTCCAGGTTCTTGAAAAGTAATGATCTACAGAAAGTCCAATATTAAATCCGCTGGCAACATCCGTAGACTCATAAGAGTTATTAGCCATCAAATAGGCGCCATTATAGCCTATATCAATTCCAAATTCGTTTTTGTTTCTACTTTGCGCCTGGGTTAATGAGTAAAAGCCCAATAGCATAAAAAGTGTTGTAAATATTTTTTTCATATTAAGATTTTAAAACATCAAAGTTAATAAAAAAGGGCTTATACCGTGTAAACATGGTATAAGCCCTTTAAAATGGAGTTAATTAGAATCTTATGCCAACATTTGCGCTTGATCTCATGTTTTGACCACCATCAGAGCTGTTTGCCAAAATATTAGTTAGGCCGAATTGACCATCATATTCAAAAAATATCTTCAATTTTTTATTTAGTGGTAAGTTTACGCCGAAGCCCAGATCTGCACCTGCGTCAGTACTGTTAAAACTGCTTTTTAGGTCGTTTTTATAGTAACTCTCTTTAGCACTTAATAAAAAGCCAACATATGGGCCTCCCATTATGTACCAAATATTTTGATTGCCAAAATGTAAGTTAAAAGTAACTGGCACGGTGATGTATTTCAATGAATAATCAACACCTGTAATTACTTTGGTGCCGTTAGTAAGAATGCCATTCCACCCTTTTGGATCATAAATAGCTTTAGCTTTGATACTAAATTGATCAGTGAAAAAATGATCGGCAGATACAGCGAAATTAGGGTTCCAGGTAAGATCGGTACTTGAACCGTACTGGGCGTTTGAAGTTACATAGGCACTGTTTACACCAAAGCTAACACCAAATTCAGTTTGATTTTTTGTTTGGGCATGGGTTACAGAATAAATACCCAATGCCATAAAAAGCATAGTAAAAATTTTTTTCATAATTGTGAGTTTAAAACGGTTGGGACGAAGATAATAGAAGTTTTTAATGTTGTATTTAACAATCTGCTATTACTGACTTACTGGTCTGTTTTTTGCTTAAATAATAGTTTGGAAAAAGAACAGACGTAATATGGAAACCTACCGGAGGGTTGGATAGCAAATAATTATCCATTAAACTAATAGGGATTTTCTTAATTTCGCGGTTTATTACGCTAATTAACCCAATGGACTATCAATTTAAGGATATAGAGCAAAAGTGGCAACAATTTTGGGCCGATAACCAGACTTTTAAAGCTGAGGATAAAACCACTAAACCTAAGTATTATGTGCTGGATATGTTTCCGTACCCATCAGGTGCGGGGTTGCATGTGGGGCATCCGCTGGGTTATATCGCTTCTGATATTTTTGCACGTTACAAGCGTTTAAAAGGCTTTAATGTATTGCATCCTATGGGTTATGACAGCTTTGGCTTACCTGCAGAGCAGTATGCCATACAAACCGGTCAGCATCCGGCAGTAACTACCGAAGCTAATATCGCTACCTATCGCCGTCAGTTAGACCAGATCGGTTTTTCGTTCGATTGGAGTCGCGAGGTACGTACCAGCTCGCCCGATTATTATAAATGGACGCAGTGGATCTTTATGCAGCTGTTTAACAGCTGGTACAATAAAGATGCGGATAAGGCTGAGTCGATTGCCAAACTGGTAGCGCATTTCGAAAAAAATGGTTCGGCAGGTATTAACGCTGTCGCCGACGAAGAAATATCAACATTTACCGTTGCAGAATGGAAAGCTAAAAGCAATAACCAGCAGCAGGAAGAACTATTAAAATATCGCTTAACTTATTTAAGGGAAAGCACCGTAAACTGGTGCCCGGCTTTAGGTACTGTATTAGCTAATGACGAGGTAAAAGACGGCTTTAGCGAACGTGGCGGTTACCCGGTTGAGCAAAAGAAAATGATGCAGTGGAGCATGCGCATCACTGCTTATGCCGAACGCCTGTTACAAGGATTAGACAAAATAGACTGGCCCGAACCCCTTAAAGAAATGCAGCGCAACTGGATTGGCAAGAGTACGGGTGCTTCTGTTCGTTTTCCGTTGCCTGGTTCGGGTGGCGAGGTTCGGGAAGAGACAACTCTGGCAACTGGCCACACGCGCCCCGTAACTTATATCGAAGTATTTACTACCAGGGTGGACACTATATTTGGAGTGACATTTTTGGTTATTGCCCCCGAACATGAGTTAGTGGCTGAATTAACTACTCCCGCTCAAAAAACTGAGATCGACGCGTATATCGTTCAAACCAAAAAGAAATCAGAGCTTGACCGTATGGCTGATGCCAAAACGGTATCAGGCGCGTTTACGGGTAGCTATGTGATCAATCCGCTGAATAATGAAAAAGTACCTATTTATATTGCTGATTATGTTTTGGCAGGATATGGTACCGGCGCGGTAATGGCCGTGCCAAGCGGTGACCAGCGCGACTTTTTGTTCGCTAAACATTTTAAACTGCCCATCATCCCGATACTGGATACCCAAAATATTGTTGACGAGGCGGATGCTACTAAAGAAGGTAAATATATTAACTCGGCCTTTATTAATGGTCTGGAATATAAGGAAGCAACCGCCGCTGTAGTTGCTAAATTGGAAGAATTGGGTTTAGGTAAAGCAAAAATAAACTTCCGGATGCGCGATGCCATTTTTGGCCGTCAGCGTTATTGGGGTGAGCCGGTGCCGGTTTATTTTAAAGAAGGATTGCCACACCTGATCAGCGAAAGCGACCTGCCATTGTTATTGCCGGAAGTTGATAAATACCTGCCAACTGAAAGCGGTGAACCGCCATTAGGTAGGGCAGAAGGCTGGAATTATAAACCCCAATCAACACCCTCTGCTGAGAGTTTGATAAAAGAACTTGATAAATTAGAGGAGTCATACAAACTAAATAAAAAGATTCTCTCTAAAGATAATTTACAGGGAGCTGACAGTTTTGCTTACGAACTAAGCACCATGCCGGGCTGGGCCGGAAGCAGCTGGTACTGGTACCGCTATATGGATGCCCAGAATGACAAAGCCTTTGCCTCAAAAGAAGCGATTGAATACTGGAAAGATGTAGACCTATACATTGGCGGTAGTGAACACGCTACTGGACACCTTTTGTATAGTCGTTTTTGGAATAAGTTTTTGAAAGATATTGATTTAGTTGTTGAGGAAGAGCCGTTTAAAAAGCTCATTAATCAAGGTATGATTCAAGGCATTAGTCACTATTTGGTAGTTAGAGAAGTTCAAGAGTTTGATAGAGAATATGACTTTGTTAAAAATGATTCTCCCCACGATGTTAAGTTAATTGGAGAAGGTAAGTTTTTTATGTCTTTTGACCAGCCTAAGGGTAAAACATTCAAACACAATGGTAAATACTACGCTTTCGCACCTACTGAAACTTCTAGTAGGATATCAATTGAATATGTAGATAATTTTGGGCGATTATTTAGAGACAAGTTTGAACAACTTGTAAACGATACGCGGTTCTTTATTCCAGGTACAGAATTTGATTTTGATAATGATGTCGTTTGGGAATACGAAAATGGTAAGCCTTTTATTAAACTT
>JAZKCG010000013.1:17681-35356 GCA_040388175.1 Bacteroidota bacterium | reverse complement strand
AGGAACACGCCACCATGCACCTTATATACGCAAGGTTCGTTACCATGTTTTTGTGTGATATTGGCTTTATTGACTTTGAGGAGCCATTTGCCAAGGTGGTGCATCAGGGCATGATACTCATGAACGGAGAGAAAATGTCAAAATCGAAATGGAACGTGGTTAACCCGGATGACCTGATAGCCCGTTACGGTGCTGATACACTGCGCATGTACGAGATGTTCTTAGGCCCTTTAGAGCAAAGCAAACCCTGGAATACTAATGGTATTGAAGGTGTGTTTAAGTTTCTGCGTAAATTCTGGAGGTTGTTCCATAACGAGGCCTGGGAGTTTACGGTATCAGGCGGAGAACCAACTAAAGCTGAATTAAAATCATTACACAAGATTATCCGTAAGGTTGAAGAGGATGTTGAGCGTTTCTCGTTCAATACTTCTGTATCCAGCTTTATGATCGCTATCAATGAGCTGACTGATTTGAAATGCAATAACCACGCGGTATTGCAGGATCTGGTGGTGGTATTATCGTCGTATGCGCCGCATATTTGTGAAGAGCTTTGGGTGTTGTTGGGTAATGAGGCAGGTACGTTATCGTACGCTGCATATCCTAAATTTAATCGGGTTTATCTGGTAGAGGATGAATTTGCATACCCGATATCCATCAACGGAAAAACAAAAATGAACTTGAATATTTCTTTAAGCCTTGAACCTGCTTCTATAGAAGAGTTTGTTTTAGCCAATGCTGATGTACAACGTTACCTGGATGGTAAACAACCTAAAAAAGTGATCGTGGTTAAAGGGCGTATTGTTAATATGGTTGTTTAACCGGTGAATAAGTGTTTTCGCAGCGGTCTCTCGCCAGAGGACCCTGCGTGGCTGTGTGATGGACTTAACAATGGTTTAACCTACTGTTACTGTAACATTTACGCCATAATCGTTGCTAATTGAAATAAAACTGCCGTTTCATTGTAACATTTGAAGTAATTTCGCCTCCAATTACCAAAAATGTTAAAATGAAACGTATAATTCTACTTATTACAATAATTTGTTCTGTTGTTTCTGCTAAGGCACAGTTTGGTGTTGGCGGCGGAGGCTCTACCATTGTAGGGAAAATATCAGGAACAGTTGTTGATTCAATTACCAAAAAACCACTCGATTACGGTACCGTAAGCCTGTTCAGGGCTACCGGTAAATCGCCTATAACCGGTGTTTTAACCGATGATAAAGGAAGTTTTAAAATAAGCGACGTTCACCCTGGTGTTTATAGAATAGAAGTAACCTTTGTAGGTTATCCCACTAAAGTAATCAACAATGTAGAGACCACCTTATCAAAACCTGATAAAGGTTTAGGAACCCTTGTTGTATCTCCGGGCGCTAAAGCGTTAAAAGAAGTTACCATAACCGGAACAGCCGCGCTGGTTGAAAACAAAATAGATAAGATTGTTTACAATGCCGAAAAGGATATTACCGCAGCAGGCGGTAGTGCTACAGACGTATTGCAAAAAGTACCATTGGTAGCCGTTGATATTAACGGGAATGTTTCTTTACGTGGTGATGCCAATGTACGCATATTGATTAACGGAAGGCCATCAGGCGCAACTTCTGCAAGTTTGGCTGATGTATTGAAAGGTATCCCTGCCGATCAGATCAAAAGTGTGGAGGTAATTACATCGCCATCTGCTAAATATGATGCCGAAGGTTCTGCGGGTATCATTAATATCATCACCAAACAAAAAAATATCTCAGGTATTAGCGGAAGCATTAGCGGTGGCGTGGGTACACGCCAAAATAATGGTAACATGAACCTGAACTATAACAAAAACAGGTTTAACTTAACCATTAACGCGGGTGGTAACGCTTCATGGCCGCAGGTATCAAATACTTACTTTTTGCAAACAGTTACTAATGGTACCACTACCAATACCACAGAAACAAAAGGTACAAGCAGGATCAGCCGTCATGCGGTCATTGGTTCCGTGTCTGCAGGGTATGAGTTTAATGCCTTTAACAGTTTAAATACAAGCATCCGTCTTACCCAGATCGAGTTCAATACAAAATCAAACTCGCAAACGGTTGCTACTAATCCATACAGCTTAAGCTCTCTTGGGCACGCGGTACCGGCAAGTGGTTTTGACTGGAACCTGGATTATGTACATAAATTTAAAAAAGAAGGCGAGGAGCTTGATTTTTCTACGCAATGGAGCCATAGCATAGGTACTACAGAGTTTACCAACTACTATACCTCTGTATTTAAAAACCAGAAAAACAATATAGATGGTACAAATAACGAGTATACCTTACAGGTAGACTATGTTTTACCTATCAATAAAACATTTAAGTTAGAATCAGGTGGTAAATATATTATCAGAAGGATCAGTACTGCTAATGACCTGTACAATCCTGTGGGTAATGATTTTGCATTTAATCCGTTAACTTCAAGTACTTATGCTTATAACCAGAATGTAACAGCAGGTTATTCTGTGTTTACTATCACGCTGCCTAAAAGCTATAGCGTACTCTTAGGTTTAAGGGATGAGTACACTACAATAACAGGTAACCCGCATAGCTTGTCGCAAACTGTTGCGCCATTTAGCCAGGACTATAATACTTTAATACCAAGTTTAACTTTACAAAAGAAACTAACCGCTACCCAAACATTAAAACTGGGTTACAGCAAACGTATTACCCGACCGAGTTTACAGTTCCTGAACCCGTATGTTGACAGTACAAACGTACAGGCTCAAAAAGTGGGTAATCCTAAATTAAGCCCTGAAGTTTCTCAAACTATCGAGCTGGGTTACAATACTTATATAGGTAGCTCTATTATTAACTTATCTGCTTATTACAAACATACCAGCGGCTTAATAGAAGGTATTGCCAGTCCTTTAGCCGTTTCAGTACAGCAGAGCGCTACGATTACTACCTACCAAAACATAGGTAATAATAACTCTTTTGGGGGTAGCTTTTTTGGATCGGTAACGCCGTTTAAAATATTGACCATTATGGGTAATATCAATGCTTACACTTATAAACCTGATCCTTCTGGTATATATACGCAACAACAATCACAAAATGGCACTTATATACAATATGGTGGTTTCTTAAGGGCCACGTTAACCTTACCAGCTGATTTGGTAGCTGAATCATTTGCATTTGGCAGCGCGTCGCGTCGTACCATACAAGGTACCACTCCATCGTTTAGTATATTTGGTGTAGGTTTGAAAAAACAGTTCGATCATAAAAAATTCTCACTGGGCTTGAATGCTATACAGCCATTTAGTACTTATAAAGAATTTAACTCAAGCATAAGCGGCCCGGGCTTGACCCAGGTTAGCAAGTTCCAGTTGCCATTCCGTTCATTTGGTTTAACATTTGGTTACAACTTTGGTAAACTAAGCTTTAGCAATCCTAACCAAACCAAAAAAGGCGTAAATAACGACGACCTTAAACAAGGTGATGGTGGCATGGGTGGTGGCGGTGCTGCCGGCGGCGCAGGTACCGGAGGCGGTGGCCGATAATATTAATCATCTATGAAAAACAGGAAAGCCGATGAGTTTTAAACTCATCGGCTTTTTTTATGAGATATTTTCAGATCACTTACTTAAAAACTCATTTATCATAATGGCAGTTGCCTGTGGTAGCTTACTATCAGCAGCAATGCTTCCGGCTTCGCCGATATAAGAACCATGAATACCGGGAACTACCGCTAAAGAAGCTCCTTCAACCAACTTCGACATTTTGATGGTATGATCTATAGTGATCACATCTTTATCAGCCACGACAAATAAAGCAGGTGCTTTAATAGCATGGATATCATTGTCATTTATATCTTTAAAATTGATCATCCGGGCTTTATCCTTCTCAAACATGGTTTGTAAGCGTGCCTGATCTGGTGTTACTTTCAAGAAAGCATCTTTTAACTGTTGTGGCATATTATCAATGCTGGCATGATCCATAAAGCCAAAAAAACCTTCCATAAAACCATCGCGCCTGTAACTACCCGCAATAACAATTATTTTATTCACCAATTCCGGGTGCCTGATAGCGATCTGCAGGGTAGTAGTGCCGCCATTGCTAAAACCCATTATGTTGGCTTTGGATATATTCAGCGCTTTAAGTAAGCCGGCCACATCATCCGCATCCTGCTCGAAAGTTTCGGGCGCGTTGCGGTCTGTAGTTCGGCCATGAGCTTGCAGCTCAACAGCTATCACTTTATGATCTGTTGCCAAAAACGGAATAATATTTTCAAAAGATGTCTGTATGGTTGAACCGCCGCCATGGATCAATATTAAAGGGATTTCGCCTTTACCATATACCTCATAATACATATTGATACCGTTTACCGGCACACGGCCTGATGTTATGAATGTTTGCATTTTTTTTGAATGTTTTTTTTGTGCAATTGCCTGTGCAGTGGTCAAAGTAACCGCTGCAAATAATATAGTTAAGCAGTTAATTATCTTGATCATTTATTTAATTGATTGGCCAGGTACATGCTTAGCTTCTCTACATTTTGTTTTAACCCTTCGGCCGCGTTGTGTGCTTTCACTATTGCTTTAAGAATCTCTTCCGAATCAAACAGCATGTGCCAGGTAAGTGATGTTTTTTCGCCCTGCGCCTCAAAATCAATAGTGGCTATAAAGTGCGGGTTAAAATGCTCATAGCTGATTTTTTTAAAAGGGATAACTTCCTTAAATGTGCTTTTATTAACGTAGTCTGTTCCATCGGGCCCATGCATTACCAGGTTCCACTCGCCGCCGGGTTGCAGATCCATGGTGGTTATGGTGTTGCTAAAGCCATTAGGGCCCCACCAGTTAACGATATGCTCGGGTTGGGTCCATACTTCCCAAACCAGGTCGATAGGTGCATTGAGCGTCCTTGTGATCAATAACTCGCGGTCTTTGGTATTATTTTCCATGTTGTCTTTCTTTTTTAAGTTTATCTAAATAAGTTTCTAAGTTGTCCAGTTTCTGTTCAAAATGTTGGCGGTACTGATCTATCCAAACAGATACCTCGTTTAACTGATCCAGTTGCGCCTCACAGATCCTTTCGCGGCCCTGTTTCTTTATTTTCAATAGTTCGCACTCAATCAGGATCTTAATGTGTAAGGATATGGCTTGTCGGCTTACATCAAAGCTGTCGGCTATGGTATTAACATTTAATGGCTGATTGGCCACCATGTTAATGATCTGCCTGCGGGTAGGGTCGGCAATAGCCTGGAATACGTCTCTTCTGATAATCATTATGCAAGTATATGCTTGCAAATATAAATGCAAGTATTTGCTTGCGCAAATTATTTTTAATAATTAAACATTATAAATGCAGATATGAGTAATTAAGTATTTATATTTGTACTTAATTAAGTACTCAATTATGGATGTTTTAAATTATACTGACTTTCGAAAAAATTTAGCAAGCAGTTTAGATAAGGTGAACGATGATGCAGAAATTGTAATTGTGTCTCGCAGCAAAGGAAAAAATGTGGTTGTAATGGATCTTAATGAATATAATTCAGTGATGGAAACACTTCATTTGGTTAAGAGCGAAACCAATCGCAAACGCTTGCAGGGAGCTATTGACGAAATGAATAGCGGGAAACATTTTTCGCAAGATTTAATTGAAGATTAATGAAACTTGAATGGCAAACTGCGGCCTGGGAAGATTACTTATATTGGCAGCAAACAGATAAAAAGGTTTTACGCAGAATAAACGACCTGATAAAAGAATGTTTGCGTACCCCATTTACGGGCATTGGCAAGCCGGAACCATTAAAAGGAAATTATTCCGGATGTTGGAGCAGGCGAATTACTGACGAACACCGTTTGGTGTACCAAGTTCATGACAGTGGTATTTATATTTTGCAATGCAGATACCATTATTAATATTTAGCCACTTACACCAACATCAATCCCAATCTGCCTCAATAATAGCGTAGCATTAAAAGTCTTACACTCGCCGTGTTTCATTTTGTAATCAAATAACATTTCGCCGTCTTTTACCTGTATGTCGAAATAGAAGTTGCGTACATAGTCGGGGTAGGTGGTTTCCAATTTGGCTATCTCCAGGTCATGCGTGGCTACCATGCCGACACCATGTTTGGCTATCAACTGCTCAATCACCGCTTTTGATCCCAGGTATTTATCAACCGAGTTAGTACCACGCAACATCTCGTCAATTAAAAAGAAAACCTTGTATTCCTGTTCGACAGCGGCCAGCAGCATTTGCAATCGATCCAGTTCGGCTTTAAAAGTAGATGTACTTTCGTTTAATGAGTCCTTGATCCGCATATAGCTTACCATGGTCATAACCGATACCTGCATGCTATCAGCACAAACCGGTGCGCCGCATAGGGCCAATACGGTATTGATACCAATGGTACGTAAGAAAGTACTTTTACCCGCCATGTTCGATCCGGTAATGATATCTATTTTGAAAGTGTCGGTCAGTTCATAATCGTTGGTTACCCGGGTTTGGCTGTTAATAAGCGGATGCGCTATATTTTTGGTGATGAGGGTATATGCTTCGCCATCTTCAATTTGCGGGATTGCCCATTCTGGATAATTGAATTTCAGGCCGGCAATGCTGATAAGCGCCTCAAATTCGGCAATTACTTCGAAAGCATCTTCTAAGCTTTCGTGGTTGTTGCGTTTCCATTGCTCAATAGCTATGGTTTGTTTTAGTGCCCATAACAAAAATACATTCAATATAAAACCGACTACCATAATCAAACTATAACTCATTTTATCAATGAGCTTAGAGAGCGCTGCTATGTTTTTAGAGGTCTTATTTTCTTTGATCTTTTTGGTAAGCGCATTATTGTAAGCAGCCTGCCATTCTTCGTTCTCAATCTTATCAAAAACAACGGCATAACCAGCCAGTACCTTGCTGATCTTATCGGCTATGGCTGACGAATTGGCGATATAGCTCCCTTTTGATACTACCATAATGAGGTTAGCGGCACCTAACAGTAACGCGACCAGTTGTGCTATCGGCCAGAAAAAGCAGCCGATAATAGCAACCAACAATAAATAAGGTGCTATTTTAATGTATTTGGTTAAATTAGCTTCGCCGGGGATATTTAAAGGCGTGTGCAGGTAATTAAATAAGCCGCTAAGCTGGTAGGTATGTGTTTTATTGGCAAACAAAAGCAGGGTTTGAAATTCCAGTTTCCATTGGTTTTTGCCGGCGATTTCTTTAATTGATTCCTGTCGTTCTAATATGGTCGCTTTTTTTGCCGGTGCGCTTAACCAGTTTGCCAGTTTAGCATTACCTGGCGCTGTTGCGGCACGGTTCATTAATTGAAAAAGCGACGCTTTGCCAAATATGTCCAGATCAGAAGTATAGAAGTGTTTATCATTATTAAAGTCGCTGCCTTTATCATAGATATTACCGCGGGTTTGTATGCTGGTTATCTCGTTTTCATTAATATGTTTAAGATCTTTAAAATAGTTCATCCTACGCTCATATCTGCTTTGGCGTGATACCAACCAGGCGAAACCAAACAGTAATATCACAAAGGTTATGGCTACAATAGTAAAATCATCATTAACGGTTCCAAAATAAATGCCTACCACCAGTGCTGCAAAAATACCCAGGCGCATTAATGAGTAGGTATTGGCCAGACTTTTAAATTTGTCGGCCTCTTGCCCTGCTTGCAGAGCGTTGTTTTGGTAATGATCTATAATAGGGTGTTCCATGGTTCAAATAAAATCAGTCAAAATAAGCACTAATATTTTAAATAACCGTTTATTTGTTGTTTTATGAAGATAACTTTCTTAACTGTTGGCAAAACCGAAGATGCTTATTTGAAAGATGGCATTGATAAGTATGTAAAACGATTAAAGCATTATACCAAACTGGAACTGGTTGACCTGCCGGAACTAAAGAATACCAAGGCTTTAACAGAACAACAGCAAAAAACCAAAGAAGCCGAACTGATCCTGAAAAAGATATCGCCGTTAGACCACGTTATCCTGTTGGATGAAAAAGGAATGGAATTAACCTCTAAGCAGTTTGCTACTTTTATCGACAAGAAGTCCATTAACTCAACTTCAAGCCTGGTGTTTGTGGTAGGAGGGCCTTATGGTTTCGACTCATCGGTTTATGAGCGGGCAAATGATAAACTGTCGCTGTCGCGAATGACGTTCTCGCACCAAATGATCCGCCTGTTCTTTACCGAGCAGTTATACCGGGCATACACCATCATCAAAGGCGAACCGTATCATCATGAGTAAATAAACTATCAGTAGGGCGGGAGTTTTGCTATCTGCCCGCGGATAGAAAAGCTCCATACCGAAATTTCGTCTTGTGCATTTGAACGCATAGATTGGGTGTCATACCTCATCTGCATTTCCTGCTCCTCTTTTTGTATGCTGTCATATATCGCTTTTATTTCTTCATTATAATTAGCGGTATATGTTTTGGCTTTAAAAGCCTGCATTAGCTTGCGGGCATGTAACTCATGTATATCAAAATGCACTTGCTCATGTTGCAAAAGAAATTTGTTCTTTTTGCTTGACTTTACCCATGATGCTGCCTTGTCAAACCAACTGTCTATTTTAAAGTTGAATTTATAGGAATCGGCAGGGGGTAACATTGCATAAGTGTAAGTGGTGCGGCAATTGGTATAGGCCACGCTCGGGTTCTGATCATCATCTACTGCTGAGAAATCGCTCCATTTAAGCGGTTTGTCTGCATCCCATTTAATTTGGGCGTTAGCAGATAAGTAAATTGATCCGAACAGTAATAAGAGTAAAAAATGCTTCATGCAATATTTGAGGTTTGGTGCGTTAATATTACAAATTAAATGTCATCTGTAAAAAAGCAATTTAAGTTCTGGTTTATAGCCCCCTCTAAATCTCCCCCGGTAGGGGAGACTTTGAAAAGTATAAGGAAAATTTGAATTGTACCTGACTGCATAACTAATTACCATAAAGCCTTATATTTGCACCATGTCAGGTCACGACCACTCTCACGCGCATGATCATTCTCACGGATTTGGTCACCATCACCACGAACAACCCAAGCTTGATCATTTAACATCGGCTTTTATCTGGGGTATTATATTAAACTCTGCTTTTGTTATTATTGAGGTAATTGCCGGGTTAATAACCGGCTCTTTATCCCTATTGACGGATGCCGGACATAATTTAAGCGATGTAGTAAGTTTAGCGCTGGCCCTGCTGGCATTTAAACTAACCAAAATAGGGGCGAACCATAATTATACATATGGTTATAAACGGTCCACCATATTGGTGTCGTTCTTTAACGCGGTGATATTGGTGGCATCGATAGGCGTTATAGTTTATGAGGCTGTGATCCGTTTTATGCATCCGCAGGTTATCGAAGGCGATACTGTGGCATGGGTGTCTTTAATAGGCATAGCTATTAATGCTTTTACGGCATGGCTTTTTGTAAAGGATAAAGATACCGATCTGAATGTAAAAGGCGCTTATTTACACATGGCAATGGATGCTGTGGTATCATTAGGTGTGGTTATAGCGGGCGTTATTATCTATTTTACGCATTTGTATTGGATAGATAGCGTAGTAAGTATAATAATTGCCGTTGTGATATTACGTGGCACCTGGAGCCTGCTTAAAGACAGCCTGCGTTTAGAGATGGATGGCGTACCCAAAGAAATAAGCCTTACCAAGATCAAAAACGAACTGTTAAAAGCTAAAGGCGTTGTTGATGTACACCATATGCACGTATGGGCGCTAAGCACTACAGAAAACGCGCTGACCGCACACCTGGTAATAGCGCCTGCTGATCTGCATTTGTTTGACAGTATCAAGGCCGATCTTAAGCATCGCCTGTTGCATTTAGATATTAACCATAGCACCTTCGAGCCCGAGTTCTCCACAGAGAAGTGTGACGAACCGGATTGTTAAGCGGATGTGCAGATTAGAATGCAAGTGATCCACTTTAAAATGTGGATCACCCGGATCATCGTTTTTGGTTAATAGATTGATAAATAATACTTTAACTTTTTGAGCGGATCACTTTGGATCACACCTATTCGTCAGTGTTTTTAGGTGTGCTATTCGATTAATATATTGATAGCCAAATAATTGAAAACAGACTGTTTCTGGTCGATTTTTGATGAGTGGATCAGTAAATGTGGATCACCTGTTTTTTAAGATTTACCCTAAAAACAAAAAGACTTGCGAAGTTTTAAAACTTCGCAAGTCTCTCAAGCATCTGCACATCCGCACATCTGCATATCTTCACATCAAACCTATCCTTTCTTAGACGGGTTTTTTGGTGCGCTAACCTTTGGGGCTTGTGCTTTTGGTGCCGCGTTTGCTTTTTTTGCAACCGGTTTTGGCTTGTCGGTTACCTTTGTTGGTACAGCGGCTTTTTCAGTTTCGCCTGCTTCGGGTGCTTTTGGAGCTTCCTCTGTAAACAATGGCAGCTCTTTCAGAATGTTAAACCAGTTAATGATCTTCTTCATATCAGAAGCATAAACTTTTTCCTCATCATGGCCGGGGGCCACTTCTCTGAAAAAACTTCTTAGTTTAGCACCTTCGGCCTTAACATCAGGGATGCTGGCGGCAGATTTAATGCGCTCGAATACCTCTGTTAATTTGATATCCTCGTCGTCGCCAAAAATAGTGATCTCATCCAATGCCGCTAATTTAGCGGTTGACAGGTTGGCTATCAGCTTAGTTTTTTGCGCATCAAGGCTTTCTAATACAAAACCTGTTTTGTTTTGTACCAATGCTTTCCATAAACCCGGTTTACCTGAAACCGATACAATTCCGCTTAAATTCATATAGTATGTTATAAGTTATACGTTCTACGTTATACGTCTGACTTAAAACGTACTACGTATAACGTCCAACGTAAATTAATCTTCTATTACTTCTATTGATGTTATTTTATCGCCCTGGCGGATATCATCAACTATGTCAACGTTCTCTATAACTTTACCAAAGCAGGTATGGTTACGGTCTAAGTGAGCAGTGTTGGTGCGGCTATGGCAGATAAAAAATTGTGAACCACCAGTGTTACGGCCAGCATGAGCCATTGATAAAACACCACGATCATGGTATTGCAATTCGCCGGTTAATTCGCAATCAATGTTATAACCTGGTCCGCCGCTGCCAGCTTTGTAAGCTGTTGCAGGATCTTTAGAGAAAGGGCAACCACCCTGTACCATAAAGTTAGGGATAACACGGTGAAAAGCTATACCGTTGTAAAATCCTTCTTTTGCTAATTTTTTAAAGTTAGCTACTGCTTTAGGTGCATCTGTTTCGTAGAATTCTACGGTCATATCGCCTTTTTCAGTTTTTATAATTGCTTTACTCATTGTGATTTTTTTTAAATGGTTGGCAAAGGTAATAATTTTTGGTGATTGGGGATTAAAGATTGGAGATTAGTTGGCTATACCCCGCTAGGGCAATTCAACTTACTATTTATATATCAACGGCAGTGACTACCCAATAACTTATTGCAAATCATTAATTTGTCTCAACTACCCCCTACAGATGTCGTTTTAACACGCTGAATATATGTTTTTACCACCCTAAATTTGACTAAACTTTAAAACAAACTAAAATGGAAACGAAACAATTGTCAAAAACATCAGTGATAGCCGGGTGGGTTATCAGTGCCATAGTTATTCTTTTTTTATTGGTTGATGCAGGTATGAAGGTGATAAAATCACCTATATCGGTAGATGCCACAGTTAAACTGGGCTTGTCGGCAGACCTGGTTCAGCCTATCGGTATTATTTTACTGATCTGCACTATCCTGTATATCTGGCCGCGTACAGCTATTATAGGGGCGATATTGCTTACCGGCTATTTGGGTGGGGCTATCATGGTTATGCTATTTGCTAAACAACCTTATTATTTCCCTATGGTATTTGGCGTTTTGGCGTGGTTGGGCCTTTATCTACGTGATGTAAGGGTGAAAGCGTTAATTTAAACTATTACTTTAGCGATGGGTTTAAAACCCATCGCTATGTTAATTCGACAGTAAGAAGTTCTCCAATTCGACTTTGATTCCGGCCATAGAAGCGTCTAAACAAACAACGGTTAGTATCTCTTCCTCATCGTTGTTAGATGAAAAAAATGCAGACCAAAACGCATCTTGAATATTGTTTTCCCAGGTTGTTATTATAAAATGATCAGGTAAATAAAGATCTTCAATATCAACCTGTCGAAAAACAATTTCCTCATCTACCATGTCGTGCAATAACTCAGATTGTTCCCCGGCGCAGCACACATAGCATACATTATGAACAATTGCTTTGCTTGATATTTCAGCCAATATACTTTTATTCTTGCCTTCAATAACAACTAAAAGTAACCAGTTTTCCATTGGAAATGCTTTTGTCCAATTAACATCAAGGGCATGTCTTTGGTAGACTAGTTTCCTGCTATTTATAATTCCTAATTCTTCCATCAAAGCTTAATGCTGTAAGTTACTAAGTTTGTTATAATACGTTATATATTTATTCGTTAAATTTGAACATGAGCCACCGTTTAAAATACCTTTTAGCTTTTGCCTTTCTGCTTTTACCTTTAATTAACCAGGCTGCGTCAATATTGATGCCGATGGACGAGGTGCAGAAAAATCACCTTAAAGCGTATGGTATTGCGTTTTGGGTATTAAAAAATGGGGGCGAGGTTGACTGGTTGCTTAACTACCGGGGCGGCAGCTTCATGACCAAATATGATAAGAAATTAGAGGATGAATGTAATATCCGCGGCATTAGCTACGAGGTTTTGGCCGATGCTAAAGTTAACGAAATAGTTACCCAGGTTGGCGATCCATCGGTAAACATGGATTTGGTTAAGCTGGAAAAAGCGCCGCGTATTGCGGTTTACTCGCCTAAAAATAAATTGCCCTGGGATGATGCTGTTACGCTGGTATTAAAATATGCCGAGATCCCGTTCGATCTGGTCTACGATGAAGAGGTAATGCGTGGCGATCTGCCAAAATACGATTGGCTGCATATGCACCATGAGGATTTTACCGGCCAGTACAGCAAATTCTTTGCAGGCTTTAGCGGTGCGCAATGGTATATAGATGATAAGAAGGCACAAGAAGATATGGCCGCCAAACTGGGCTTTAAAAAGGTATCGAAAATGAAACTGGCGGTAGCACAACGTATCCGTGACTTTACGGCAGGTGGGGGCTTTTTGTTCGCCATGTGCTCGGGTACCGAAACTTTTGATATAGCCCTTGCCGCTGCCAACACAGATATATGCGAAAGGATGTTTGATGGCGATGGTGCAGATCCAAATGCACAAAGCAAGCTGGATTTTACCCAAACATTTGCTTTCCAGAACTTTAATTTGGATGCTAACCCATTCTCGCACCGGTTTAGCGATATCGATGTGACCAACACGCGTCAGGTAGATAAGACCGAAGACTTTTTTACCCTGTTTGATTTTTCGGCTAAATGGGATGTAGTGCCCAGTATGCTTACCCAAAATCATGATAAAGTGATTAAAGGGTTTATGGGGCTTACCACCGCTTTTAATAAAAATACCATCAAACCGGGTGTGACCATAATGGGCGAAATGAAAACAGCTAACGAGGTGCGTTATATCCACGGTGAGTTCGGTAAAGGGCAGTGGACTTTTTACAGCGGCCACGATCCGGAAGATTATCAGCACGCGGTTAATGATCCACCAACTGATCTGAATTTACACCCAAGCTCGCCGGGGTATAGGTTGATATTAAATAACGTATTGTTTCCGGCAGCTAAGAAAAAGAAACAGAAAACGTGATTAGAGATTAGAGATACATTATGTTAAGTATATAATTAATTTTATATGTAATATTTAGGTAGTAATGAACCCTGCGCTAAAATACTTTTTAGCTTTTACCTTTCTGCTTTTAGCTTTAAGCTCAAAAGCGGCCTCCATTCTTATTCCTATGGATGAGCTGCAAAAAGATCATTTAAAATCATACGGTATCGCGTTTTGGGTGTTAAAAAACGACGAAGAGGTTGACTGGCTGTTAAACTACCGCGGCGGTAGTTTCATGATCAAATACAGTAAAAAGAGCGAAGACGAGTGTAAAGTAAGAGGGGTGAGCTATGAAGTACTGGCTGATGAAAAGGTAGCACAGATAACCGCCCAGATCAATGACCCATCAGTCAATATGGACCTGGTGAAATTGCAAAAAGCCCCCCGCATGGCGGTTTACTCGCCCAAGGTAGGAGTTAAACCGGCAGATGACGCGGTGATACTGGTCTTAAAGTATGCCGAAATCCCTTTTGATATTATTTATGACGAAGAAGTTTTAAAAGGCGATCTGAATAAATATGATTGGCTGCACCTGCATCATGAAGATTTTACCGGTCAATATAGTAAAGAGGGGCGTGGCCGCAACTCAGATAAATTTGCCCAAACTAAAATATTGCAAGAGGCGGTGGCCCAAAAGTTCGGTTATAAAAAAGTATCAAAAATGAAGTTGGCTGTAGCACAGAACATTCGTGATTTTTGCGCGGGTGGTGGCTTTTTACTGGCGATGTGCTCGGGCGCGGATAGTTTTGACATCGCGCTATCGGCAGCCAATACAGATATTGTTGATGAAATGTATGATGGTGACCCGCCAGATCCACGTGCACAATCCAAGCTTGATTTTACCAAAACCTTCGCCTTCCAAAATTTTAATGTGACTTTAGACGGTTACGGATATGGCCGTGGAGGACCGGGCAGGTTTAGCGATATTGATGTAAGCACTACCCGCCACATTGCACAGGAAGACGACTTTTTTACCTTATTTGATTTCTCAGCCAAATGGGACGTAGTACCCAGTATGCTTACGCAGGATCATGACCGGGTAATTAAGGGTTTTATGGGGTTGGCAACGGCCTTTAATAAGTCGAAAATAAAATCAACCGTAACTATCATGGGCGAAATGAAATCGGCCAACGAAGCACGTTATATCCACGGCGAATATGGTAAAGGGCAATGGACCTTTTATGGAGGGCACGATCCCGAAAACTACCAATATAATCCTAACGAACCACCAACCGACCTGAGCCTGCACCCTAACTCGCCGGGTTACCGGTTAATATTAAATAATGTGCTGTTTCCGGCGGCTAAGAAGAAGAAGTTGAAAACGTAGTTTTAGTTGCTTTTATCTATTTCAGGTATGTAATTTCTAGAATAATAATATATTTAGGCTTTTATAATTACATAATGAAAACTCTACTAAGCCTTATTCTAACACTCTCTTTATTATCATGTTTTGCTCAAGATACTAAGCAAGAGGAAATATTATACATAGTTGATAATGTTCCGATAATTACAGATCCTACAGCTGATATGGGATCACTGACAACTGATGATATAGAAAATCTTACTGTTATTTCCAATAAGGACAAAATTAAAGAATATGGCTATCCTACAATGGATAAGATTATGATCATTTTTACTAAATCTTATGCTAAGCGTACTGATGAAATAAAGAAGATACCTACCACAAAGAATATGGAACGAAAAAATGGCGTATGGTATTTGAAAAATACAGATACACCATATAACGGAAGGTTTATTGATTATTTTATTAATGGAAATATCCAAGGAGATGGTACTCTAAAAAGTGGGTTAGTTGATGGGATGCGAACTATATATTATCCAAATGGAAATAAAAATTATTTTAGAAATTACATAAATGGTATAGCTGAAGGATATTCAGAAGAGTATTTTCAAAATGGAAAAATAAAACAGAAAGGTACTTTTAAAAATGGTAAAGATGAAGGGCTGTGGCAAGACTTTTATTCTACAGGGGCAATAAAAAGGCAGTCTACATTTGTAAATGAAAAACCGAATTTATCAAAGGATGAAGAAAAGTTTTATAGCCTGCAAACCAAAGCAATCGAACTAATGAAAGAAGAGGATTATTCGGGTGCTATTAAAAAGTTAGATCAGGCAGAAAAATTAAACAGTAAATATGCCGATTTGTATTTTTATAGAGGAACCTCGAAACTGGATAATATGGATTTTGAAAATGCTTTAATTGATTTTGACAAAGCTATAGAATTGGAACCGTTATATATGGAAGCATTAG
Source organism: Bacteroidota bacterium (assembly GCA_040388175.1). Classification (GTDB taxonomy): domain Bacteria; phylum Bacteroidota; class Bacteroidia; order Sphingobacteriales; family Sphingobacteriaceae; genus Mucilaginibacter. Next base: position 19,322 of record JAZKCG010000013.1, on the reverse strand, counting down.
CAAACCGGGCGTTTGCAAGAATACGCAAGTATGAATTTAAGAATAGTCGTACTTTGTCCAAAACTTCAGGAGTAAGTATAATGGCCGTAAAGGATAAGGTTGACATACCCCCAGATGAGAAAGCTAAAATTTGTGCTGACCTTAATAAAAGCTTTGAATTAGGTGATACCAAGCAAATGGTACTGGATGCTATGACTAATTACTGCAAATAAATTATTCTGACTACTGGAAGAACATCCAGCTTACACCAAACTTAAGAGCCGCGCTTTGTTGCGGGTAACGATTTACGGTATAGTATCCCTTACTAAACATACCCTGGTTAGCATAATCATAAGCCACAAAAAGGTTGGTATTTTTAATAGTTCCTTTTAAAAATACGGTGCCTACAGGATAGGATGTGAAGGTAACATTTGGCCCGTTATAAAACTGACCAAGCCCTACTGCATATGATGGTGCCAGGTAGGTGCTATTATAGCGCACATTTAGCCCTGCAGACATGTGCAGTACATCAAACAGGAATGCATTATAATATAAGCTGCTATAAGTATACAACTCGGGTACACGCAGGGTAGCCTGGTAGTCGGTTTTTTCGTATACAATATAGTTGTCAAAATGCAGGTTGTGCCAGGCAAGGTTTTTACCCAGGCTAACTTTTAATAAGTTTATAGGGTTTGACACTTGTACCGGGTGTGCATCTATCCCATTAGGTTGCGCTTCGTAATACAGGTAATCTGATATTAAGAAGTACTCGGCTTTCAGATCTATCTGTAAGGCATCATTGATATAATTAAAAGATACGCTGGTAGTTTTCTGATTCTTGAACGTATTATGGAAAATATAATGGTTACTTATCCAATCCGTCGCCACCAAAGGTGCAGAACTGCTTTGCACATAACCCTCTAAAATTATCTTTCCCGCTTTCTTACCGCCGGCCAGTAAGGCTTTAGCATCATATAAAAAATCGCCAAAATTACGACCGACGGCAATCTGGTTAACCGTACCCTCCAGGTTAATCCTATCGCTAAAGCGATAACTTAATTTACCCTTGATGGTAATATTCTGAAAAGAGGCATCCTGTTTTTTATCAGGTCCGCGTAGTTTGGTGCCGTATTGGGTTATGGTAGTGTCACTTACATATTGGGTGTATCCGTAAAGGTCTTGTGTAAGCCCGAGGTCGAGTTTTAATTCATTCTTTACAGCCTGTTTTGATTTGCCACGTAAGTAAAAACTATAGCCAAAATCGTTCTGAACATGTGTAAGAGTTAGTGAATCTCTTGACCGGTTTGAACTGAAATAATAATCAGGAAACACGTGATAGGTATCTACGTCATTTTGCAAAAAGTCAAACTTTCTGACGTTATAGCTAAACGTATAACTTACACGCTGTGTAGGCAGAACGTTTTTGTTTTTCTTACCTTCTGCAGTATCTATACGGCCTATGTAATAAAACTGCTTAATATAAAAGCCACCGGTTTTCCAGTTTTCAAATGTATTTGGCAGGCGCACGGGCTCGGTGCTTTTATCAAATGATCCTTTTGCACTGGTAAAGAGAGAGTCATTCAAAATAGACCCTGTTTCCGGCGATTTAAGATTGTTAAATATTAAATTGGATAATAGGTTATATCGTTTGTTTTTAGTGTC
>JAZKCG010000013.1:0-17652 GCA_040388175.1 Bacteroidota bacterium | reverse complement strand
AACCTATAGCCCGATGGCTGGGAGCTTTGATCAGGCAAAAAACGCGGCATTTAAATCACTTACATTTTGCCCCAATATGTGATTGCTGCTATAAAACCCACGCGACCCGGTAAAATTAAGATTGAAGCCAATATTTAATTGCGGATTAACATTTTGGGTATGTAATATCTTAAACACCTGCTCGGCCGATCCTGCAGTTACTAAACTTAAGAAAGTTACCGGAACCCGTGCTTTATAATATTGTATATTATTTTGAGTAAGCAGGTAAGGGTCAAGCGCATGCAGGCCCACATCAAAACCGATGGTTTTTGTAGGTTCAAATAATAATGGCCGTGTTGCCAATCCCTGTGTACTGCCTAAACTTATTTTAGGTGATCGTGGCTGAAAAAGCGGGCTGTAGTTCTCAAAATTTGTCAGCGTAGTATCCAGCCCAAACAATTGCGTACTATCTCTCAACAAAGCCTCGCTGGTTACCCTGATAAATTTGGAGTTAAAAATAACGGTATCGCCCGCATGTTGTTCGCGTTTGCGCAGGGTATCCATTAATTCATCGCCGGTAAGTTGTTTACCGGGCCTTGTAACCGTATCACGCCCGTACCGATTGCCTTGTTGGTTAGGGTTATTAGGATCATACCGGTTAGGGTTATTAGGATTGTATTGCTGGGCTACAGCAAATTTAGCCGTTGCACAGATCAGTATTATGAGTAAGTATTTTAACTTTTTAGGCATTTAAACCGGCTATCAATTCTTTAAGTATCAGGGTCATTTTAGGCTCGGCAGCCATTGCTACGGCAATAATTTCTTCAACCGACACCGGTTTCAAGATCTCGGGGAAACCTTCATCCGTTAAAACAGATATGGCAAACACCGGTAAGCTCATGTGGTTGGCTACTATTACTTCGGGTACAGTACTCATTCCAACGGCATCGCCGCCAATAATTCGTAAGTACTTATACTCTGCACGGGTTTCTAAATTAGGGCCTGTTACGGCAACATATACGCCCTTATGGCAGGTTATATTATTTTTTTTGGCTATGGTAAGCGCTTTGCCAATCAAATCATGTTTATAAGGTTCGCTCATATCCGGGAAACGGGGACCTAGTTCTGCATCATTGCGGCCTATTAATGGGTTGTCTGGTTGTAGGTTGATATGATCTTCAATCACCATCAAATCGCCTTTTTTAAAGTCGGGATTTAAAGCACCGCTCGCGTTTGATACGAAGAGCGTTTTTATACCCAGCATCTTCATCACCCTTACCGGGAAAGTGATCTGCTTCATGCTATAGCCTTCATAATAATGCAAACGGCCCTGCATGGCAACCACTTTTACTCCGCCCAAAGTACCAAATATCAACTTACCCGAGTGAAACTCTAAAGTAGAGATCGGGAAATCAGGGATGTTGCTATACATTAGCTGTTTCTCTACTTCGATCTCATTTACCAGGCCACCCAAACCGGTGCCTAAGATTATACCTACTTCGGGTTCAAAATCACCTATGCGGCTTTTAATGTATTGGGTGGTGCTCTCTATGTTTTCTGACATATTCAATAACAAATTGATCAAACTGCTTTTGCCCGTTATTTAAAAAGCTTATGCCTATGGGTAATGCCAAAATGGGCAACTTTTTAACAAGCGGAAGCAATTCTTGTTCTCCTAAACGCTGCGCATCCTTTTCTGTTGTGATGATCACTTTTTTTTGTGAAGTGCAGGCAGCAAATTCATCGGCAAGTTTAGTGATATTTTTTAAGCTAAAGCGATGGTGGTCGGGATAATTATGATGTATAACGTGTAAAGTTTGCTTTTTTATATAGTTAATTAACGGATCCGCATTAGCTATACCCGTTAAGAGGAAAACAGTGGTATCCTGATCAATTACCTGATCTGTTTTTTTGCGCTCCAGATCCTGCAGATCCATGTAGGTTATTGAGGTAAAGAAGAGTTGCTGATAGGGTAGTGGCGCAATGTTTTCAATAATTTTATGCTGTGAAGTGACAGGCAGTTCTGTCGGGCATTTACTGATGATGATCACATCGGCTCTCCAACGACCGCTAAATGGTTCGCGATAGTTGCCGGCGGGTAATACCAGGTGTGGGTTATTAAGTTTGTTATAATCGAATAATAAGATGTTTAGGCCCGGTTTAACAGCGCGATGCTGGTAAGCGTCATCCAGGATAATCAGATCATGATTTGTTTTTAATTGTTCGATACCATCAACCCGTTTCTCACAAACCGCAACAGTAATATCCGGGAATTTATGCTTGAATTGGGCGGGTTCATCACCTACGGCAGTAGCTGTGGCATTTGCCGGTGCTAATTGATAACCTTTGGTTTCTCGGCCATAACCACGGCTAAGCGTTGCCAGTTTATTGTCTTTTTTTAACAGGCGAATTAAATATTCGGTCATGGGGCTTTTGCCGGCACCGCCAACTTCCAGATTACCAACCGCAATTACAGGCAGCTCGAATTCCCGGCTTTTAAATAGGCCTGCGTCATAGCACCAATTGCGTATCACCACAATCAGACCGTAGATTAAGGAAAAAGGAAATAATAGCAGGCGCATGTATTTCATACAGTGTGCAAAGATACTTATAGCGATGGGTTTCAAACCCATCGCTATAAAAAAAGCCGCCGAAAGTGATTTTCCTGGCTAACTTACAGGCACGGTTATAAATGCACGTTAATGATCTGCGCTTTTTTGGTCGATAACAAAGCAAGTTCTGTAGCCAGGAAACAATGCTCTTGCGGCATTGCGGTTTCTGTGCGGTTAAGAATATCATTGATTAACAGTTCGCCAAATGGTAGGTTGTCTTTACTGCAATCAAAGTATTTAACCTCTTTTTGGTTGGCCAGGAACAGGTGGTCGCCACCGGGCCTACCTGCCAGGTCAATGGTTTTGCGTACTTCAATATAGCCATCGGTACCTAAGATGGTCAACCTGCCGTCGCCAAAAGTGCTGATACCACCGGGCGTGAACCAATCCAGCCTGATATAACCCATACCGCCATTACCGCGCAGCATTACATCGCCAAAATCATACAATTTAGGATATTGCGGATGGTTTACATTACCCATTTGTGATGCAACAACCTCTGCCTTAGTAGTGCCTGTAAAGAATAAATACTGGTCAAACTGGTGCGAACCAATGTCTGTCAGTATCGTGCCGCAGTATTTAGGGTCAAAATACCAGTCGGGCCGGGTTTCGGGACTCATTTTATGCGGAGCCAAATTAACCGTTTGTATGACTTTGCCAATTGCGCCGGCTTTTACCAATTCGCCGGCCCTTACGGTTGCCCTGCTTTCAAAGCGCTCGCTAAACATGATGGAATAAATGCGCTTAGTTTCTTTTTGCACGCGTTTAACTTCGGCAAATTGATCTAAAGTGATTACACCGGGTTTATCAACCAGGTAATCTTTGCCATGTTTCATTACGCGTATGCCCAGCGGGGCACGATCAATAGGGATGCCCGAGCTTAGCACTAACTGTATTTGCGGATCTTCTAATATCTCGTTTTCGGTACGTGCCTGTTTAACCTTCGGGAATCTTTTAGCGAACTGTGCAGCAAGGTCGGACTCTTTTATATAGTAGGAAACCATTTCGCCACCGCCTTTTTGCACCGCGCCTATCATGCCATAAATATGACTATGATTGATACCAATAACGGCAAATTTTATACGGGTTGGTATTTGTTTCTGGGGGATATTTACGGCAGGTTCATAAACTGTATTAGCCGAAGCAGCAAACGGGAGTGACGGTAACAATGCCATACCTGCAGCTACCGCTGCCGTATCCCTTATAAAATCGCGACGGTTGGATGATGTTGTGTTTTTCATGCTTGATCTTAGGTGCCAAATCTAATTATAAGCAGATAGCCTGTATTGTGGTAATTGTTTTTACCAGTGCAGCAATGCTAAATAAAAAGGTATGGCGTAGAAATTGGTTGCTAATTTTTATTTGAAGGTAAAAAAATATTTAATACCAAATGGATTTATAGCCAGATTTTCATGGTGAATGGTTAATTAGCGGTAATTCGGATGGATTTAGGGTAAAACAAGAAAGGGCGATCTGATTAAGACCGCCCTTTCTTATTTACATAATGGCCAGTTAATTACTTATTGCCCTTGTCTGAAAATAGGTGCAAATTTTACTTCATAGTCTTTAGCTTCGGCTACTAATTTATTGTAAAGTTCTGTTTGGTGGTTCTCCTTTGCCATATCGGCCATGCCATAAATTAGCTGGACACCCATTTGTACGTCGCGCGCGCTAAATGCACCGGTATTGTCTTTTAACTGCGGATAGCAATAATCTAACTGATCAACAACGTACCTGTTAATGTTGTTAAAGTATTTTGTTCCTAAAGCAATATCATGTAATTTATAAGCAGCTTGTGCTATATAAAATTTACTAAAGGTAACCCGCATATCAACATCCAGGTTAGGCATTACAGCATCGTATTTATGTAATACGTTTAATGCCAGATCTTCGCGCTTCTCGGCTATCAGGTTTTCTATCAGGTCAAGGAAAGTGGTGTTCAACACCGGGTAAAACATGGTGGTCGACTCATGATCCAGGAATTTGGCGGTTTTAAACTGGCCAAATTTAAATTTGTTCATGATGTTGTTATACATGACCATTGAATTAACTTTTCCTGATTGATCTTTTATAGCGGTATCAACCTTTAATGGCATTAAGTGATATACGAAGCCTTCTTTGTATAGATAAGGTTGCATACCTATCAGGTTTTCATTGCCTACAGTTGTAGCAAAACATATAGGCCTTTTCCAGTTGTTATGGGCCAGTATATCCAGCATGGCAAGGTTATCCTTCATGATGTAGTTTGAAGTATATTTCCATTTCATGGTGTCGGCTATCAGGCTTCTTTTATCTGCAGGAACAACATTGTTTTTAATTACATCGTCAGGGTTAATGGTGATTTTAAAGTTTTTAGACGGCAGATAATTAGCTGTTTCGCCACTTGGATAAGTGGTCATCACACGCTGATCATCTGATGATATAAAATCAAAAAGTTCTTTTACTTCCACATAACCCGGTATGTTAGCTTCCCGATAATAGATTACATCACGTATGCCGTCCTTATATTTGTCAAACGGCATAGTTATCGGCAGCGCGTCGGCTTCGTTCATTTTACGCTGCATCTGGTGTATATACCAATCGCCGGTAAATAAGCTCAGGTTTACCAAACGTACATCTGGCCTTATGTTTTCAACTTCCTGTGCATACCATACACAATAAGTGTCATTATCGCCATAGGTAAATAAAATAGCATTTGGCGGGCAAGACATCAGGTAGTTATAAGCCATGTCATGCGCTACCATTTTGGTAGAACGATCATGCGCTTTCCATTCTTCTTTAGCTAATACGGTTGGTACAGTTAATAAGCAAATCGCGGTAGCGACGTAAGCTGCTGTACGCGCATTTATTTTCTTTCTTAAAATATCGGCAAGTGCTATTACCCCTAAACCAATCCAAATGGCAAAGGCGTAAAAAGAGCCTACGTAAGAGTAATCTCTTTCACGAGGTTGTACAGATGGCTGGTTAACATATATTACAATAGCCAAACCGGTAAAGAACCATAACAGGGCTACAATAAGCGCGTCGCGTTTCTTTTGCTTGAAATGGTACCACATACCCAACAAGCCTAATATTAGCGGTAAGGCAAATAGTGGGGTATAGGTTAAACCGTTAGTTACTGATTTTGGCAGATGTTTAGTGCCATCCAAAATACCCGTGGTCCAGTCGCCGTCAACATAGCCTTTAAAACCGCCCATTTGCTGCTGGCCATCCATGTCATTTACACGGCCGGCAAAATTCCAAAGGAAGTACCTTACATACATCTGGTAGCCTTGCCAGCTAAAGAAGAATTTCAGGTTGTCGACAAAGTTAGGGGCTTCGTTTTCGCCCATTTGTAACCACTGCCTGTAAAATTGAGGATCCTGGCCTTCGGTGCTGTACATACGCGGGAAAACCGTGGTGTGGTCATACACATAATTTTGCTTTTTACCCGATACTTCATATTTGGTAGCGCCTTTGCGGTATAACGTTGCACCGTCAGTTTGATCAATAGCTTTAGCATCAAAATAAGGGCCGGTTAATAACGGTGTTTCGCCATATTGAATCCGGTTTAAATAGCCATTAAGCGTAAAGGCGTTATCAGGGTGCGAGTTATCTAAGTTAGTATTTGCAGTGGCACGGATAGGGATGTAAACAAACGAGCTATAACCAAAATAAATAAACGCCACGCATAAAAATGCCAGGTTTAAAACGGCTTTGCCTTTACGGATACTGTAAACAATACCACCAACTAATACGCCTATCAATAACAGGAAAAAGAAGATAGAGCCTGATCCAAAACCCAAACCTAAAGTATTTACAAAGAAAAGATCGAAATAGGCAGATAACTGGATAGTCCATTGCCTGATACCAAACTGTACCAGGCCTAATATAGCAATACTTACTAAAAACGCTATTATCGCATTTTTTACAGTGATAGTCTTTGTTCTGCGGAAGTATACCACCAGCGATAAGGCAGGTATAGTTAACAAGTTAAGTAAGTGTATACCTATGGATAAACCTATTACATAAGCAATAAAAATAAGCCATTTGTCTGCACCCGGTTCATCGGCATGGGCATCCCATTTTAATATGGCCCAGAATACTACAGAGGTACATAAAGCTGATAACGCGAATACGATAGTTTCTACAGCTGAGAACCAAAACGTATCTGTATAAGTAAAGGATAAAGCACCAACTAAACCGGCACCCATAATTAATATGGTACGGGTTTTATCATTATCGTCAGTAGTAGCCGGAACCAGTTTTTTAGCTAACGCCGTAATGGTCCAGAACAGGAACATGATGGTTGCACCGCTGGCAATGGCCGAACCAAAGTTCATGAAGTAGGCCACTTTTTTAACATCGCCAAAAGACAATAGTGAGAAAATCTTACCCAGCATTGCAAATAGCGGATAACCCGGCTGGTGTGCTACCTGTAAACGGTAGGCGCACGAAATAAATTCGCCGCAATCCCAAAAACTTACAGAGGGCTCTAAGGTTAAAACATAGGTTGTTGAGGCTATTAGAAAGCAAAGCCACCCTAACAGGTTATTGATCTTTTTGTATTGCATGGATATAAGTAAAGTTTATTCTATTTAGTAAATATCAGGTTTTTATGAAAGAAATTTCATAACACGCCCAACCATTAACATCTTTTAACATCTTAAAGATGTTTTGCCGCAAAGATGATAAAATTACTTTAACAGTTATAACCTATAAAATGCTTTATTGAAACTTTAATGAAGCAATTAATTCGAGAAAAACTGATGGATCAGTCATGATATAATACATCAGGCTATTACTGCAACCAGATCTAAAACTACTTTGGCTAAATGTTCATCACCGTTAAAAGTAACGCGTTGTTTTGCCTCCTGAGCTGTGATTCCTTTGGTAAACAATTTCCATGCAACGTCTGGCGGGAAGGTAATTATTGCTGCCGGGTTTTCGTGTTTGATTTTGGTTATCATCCAACCTGTACTCTTATAGATCAGATACCAATTACCACCAATTGTTGTATCAATGGTGATCTTTATGACCATACCTTCAGGAGCAGTAGTATTACGATAGGTATGTGGTAATCCGCATAAAAAAGTATCAATACATGGATAAAATAATTCGCGCGTCATAATACCTTCTTTACCGGTGGCTTGTCTTATTTGCTGTTGATGGTGCCATTTTTCGGTGTATTCACGGGCTACATGAAACCACATCGCCGATCTTTCTTCGCCGGCCCATGCAACACTGTACGGTGCATCAGCATTCATATCTAATGTGGCTATGTAAGACGAATACTGTTTGCCGGTATCTTCTAAAAAATCCGTTAAAACTTGTGGGCTTATCCTTCGGGCAGCTGTGACCCATTCCGCATTTAGTTGGTTCAGATAATTTACCAGGTCATTATAAGAATTAATATTGACCTCAAGCCTTACAAAGTGGTTATCTCTTGCTGCAAGCGACCGCACATTGGTATCCAATAAATGTGCGGCGATATCTTTAACAGCCCATTGTTTAGCCAATGTCGGTTTCTGCCATTCCTCCGGTGTTAATGAGCGTAGCAGTTCTATCAGTTTAGCATCTAAGATCGGGAAGAGATGTGTAGTGACGATCATAAGTAGTAGCTTATAAACAAATATAATTATTAGGCTTTTGCTATACCATCTTCTTCTTCAAAGTTATTACAGTAATTTCAGGCCAGATACCTAACCTGCCTGAGAAAGCCAGGAAACCAAAGCCACGGTTTACATACAGGTAGCGGTTTTGCTCTTTGGCTAATCCGGCCCAGTCTAAATAACGGTATTGCACCGGGCTCCATCTAAAACCGGCTGTTTCTACACCAAACTGAGCACCATGCGTATGGCCCGATAGCGTTAAATGGATATTTGCCGGGTTGTGGCGTACCTGTTCTTCCCAATGGGTAGGGTCATGGGATAACAATATTTTAAATGCATTTGCAGGCACATCGGTAAGTGCTTTGTTCAAATCGCCTTTTTTAATAAATCCGTGTCCCCAGTTTTGTACACCAATCAGCGATATTTTCTGTCCGTTCTTTTCGATCTCTACATTCTCATCCAACAATAACCGATAACCCAAATCTTTATGGTGTTGTTTCAATTTATCCAGGTTCGCGGCCTTTTGCTGTTCGCTGTCCCAATTAATATAGTCGCCATAGTCATGGTTGCCTAATATAGAGAATTGCCCATAGGGGGCTTTTAACTGACTAAAATTGGGGATGTATTGTTCTATTTCCCAGGCAGCGTTATTTACCAGGTCGCCGGTAAAAACAAAGAGATCGCTTTTTTGTGCCTGTGCCAGGTCAATACCCCGCTGCATAGCGGCAACATTATCAAAACTGCCCGAGTGGATATCAGATAATTGGGTAATGGTAAAACCATCAAAAGCCTCGGGCAGCTCATCATAATAGATGGTTTGACGATGTACCTTATAATCATATTTACCCCTGATCATGGCGTAAAAGAACCCAAAGAACGGGAATGCTGCCAGCAGTATAGCCAGTTCGCTGATAAACTTGCGGCGAGCAGGGAAATAGCTATGGCTTACAGAGTCTTTATGTTTATTTATCGCGTTAGCAACAAAAACGGTCGTACGCCCTATATCGCCTAAAAACAATACCAGTACAAATACCAGCTTGGTTATAAAAAAAGTAAGAAACAGGCTCAGCATCCACTCATGAAAAGGTGTCATGCCTTTTGATGTGCTATAACTGCTAAACCCTAATAAAAATACTACGATAATAGTAACAGAAATTATTAGAAAACCCCATGGTACGATGTTTTTTGCGAGCTGTGATTTCCAGTCGGCTGTAAAAGTTTTAAGGCCGTTAAAGACATACCACTCAAATAACAGGCTGATAGCCGCAAAAATCAGGAAAATATTAAGGAAACCGCCTTTATGCATTAGTTTGATCTATATAGCCTGCAATTTATAAAAGGAAAGGTAATACTGTATAGAAAAACAAAGCCCTGTTAAAAAATAACAGAGCTTTGACGGGTTAATCAATAACGATGAACATTATCATAATGACGGTCATGATCTCGATCATGGCCATGTGGGTCATGCCAGTTTGGATCATTTCTATGGCTGCGGCGCTCGCGATATTCAAGAGAGCAACTTGAAATGGCCACCGAAGTAAACAGCAACAGTGCAACCATTTTTATAATATACTTTTTCATAGCATTGATGTTTTATACCAGGTATAGTATAAAGACCGTGCCAATCATGTAGTTACAGCATCTTTTTTACCAAATCTATTAATAGCTATAACAGCCAGCCCTACGCTTAAAAATGCCAGTAATAAAAACACGCAGTTAATAAATATCTGTAGGTAGGTTAGCTTGGTGCCATCAATAAAACTATATGGATAGTAATTGGATATAGCGCCGCGGATCAATATGTAAAAACAATAAAGCAGCGGGAAAAGAAGCCAGTTAATTGCTTTGCCCCACGCTAATTTTGCCTTAGGGATGAACAACAGCCAATACAGTACAAACATGGGCGGACTGATAGAATGCAAGATCTCGTCGCAGAACCTGAACCAGCCATATTGGGTATGTTGCCCTCTTAATACCAATTGGTAAACCAGGCAAACAATGGTTATATAAACGGTTATTGCACCTAATACAGATGGCCTTGAAAAAAAGCTACCCAACTTTGATGACGGCCATAATAACAACGCTGTTAGGGCCAACGCCACCAGTATATTATTCTCTATAGTAAAATAGCTTATTAACTGCACAATGGCGCCACCAAAGGTGCGGCCCTGCGACATATATTTTTCTGTAGAGATATAGAATTGGATAACCAAACCACACCATACCATGATTGCCAGTATGGCCATGTAAACTGTCTTGATGTTGTTTTTCATTTCTTCGGTGATTTTTTTGTCGGTTTTTTATTCATTACAGTTTGCCAGCCAAGCGTAATTGCATCCTGTAGCATATCCTCGCGTATTTCTTTTAGTTCGAAAAGTGTACATCCTTTTAATCCCCATTTGTTGGGTACAGGATAGATGATCGCAGAGTTAAACTTGCAAAACACATCCTGCTCTATCAACGGTAGAATGATCATCATCCGGTCATCATTAACCCATAACGTGGCAAAAGTGCGGCCATTTGCTCTAAACGCAGGCCTGCCCACATGGTCGTATTCCTCTACCGCCTGTAAGGATAATGCAAATTGGCGCGCTGTTTCTATGGTTACCATACAATTGATTATCAGCTAAACTATTAAATTCTGTCCTAAAAAATTGCAGGTGTGTTAATTACTTCTGATATTGTTTAAATCTACAAGATCCTTACCATGCCTGATAGCCCTAACGGAAATATAACCCTTACTTATACTGATAGCGGCATTGCTACCATCAGCTTTTATCATCCGGTGCAAAACTCGTTACCCGCGGCATTATTGGATGCATTAACGGTTAAGATCAATGAAGCAGGCGAACATTTGCAAACGCGGGTCATCGTACTAAAAAGTGAAGGCGACCGCACTTTTTGTGCAGGGGCAAGTTTTGATGAGTTGTTAGAGATAAAGGATAAAGAAGCAGGTGCTAAATTCTTTTCGGGTTTTGCCAATGTGATTAATGCCTGCCGCAAATCGCCAAAAATTATTATAGCAAGGATACAGGGTAAAGCAGTGGGGGGCGGAGTAGGCCTGGCTGCCGCTGCCGATTATTGCGTGGCTACAGAAGCAGCATCCATCAAACTAAGCGAGTTAGCTATTGGTATCGGCCCGTTTGTAATTTCGCCGGCTGTTATACGTAAAATTGGATTACCGGCGTTCTCGCAGTTAACTATCCGGGCGGTCGATTTTCAATCTGCGCAATGGGCTAAAGAAAAAGGTTTGTATAACGAAGTATATGCCACTATCGGTGATATGGATACTGCTTTAAACACACTTGCTGATAAGCTGGCTTCGTACCACCCCGAGGCGCTAAGTGGGCTAAAACAAATATTATGGGAGGGGACGGCTGATTGGGACGAACTGCTTACTGAGCGCGCTGCCATAAGCGGCGAGCTGGTGTTGTCAGCATTTACACAACAGGCGTTGCAAAGCTTTCTGAAAAAATAAAGAAGCTCCCGGTTTAAACCGGGAGCTTCTTCTATATTAATGGTGCCACCTGTTGTAACGTACGTGGCGATAGTAGCTTTCATGATACACCGGCCTTCCGTAATATCCGCGGTTATAATAAACCCTGCGATAAGGCGCGCGTTCAACAATTACACGGTTATATACCGGGCGCGAATAATATTCCTCACGGTACACCGGGCGTTCATAATAGGGTTCTGCATAAACAGGGTCGCTCACTACAACCACTCTGCGTGGCGGCGTACCTATTCTTACTCCTACACTTATCTGGGCGTTTGTTGCTTGGAAAGTACAGGCTGCTATTACTATTGCTATGGTTAATTTTAAAGTTTTCATAATCGTATTATATATAATAAACTATGTTGTTATTGTTGTTAGTGAGACAATAGCCGTGCCAGTAGGTTTAATTAAATTAGCCGGATAGGTTATAAAATGCTGATAATAAGTGTGAAAATGTTCTTTAAGGGCATAATAATATGTGCTTTTGAGATTGGTGTAAATGTTTTGTAATGAATACAAAATGTGCTTAAACAAAAACGCCTCCCGAATATTGGGAGGCATTTTTGTTTAGTAATGTCTTACCACTCTGTCATGACGGTAATATGTGTGATGATAAACCGGCCTTGTATAACCGCGCCTGTAGTGTACCCTGCGTACCGGTTCATGGCGTACAATTACTTCACGATGTACAGGTTGATGTACAACTACTACTCTGCGTGGCGGCGGAGTACCTATTCTTACTCCAACTCTTACCTGTGCGTTTGCTGCCTGGAAAGTACAGGCTAATATTAATGCTGCTATTGCTAATTTTAAAGTTTTCATATTAAATATATATGAACATTTTTAGTTGCTGTTCATGTAATTAAGACAATAGCTATGCCAGCAGGTTTAACTACGGGATGATTAATTGACTTTAGTCACAGATATTTATCTGTAAGGTTAAGAATGATAGATAGTTACAATATGTAACGAATATGATAGAATAAAAAAGGCGCTAAAAGTTTCAAACCTCAGCGCCCTTTAAATAGCTTAATAACGTATTATTTAACATTCATTATGGCTACTACCGGGTAATGATCTGATGGTAATTTACCACCATGATAGGTATTAGTTAAAATGGCGTAACGTTTAACATCAAATTGTTTGGTCACAAAAATATGATCGATACGGGCATCGCCAACACCATCTACTTTAAAAGCATTAAATGAGTTGCTATTGGCAAATTTTATAGGTGCAAGGTCAAAGCAATCTTTTAGTACACCTGTACTTAATACTTCGGCATAACTTTCGTTGTGTTGATCAACGTTAAAGTCGCCGGTAAATATGGTTGGCTGGTCACCTGCCATTTCCTTTATTTTGCTTAAAACAAGTGTTGCGCTGTTTTTGCGAGCCAATACACCAATATGATCCATATGGATATTAAAGAAATAAAATTTGAACCCCGTTTTAATATCCTGAAACTGTGCCCATGTACAAATACGCGGTAAAGCAGCATCCCACCCCTTGTTTGGCCTGTCTGTAATGGTTGATAGCCAGAAATTACCTTGTTTTACTATTTTAAAGCGGGTTTCTTTGTAAAATATAGCAGAGTACTCACCTTTTTTAATACCGTCATCGCGGCCAATACCTATCCATTTATAGCCGGGCATTACACTTGTTAAATCATTAAGCATATTGTACTTGCCTTCCTGTGTGCCAAAAATATCCAGGTCATTAAACTGAATAAGCTGTGCTATTACCGGGTAGCGCTGTCCCCAGCCATTGCCTTTTAAGGAATCTTCTTTATTGTCATTACGCAGGTTATAGGTAGCTATGTTGAGTTGCTGACCAAATGCCACGCTGCTTAAAATTAAGCACGTAAGGGTTGTGTAGATAAATCTTTTCATATAGTTTTAATTGGTGCGATAAATATATAAAAAGCTTTACCATTAAGTATTTTGTCACAAAAAACTTAATAAAGAAATAATACTACATAAATCCTAAGATGATGCTTTGGCTAATTCTTCAAACAGGTATTTTTCATTGGCAGATAGATTGGTTGGCACCTGTACATCATAAGTAACGTACAAGTCGCCAAATTGGCCTTCTTTTTTATAGATGGGCATACCTTTACCTTTAAGTTTGATCTTGGTGCCGTTTTGAGTCTCGGCCATTACTTTAACTTTAACCTTGCCGGTTAATGTTTCAACCATGATATCTCCGCCTAATACTGCTGTGTACAGGTTAAGCTTAGCTGTGCTATGCAGGTCGTTACCTTTTCTTTTAAAATGCGGGTCATCAGCAACAGAAAACTTAATATAAAGGTCGCCACCCGGGCCGCCATGCATGCCCGGCCCACCATGCCCGGCAATTTTTATAGTTTGGCCATTCTCCACCCCGGCAGGTATGTTTATGCGGATTTTTTTGCCGTTAACCGTAAGTGTTTGTTTATGAGTTTCATTGATCTCTTTCAGGTTTAATTGCAGTTCGGCATTATAGTCCTGGCCTTTTAGTCCTGATTGACGTCTTTGTCCGCCGCTTGCGCCTGCTGCATTCCCAAACATCGACCTGAAGAAATCAGAGAAATCACCACTGCTACCACCACCGCCAAATCCGTCAAAATCAAATCCCTGTCTGCCACCACCTTGTTGGCGTGCTTGTTCATATTTCTCGCCATGCTGCCAGTTTTCGCCGTATTGGTCGTATTTCTTACGTTTGTCAGGATCGCTTAAAACCTCATTAGCTTCGTTTAATTGCTGGAATTTTCTTTTAGCATCTTCATTGTCCGGGTTAAGGTCGGGGTGATACTTACGGGCCAACTTCCGGAAAGCATTTTTTATTTCCTTGTCGGTCGCTGTTTTAGCAACACCTAATATCTGGTAATAGTCAATAAACGGCATGATGGTTTACGATGTTATCTTTAAAACCTTAAATATAGGAGTTGGTTTTGAAAATGTAGGGCAATTGATGTGTAATTGCTAAAAATCAGAAGCGTGGAGCCCTGCTGCGCTTAATGTAGTTACGAATATCTAACACAATACCTGCGAAAAAGTAAACTATCAGCGGAAAACCAACAGATAAGAAAGAAGTGTAAATAAAGAAAAGGCGTATTTTAGATATAGAGATATTAAAGCGCTCACCCAGATAAGTGCAAACCCCGAAGGAGTAGCGTTCAAAAAAGGTGAGGAATCTTTGTAACATATTGTTAAGCTAACTTTAGTATTTTATTACCAACGCTGCATTGCAGGCATTTCTTATAATTACAATAATAGTTTTTTAATTCTAATAATGCCTGCGTTTCAAATGCCGAATTTGCTTTTACACCCAAACTATCAAAATCTGCAATGATATTATTGCGCTCGCCTGGTAAATTTTCCAGCAGTTTTAAGCTACGGTCAATATAATACTGCTGTTGGTTATACTTACCATAGGTGAACAAAAATAGAGCCAATGTATTGAGTAAAAGTAAATCTACTGACGCTTGGCCCATATTTTTTGATGCCGGTTTCGATGGCTTGTCAAACTGGTAATGATCGTCCCAGTAACTATTTACTTTAATATCTGTAAAAAGCTTTTGCAGGTTTTTTACCTCTTTTATATCCAAAACTTTAGAAAATAGATGATTGGAGCTAACTACCAATGCGGCAAACTGCGCCAGTCTTATAGTTGGAAAGTTAAGCGGCCGCATCCGCATGAACTTCCAGAGATGAGTGTCGACAGGCGTTAAACTGAATTTCTTTCGCAAGAACTGATATTCTGTTTGGAGCTTTCGGGGATATTCATCTACAAGATCACCATTTAAAAAGCCAGCTTTCCCAAATATCAGCGCCTCAATTTGCAACGGGTTGTTTTTATGTTTGGCCAGTATATTTTGCGGTAGTGATTTAGCCAGCAACTCAAATGGCAGCGCGTTTGTTTTAAACCCGAAGTTTGCGGCTAAAAACTGGTAAAACGTTTCCTCCCAATCACCACGGTTAAGTTGGAGGGTTGCAATTACTGCTGTCGACTTCTTTTCTAATCGTTCTATCAGGATGCGTGTGAACCAGGTTTTTAAAGTAAAGTCATCCAACTTTCCAATACTATTTTCACAGGGAATAATGGTTTGGTTGCCGTAAACCAGGTTGTGGTAGCGGTTATATAATTCATCAGGGACACGGTCCTTTAATTCGATAGTGGGGATCTGCCGGCCATTGGCTAATATTACCGGTTCATCATCACGATAGACTACATGAAGGATAACATTGTTGTAAGCATTGTCTTGCGTATGGTTATGCTTTTCCCAGTCGGACGAGGAGAGATGCAGTTCAACATTACCTGCCCACATGGTATCACCAATTTTTATACGCGCGTTACTGAAATCGGGCCCCGAATCGGTATTATGCATCCCAACCGAATAGATTTCGACGGTTTCGCCGGTGGTGGTTCGCAGATCGGCCCTGGTAAAAAGGCGAAACTTCCAGATGTAATGAATAAAGTCTTCGGTGAAAAGCATTAACTAAGTTAGACAGATAAATAGAAAAATAAAAATTGATAAAGATGGTAATACATCAATTAGTAATTCTTTTTATAAATTCACTTTCTTTAACCGACTATGCTAACAGAACCCATAAATCCCCAAACAACTACCAATCGTATTAAATCCATTATCGGTGGCTCATTGGGTAATTTGGTGGAGTGGTATGATTGGTACATCTACTCGGCATTCTCCTTGTATTTTGCCGGTTCTTTTTTCCCTGATGATAACCCAACCGTTCAATTATTAAATACTACCGGCATTTTTGCGGTCGGTTTTTTAATGCGGCCGATAGGTGGCTGGGTAATGGGGACCTATGCAGACAAACATGGCCGTAAAGCCGCCTTAACAGCATCCGTATTATTAATGAGTATAGGTTCGTTAATAATTGCCATAATCCCCGGTTATAAACAAATAGGCATTGCCGCCCCGGTAATGCTTTTATTAGCACGCATGATACAAGGCTTGAGCGTAGGCGGCGAATACGGCACAAGTGCCACCTATTTAAGCGAGATGGCAGGCAGAAAACGTCGCGGTTTTTATTCAAGCTTTCAATATGTAACGTTAATTGCAGGGCAACTTACCGCCCTGGGTGTTTTGGTGTTATTACAACAAGTTTTTTTAACAGAACCCCAGTTACATGCCTGGGGTTGGCGCATTCCATTTGTAATAGGAGCGGTGCTGGCTATATCAGTAATGTATATCCGACGGAGCATACAGGAGTCGGTAAGTCTGGCTAATCACCCACAGCCCATATCCACACGGGGTACAATTAAGGAGTTATCTAAACACCCCAAAGCTGTATTTACTGTTGTGGGGCTTACATTGGGCGGTACCGTAGCGTTTTATACGTTCACTACGTATATGCAAAAGTTCCTGGTGATTACATCGGGCTTTAGTAAGAGTACCGCTACGCTGATATCTGCACTTACCCTCATCGTATTTATGTTATTGCAGCCGTTATTTGGTTTATTGTCTGATCAAATAGGCCGTAAACCTATGCTGATAGCTTTTGGCGTTTGTGGTGCGCTTGCCACAGTACCCATTTTGATAGCGCTTGGCCACACCAGAGATTTTTGGGTAGCCTTTATGCTGATTATGTGTGCGTTGATAATAATAAGCGGTTATACCTCTATAAACGCGGTGGTTAAGGCCGAACTTTTCCCGTCGCATGTGCGGGCTTTAGGCGTTGGCTTCCCCTATGGGTTGGCCGTATCCTTATTTGGCGGAACTGCCGAGCCGTTGGCGTTGGAATTTAAAAATCACCATCATCAGGAATGGTTTTACTGGTATGTGGCTTTTTGTGTGTTGGTATCGTTGGTGGTGTATGCTACTATGAAGGATACGAAGCGGCATTCAAAGATAGAAGGGGAATAGTAGTTACTCACCCCGACATCGCTACGCTTGTCGACCCTCTTTACGCCAAAGGTGACCGTTGCACAACTAACCAAGTCGCGAAGACTTGTAATAAAGTTCTTTGAA
>JAZKCG010000012.1:0-3091 GCA_040388175.1 Bacteroidota bacterium | reverse complement strand
TCCGTACCTGTAAGGAAATGGGTATTAAAACCATAGCTGTATATTCTACTGCCGACCGTGACAGTCTTCACGTACGCTTTGCCGACGAGGCTGTTTGTATAGGCCCGCCGCCAAGTAAAGATTCTTATTTAAATATACCCAACATTATATCAGCTGCCGAGTTGACCAATGCCGATGCGATCCATCCGGGATATGGTTTCTTATCAGAAAATGCCAAGTTCTCTGCCATTTGCGCCGAGTACGGCATCAAATTTATCGGCGCAACTGCCGATCAGATCAATGCCATGGGCGATAAGGCATCAGCTAAAGAAACCATGAAGAAAGCGGGTGTACCAACTATCCCGGGTTCTGAAGGTTTATTGCCCGATGTTAAAACAGGTATCGCGATAGCAAAAAAAATAGGTTACCCGGTTATATTGAAAGCAACTGCCGGTGGTGGTGGCCGGGGGATGCGTGTGGTTTGGAAAGACGAGGAGTTTGAGGGAGCCTGGGATTCGGCACGTGCCGAATCTGGTGCCGCTTTTGGTAATGATGGTATGTATCTCGAAAAATATGTGCAGGATCCCCGCCATATCGAGATACAGATAGTAGGCGACCAATATGGTAAAGTGTGCCACCTTTCAGAACGCGATTGCTCAATACAGCGTCGTCACCAAAAACTGGTAGAAGAAGCCCCTTCGCCTTTTATGACAGAAAAGCTGCGTAAAAAAATGGGCGAAGCGGCTATAAAAGGCGCTAAAGCTGTAAAATACGAAGGCGCCGGTACGGTAGAGTTTTTGGTTGATAAAGACCGCAACTTCTACTTTATGGAAATGAACACCCGGATCCAGGTAGAACATCCGGTTACCGAAGAGGTGATTAACTTCGACTTAATTAAAGAACAAATAAAGGTTGCTGCAGGCATCCCTATCTCTGGTAAAAACTACGAGCCAACAATGCACGCTATTGAGTGCCGCATTAATGCCGAAGATCCGTTTAACAACTTCCGCCCGTCACCTGGTAAAATAACCAACTTCCACTCACCGGGTGGTCATGGTGTGCGCATTGACACACACGTGTACACAGGTTACATCATCCCGCCAAATTACGACTCGATGATAGCCAAGGTAATTTGTGTGGCCCAAACCCGCGAAGAAGCCCTAAGCACCATGGAACGTGCTTTGAGCGAGTTTGTTATTGAAGGTGTTAAAACTACGATACCTTTCCATTTAAAATTATTAAAAGATCCAAACTTCCGTGCCGGTAACTTTACTACCAAGTTCATGGAAACGTTTGATTATTCTGATAAATAAAACCATTAAGCAGTATTAACACGTAATTAGCATCAGGGCATTTACGCCCCGGTAACTAACCAAATGAGCGAAAACAAATTAGTAAAAGCAATACAGGATAAAGGCAAAACCCTGGAGTCTGAAATGTCATTTTTTGAGCACCTGGAGGCTTTAAGGTGGCATTTAATAAGGTCGGCCATATCTGTTGTCGTGTTCTCGCTTGTAGCTTTTTTAAATTACGATTTTTTCTTCAACAAGATCATCATGGCCCCGTTCAGGACCGATTTCTGGACCTATAGAATGATGTGCAAAATGGGTGATGCCTTCTGCATAACCTCAATGAATGCAACAATCATTAATACCGAAGTTGCCGGGCAGTTCATGCTGCAGATCAACTCATCAGTATTAATCGGGATCATACTATCTGTACCCTATATATTATGGGAAATCTGGCGCTTTATTAAACCGGCACTATTAGAGAAAGAAAGAAAAGCGGCCAGTGGCTTTGTATTTTACGCATCCATATTATTTGTTTTGGGTATCTTATTTGGCTACTATGTTATAGCACCTGAGTCCATTTCTTTCCTGGCAAGGTATAGCGTAAGCCCTGAGATTAAAAACCAGTTTACTATTGGGTCATACCTATCTATGGTAGCTACCATTACTTTAATTATAGGCTTGGTATTCGAGTTACCTATCCTGATCTTTATCCTGGCATCATTGGGCATCTTAACGGGTACTTTTATGAAAAAAACCCGCCGGTATTCTATCGTGATCTTATTAATCATAGGCGCCATTATATCTCCATCTCCTGATTTTATGACCACTATGATTGCTACAGTACCGCTGTTTGCATTATATGAAGTAGGTATTGTTGTAGCGTCGGCGGTAGAAAAGAGAAAAGCGAAAGAGCGTGATGCGGTAATGAATTCTTAATGTACTAATTATATAACCCCATGATTGAAGGATTAAAGATAGCCATAGGCGCAGACCACGCCGGTTTTGAAATGAAAAACGCCCTGTTAACCATATTGGGCGAGAACGTTAAAGATTTTGGTACTTTCTCTAAAGATTCATGCGATTATACAGACTTTGCACACCCCGTTGCTTCGGCAGTAGAAAGCGGCGAGTTTGATTATGGCATCCTGTTGTGCGGCAGCGCCAATGGCGTAGCTATAGCAGCCAACAAGCACCAAGGTATCCGTGCAGCCTTATGCTATAACGAAGCCGTAACAGAACCAGCCCGCAGTCATACCGATGCCAATGTACTATGTATCCCCTCAAACTTTGTTACGTTGGACCAAGCTAAAAAAATAGTAGAGATCTTCTTTAACACCGAATTTGAAGGTGGCCGCCATGCAAGGCGTGTGGGTAAGATAGCCTGCGCGTAAAAAGGCAAAAAGTTTTATATGATTAATAGCGACGGGTTTAAAACTTTGCGTTTCCTTCTTTAAGAGCCGTCGGCTCGACCAGTATTGTAGCACCGGGTTTTAACCCGGTGTAAAAGAAAAAATATTAAAAAGAGCCGTAGGTTCGGCCCATATAATATGCATCGTACCTACGGCACTCATTACGTGTTTGGGCGATGTTGTCCACGGGTTAAAACCCGTGGCTGCAATATAAGTCAAGGCTACGCCTTTATCGGTCAACCTTAAAGCAAAGAACAGTCTACTTAAAACTCAACGTTTCGAACACGCAAGGTTTCAAACCCATCGCTATTTTTGTTTGGAATAATTTACTCACCCCGACATCGCTACGCTTGTCGACCCTCCTATGTTTGTTATCAAATGATAAATTAGCATTAAGAAGTGAAAAGGAAT
>JAZKCG010000011.1:0-112061 GCA_040388175.1 Bacteroidota bacterium | reverse complement strand
AACTTTATTATAAGTCTTCGCGACTTGCTTTAGTTGTGCAACGGTCACCTTGCGAAAGAGAGGGTCGACGAGTGAAACGAAGTCGGGGTGAGTTATCACATCCCCGCCAGCCACTTACCCACCCAGGGCAGTTTACTCAACAACCACACCAATAATAACGACAAAATAAAACATATAATTGCCGTTACCGGGATACTTATTATGGGCGCGCATAGCTTAAAGCTGATCCCCAGCGGATCATCCAGGAAATACAGGATAAGCGCGTGGCTCAAATAAATACCGAAGTTGTATTGATTAGCAAAGTCTTTAGCTTTAATGATTGATGCTGGTAGCTGAACCTTGGTAAATCGCCCCAATAAAAAAATGATCGATGCTAACAGCACTATTGAAGGTCCAAGCGGCTCATACAAAACAGTAATAAGCGTGGTGTATTTATAAAGCAGGTAAGTACCCACAGTTATTAAGGCTACCATCACTACAAACAACACCCATAGCCATACCAACAGGCGTTTGCTGTAATTAACATTAAATGTAAGGTAATGGCCCAGTACCAGGTACCCGACATAACCTGCAAAATAATGCAGATCAACCTGCGGATTGTAACGCGATAGCATCGGCTGTGCCAATAACATTACCAATACCCACATAGCTAAAAAATATTCGATCTCGCGCTTGTTAGCATTCTGCACAAATTTGCTGATTATCGGGATAAAAAAGTAAAGCCCTATCAGCATATATACATACCATAAGTGGTATGAGCTGCCATATTTTAACTGGTGCAATACCAGTTTGGTGTTTGTCCAGGCATCAACACCAAAAACCAGTTCTTCGTTGTACCAGGAGTAGCCCACATAAACCAAACTCCAGAATATAAACGGCACCACTACCCTGCTTAACCGTTTTTTAAGGAATGGCCCCAGCTCATACTCACGGTGCAATAACAAGGCCCCGGTTATCATTACAAATACGGGCACAGCAAAACGCACCAGGGCGTTGTAAAAGTCGGCGGTAAGCCAAGTGGTAAGTGGCACATGGCCATATTGCCCCAACGGGATAGCAGAAACATGCAGCACAATAATGGCCAGTAAGGCTATCAGCCTTAAACTATTTATCCAATCAAGGTTTTGGGGTCTGGCGGTGGTCATCAATTAATTATACTGCGCTAAAAGTAATATATTTCTGATAAAAGCGGGTTAATCATATAGCGATGGGTTTTAAACCCATCGCTATGGCAAAAGCGTATATAAGTTCAAAATTCAGGTTAAGTTAAATGTAAACATAGCTAACACAAAGTTAATCAGGCCTTAACATCAGTACCTTACTTTTGTATTATTATTCATTTGAGGTATTACAAAATCGTTCTTTTTTCATTGAACTAATAAGATCAGTTAATAGTAAAGAGAGCGAGGTGCTCTCTTTATTTATTTAAAACTATTTCTCGTCAAAAACATTCCCCTATTATATACATGAAAATATTATACGCCATACAAGGAACCGGTAACGGCCATTTAAGCCGATCAATGGATATTGTACCCTTACTAAAAAAAATGGGCGATGTTGATGTATTGGTAAGTGGTACGCAAGGCGACCTGAATTTACCTTTCCCGGTAAAGTATAAATTGCATGGTTTTGGTTTTGTATTTGGAAAAGCCGGTGGAGTTGATTTGTGGAAATCGTTCTTAAAGTCGAGGTTCCGCAAGTTCATCAAAGAGATCAATACGTTACCTATTGATAAATACGACCTGGTAATTAATGATTTTGAACCCGTATCTGCCTGGGCCTGTTACTTAAAAAACAAACCTTGTATAGGACTGAGCCACCAGGCCGCGGTATTGCATGACAAGGCATCCAAGCCGGATGATACCGACATGATAGGCCGTTTGATATTAAAGAATTACGCCCCGGTTACCGCGCAGTATGGTTTCCATTTTAAAGCGTTCGACAAAAATATATTCACGCCGGTGATCCGCCAGCAGATACGTGAACAGGAGATCACCAATAAAGGGCATTATACCGTTTATTTGCCTGCTTATGATGATAAACGACTAATTAAACGGCTGTCAGAATTTAAGAATGTGGAATGGGACGTGTTCTCTAAACACAACAAGAAGGTATTTACGCTCAAAAACGTATCCATACAGCCTATTGATAATAAAGCCTTTGTTAAAAGCATGGCGCAAAGCGCGGGTGTATTATGCGGCGGCGGATTTGAAACCCCTGCCGAGGCTTTGTTCCTGAAAAAGAAGCTAATGGTTATCCCCATGAAAAACCAGTATGAGCAACAACTAAACGCTGCTATGCTAAAAGATATGGGCATACCTGTTATAAAGAGCCTGAAGCCCAAGCATGACGAAAAGATCCTGGATTGGTTAAATAACGGCCAAACCATTAAAGTAAATTATCCGGATAATACCCAACAGATACTGGATCTGCTTTTTGAACAATTTGCAGAGACCAGCTATTTTAAAACACAGTTGGTAGCGCATTAATTTTTATAATTGAAACACCTGCTCTAAAGGAACAGCAACGGGCGAATTGTCCGGGTTGACATCCATCAGGTCGGCCATATATGCCCACCACTTTTCTAACGTTTCATCCTTTTTAAAGATAGCACCTTGTTGGTCGTCATTATGAACCGCGAACAGGATATCGGTTTCGTGGTCGAAATAAATATGATAGTCATTAATGCCGCCATCTGCTAACATTTGGCGTATCTCGGGCCATATCAACGCGTGCCTGCGTTTATACTCCTCTTTGGCAGCGGGCTTTAATTTCATTTTAAATGCAACCAAGTTCATAGCAGCCCCTATTTATTAAGTTCGATCAGTTTTACCGCAAAAGGCTTCATTTCAATAACGTCGCCATTAACTGATGACCGGATAGCTTCGTTATCGCCCGAGTTACTATCAATCGTACTAACTTTTGCACCTTTAAATATTGCTGGTAGTTTAACAGTAATACTTTTGTTTCTTTTATTAAGGATCAATACCTTCTTGGTATCACCATCTACAAAACCCTGCGCTAAAATATTGTCGCCGTTATTGCCACCCACATCGGTTCTGATCAGCTTGCACCCCGGTTTGATATTATCCTTTATCATTTTCAACACCCAAAAACGGGCATTTGGTTTATTGTTGATATAGTTGATCATACTCACATCAGGAAACTGCGTAGGGAAACCCACCAGTTGCGATTCGCCTATTACATCTATCCCTCTTTTACTCAACTCGATGAAAAAATAAGTGTACACACTTGCAGATAAATTCCAATAGGCAGGTGTGATGGGTTGGTTACGCATTTCTTCGCTAACAAAAGTGCCCAACTCGTTAATATCGGTTTTGGTGTTTGGCGATAAGCGCTTGCGGATATTTTCTATATAATTAACCGAGTTGATAAAAGCTTCGGCCTTATCAAAAACGCTGTATTCGTAAGCGTCGAATTTCTGGTTATCGTTGGCGTTGGCGTAGCAATGATAAGATATCATATCAATAGGGATACCCGGTTTATGATTGGCAGGGTTAAGAAAATACTCAAACCACTCGGGCTTTTCATAAGCCAGGGCCATACCTACAAATTTAGTATTGGGAGCTATCTTTTTGATAGCGGTAACCATAGCGTCATAGATCTTAGTATAACTTTGCGGCGACATGGAGTGTTCCAGGTCCGGTTCATTTAATACTTCCCAATAAGGAATATCATAATGGTAGCCAGATTTATGGTACTTGCCTAATTCATCCGTAAATCCTCCTTTTGAATACCAGCTGATCAGCCTTACATAATAATCTGTCAGCTCTTTCATGGTAGTATCACGCAGCATGGTACCGCCACTATAACCCCATCCTACCTGGTTTGGGTCGGTAGGATAAGTTACCGGCTTGTCGGTCTTAAACATCCATTGCGGGATGGTGCTAAAGTTTAAGATAACCGAATGTCCTTTTGTATTTTCCAGGAAATCAATGGTCATAGGGTCGATCAAAGTAAAATCCCATGAAGTTTTATCGGCAGGGGGCTCCAGTTCGGCAACCGCTAATTTAGGGTACGGGAACCAGGGCACGTACCTGACAAAGTCGGCATTCAATTCTTTTAAGGCGCTAAATGATGCATCGTGCATAGCAGCTTTTCGGCGCAGCATGGGGTTACCCACAACCTGTAAGGTAGGAGTTGATCTGGAAACAGATATAGTCTCATTCCAATTCACATTCAGTGATTGGCTCTGTGCTTTAGTGAAACACAATACCCCTAAAAGAATTAACGTTGCTTTTTTCATTCTGATGACAGATAAGGCTACACCTCCTTTTAAGAACAGGCACAGGGTTTTATAATTGGTTAACGCAAAGTATAACTTTAATTAAAACCAACCATCCTTAACTATCCTTATCAGGTCTTACATCATTTCAAAACCACCCTTGTAGCCCCATATCCAAATTTCTCTTTCAAGGCATCCATAAAGGTTTGTACTTTAGGGTGTTTGCTTAATACCTTTTGTATTTCGTGACGTAATGTACCATTACCCGCGCCGTGTATAAAGACCACGTCGTGCAGTTGGTGAACTATAGCAGCATCCAAAGCTTTATTAAAATGAGCCAGTTGTATTTGCTGAATCTCGGTGCTGTTTAAAAACTGGTAACCATCGCGCAGTTTTTCTATATGCAGGTCTACCTCTCGCTGTGGTTTGTCGATCACTATTTTTTCTTCGGCCGGTTTAAAAAAGCTTTCTTTTAATTGTTGGGCATCAATTACCAGGTCAGGTTCATCTAACTGAATTAGCCAGCCTTGCTGGTTCAACACAGGCAAAGTCTTTTTGCTTCCGGCAAAATCTTTAGCTTTAAATTTCTCACTGATGGTTAACGGAGCCGGTGTTTCCACATTTTGTGTACTATAATACAGCACGTTCACTAACAGCTTTGGCCATAACTGCAGATCTGCCAATTGCGCCGAGTAAATTTTAGCAGATGCCCCTGGTGCTACAATACCTGCGTACTCCCCTTTAAAACCTTGTTTCTCGGTCGTCAGCGTAGCCAGTAGTTGAAATGAGGTGTCATTGATCAAATTAAAATGCACTACCGAGTTTGCCTTGGCATCGGGCACTACACCTAAGTAAACACCTTTGGTCTTAAATTCGGCTTGCGATATCTGCGGTTCATTCGTAATGTTATCTACTTCGGTACCGGGTGCTTTATAACCGTGTACCAGGGTCACTTTACGCGCCAATACAGGTATCTCAAAATCATCCTCGCTGGTCACGCCTATCATATCCTCATCAATAATGCGGGTGATAAAGCCCTCCATCTTCTCGTCAACAAACCGTACAAAATCACCTAATTTATATTTCATAGTTATAATAGTTGCTTTTAAAAGCCAAAGCTACCCATATAAATTTTAGCAAGCCTTAAACATTAGCTTATAATTATGACAATAAAAAAGGTTTGATGAGCGTGTAGATCAGGCAGGGTATTGGCATGAATAGTCTGGGACGAGACCGCTATAAAAAAATTAAGCCACCTGCTAATGCAAGTGGCTCGTTATAGCTATTTAATACCCCTATTAAAATAACCTGCTGTAAAGTAAAATATTATTTTAGTCGCAAACAAATCTGTAAGGCAAATATTATTAAAAACAGACGAATACGTCAGTATTTGATAATATTTGTAATAAAACTCAACTTAAATTATAAATTACGCATGATCCAAAATTATAAATTAACAAGATACAGCTGTCAATGCTATAATATGCGTTAATGTCATTTTTGTGACTTTAATACATAGATATAGGCGTTAAAATCTTATTTTTAGCCCCTCAAACTTTGATGTATGATTATCAATGTTTTGTGCTAACAGGATCACAAAAAATGAAAGTTTTAAAATTTGGCGGAACATCAGTAGGTAGCCCGGAGCGCATGAAAAAGCTCCTGGATATTATTTATGCTTCAGAAAGACAAATTGTCGTGCTATCGGCCGTATCGGGCACAACAAATAGTTTAGTAGAGATCGGACAGGCCTATTTAGCCGACGATAAGGCGAAGGCCGCATCGCTGATCGCTATATTAAAGGATAAGTACGAGGCTTTTATAAAAGAATTATTTGCCAAGCCCGAGTTTTTAGCACAGGGCCGGGAAGTTATTGACTATCATTTTTCATTGCTAAGTAGTTTTGCTAACGACCTGTTTACCCCTGTCGAGGACAAGATCATACTGGCACAAGGCGAACTGTTATCTACTACGTTATACCATGTCTATTTAAAAGAGATAGGTGTGCCATCGGTTTTATTACCGGCATTGGAGTTTATGAAAACCGACGAGGATAATGAACCCGATGTAGATCATATCACTACACACTTAACACCACTATTAGAACAAGCACCGGATAACAAGCTATTTATCACCCAGGGATATATTTGCCGCAATGCTTTTGGCGAGATAGATAACCTTCGCCGCGGTGGTAGTGATTATACCGCATCATTAATTGGTGCCGGTATCCGCAGCGAAGAGGTACAGATCTGGACCGATATTGATGGTATGCACAATAATGATCCGCGTATTGTTAAAGGGACCAAGCCTATCGCGCAGCTATCATTTGATGAAGCGGCCGAGCTGGCTTATTTTGGGGCTAAGATACTGCACCCGCAAAGTGTGTTCCCGGCGCAGAAATATAAAATCCCGGTACGTTTATTAAACACCATGGACCCACAGGCTCAGGGTACTTTAATAACTAACGATAGCGAGAAGAACCAAATCAAGTCCATAGCGGCTAAAGATGGCATTACCGCCGTTAAAATAAACTCAAGTCGCATGTTGTTGGCTTATGGTTTCCTGCGTCGTGTTTTCGAGGTGTTTGAACGCTATAAAACATCAATAGATATGATCACCACATCAGAAGTGGCGGTATCTTTAACTATTGATGATACCACGCATTTGGATGAGATATTGACAGAACTGAAAGCCTTTGGCGATGTTGAGGTAGATACAGACCAAACCATTATTTGTGTAGTAGGCGATTTTGCTGCCGATAAGCATGGCTTTGGATCGCGTGTGTTAGAAGCTATCAAGCATTTGCCTTTGCGTATGATATCATACGGCGGCAGTAACCATAATTTATCTGTACTGGTAAAGACTGAAGATAAGGTAGAGGCGCTAAGAAGCTTACATAACAGGCTGTTCTAATATCGAATTTCGAATTTCCGAATTCGGATTTTTGACTTTTTAATTTTGATTTTTGACTTAAATACAATGTTTACCCAAGATACTATTACCCGTTTTCAATCAGCAGAGACCCCATTTTATTATTATAATATGGAGGTACTTAACCAAACGTTGACCGCTTGCCATAACGCTTCGGCTAAATATGGCTTTCATGTGCATTATGCGTTAAAGGCCAACTTTAACCCTAAGGTGTTGGACATGGTGCAGTCGTTTGGTTTTGGTGCCGATTGTGTTAGCGGTGGCGAGGTTAAAGCGGCTATTCAGCATGGTTTTAACAAAACACAGGTGGTATTTGCCGGTGTAGGCAAATCAGACAAAGAGATCAACCTGGCACTTGATGCTGATATATTCTGCTTTAACATAGAGTCTGTACAGGAGATATATATTATTGACGAACTGGCCAAAGCCAAGAACACTACGGCCAAAGTGGCTATTCGTATTAACCCGAATGTTGACGCGCATACCCATCATTTCATCACCACCGGGTTGGACGAAAACAAGTTTGGCGTAAACACCTGGCAGTTGGATGATGTGCTAACCGCTTTACGTGCCTGTAGCAACGTTAAATTCCTGGGTATACACTTTCACATTGGCTCACAAATTACCGATATGGAGGTTTACAAAAGCCTTTGCATCCGCATAAATGAGATCCAGACTTGGTTTGAAGACCACGGTTTTATCGTAAAAGTACTAAATGCAGGTGGCGGTTTAGGAGTTGATTACCATAACCCCGACACCAATACCATCAGCGACTTTGAAAGCTATTTTAAAGTATTTAAAGACTTTTTAAATGTACGTGCCGACCAGGAGGTGCATTTTGAGCTGGGTCGCGCATTGGTGGCACAATGTGCTTCGTTAATATCACGGGTACTATACGTTAAAAACGGGCAGAAAAAGAATTTCCTGGTCTTAGATGCCGGTATGACTGAACTGATGCGGCCCATGCTATATCAGGCTTATCACGAGATTGAAAATGTAAGTAGGCAACACACCACTCACAACTCGCAACTCACAACTCACTACGATGTTGTAGGCCCAATATGCGAAAGCACCGATTGTTTCCGCAAAGATGTCGACCTGCCTGAATCTTTCCGTGGCGACCTGATAGCTGTACGTACCGCAGGGGCTTATGGCGAGGTAATGGCATCAGGCTATAACCTGCGCGATAGGGTGCAGAGTGTGTATTCTGAATAGACCATAATTAAAGGATTAAAGATTTTAGGATTAGTAAGTATTAACAATATAATAATCAGGCTAATCCTAAAATCCTATAAATCATGGTCAAAACTTATACCCTACCCTTAACAACACACCGCTACCGGCTTCAATAGTCCCAAAGTAATCTTTGAATTTTATGAAGTAGCTTGCTTTAGGATACAGGCTACGAAACATTTTGGTAGTAGTGGTCTCGTCTTTATAATAAGTATCGTTTAAGTTGTTATGGCCAAGCGTTGTTCCCAAATAACCACGTATACCATGTTGAAAATCGGCATTATCACGGTTATGGAATATTACTTCTGTTGTTAAGCCTATACTAAACAGGTCAACACGCGGGTCAACATAAAAGCCGCCCAGGTTTTGCAGCATTTGCCGGTATGGCGCATAATCGCCAAACTCATGGCTAAATGCAGCCTCAACCCCAATAAATCTAAAGTCAGCCCTGTCATTATGCAAATACGCATTTATGGACGCCCGGCCACCCACCGTTCCAAAAAACTTATCCTTAAAATATGCTGCCGACTTGGTATCGGTCGATCCATTTTGATAATCACCAAAGGATGCGAACCCACCATACGAGAAATTAAAATTATCAAACACCATACCCTGGCTCAGATTAAGCTGGCCGCTTACCACCGCGTCATTAAAACTACTATTGGTATAAGTATTTAAACCAGCCGATACATAAGTGGCTGTTTGCTGTTTATCAAACGATGTTGGTTTAGGCTGATAAGCAATATCCTGATGATAAAGGGCGGGCGAATAAACGCGTGTGCATGATGTTAAAAATGCAGCTATGCCGCATAGTAAAACTAAATATTTATTATTCATAGGTAGTATGATAAATAGACCTCAATATACGATATATAATTTAATCGCTTATCAGACTATCAAAAAACGCTCCGGTAAAATCGTCAGCGAAATGCAGCACATTCTTTAGTTCGTCAAATTCATGCTGCCGGTGGGTAGTAGTAATTACTACAGCTTTCATGCCGGCATTGGCGGCGGCCTCTGCCCCTTTTGGAACATCTTCAAAAACGATACAATCGGTTACCGGTACTTGTAAACGCGCTGCCACCTTTAAATAGGTTTCGGGGTGCGGTTTGCTTATTACTACATCATCGGCACTAACAATAGTTTTAAAATAATGGCGGATGTTCAGGTTATCCAGCACATAATCAATATTGAACGGTATAGCTGCCGAACCAATAGCCATAGGGATATGGTGCTGATAAGCTTTTTCCAAAAACTCGTTCAACCCCGGTAATAGTTTAAGATGCGGCAAAAAATCGGCCTGGTACGCCTTTTCTTTTTCGAACGACAGGCTGTTCATTTCATCGAATGTAAACCTATCCGGGCCAAACATCCGTACCAGCACCTCGGGGTTCTTGCCATACATTTGCGGCTTTATTTCATCCCAGGTAAAGCTGCCGCCCAGTTCATTATTTAACAAGTGCTGCCAGGCCCTGGTATGGAATTCCATGTCATTAATCATGGTACCATTAAGGTCGAAAATAAAAGCCTTCATTCTTTAATATAAGTATTAACGCAAAATAAACGCGCAACCAAAAATTACCATGAATCCTAAAATCCCAACAATCCTATAAATCTTAGTCATTATTGTACTTTAATCTGATCAGGGTCTGTGATCACAATTTCAGGCTTGCCTTTGTAGTCAATCACCTTACCGGTTACGCATACATTTTTTCCTCTAAGTGCATCTTCCGGGGCTGCTTTAAATTTTTTGCGGTCGTCGCCTTTAATATACAAGGTCAATAGCTCGTTTGGATGGTTACCACCCAGGTCAATCAACGTAATGTTTGGATTGCTTAAAAATTTGCCGCCATACACTTTGTCGCAAATGGTTACCTTTTCGTTAATATGTTTGGCCGCGTCTTTCGCAGCAATGGTAGTTTGGCCAAATGACCGGGCAGCACATACCGATAAAATAAGACCAGTAAGCAGGATGAGTTTTTTCATATTATATGTTATTATTAATTGTAAAAATACAATTAATAACGATTGATAAAAGGGGTGCATTACACCCTCACGCAATTATAATTACCTGCATATTGCAAATGATACAGATTTTTATGTGTACCTTGCGCACTTTAATAAATAAAATAATGCAAAAAGAAGGAACAGTAAAATTTTTTAATGAAACAAAAGGATTCGGATTTATTACACCAAGCAATGGTGGTCAGGATGTATTTGTTCATTCAACAGGCCTAATTGACGAAATCCGTGAAAACGATAAAGTTGAGTTCGAAGTAGAAAACGGTAGAAAAGGTCTTAACGCGGTAAATGTAAAGGTTATTTAATTATAATATATCCATTTTAAACGTATGCAAAAACAGCCACCTAATAGGTGGCTGTTTTTTTGTGCCCTTTGGCACTGTTGTTGTATCATCTGTAATAACTACAAAAAACGAAGAACAGATGAAAGATCAAGCAAAAATTATAGCAGCCTTATTATTAGGTGCTGCAGCGGGTGCCGCATTAGGGATACTGTTGGCCCCCGACTCTGGTGAAGAAACCAGGAACGATATTGCCGACCGCATTAATGGCACTGTTGATAAAGCGAAAAGCCAGGCCCTATCTGCAACCGGTAACGCAAAAGAATATGGCACCAGCTTAGTTGATAAGCTTAAATCAAAATATAACAGCGCTGTGCACGACTTGTATAACTACAGGGATGGTGTTACAGACGAAGCCAGCAAGGTAACCGAAGCAGCGCAGGACCATGTTAGCCATGCCAAAGCAAAAGTTAAACATGCGGCCGACGATGTGAACGATGCAATACAGGAAGCATAAAATTTATATTCTCTCTAAAACAGATCAGGGTCCCGGTTGTACACAGCCGGGACTTTTTTGTGGACAATGTTGCCAATTGTAACGATACTAAACTTTACCAATTTTAGTTATTAAATTAAGGTGGTAGTATAACTACTGTCGCTCAATTATTTAATCGGATTTTATTTTTGATAAAATATCAGATTCTCAGTTACAATTATTAATTTTAAAAAACTAACAACACCATAAACATGAAAAAACTAATTAACCTACTGGCTATAATGTTGATCGTTGGATCGACAACCATGGCGCAAACCCCAGCAACAGCAACAACAACCGCTACTAAAAGAACAAAAGCTACCAAAGCTGTTACAACCACCACACAGCATTTAAAAGCCGATGGCTCGGTTGATAAACGCTACAAAGACGCCGCTACTACAACAACTGCCGCGCCTAAAGCAGTGGCCACTAAAGCCACTACTACCACCACCGCAGCTACAACAACCGGCGAGCACCTGAAAAAAGATGGCACGCCCGACAAAAGATATGCTGCTAAAGCTACAGCCGCTAAAACAGAAGTTACTAAAACTACAACAACAGCTGCTGCGGCTGCACCTGCTGCAGGCGAGCACTTGAAAAAAGATGGCACTCCGGATAAAAGATATGCAGCTAAAACAGCAGCAACTGCTGCCGCTCCTGCTGCTGCACCGGTAGCAAAAGCTGCTAAAACATCAGCATCTGCTGCCGCTCCTGCTGCTGCGCCGGGCACTCATTTAAAGAAAGATGGCACACCTGATATGCGTTATAAAGAAAACAGAACAGCCGGCAAAAACAAAGACGGATCTGTCGACAAACGGTTTATCAAACAATAAGATCCAGACCAACTATAAATAAGCAAAAGCCGCCTGTAAGCAATTACAAGGCGGCTTTTTAGTTTTATCATTTTCAAATAATATCCTCCCTTAGGAGGGAATCGCGCATAGCCATCGCTCTTATGCTGGCTCAAGTTTTAATGCTTCTGTAGGCGTGGTTATAATTAAAATTGACACATTCACAATAGTCTGAATATCAATAAACAACAAGCAAACCACACATAAAAATCCCGACGAATAAGACTGATCCAAAGTGATCCGCTCGTTTTATCAAACATCAGTAATTCAATAAGTTAATTCATTTTACTGATCCGAATGATCCACTTGATCCATATTTAAGTGGATCACTACACGCTTCTTCATCCTAAAATAGGTTTACACAAAATTTATAAACGCCAGCAAGTTTTATCCTAAATTTGCTACTGTGATGACCTACCAGCAAACCATCGATTACCTATACGCGCAATTGCCCCTGTTTACCCGCGTGGGGATCTCAGCCTTTAAAGCCGATCTGAACAATACTATTGAACTATGCAACCGGTTAGACAACCCCCAGCATAAATTCAGAACCATACATATAGCCGGCACTAATGGCAAAGGGTCAACCTCGCACATGCTGGCCGCAGTGCTGCAAACAGCAGGGTATAAAACGGGCCTGTATACCTCGCCGCATTTAAAAGATTTCAGGGAGCGTATCCGCATCAACGGCAAGATGATCAGCGAGCAGTCGGTGATCGACTTTGTGGCTGCTCATCAACAGGATTTTGAGGATATCCAACCCTCGTTCTTTGAAATGACCGTAGGCCTGGCCTTTGATATTTTCGCTAAAGAACAGGTGGATATAGCCGTTATAGAAACCGGGCTGGGCGGCAGGCTGGATTCGACCAATATCATCACCCCGCTCCTGTCCATCATCACCAACATCGGCTGGGACCACATGAATATCCTGGGCAATACCTTACCACTGATAGCTGCCGAAAAAGCGGGCATCATTAAGCCCGGCATCCCCGTTATCATCGGCGAGAAGCAGGATGAGGTAGCCGATGTATTTATCCGCAAAGCGGAGCAAGAAAACGCGCTAATCAGCTTTGCATCTGATCTGTTTAATTCAAAAGTTAAAAGTCAAAAGTCAAAAGGTTATGATGACCTGTTGAATGTAGAAGTCACTCACAACTCACAACTCACAACTCGCCACTCGCCACTCGCCACTCACCACTCACCACTCACCATACAGCTCGACCTAACCGGCAGCTACCAGCTAAAGAACGTAAAAACGGTTTTAGCCGCTGTGGACGAGTTACGCCGGCAAGGCTTTACAATTACCGATGACCATATTAAAATAGCTCTTAGCCAGGTTAAAACACTAACCGGCCTGCATGGACGTTGGGAAACATTAAGTACTAATCCACTAACCATTTGCGATACAGGCCATAACCCCGAAGGTATACAGGAAGTATTGAAAAACATTGCTGCTGTAAAGTTCGATCAGTTGCACTTTGTTATGGGTATTGTAAATGATAAGGATAGTAGCAAAGTGCTGGCTATGCTGCCAAAAGATGCCATCTATTATTTCTGCAAGCCGGATATACCGAGAGGGCTGGATGCGGTAACCTTAAAAGAAAAGGCAGCCGAATTTAACTTACAGGGCCAAAGTTATGCTTCTGTCAAATCGGCATTAGCCGCTGCGCAAAATGGAGCCGGAACCGCCGACCTGGTTTTTGTAGGAGGTAGTACTTTTGTAGTAGCTGAGGTGATTTAGACATTTTATACTATTTTTATCCCTACCTAACAACACAACATGAACAAAATTACCTGGGGCATAATTGGTTGCGGCAACGTAACAGAGAAAAAAAGCGGACCGGCATTTAACAAAGTACCCAACAGTGAACTGATAGCGGTAATGCGCCGCGATGCAGAAAAAGCTGCCGACTATGCCCGGCGCCATAACGTACCCAAATGGTTTGATGATGGTGAGTTGTTGTTGAATGATCCGGAGATCAATTCGGTTTACGTGGCTACGCCTCCTGCATCACACATAACTTACACCTTGGCCGCTTTAAAAAAGGGATTTAACGTTTACATTGAAAAACCCGTTACTTTAAACGCTGCCGAAGCCATCGCCATAGCAGATGCGGCTAAACAAAGTACTGGCAAGGTATCTATAGCGCATTATCGGCGGGCACAACCCATGTTCTTATATGTTAAGGAGTTAATTAATAACGGCACCATTGGCGATGTACGCACCGTACAGATCAATATGTGGCAAAGCCGTAAACCCGACCTGATCACCCATTTAGAAGATAACTGGCGCATAAACCCCGCGCTTTCGGGTGGGGGATATTTCCATGACCTGTCGCCACACCAGTTGGATCTGATGCTCTACTTTTTTGGTGAACCTGCATATTATAACGGGCGCGCGCTAAAC
Organism: Bacteroidota bacterium; assembly: GCA_040388175.1. GTDB lineage: Bacteria > Bacteroidota > Bacteroidia > Sphingobacteriales > Sphingobacteriaceae > Mucilaginibacter. The sequence goes on along the minus strand of JAZKCG010000011.1, from coordinate 97,555 downwards.
CAATCGGGCGCTTTTTCCTGCGATGATAATGTTAGCGGGCAGTTGATATTTAAGAACAAAGTAGTGGTAAATGGTTCCTGGTGTTTTGACGTAGCACAGCATGAAAACATAGACCAATGCAAGATTATAGGTACCACAGGAAGCATAACCTTTCCGTTTTTTGGGCATAGCGTAACCATTAAAACAGAAACCCAAGACGAAACCATCGATTTCCCCGCGTTAGAACACGTACAACAACCCATGATAGAAAAAGTAGTGAACTACTTTAATGGCGATGGCCCTAACCCCTGCGCTATTGAGGAAGCTGTTGTATTAATGAAGATCATTGACGCGTTTACAGCCCCTCCCAACCCTCCCCGGTAGGGAGGGCTTTAAAAAGTCTCCCCTACCGGGGGAGATTTAGAGGGGGCTTACTTCACAGGCACCTTAGCCCCCTCTTTCCTCGCTTCTGACAAGCCGATTGCTATTGCTTGTTTCCTGCTGGTTACCTTTTTACCGCTGCCGCTTTTTAGCGTTCCTTCTTTCATTTCGTGCATTACCTTGCCTACTTTTTCCTCGGCTTTTTCTGAATACTTTGCCATGATGTTTATTATTTAAGTAAATGATACTAACCAAAGCAAAATATTTGCCAATTTTACATTGATGAACCGTATAGCAGAAACAGACCTGATCCTGAATGCCGATGGCAGCGCATACCATTTAAACCTGTTGCCCGGCGATGTGGCTGATACGGTAATTACCGTCGGCGATCCTGATCGCGTTAGCGAGGTAAGCAAATACTTTGACACCATCGAACTAAAAAAAGGGAAACGCGAGTTCATTACCCATACCGGCACTATCAGTAATAAAAGGCTCACCGTACTTTCTACAGGTATCGGTACAGACAATATCGATATCGTGCTGAATGAATTGGACGCGTTGGTTAATATCGACTTCAATACACGTACAGTAAACCCAACGTTACGCAGCTTAAACATTATCCGCATTGGTACCTCAGGCGCTGTACAGGCAGATATAGCGATAGATGGTCTGCTGATATCATCCGCAGCGTTTGGGTTGGACCCCTTAATGCATTATTATAAGCAAGAATTAACTACCAACGAGCAAAATTTATTAACCGCTTTTAAAGCCACTTTACCTGCGGATGCAAACTTGTCGCCTTATATCGCGTCAGCAGGTAGTGAACTATTAGCCAAATTAGGCAAAGGCCAGCAGCAAGGTATAACCATTACCGCCCCGGGCTTTTACTCGCCGCAAGGAAGACAGGTAAGAGCTGTAACTGCTATTCCGCAGCTAATGGAGGCTATACAGCGGTTTAATTCGGATGGGCAGCGCATAACCAATCTCGAAATGGAGACTGCCGGTATTTACGGATTGGCATCGGCATTAGGCCACCAAGCCATATCCTGCAATGTTATATTGGCTAACCGGGTTACCCAGGTTTTCAGCAAACAATCAGCAAAGATCATGGACCATTATATTAGTCAGTTATTGGGAACAATAAGTGCCGAACTATAAATTATTATATTCAAAACATATATAACGCCGTAGCGTTAACTACTAAATTTTATACAATGACTATCAAAAAAGCTATAGCCCCATTTTACGAAAGATTATCGCTGGTACTTATTGGTATTTTGGCACTGGGTTTCCTGATAGTACAGGGTAAAGACGTACTTGATCCTTTAATGTTTGGCTTTTTGTTTGCTATATTGTTATTACCCGTGTGCAATTTCCTCGAGAAAAAGATACGGTTACCACGCAGTATAGCTTCCTTTATTTCTATTCTATTATTAGTGGGCTTTGTAACAGCTGTGCTGTACCTGGTAGGCTCGCAAATATCAAAGCTGATGGACGACTGGCCTATGCTCCAAAAGCAGCTTGCCCAGTCTGTAAACAATATTTATGATTGGATAGAGGCCACTTTTCACTACGATGTAGATAAGCAGAAAGCGTTTTTAAACACTACCGAGAAAAAGATCATATCGTCAGGAACATTGGTAGTAGGCACCACGTTTGGCGCGGTATCGTCATTATTACTGTTCTATGTGTTCATTATGATCTTTACTTTTTTCCTGTTGTTTTACCGCAAACTGCTTTTTGGCTTTATGCTGCAGGCTTTTGGTAAAGATAATGAGCCTATTGTACATGACATTGCAAACAATATTCAAGGCATATTAAGGCAATATATTTTAGGGCTGATATTAGAAATGGCCATAGTAGCGGCCGTTGCCTGTACTGCGTTCTGGATGATCGGTATAAAATATGCCGTATTGCTGGGTATTATTGTAGGCCTGTTTAACATTATACCCTACCTGGGCATATTTACCGCGCTATTGATAAGTGTACTGGTTACCTTTGCTACGGGCCCCATAACCAACGCGGTTACAGTAGGTGTAAGTGTAATAGTAATACACGCGCTTGATTCAAATATATTATTACCAACGGTTGTTGGCTCAAAAGTAAGGCTGAACGCGCTCCTTACCTTTTTAGGCATCCTGTTGGGCGAAATGATGTGGGGATTATCAGGCATGTTCCTGTCTATACCGGTAATGGCCATATTCAAGATCATATTTGACCGTATCGATAGTACTAAGCCATGGGGCTACCTCCTGGGCGGCGATTATGAATTCAAAAAAAGTGCAGAGAAAAAAATGAAAACCGAATAGCCGATCCTATATATGCGTTTAATATCCTCGTCGCTTCTTCTCCTTCTGATCCCATTCGGTATTTTTGCGCAGACTACCAAATCATTTAAAATAGTCCCCCTGGGTGTGCTGGGTGGTATTGATGAAAGTAATTTATCGGCCTATATGGTTGCGCCTGCCGGTAGTAATGATTATATCTGTATGGATGCAGGCACGTTGCATTATGGGATAGAACAGGCTATCAAAAACAAGGTATTCCATATCCCTGCCCAACAAGTCTTAAAGAAATATATCAAAGGTTATTTTATCTCTCACTCGCATTTAGACCACGTATCCGGGTTGATCATTAACTCGCCCGACGACAGTACTAAAAATATTTACGCTTTCGCGGATTGTATCAACACGTTAAAGACCCACTACTTCACCTGGACAAGTTGGGCCAATTTTGCTAACGAGGGCGAAACACCCGCGTTAAAAAAATATACTTATCAAACACTTATACCAGGTACAGAGATCAATGTTGCAAATACAGCTTTACAAGTTACCGCGTACCCGCTTAGCCACTCCAATTTAACCAGCACCGCTTTCCTGATCAGAAGCAAAGATAATTACCTGCTCTACCTGGGCGATACCGGTCCTGACGAGATCGAGAAGAGCCATAACATGTACCTGCTCTGGGAAGCTATTGCTCCGTTGATAAAAAATCATCAGCTAAAAGGGATCATGATAGAAGTATCATTCCCGAATGAACAACCCGATAAAACGCTGTTTGGCCACTTCACCCCAAAATGGTTAATGACGGAGTTTAATGACCTAAGCCTATTAACCGGCACAACAGCGCTTAAGAACCTAAATGTAGTGGTAACTCATCTTAAACCTCCTTATAGCAGCATACAAAAAATCAAAAACCAACTTGCTGCATCCAACAAGTTAGGTTTAAAGCTCATCTATCCTGCACAGGGCAAAGCGTTAGATTTTTAAAGTAATGCTATTACATCATCAGTATCACCTATCTCGCCTATTCCCGGAAAGATATATTTGATGCTGTTAGTGTGCGCGTCAGCAATTGTGTCGGTCATCACATCTTTGGCAAAAGTTATATTATAACCCAACTCGCTTGCCTGGCGGGCGGTACCTTCAACCCCTTTGCTGGTCGACACGCCCCCTATCACAATACCCGTAACGCCCCTCTTTTTCAACTCGTCATGTAAATCCGTCTCAAAAAACGCGCCCCAGGTATGCTTGGTAATAAAGATATCGGTAGGTTCTGTTTCAATTTCCGGGACGATCTCCAGCCAATCGGCACCAGGGGCCGGGCGTGGCGAAGCAGGTTCCTTGCGCGCTTTTGTCCAGGCTGCTCCTGCAGTCTTAACGTTTACAATAACTATCGGCTGTCCCGCTTCGCGGAAGGCTGCCACCAGTTTAGCAGCGTTTGTCAAAATATTCTGAATCGGATGGGCCGTAGGATAAACTACTATTCCTTTTTGCAGGTCAATTAATATTAGGGCTGTATTTTTATCTAATGCGGTTATCATATTTTAAATAGGTATAACGCAAAATTAGCTGTTTATAGGCGCATGCTTTGTAAAAATACGGTTAGTTAAAACACATTGCACGCAAGAATGTTTATACTATTCAATATCAAATAAACTTATGGCAAATTTCCAGGAGATCATCGCGTCTGATACACCGGTATTGGTTGATTTTTCGGCCGAATGGTGTGGCCCATGTAAAATGATGCCGCCAATTTTACAGGAACTAAAAAGCAACCTGGGCGACAAAGTAACTATTCTAAAAATAGATATCGATAAAAACCCGGCTGCTGCCAGTGCTTATAAGATACAAAGTGTACCAACCCTGATGATATTTAAAAAAGGCGAAACCAAATGGCGACAAAGCGGTGTTGTACAGGCAAACCAGCTACAGCAAATACTAACGCCATACCTGTAGTTAAACTTAATATTTAATTCGCGCTGTATTTATACCGGGTAATTAAATTGTAAAACTGATTTTTATGTAACAATTGGTTTTACGTATACTATATCGCAGATCCGGTGGTTATATTATAATAAGTGTGTTAACTATAAACCAAGTATAAATTTAAATAGATAGCATCATGACACCGCAAACAGAATTTATGCCGCACCGCCAGTTTCACATATTAGTAAGTGAAGCTGATGAAGAACACGATCTGACCCTCTTACCGGGCACGCACGGCAGTTTTAGAGTTATAAAACAAGGCGAGGTTTTAGGTGAAGTAAGTTATACCCCTCAAAGCAAAATTGTATGTTACAAGGGCCGCTTAAAACAAGCATTGATAGATCAGTTAGAGAAACACATCAGCACGTACTACACGTATGCGTTTTAATTCGGTTTTGTATACCAGGCTACCAGCAATAACACCATTTGGTTGTATGTATCCATACCATGCGGCTGGTTATTGGCTTTTAGGTAATCGTCATAAAAAACACCACTTAGCAGGCCCACCTTCCCTCTAAAAGCCCGCCAATAGGCTCTTTGTGTCCTAAAATCGGCACGTACTTCTTTTGATATATATTTCTTCAGCTCGTTATTTGCCACAGTATCCCTGCGGCGCAGGGCACGCATACACTCGTCTAACGCGGTTTGGTAGGCCGAGTAACGCAACAAACGGTCGTCAGAACCTATCCCTATTAAAAACCCCGCAAAATTGGCTTCATCTTCCGGTCCATACCCTATTTGGTGCGACATTTCATGGCAGGCTACAAATGGGCGCTCAGAAATGGGCATTTGGTAGTTCAATTGCGCCTCGCTGGTAAAAGGGTTATAATATCCTGACGTGCTTAAATAATTCATCAATGGCGTAAGCAACGATGGTTTGATATGAGGATGATAAGCCCGAAAGTTTGCCGAATCGGCCGAGATCTTGTTGACTGCATTAACCGCCGTTTGATAGATGGTAGCATTATCCTGCAAAGTATCCACATGGGTAAGTCGGGCGCGCGTGGCGTTGGCGCTATCAATAATGATACAGGTAACCGCTTGTAATTGGGCCGTAGTATAACCTGTATCGCGCAAATTAAGCCGGACAGATGCCGACGGCCTGAAATAATTTAATCCCCAGAATAAATAGAAAACAAGCATACCGCATTGTACACCTATAACCAGGCCCAATACCAACGAACCTGCTTGCTTGAATTGTTTTTTAAACGCTAACGCGATGAGTTTAATAAGACAATAGATCAGGTAAGCGACAACTACTATATACACCACATCGCCAACGCTAAAAGGGAATATATTAAGTATAGGATGCAATATCCGGCAGATCCACACATACAATCCCTGCGAGTAATATTTTTCGACTGCCGCAGGATGATCTTCAAATATGCCTAACAGGTACAACCCTATTGCCAGCATCGCGATAGCAAATAAACGTTTCTGTATTTTATTCAATTTAGCCCACATGTATCAGCAAATATAACTTTACCCTATAAAAAAATAGCGATGGATCTGAAACCCATCGCTATTATATACAATATTAGTGAATGTTGCTTTTATTTAATGCTAACCGGTATAGATGTGGTGGCCCATACCAGTTCAAAACCTGCTTTGGTAATCACGTATTTTAAACGCTCGGTCGCATCAACTGTTTTTGGTTTTACGGTAACTACAGCAGCGTCTTTTGCAGGGTCCTCGTTGGCATCGCCATTACGTTTAATACCCCACTGGCCCAATTGTGAGTTAAAGGTAACCACAAACTCTTTTTCGCCCGGGGTTACAAAAAGCGTGTAAGTACCTGCGGCTAATTTTTTACCTTCAACCATAATATCCTTATCGGTTTTAAACGTAGTTGCAGCGTTTGCACCTGCGCGCCACATTTTACCGTATGGTTGCAGGCCACCATATATTTTACGGCCACGTACAGATGGTGCACCATAATTAATACTGATGGTAGCGCCATGTACTTTGCCGCTTACGCTATCGCGTGGGCTATCTTGCGCCATGGCAACAGTCGAGATTAAAAGTGCAACTACAAACCCTGCAATCGCTTTTAATTGAAATGCTTTTTTCATAATAATGTTAATGTTTGATTTACAGTATAAAGATAAGCCGAAAATTGATGGTTGCAAACACAATAAAAAATGATACTTACAGTTAAAATTAAAACCAAGTTATTGATTTACTGTTATAAAAACTGATTCACATTGCAGTTAGGAATAAGCCCCGGGTGTCATAGCCTGAGGTTAAACAATTGTTGTGAGTTGGCCCTTGCCCAAAAGGCAAGGGTTTTTTTGTGCCTTGTTATGGCACTAAAGCGGCAAAACCCTTATTATTACACTTTATTTGACAGATGAAGGATAAAGACAAACCCGTTTATTTACTATTGTTTGTTTTGGCGTTTGCCGTTAATGTGGCCGGCATAAACGTAAAGTTCTTTACAGATGATCCGGGGCTGTATGCATCTATTGCCAAGAATCTGGTTTACAAACACGACATCTTACAGCTATTTACTTATAACCAGGATTGGCTGGATAAACCGCACTTCCCGTTCTGGATGGCTGCGTTAAGCTTTAAGTTATTTGGCATAAGCGCATGGGCCTACCGTTTACCAGCGTTGCTTTTCTTTTTAATGGCCGTTGGGTATACCTATTTGTTTGCCCGAAAATATTACGACCGCGAAATAGCCACCGTGGCAGCTTTAATATTGATGACCTCACAGTACGTCATCATGTCGAACACCGATGTTCGCGCCGAGCCTTACCTGATGGGGTTACTTATTGGTAGTATTTACCATATCTCCAATTTAGAGGAACGTTTCACTTTTAAGGACCTTTTGCTGGCTGCTTTACTTACCGCCTGCGCCATCATGACCAAAGGTATATTTGTAATTGTGGCTATATACGGTAGTTTGCTTGGTCAGCTTATTTTTAGACGGAAGTTTCTGAGCATTTTTAGCCCGAGGTTTATAGGCTTATATGCACTTACGCTGCTGTTTACCTTCCCCGAGTTTTACGCGTTATATTTGCAATTTGACCTGCATCCAGAAAAACTGGTATTTGAGCGCCATAATGTATCGGGCATTAAATGGTTTTTATGGGATAGCCAGTTTGGCCGTTTTGTAAATAACGGACCTATAAGCCGCACCAAAAGCAGCGATATCTTTTTTTACCTGCATACACTTTTATGGGCCTTTGCCCCCTGGTGCCTTTTGTTTTACTACGCGGTTTATAAACGCCTGCACGATATCGTCAGCAAAAGCAAATTAGCTGAGTATTATACGCTGAGCGGTGGCCTGCTGCTATTAGTTTTATTCTCTTTGTCCAAATTTCAGCTGCCATTTTACGCCAATATTGTCTTCCCGTTGTTTGCAGTACTAACAGCGCCTTATTGTTATAAGCAATTATCAGTCATGGCAGGTAAGTTCAGGCTGATCAACCAATGGATCTATATCGTTTTATTTGTAGTGCTGGTATTGGTTATCCATTTCTTCTTAAAACCGGCCAGCTCTGTATTTTTGATCATAGATGGAATAGCTTTTTTATTACTGATTGTATTGATCAACAACCAAATTAAAGAACCACCCAAAAAGACCTTTTTAATAGCTTGCGCCGCTGTATTATTCGCGAATTTTTATTTAACCACTACACTTTACCCTACCATCGCCTCCTATAACGGGCAAATAGCCGCCGCAAACTTTATCAACGTTAGTAAACACAGTCAGTACCCCATCTACGCCGCGCGGATGGAAAACAACACTTTCCAATTCGAGTGCAAAAGACCTGTGGATTATTTACCGATCGAAAAATTTAACACTTTGAATGCAAAAAGTAATGCGGTAGTCTTTGTTACGCAGTATAGCCTTGATTACCTCATTAATAACCATATCCCCTACACGGTGATAGGCTCTTTCCAAAACTATGCGCAGGAACGCATCTTGCCTGCGTTTATAAACAGTGCTACCCGGGCTCAATTACTGGATAAGGTTTACCTCATAAGCCGGTAATAACAGCAAATCGAAATCCGAAATTCGATATCCTGCTATTCCCCGCCCCCATTTATCATATCAGATACTATGCCTTTGCTGTCTTTTCGCTCGGCTAAGAGTACACCTACAATATGTATGGTAATAAACCCAAGAATCAAATACATGGTAAAATTGTGTACCTCTTTAACCGAATGGCGTATCGACTTATAAGGTTCAAAAAAATCCTCGAAAGCCAGGAATAATCCCGTTACCGCCATAATCATCAGCAATAAATAGAATATGGCGTAAATGGTCTTAACCACCATTTCGTGTCTTGCCAGTTCACGTTGTTTTTTGATTGTAGTATATTGATGATATGCGCTTTTAATGCTGCGAATTAACTTTTGGTCGGCTATTTGAAAAAACTCCAGTAGTATCCTGAATACCAATAAAGCAACCAGCACATAGCCAAAATAAGTATGTATTTCCCAAACCTTATCGCTAAGGTCATGCGCTACAGATTTGGCCTGATCATCAGTAATCGCAGCACCCGATTTCTGTAAGGTCTCCTTAATAAATGGCGCGTTATTACCACTCTTTAAGATGGTCGAGTTCAACAACACAGTCAACAACGACCCGGTTATTACGATAGCATTTAACCAATGCCATAAGCGTAAAGAAAGCGAATACTTTTTGTCTTGTTTAGGATGTTCCAGATTTTGTTTAATGGGTTCAATAATAGCCATGCTGAATTATAAGTGGATAAAATTAGATGAGATAATAAGGGACTAATATTCTTGTATCAGAACATCAGTAGGGATACTTAGGTTCTCGTGGAGTTTCCGGATCATATCAATAGTTAGCTTTCTTTTTTTATTTAATATTTCGCTAACCCTGCTTTTTAAACCAATTATATCCGATAGGTCTTTCTGATTATAATTAAGCTGTTCCATCCTGAATTTTATAGCCTCAATAGGATCAGGAAATCCTATCGTTTCTTGTGCTTTTTCGTAATTATCAATCAGCACACCTAATATTTCAAGTTCATCACCTTCTTTAGTTCCCGGATGTGCATCAAATATAATTTCTAATCTGTTTAAGGCTTCTTGATGATCACTTTCTGATCTTATTGGTCTGATATCCATTTTACTAAATTTTATTTGCGTCTATCTTATCATATTCAGCATGTGTACCAATAAAGCGAATCCACATCATCTGATAAGCATAATTTATCCGTACAATCAATCGGTAATTGTTACCTTTTATATTAAAAACCATCCTGTTATTTTGCAAAACACTTGCACTTGGATACTCGTTTTTGATTTCATTAACGCTTGCCCAATTTGCCTGATTGGCCTCCTGATACCAGGATTTAAGCTGCTGCTCACAATCATTGTGTTTCTCCCAAAATTCTCGAAGGGTGCTTTTTGCAATAACTCTCATTGTACTTGGAACAAATATAATACAAAGTTCCCAAAATGGGAAATTATTACCTATTTTATAAGTTACTCATTATCCTCTTCCCAATAGATCGTGTTTAAGAAAATACTGTTCTTAACAGCTACATCGGCCCTTACTTTTTCCAGTTCGGTTTTGGTATCAGCTTCGTTTAACTCGACTTTTATGGTATAATGGTATATAACGTACCCAGTTTTGCTATTAATAAATTTATAATGTTTTTGTGGCGTTTTCATACGGAGTTTCTTGTATAAACTCAACGTAATAAGCAGCAAATTGTTTGGTATCAGGCTTTCTCTTCCCTGATGTTATACACCAGTAAGATCACCAAAGCGCCTAATAAGGATATCAGTCCGAAAGACAACCGCAAACCCGCGACCTGCGCTATAAAACCAATAAATGGCGGTACAACTAAAAAGCCCAGATAGCCAATGGACGATATAGATGCCAGCGCCGTACCACTGCTCATGGTGGTTGATCTGCCTGCCATCTGGAACACCATAGGCACAATACACGATACCCCCAACCCTACCAATATAAATCCGGCGAGCGCGGTTAGCTGGTATGGCAATAAAACGGCCAATAAAAGCCCGCTAAAAATAAACACACCGCTAAATCTTAATATGTTCTTTATACCAAAACTGTTCACACCGGCATCGCCTATAAAACGGCCAATGGTCATGGCTATCATGTACACTACAAAACCTTCGGTAGCGGTGGCTTTGCTTACGTGAACCACTTTTTCGAAATAGATGCCGCTCCAGTCGTACATGGTGTTCTCACAGGCCATGGATGCAAAGCAGATCAATGAGAAGGTGATCAGCGACTGGTCAGGTAACGTAAACAACTTCTTTTTGGGCTGAGGTACAGGCTCCTGGTAGATAGTGTCTTTTATAAACCAAAGCGTAAATACAATAAGTACAATGCTTACCCCCAGTAAATGATAATTAGTGCCGATATTATAATACACCATAAAGTAGCCTGCTGCCGCGCCTGCAAAGCCTGCCAGGCTCCAGATCCCATGAAAATTAGCCATGATTGACCTGTCGTACAAGGCCTGCACCGCCACCGCCTGCGCGTTAGTAGAGATATTGAACAAATTGCGCGATACGCCAAAGCAAAACAGCACCAACACCAACTGCCAGACATTGGTAGCAAACCCTATACAAGCCAATACAACAGCAAAAAACAAGCTACCAAAAAACATGATGCGCCTGCTGCTGTGTTTACTTAACAAGCTACCGGTTATTGGTAAAGTAAGCAGCAAGCCAACCGGCATGGCAAATAAAATGCCGCCTAACTGTGCCTCGTTTAAATGTAACTGGTGTTTAATGGTAGGGATCCGCGATGCCCAGGAAGCATACCCAAATCCCGACAGGAAGAAAAAAACCGCGTTAGCGATACGCAATTGCTTTGGGGTACGGGGTACAGCTATTTGAGTAGAAGTTATCAAGCCGCAAATTTAAAAACAATTGCCTGTTAATACGGTACCCTCGTCTTACTTTTTAAGACGATATGACTTTAAATAAACCAAGCTTAATACATACAGACAAACCACACCCAGCAAAAAGCCCGCGGTAACATCAGTGAACCAATGCGCACCCAGGTAAACGCGTGAATAAGGAATAGTAAATACAAGCAACAGGCTTATTGTGGAAATAGATGTGCTGATATATTTAGGGATGTTTTTTAACTCGAACATCAGCAACGCTAAAAAACCGAAGAACACCACATAAAAAAGCACATGCCCGCTTGGGAAACTTTGCTGGGTGGTCTTAACTAATATTTTCACCAACGGCTCCGTAGGACGCGGACGATTAATAGCCAACTTAATAACAGAACTCACCACACCCGACAACAATGTTAACACAACAAATAAGGCTTCTCTTTTATATTTAAACACATAAAAGAAAAATGCGGTTAACACTACCATGATGGGTGCATAGGGCATATATCCCGGGTAACTAATACCTTTCATCACCGTATCCAGCAAATGGTTTTGGTGCTCCTGTACCTCTTCAGAAAACTCACGGTCTATAAAAGAGCTGGGGAAGAAAAAAACAAATGCTGTAATTAACAGGAAGCCTATTACTATGGCGCCTATTAAGTACAGCATTATTTTCTTTTTATCAGTTATTCTACGCATTAACAAGATCAGTCCTTTTTAATAAAGCTGCCTTTCTCGTCAAATATAAGGTCTCCGCCTTTTATTTCGGCTTCGTACATGGTTTTTCCGGCAGCGTCTGTTACTTTACCGGCCTCTTTAATTTTTGAACCTTTATAATGTGCCGCAACATAAGGTGCTACTGCTGCCGGCAATGAGCTAATAGGTATAGCTTTTACGATCTCGCCGAATGCACCCGCCGGGGTAAACACTACCGAATTATCTTCGCCCGACTTACCGCCCCAATTGGCTTCGTAGTTGCCTTTTTCTTTTTCCCAGCTAACTTTGGTCGCCTGTGGATATTTAGCCATTAACGCCGTCTTTACCACCTGGGGTACAGCGCTACTTTTTAGGTCCTGGGCCATAACGTTACCGGTTATAGCCAATGCAATTACTGCAAAAAGTGTTTTTTTCATGATTCGATTGTTTTGATCAATATTAAAATATCTTTCTGTGTAAAATTGGTTGTCATTCTGTAGTTACGCTGAATAAAAACTGAAGCTATCAATTTTCTGGCGGAGCCTGTAAACCGCCGCCATTATCATCCTTCTCTTTATCCTTTTTAAATTCGAGTTTACCAAATTTATAGCTCAGGCTGATACCCAACGTGCGGAAAGGCACCTGGCGCAGGTTATTCTGTATAAAATTGGCACCTGATGTTGTTGACCGCTGATTTACGTATTTGTTAAACGGATCTGTAGTGGTAAAACCAATGCTGGCTTTTTTATTCAGGAACTGTTTGCGCACAGCCAAATTATAAGAAAAGAATGCAGGCCTGCTACCCTGCAAATTTCTTTGCGATGAGTTATAATTACCAAACACTTCGGCAATAAGGTTGTGGCCAAATTCGTAAGTGCTGTTTAAATTAAGCCGGTAAGTAAAGCCACTGGTGGTAGCAAAACCTGGATTTTTAGTTATCCTGTCGGCAAACATGGCATTAAGGCGCAGGCTAAATTTATCGGTAACCGGTACAGACCCAAATAAACTTAACCCGTCTGTAATTTCAGACCCAATATTATAACGCTGATTTAAAAACACATTAGTGTATTTAGTGCCGCCCACGTTTAACGTATCATATTGCGTTGTAAATGATTGGATATCGTCTGTATTATATCGATAGAATAAGGCTACATAAAAGTTCGCGCCCGACTCGTATGACTTATTATAGCCAAACTCGTAATTATGCCCTATCTCGGGCCGTAAATTGGGGTTACCTGTGCTGATGTTATGCGGATCGCTGATGTTGTAAAATGGGTTAAGGTCGCCGTAATCGGGCCGTTCTATACGGTAAGAATAACTCAGTTTGACCGACTGCGACTTATCAAATTTATGAGATATCACTGCCGATGGTGCCAGGATATTATAGCTGGGGATGTGCGCTCCCGCAAAATCTGACGTTGTTGTAGTATATTCATCTCTCAACCCGGTTTTGGCATCAATAAAATGATTGAATAGCGAGAACTGTGCCGACAGATAATAAGCAACCATTTTACGGCTATAGTTAAACCCATAGGTTTGGTTTGCATTAGGTATAAAACCTGCTGCCGAAAGGGTATCTGTAACGACATCGTTTTTAATAGTCTCGAACACACCTTTGGCACCTGTTTCTAAAATAAAGTTCTCACTAACAGGCTGTGTATAATCAACCGATATATTGATCGCACCTTCTTTACCCGGATTACTGTTCCTGGTACCTGATGACGGATAACCGCTTGTTAAATAATCTTGTTGCTGGAATGATTGCGATGTGTTTCTTCCCTGGCTTGCACTATACAAAATATCTAACTCCTGCCCTTCTGTTTTAAAAGTCTTTTTGTAATCAAGGCTATAGTCAAAGGTATTCCCGTCAAACTTGCTGCTTGAATTACGGATAGAAGTTAATTGATTTAAAATATTGGTGGACCCTATACTGTTGGTGGTTTGATCCTGATTTGTTAAACCGCTGTTATGATTACCAAAATGATCATACCCTACAGCGCCGGTCAATGCATCATTTTTGGTAATGCTCCAGTTAAAACTCAGGCCCGATTGATAACCGTTTCGTCCAAAATCGCTGCTGCCTTTTTGAAATAAATGCGTTGTTGTATTTTGTATATTATCAATAGTGGTACGGTCGTTTGTGGTAACGTTGGTGGTATTTAACTGCTCGTTCCCGCTAAAAAAGGCATTTACACCAAAATTACCTTTCCGGGCATTTAGGTTTACCGACCCATTGTTTAACCGTGTACCTGCCGAAAGATTAATGCTGCCATTAACCCCCTGTACTTTACTATCCTTCAAAATTATATTTACAATGCCGCCGGTTCCGTTAGCATCGTATTTAGCACCCGGGCTGGTTATAACCTCAATGCTTTTAATTTGACTGGCCGGTATAGATTGCAGCGCATCAGTAAGGCTGGCTCCAAATATGCTTGATGGCTTACCATTAATTAAAAAACGGATACTGGCGTTTCCCTGCAACTCTACATTCCCGTCTATATCTACGGTTATTTGCGGCACCTTCTTTAAAACATCTAAAGCTACCCCGCCTTGCGATGTAATGTCATTAGCCGCGTTATACACCATTTTGTCGATCTTATTTTCAACAAGGGGCGCTTTACTGGTAATATTAACAGTTTGTAATTGCGTTTGCGATGGCAGCACCAATAACGACCCTAATGACAATGATGTAACTTTATTACTAATAGTTACCGATGGGATAGTACGGGGCTGATAACCTATAAAATCAATACGGATGCTATATATGCCATTTGCCAGGTTATCAATAACAAAATCGCCTTTAGTATTTGCTATCGCGCCACTAAAAGGGCTTGACTGCCCGGTTTTAAATATACTGATGGTAGCATACTCAACAGGTTGTTTAGTAACTGAGTCAATAACCCTACCCGTGATCTTCCCTTTTGATGGGGAATTTTGAGCATTAACAGATATGTAGGAAAATATCGCCAACAACAGGATATAGATGTGCTTCATAAGGCATTTCAAGTATTAATGCCGCAAAAGTGCATTCCAATGCTGAATTAAATCTGAACTATCCGTAACAATACTATTGCTTTAAAATATCAGCACCAAAGTTCCGCTGATAATTAACGCGGCAGCTATACCTGTTTTTAAGGAGATAGCCTCGCCCAAAAACACCGCGGCTAAAATTATGGCAAGCGCCACACTTAGCTTATCAACCGGCGCTACCTGCGATACTTTCCCTAATTGCAATGCCTTGAAATAGCAGATCCATGATAAGCCTGTAGCGCATCCCGACAGGATCAAAAACGTCCAGTTTTGGCGGGTAAGGCTGCTGATGGTATGATTACTACCTTTTACAAATACAATGACCCATGCCAGTATAATGACAACAACGGTACGTATAGCAGTAGCCAGGTCGGTATCTACCCCTTTGATACCTATTTTTGCGAATAACGCGGTAAGTGCCGCGAACAGGGCTGAGAGTAAAGCATAGATCCACCACATAATAATTGAGTTAAATTAACCGACTGGTACAAGTTAGCTAACAATTCTGTATTAAATTGGTTGCCGACCGTACAAAATTAATACAGAATTATAAAGTATTTTAGCTGAATAAATGGTGATAACTCACCCCGACATCGCTACGCTTGTCGACCCTCTCTTCGCCTTTGGGCGTAAAGAGGGTGACTAAATTCAATAAACCCTCTTTGCCGCTTGCGGCAGAGAGGGTGATCCAGCGAAGCGTAGATCGGGTGAGTAAACGAAGCGCCAAATAAATACTTATATAGTTATTCACCGGATGAAATTATTTTTCAGTGTATTCTTAATAATCATTACCTATACCGCCTCACTGGCTCAAACCAATTCGTTAGATCATTACCTGGAAGTTGCAAAAGGCAATAGCCCGCTATTGAAGGACCTCAAAAACCAGGTCGCTTCTAATCAATTAGACAGTATGCGTATAAAGGCCGGCTTGCGGCCACAGGTAGCTATTAACAGCGCGGGGTTATATGCACCGGTTATTAGTGGCTATGGTTACTCGTCAGCTATCACCAATGAGCATACATTAAATGGCCTGCTTGGTGTTAATAAAGCCATAGTAGGCAGCAAAAATGTAAATGAGCAGGTGCTTACCGTATCATTAGCAACACAAACTGTAAACAATACAGCAAAGCTATCAGAACAGGATTTAAAAAAATCCATAACCGGGCAATACATTACCGCTTACGGAAGCTTGCAGCAATATAATTTCAATAAAGAAATTGTCGAGTTATTGGTAAAAGAGGACGATGTACTTAAAAAACTAACGCGCGCCAATGTTTATCGCCAAAGCGATTACCTGTCGTTTTCAGTTATCGCAATCAAGAGCCCAGTATAAAAACGACCATGCTACGCTTAATTACCTGGCGGGTATTACAGATACCACGATGGCCGATCTTACTAAGCCCGATATCAGGAAAGTTATCCGTGCAGAAGGCATCAACAGTATCTTCTTTAACCAATTTAAGGTGGATAGCTTAAAACTGCTCAACAGCCGCCGTTTGCTCGACTTTACTTATAAGCCCAAGTTAAACGCATTAGCCGATGCCGGTTTTAACACCGATTTTACCGGCCAGGAATATAAAAACTTTGGCTTAAGCGCCGGCTTTACCCTGTCTATCCCTCTTTATGATGGCGGGCAACGTAAACTCGCCTATAAAAAGCTGGATCTTGACGAACAGACTCGCCAGGGTTATAAAACCTTCTTTAACCAGCAGTACCGGCAGCAATTGGCGCAGCTCGATCAGCAGATAACAGAGAATGATGCCCTGCTGGCCCAGGTAACCGACCTGATAAAATACATAGAGAGCCTGATAAAGGTTGATACCCAACTCATGCAAACCGGCGACCTTAAAATTGCCGACCTGATACTGGCTATTAATAATTACCTGGCCGTAAAAAACCTGCTTACCCAAACTACCATAACGGGCTTGCAATTGATCAACCAATTAAATTACTGGAACAAATAACCTATGAAGATATTTAACCCTACTTATAGATCTTTTTATTTGATGCTGGGCCTGGCCGTTTTGCTGGGTGCCTGCAAAGGAAGTGATGCCCCTACCGAAGGTGACGCTGCTTCGGCTGAAACGATAACACCCGTAACCGTAACCACGATTGGCGACAGCACCATGATCAACTATACCGATCTAAACGCGACATCAACCTTTCAACAAAAAAACATCGTGAAGGCAAATGCCAACGGATACCTGCAAATGGTAAATGCGCAAATAGGCCATTATGTAGATAAAGGGCAGGTACTTTTTACGGTTAAAACCAAAGAGGCACAGTCTATAGGTAATTCAATCAACGTATTGGATACTACTTTCAAATTTTCAGGGTTAAATAAAATTAGGGCATCGCAGCATGGCTTTATATCGCAACTTAACCACCAACAGGGAGATTATGTTCAGGATGGCGAGCAGTTGGCCGTAATAAGTGATCGATCCAGCTTTGTATTTATTATGCAGTTGCCTTATGAATTACGCCAGGTAGTAAAAACCGGGCAAATAGTACAACTTACCCTACCTGATAGCCGGTTAGTTAACGGCAACATCGCATCGTTTATGCCAACGGTTGATACCGCATCACAAACGCAGGGGGTAGTTATAAAAGTTAATGCTGATAATTCTATCCCTGAAAACCTGATAGCTAAGGCACGTATAGTAAAATCTTTAAAGGCAAGCACGCAGTCGCTGCCTAAATCGGCTGTATTGGCTAATGAGACCCAGACAGACTTTTGGGTGATGAAATTAATTAACCCTAATACTGCGGTTAAAGTCCCCGTAAAAAAAGGCATGGAAAGCGGCGACCAAATAGAAATCTTGTCGCCCAAATTTGATGCAAAGGATAAGATAATTGTCACCGGTAATTATGGTTTAGCCGATACCGCTAAAGTTAAAGTAACACCATGATCCCCAATAAAATAGAGAGCAGGTTAAATAAGGCAGAGAACTTTTTGTTTTTCTTCCGCAAGCCGTTATTGCTGGTGTTGTCGCTTATTTTAATGGGAGGCATATATGCTTATACCAAAATGCAGACCTCGCTTTTTCCCGAGATCACGTTCCCTAAAATAAAGATCATTGCCGATGCCGGCCTGCAGCCGGTAAACAAAATGATGATAACGGTAACCAAACCGTTAGAGAACGCTATTAAACAGGTACCCAATCTGCAAATAATAAGAAGCACCACCAGCCGTGGCAGCGCAGAAATATCAGCCTTTATGGACTGGAATGCCGACCTGGATCTGAGCAAGCAACAGATCGAATCGCAAATAGCCAAGATCCAGAATACCTTACCGCCCGAGGTCAATATATCGGTCGAGAAGATGAACCCTTCTATCCTGCCGGTAAGCGGGTACACTTTAGAGAGCCATAGCCGGTCGCCTATCGAATTAAAGCAGTTGGCTACTTTTACGGTAAAACCATTCCTGTCGCAGGTAGCAGGCGTATCAGAGATCCGGGTTATCGGCGGTAAAACTAAAGAGTACTGGCTAATACTTAACCGCGAAAAGATGTCGGCACTGCGTTTAACACCTGATATCATCAGCAACGCACTAAGCCAAACAAACTTTGTCAAATCAGAAGGTTATGTATCTGATTATAAAATGCTGTACCTCACCATAACTGATGCTACCGTAACCGGTAAAGACGAGTTAGAGAACCTGGTAATTAGTAATGACAGTAAGCGCGTTATCCAGTTAAAGGATATCGCGTCGGTACAAATAAACGAGGGGATAGAGTACACCAAGATCAATGCTAACGGGCATGATGGGGTACTGGTAGCCGTTATTAAACAGCCCAATGCCAACCTGATCTCGCTATCAACAGATATGACCAAAAAGGTAGCCGACCTGCAAAAGCTACTACCAAAGGATGTTACCATTAAACCATACTATGTACAGGCAGATTTTGTTAATGATTCTGTAAAAAGTGTAACAGACAGCGTATGGATAGGCTTGTTACTGGCTATTATAGTAGCTATCATATTTTTACGGTCGTTCAAGGCCAGTGTCACTATCTTGATAACTATACCAATCACACTGGGCTTAACGCTTATAGTACTGTACGCTATTGGTTATACCTTCAATATCATGACGCTGGGCGCCATAGCCGCTGCCATAGGATTAATCATTGATGATGCCATTGTGGTGGTTGAACAGATACACCGTACCCACGAAGAACATCCCGAAGAGCCTACCCGTAAATTATTAAAAAAGGCTATCGATTACCTTTTCCCCGCCATGGTGGCTTCTTCTATAAGTACCATAGTAATATTTGTTCCCTTTTTGCTGATGACGGGTGTGGCTGGCGCTTATTTTAAAGTGATGACCAATACCATGATCATTACGCTGGTATGCTCGTTCCTGGTAACATGGATAGGCTTGCCGGTGATCTATCTTTTATTGACGCGCAATAAACCGGCAGGTAACAAAACGGCTAAAGAAGAAGTTCACGAAGTAAAAAAACAGCGTTGGGTATCTTTCTTCATACTGCGCCCGGTAATGAGTATTGTTATCATAATAGTGCTGGTCGCGTCAATCATATTGATCCCGGGCAGGTTGCAAACAGGTTTTCTGCCGGATATGGACGAAGGCAGTATCGTGTTAGATTACAGCACGCCGCCGGGTACATCATTAGCAGAGACCGACCGAATGCTAAAAGAAGCTGAAAAAATCATTACGGCCCATCCTGATGTAGCGGCCTACTCACGTCGTACCGGCACGCAAATGGGTTTCTTTATTACAGAACCCAATACCGGCGATTACCTGATCCAATTGAAGAAGACGCGTGATAAAACCACCGAAGAAGTCACCAGTGATCTTCGCAGTGCTATCGAGAAAACCCAGCCTGCGCTGAGGGTTGATTTTGGCCAGGTAATCGGCGATATGCTGGGCGATCTGATGAGCTCGACGCAACCTATCGAGGTTAAAGTTTTTGGTAACGACCAGCATGTTTTACAAGATCTGTCCAAAAAGATAGCAGAACAGATAACCGCCGTTAAAGGTACCGCCGATGTATTTAACGGTATAGTTATAGCCGGCCCATCGGTAAGTATCCTTCCTAACTACACCAAACTGGCCCAATACAAGATCACACCTGCCAGCCTGCAATACCAGGCACAAACGGCCTTAGATGGCAATGTGGTAGGCAACCTGTTCGAAACACAACAGCTATCCCCTATCCGCATGGTTTACCCCGGTAACCGCAACTTGGATATCACAGCTATAAAAAACCTGAACGTATTTTTAGCCAATGGCAGGCTGATACCTATTAGCCAACTGGCAAGTGTATCGGTACAAACAGGCGACGCCGAAATAAACCGCCAGGACCTGCAATCGATGGGCGTAATAACCGCCAGGTTAGAGAACAGCGATCTGGGTACGGTTGTACCGGCTATTCAGAAAAACATCGCCACAAAAATAAACCTGCCACCGGGCTACCATGTAGAATATGGCGGGGCCTATGCAGAGCAGCAACAATCGTTTAAAGAATTATTGATCATATTAATAACCTCAAGTTTGTTGGTATTTGGGGTGATACTTTTCTTATTCAAACAATTCAGGATAGCCCTTTTAATATTAGTTATTGCGGTGTTAGGTATTTCGGGTAGCTTTTTAGCATTGTTTATTACAAATACGCCGCTAAATGTCGGCAGCTATACAGGGCTTATCATGATAGTGGGGATCATTGGCGAGAACGCCATATTCACGTTCCTGCAGTTTAAAGAAACGGCTCTTGAGAAAAGTGTGGATGAAGCTATCATCTATGCTATCTCTACCCGCCTTCGCCCTAAACTAATGACTGCCTTGGGTGCCATTATAGCCTTAACGCCATTGGCTTTAGGTATAGGTGCAGGGGCGCAGTTGCATCAGCCTTTGGCTATTGCCGTAATAGGCGGTTTTATTGTAGCGTTGCCTTTATTGTTGATTGTGCTGCCAAGCATGCTGCGCATAGTGTATCGTAACGGCGATGTTAATCCGCATAAACATTTTGAAGAACCAGCGGCATAAATACAGGCTTGCTACAGAATTGATTGTGATATTTAAATCAAAAAACAAAACCATGAAAAAAATATTGCTAACCGGCGCTGCACTATTGCTAACCGGCATAACCTATGCCCAAACTTATGTACTGGATAAAACCATCCCCCTTACAGGCGATGGTGGTTATGATTACCTGTCGATAGATAAAGTAAACAATCGCTTATATGTATCGCACGGCACTATGGTAAACGTGGTAGACCTGGCTACACAGCAACAGGTTGGCGTTATTGAAAACATGAAAGGCGTACACGGCATTGCTATTGATAATAAAGCCGATCGTGGTTTTATAAGCGATGGCAGAGCCAACGCGGTTGTAGCCTTCGACCTGAAAACTTTTAAAACCGTTGCCACCATCACACTTACCGGTGCTAACGGACCTGACGCTATCATGTACGACCCCTATACTGACCGTGTTTACACCTTTAATGGCGAGAGCAATAACTCATCAGTTGTTGATCCTAACACACTAAAACAGGCTGGCACCATCGCCTTAGGTGGTGCCCCTGAATTTGCCGTAAGCGATGGTAAAGGGAAAATATATAATAACCTGGAGGATAAAAACAGCGTGAACATTATTGACGCCAAAGCCATGAAGGTTATTAAAAACTATCCATTAGCACCAAAAGGCGCGCCAACAGGCATCGCGTTAGATGATAAAAACAAACGCACATTTTCTGTATCGCGCGAAAACAACAGTCTTAATGTTTTAGATATCACCACAGGTAAATTAGTTGCAACTGTACCTATCGGTGCAGGTGTTGATGCTGTAGCCTATGATGCCGAAACCAAGCTGATATTCTGTTCGAACGGTGATGGTACTACAACAATCATTAAACAAGAAAATACCGATAAATATAGCGTAGTGCAAACCTTAGCCACCCAAAACCGGGCTAAAACTTTGGCGCTTGATACCAAAACACATAAAATTTATTTAAGCGTTGCCAATATGGAACCGGGCACCCGCAAAGCTATACCAGGCACTTTTAAAGTACTGGTTTACAGACAACAATAATATTTTATAACTATTATTTAAAATTTTATAATTATCATTGATGAATTGAGTTATACTAATAGCCCCTTACTAACTTAAATTAAGTGATCTTATAAAATTTATGACTAAAAGAACAGATTTTGTTTACTCTGAGGTTGCAGAGCCTCACCGTGTACGAACCAAAAAAATTTTAAAACAGTTTCCGTCTCTACGTAATCTTATCGGCAAAAATCCAAATACCATATTTGCGATAATTGGCCTGGTAGCGTTTCAAGTAGTATTGGCATGGTTCCTGCGCGACCAATCATGGTGGTTGGTATTTGGTGCTGCTTACCTTTTAGGCGCGTTTGCAGATCATGCACTTTTTGTGATGATACATGAATGTGCGCATCAATTACTGTTTAAAAGCCGGTCGGCTAACCGGTGGGCGGGTATATTTGCAAATATGCCGCAGATTTTCCCAAGTTCAATTTCTTTTGAAAGATATCATATTAAACACCACTCCTTCCAGGGTGTACATGAGCTGGATGCCGATCTGCCTAACCGCTGGGAAGCAAAACTGATCAATAACTCATTTTTAGGTAAAGCGCTATGGTTGTTATTTTACCCGCTTTTCCAGGTATTTCGCTTGTCAAGGTTAAGAGAGATCCAGACTTTTGATATCTGGATAGTGGCTAACCTGTTAGTGCAGGTAGCTTTTACAGCCGCCATTTACTATTTTATGGGCTGGCACGCGTTAGCATTCTTATTACTAAGCTTTTCATTCTCTGTTGGCCTGCACCCGCTTGGTGCCCGCTGGATCCAGGAACATTACCTTACCCATAGCGTTGAGCAGGAAACCTACAGCTATTACGGTGGCTTAAACCTGGTTGCCTTTAACGTGGGCTTCCACAATGAGCATCATGATTTCCCGTCTATCCCATGGAACAAATTACCGGAGATCAAAAAAACCGCTCCCGAGCATTATGACACCTTATACTACCATAAATCATGGACCAAGCTGTTCTTCCGCTTTTTGTTTGATAAGGAGATATCGCTGTTTAACCGTATACTAAGGAAAGAACGCGGTAAAGTAGCCCTTACCGATGTTTCCAAACCCGATGCGGAAATGAGCGCATAAGAATTACAAAAGGACCAATAAAATGGTCCTTTTTTCGTTGTAGTACAATTTAAGTAACTTTGCAAAAAATACGTACTGCCTTCAATGAGCCGAACTAAAAAGCTAAATATACTGGTACCTGTTATCTTCCTTTTGTTTTTAGGAGCTTATGCTCGGCATAAATACATTAACGGGCAAATAATTTTAACGGGGCATTTACAGGATAAGGAAATGAACGAAATATCGGGCATATCTGCATCAGGCATAAATGCCGATACGTATTACGTACATAATGATAGTGGCGATAGCAGTCGTTTCTTCGCTATGACACCTGATGGTAAATTAATTGCAACCATCAATTATAAAGGCGAGGCCGGCGAACAATTAGGCGTAAACGATTGCGAGGATATAGCCGTTGGCCCAGGTCCTGAACCTAAAAAAAGCTACGTTTATATGGGCGATATCGGCGATAATTATAGTATAAGAAATCATATCACCATCTACCGCATCAAAGAACAAGCCGCGTGGTTAAAGGGTGGTAACCTGCAAGCCGATGCACCTCATTTCTACTTAAAATACCCTGATGGCCCCAAAGATGCCGAAACGTTGATGGTTGACCCGCTACAACGTGAGCTTTATATTGTTACCAAAAGGCATGATACTGTGGGCGTATATACCGCTCCGCTGGCTTTTAAAGCTAATGATACGGTAACATTAACCTTTCGTACCAAACTATTTTTCAAGGGCTTTAAACCGTTTAAATGGGTTACCGCCGGCGATATATCAAAAGATGGTCGCCAAATTTTAGTAAAAACCTACGAAAAGGTTTATTACTGGAAACGCAAACAAACAGAGCCAGCCTGGAAAGCCATGCAGCAAAAGCCCGAAGAGCTAAACTATCAGCAGGAAAAACAAGGCGAAGCTATAGGCTTTACACCTAATGGTAAAGGATTTTATACCACCAGCGAGGGTATATATGCGCCTATCTACTACTATAAGACCCCTTAAATATTGTAGTTGCTTTTATTGAAATAAAAATTCTATTTTTAGGAGTATATAAACTCCAATTATGAAAATAAAATTTTTAACTACTACCGTGTTACTCTGTAGCGCGCTAATTTGCTTTGCTGCTTTTGCCGAATTAAGTGGTAAATGGAAAGGTGTATTAAAAATGAGCGATGGCAATGAATTGCCCCTTACCTATGTTTTTAAAGTTGATGGCGAAAAATTATCGGGCTCTGTAATATCAGAACGAGGCGAAATACCTTTAACCGATGGTAAAATTACCGGTAACGATTTTAAATTTAACATTGCTATAAATGACAACGTAATAGCAAATACCGGTAAATATTATGGCGATTCGACCGTTATAACCAGTGATTTTAATGGCCGCAAAAATCACCTTAAACTAACCCGGTCAGACAAATAATTAACTATCAAAAACATTTTAACATTATGAAAAGAAATATCCTGACTACTGCCTTATTACTATGCAGCGCGCTAATTTGCTTTGCTGCCGCTATTACAGACCTAACCGGTAAATGGAAAGGCAATATAAAAATGGCTGATGGTACACCTATCCCGCTTACTTATATTTTTAAAGTTGATGGTGATAAAATAACAGGCTCCGTTTTGTCGCCGCAGGGCGAATTGCCTATTTATGATGGTAAAATTACAAGCGAAAAAGACTTTTCTTTTAAAGTTGATGTAAATGACAATCCTGTACCAAGCGTTGGCAAATTTTATGGTGATTCTGTTACCGTAGTTGCTGACCTAAATGGCGAAAGATTGCACTCTACACTTAAGCGCGTAATAGAAACTAAAAACTGATTTAGCATTAAACAAACCTATACTTAATATTAACAGATAAGTTAAAATTAACTTGTTGTTCATTTAATCAGCGGGTAATTTTTTATTTACATGGGCAAAGTACCTTTAAATAAAACTACTCCAGATCATGAAAACAAGAATCTTAGCAACCGCCCTGTTAGTATTAGGTAGTTTTGTTGTATGCTTTGCAGCAATAACCGGCCTTAACGGCAAATGGACCGGATCAGTAAAACTCAGCGCCGAAGATGAGTTACCACTTATTTACAATTTTAAAGTACAAGGCGACAAGTTATCAGGCACAGTAGAATCGCCGGATGGTAATGAATTACCTATTGCTAATGGCGTTTTATCAGGCAATGAGTTTGCCTTTGTAGTTAAAGCCGGTAAATATACCGTTTCTCATACCGGTAAATACTACGGCGATTCGGTAGTCGTATCAGCGGATGTTGCGGGTAAAAGTTTGCACGCCACATTGAAAAGGGATAAATAATATAAAAATATTTGTCATTGCGGGGAGGAACGACGAAGCAATCGCACGCTTGCATAGTTTGCGATTGCCGCGCTTCGCTCGCAATGACATAGTTTTTATGTCGCTTGCTTTTACCCCATCCAGCAATTACCTTTGCGGCACTATGCTCAAGCGTTTTACCGCCATTTTATTACTTGTTGCATTGGTTACGGCCAACTTCTCGCGTTACTTTGTGTACGCGGGGTTCGAGTTGAACAAAAAGTATATTGCCGCTACCCTTTGCGAAAACCGCGATAAACCCTGGATGCATTGTAATGGCCAATGCTATTTCATGAAAAAGGTAAAAGCCGTGCAGGATGCCGAAAAAAACGATTCGCGCCAGGCTCAAAAAAATCTTTTCCAGGAAGTATTTGTAGGTACCTACACCTATATGCGGTTTTATAATCAATTATTGCAACTGATCGATACCCCCTACAGTTCATCAGAGCAATTTAATTTTAAGGCACCTTTGCTACAGCCTCCACGGCAAGCTTAATTTCCTCGACGCGCTTTAACTCGCAGCCGTCCCTATCTCTCTTTTTTATTTTTTGGGATCGACCATTAGCAGGAGTTTTTTGCTTGTGGCCTGTCCTTCTACATTTTTTAAATATGAAAAAACTAATTTTCACTATATACATGGTGTTAATTGGCATACATCTATTTGCCCAGGAAACATCTATTATTCGGGGTAAAATATTTGATGCCATTACCAAAGAACCCATTGCGGGTGCTACCATCACGGATACCAAGTCTCATTCTGCCGTATCAGATGCCGGCGGTAATTTTAAAATAGTCACAACTGATAACACGCTTAAAATATCCTACATGGGTTATTTAAGCCGGAGTGTTGTGATTAAAGGAGCTTCGGTGGCTGTATCATTACAACCATCAGCTACCGAACTTCAAAGGGTTGTTGTAAGTGCCAACCGCACCGCCGAAAAAAGAAGCGAAGCGCCCATAGCCATCGCCACAATTTCTAAACAAACCATTAATGATACCAAGGCGCAGCGGTTAGACCAATTATTCAACAAGGTGAGCGGCGTAAATATGGTGAATCTGGGTAACGAGCAGCACGAAATGAGCATCCGCCAGCCTATGAACACCAATAACTTGTTCCTGTACCTGGAAGACGGGCTGCCTTTACGCACTTCGGCGGTATTTAATCATAACGCCCTGCTGGAAATGAATATGGCTGCGGCTAAGAGTATCGAGATTATCAAAGGCCCGTCATCGGCACTTTACGGTGCCGAAGCTATTGGCGGAGTGGTTAACCTGATCACACAGGCGCCACCTGCTTATACCTCTGGCTACATGAGTACACAACTCAACAACCAAGGTTATAAACGGGTAGACGGTCAGATAGGTGCCACCGCCGGTAAGCTTGGCTTCATTGTGAGCGGCTACTATGCCAATCAAACCAACGGGCCGATAGCATACAGCGATTTCCATAAAACCGCTATTACCGCACGTTTAGAGTATCACATAGATAGCGCCACTGCCTGGACAAACAGCATATCCTACATCAATTATTTTAGCGATATGTATGGCAGTTTGGATAGCAACCACTTCGCCCGTAAGAACTATGCCGCGCAGGCTTTCTTTACTTACCGTAAAGTAACCGCTTTACGTGCCCGGTCGACCATAAGCCATAACTGGAGTGCAAACGGAATTACCAGCGCTACTTTCCTGTATCGCGATAATTCGGTTGCGCAAAACCCCTCTTACTCGATAGCTACTTATCGCAGCGGTGGTAAAGCTACCAATCCGGTTTCGGCAGATACCGCCAGCGGCAATATCAATACCAATGCTTTTAAATCATACGGTTTGTTTTTACAGCATGTACAACGCTTTAAATTTCTACAAAGCAAACTCATCATCGGTACCAGCGCAGAGCTTGATCCGCAGTCTTTCTTCCAGGATTTTATCTGGATCAAGAAGCAGAACCAGGATGGTGTGGTAAACTATGTCAGCTATACTAAAGCCAATCCGGATATCGTAATGGCCGATTATCGTACCGTCATCAGTAATTTCGGTTCGTACATCGATTATGATTTCACTGTCGCACCCGGCCTGCGTATTTCAACAGCGTTACGTTATGATGCTTTCCAGTATGCGTTTGTCAATTCCCTGCCGGGATCAACCGTAACAGGGGGGCCTTCTACCATTACTAATTATGGCAAGGTGGCTCCTAAAGTGGGTTTTACTTACAACAATAACGGTATCGGCTTTTATGGTACTTACAGCGAAGGCTATGTACCGCCGCAAATTACCCAGGTATTTGGCAAAACAACCAACAGCGCTTACCTGTTGCCGCAAACGTTTAAGAACTATGAATTGGGCGGCTGGCTATCGTTAGTACAAAACAAGCTTTATATTGATTATAGTTTCTACCTGATGAACGGCAACAACGAGATCATTAACGTACGTTTGCCTGATAATACTACCGTTCCGCAAAATGCAGGCGTTACCCGCCATAAAGGTATTGAGTATGGTATTAGCTACCGCCCGGTAGAAGATCTTTACTTGCGCCTTAGTGGCAGCAACGCCTTACACCGCTTTGTTAATTATGTGGCCGGTGGCGTAAACTATAACGGTTATGAAATGGCTAATGCCCCACATTTTACCGGCAATGCAGAGGTGGTTTACAAGCCGCATTACATCAAAGGTTTTCGCATTGGTGTAGAAGAACAGAAAGTGGGTAAATACTATATGGATAACCTGCAGCAGTTTAGCTACGATGGCTTTAAAACCACTAATATCCGTGCGGGTTATCAATTCGGCCCGGCCGAAATTTGGGTTAACGCGCTGAATGTATTCAATACGTATTACGCCACCCTGGCTACGGCTTCTGTAACTAACGGCAAAACGTCTTATAGTTATAATCTGGGCGATCCACGAGCTTTCACATTAGGGCTGGCTTACCATTTCGGAAAACAATAAATCAAAGCACATGATCCGTAAAAACATTTATAAATGGCACCGTGTCTGCTCGCTCATCATCGCGGTACCTGTATTACTTTGGGCAAGCAGTGGCTTTATGCATCCCCTCATGACTAACATGCGCCCGGCCATTAAAACGCAAAGCATCCCGGTGGAACCTGTCGACAGCAGCAAGATCAAACTAACCTTACAGCAGGCATTAAAGCAAAATAAAATAGACAGCATTTACAGTGCCCGCCTGGTACATATTGATACCAACTGGTTTTACCAGGTTAAGACCAGCCGGAAGTACGATCTGCAATACCTTAGCGCTAAAAACGGCAACCTTTTAAGCAAAGGCGACTGGCTATATGCCCAATATATTGCCCGCATATTTTTAGAAGGCCCGGCAAAAAAAAGCAAGTCGATGGCAGATATGGATATGTCCATGCCAATGGGCGATGGTATGGATTGCTGCGGCGAAGCAGCCAGCGCTGTACTGAACAATAAAACAGGAGCGCCTATTGAAAGCGCGTCGCTGGTTACCAAGTTTAATGAAGAATACAAAACCATATACTGCCTGCTACCGGTTTATAAAGTACAGTTTAAGCGCGACGACCATATTCGCCTGTATGTAGAAACCGGGCAGGACCGCTTTGGTGTAGCTGTAGATAAAAACCGGGCGGCATTTACCACATTCTTCGACCTGGTGCATACCTGGGGCTGGATCAACTTTTTAGGCAAGGGCCGCCTATTGGTAGAGATGTTTTTTACCGGGCTGGGCTTTATTACTGCTTTAATGGGTATCTATATTTTCTTTGCCACCAAAAGTAAAAAGATACCGGGCAATCCGGTGGTGAAAGCCAGGCGCAATCACCGTTACACGGCTATTGTTGCATCGTTGTTTACGCTGATGTTCACCTTTAGCGGTTGTTATCATGCTTTCTCTAAATTAGGTGGGGATGAAAAAGAAGTAAGAGGTATTGTTAATGGATTTGCTTCATCCAACATCAATCTCGACTTAAGCAAACTGCATAGCATCGTTAAAAAGCCCATCACCAATATTGGCTTGGTTCAGTTGGATGGTAAAAGCTACTGGCAGGTGTACTTACAAAGCAACAAAAAGAGCCATAAAAGCAAAGACCTGATGAAAGATCTGAGCGTCGATGCCGCAATGGTTACTTATATTAATGCCGTTGATTACACTGTACTACCCAATGGCGATGAGCATTATGCGAAAAGCTTAGCTACTCAACTAAGCGGAACCGATCCCGGTAAAATCGTTTTTGCTCAACTAACAACCAAATTCACAGACGAGTATAACTTTACTGATAAACGCCTGCCGGTTTGGAAGATCAATTATCCGTTCAACCATAATGAACGCCTATATGTAGAAACCTCTACCGGGGCTTTGGCCAAAAACACTAATGATGTTGAATTATATGAAGGGTATAGTTTCGCCCTCTTCCATAAACATCATTATATGGATTTCGGCGGTAAAACAACGCGTGATGTCAGTACTATGGTTGGTGCGGGCTTACAAATTTTGATGATCATCATTGGATTGATCTTCTATTTCAAATGGAGAAAGCGAAAAACCAAAACATCGCTTTAACTTCATTAGGTTAAGTAGTTAAACTATATTGGGCGAAGGGGATTCTCTTCGCCCTTTTATTTTACTTTGCGCTTACGTTCATTTTATACCCTTATGGTAACTTCGTGCCATGAAGATACAAATTTGGAGTGACGTAATGTGTCCGTTTTGCTATATCGGCAAACGCAGGTTCGAACAGGCTTTACAACAATTTGAACATAAAGATGCAATCGAGATAGAATGGAAAAGTTTCCAGTTAAACCCTAACCTGGTAACAGACCCATCTATCAATATTAATCAATACCTGGCGGATATTAAAGGGATAACCTTAGATCACGCCAAACAAATGAACGAACAGGTAACCGAAATGGCTGCCGAGGTTGGTTTAACTTATGATTTTGATAAGGCTATTGTAGCCAATAGTTTCGATGCACACCGCTTTGCACACCTGGCCAAGCAAAATGGCTTGGGCG
Organism: Bacteroidota bacterium; assembly: GCA_040388175.1. Lineage (GTDB taxonomy): Bacteria > Bacteroidota > Bacteroidia > Sphingobacteriales > Sphingobacteriaceae > Mucilaginibacter. The sequence goes on along the minus strand of JAZKCG010000011.1, from coordinate 66,878 downwards.
ATGAAGCAGAAGAAGCTTTATTTAACGCTTACTTTACCGAAGGCAAAAACATTGCCGACCATGATACACTTGCAGAACTGGGCGAAACCATAGGTTTAGACAAAGCCGAAGTACATCATACCTTAGCGGGCAACAAATTTGCTATCAACGTACACCAGGATATTGCACAGGCACAGCAATTGGGTGTCCGTGGGGTTCCATTTTTTGTGATGGATAATAAATATGGCGTATCAGGCGCGCAGGCTGTACCTACATTTTTGCAAACCTTAGAGAAAGCTTACAGCGAATGGGAAGCTACTAAACCTGCAACCCTTAATGTTATTGAAGGCGATAATTGTGAAATTGGTGGAGATTGCTGATAATTTACTTTTCCAGTAAAATTGCAGTAAGGATCTTAACAGCCTCTTGCTTTGTTATAGTAGATCTTTCTGATTTATCGAAGATACTTATTAAGAGCATTGCTATGCCTTCTTCGGTCTTGTTTAAGTGATAATATATAACCCTAAAACCTCCACTTTTGCCTTTTCCTTTACTCCCGTCAGCTATTCTAACCTTATAGATTCCCTGGCCGTATGATTCACCTAAATATGGGTTTTCAATAAGGTCCTTTTCAAGTTTAATAATGGTTTCTTTAAGCGTTCTGTATTTTTTGGCGAGAGGCTTAATATTTCTTTTAAATTCTGGAGTTGGGTTAACCGTATTACTCATCCCAAAGATCATTCATTGATAAGGGTTTTATATCTCCACTCTTTATCTTAACAGCTTCTTTTAAACCAACAGTTATAGATTTCAATTCTTCTTCTGTAAAACCGTCATCATCCACAGAAATAATATTTCCGCCTTCCTTTTTTATAATGGAGAAAATTGTTTGAGCAACTTTGTCTGAAATTTCAAGAGTTATAGTTGTCATAGTTAAAATTTAAACTCAAATATAATCAATATTATCCCCTATTCAAATCTCCATCATTAGGGTTCAATATATATTCGAAGTTTTCATATCCGTTATGAAAATGAAATTTTAACCGCGTTTTGGGTACATTGATATCTAAAGACAACGCGGCAAGCGTTTCGGGTAAAATATCTTTGATCAGTTTCAAATCAGTTACGTGTGGCATTTCAACATAAATACCATCATCTAAGGGTTTAATTTCCCATCCTTTTAAGTTGGCATGCTGCAAAATGCTTATCCATTTTTGTTGGTACGCGTTCATAGTGTTACTCCTTATCCCTTAAAAAAGGAATAATATACACAATGGTTTTATAAACTGATATTGTTTTTTTGACTTTATGCTAACACAAACAAATGTACATTTGCTGCGTTAATCGTTTGATTAATTTTTAACATATCAAACAAGTTGTTAACTTTTTGTATAAAATAGTCAGGAAATATCTTGTATAAGTAATACCTTTGCCGCATTAATGAATACTGAAATCAGCACAGCTTTTCAACTTAAAAAAAAGGCCACCAAACCCAAAGGTAAGATCGCCACTTTTTTTGTAAGTCTTTATAACATCAACAAATTCATACTTAGGTTTTTCAGGGAGGCATTTGTGCAACCTTTTGAATTTAAGGAAATTGTAAGGCAATGCTATGAAACCGGTGTGCGCTCATTTACTTTAATATCATTAACCGGCTTTATTGTAGGTTTGATATTTACTAAGCAATCGCGCCCTTCTTTAGGGCAGTTTGGCGCTACTTCATGGCTGCCATCATTGGTATCTATAGCTATCATGCGTGCTTTAGCACCGTTAGTTACAGCATTGATCGCGGCCGGTAAGGTAGGATCAGGCATAGGTGCCGAGTTAGGCTCGATGCGGGTAACCGAGCAGATTGATGCCATGGAAGTATCGGGTACCAAACCTTTTAAATTTTTGGTATGCACCCGTGTATTGGCCACTACCTTAACTATCCCTATCCTTGCAACTTATACCGGTTTGGTAGCTATGTTGGGTGGTTATATTAACGTAGCTGTAAATGAAGGAACCAGCTTTAACACGTTTGTGCAGGAGTTTTTTGATCCGCTTACCTTTACAGATTTCACTTCATCGCTTGTAAAATCTATCGTATTTGGGTTTACTATTGGTATTGTTGGCTGTTATCAGGGTTATTATTCAACTAAAGGTACAGAGGGAGTTGGTAAGGCGGCAAATGGCGCGGTGGTAACCGCCATGTTTTTAATATTTATTGAAGAAATTGTTATAGTGCAGATCACCAGTTGGTTTCGCTAAATATAAGTTATGGATAAACCAAAGGCACCTATCGACTACAATAACGCGGTCATAACCATCAGGGGATTACAAAAATCTTTTGATGAGTATGATGTATTGCGCGGTATTGATTTAGATCTGTACCAGGGTGAGAATTTGGTGGTTTTGGGCCGTTCTGGTACCGGTAAATCTGTGCTAATCAAAATAATTTCGGGTTTATTACAGGCCGATAGCGGTACCGTTAATGTATTGGGCCAGAACATAAACCACATAACCGACCAACAATTACAGGAGCTGCGTATCCGCATTGGGTTCTCCTTTCAAAACAGTGCCCTGTACGATAGTATGACTGTGCGTAAGAACCTGGAGTTTCCGCTGGTACGAAACCGCAAAGGCATTACCCGTGCAGCAATAGACAAAGCGGTCGAGGAAGTATTGGAGGCGGTTGGTTTAAGTAAAACTATCAACCAAATGCCATCAGAGCTTTCGGGCGGGCAGCGTAAACGGATCGGCATTGCCCGTACGTTGATATTAAACCCGGAGATCATGTTGTATGATGAGCCTACGGCCGGCCTTGACCCTATTACCTGTATAGAGATCAATGAACTGATCAACGAGGTTCAGCAGCTGTATAAAACATCGTCCATAATCATCACCCATGATCTGACCTGTGCCAAACAGACCGGCGACAGGATAGCCATGTTATTAGAAGGCCAGTTTCAGCGCCAGGGTAGTTTTGACGAAGTATTTGACACAAACGATGATCGGGTAAAACCATTTTTTGATTACAATTTTATAAAGTAGATTCACACAGCATTAAATATAATGGATAAAACAGAAAATAAACGTGCAATAACAGTAGGGCTATTCCTGGCCTTAGGCTTAATTGTATTTATTCTTGGCGTTTTTACATTGGGGAGCCAGTCGAAAAGTTTTTCAAAAAGCATACATATCAGCGCGGTATTTGACGACGTATCCGGCTTAAAAACAGGCAATAGTGTTTGGTTTTCAGGGGTAAAAGTGGGCAGCATCAGCAAGATCCATTTCATTGGCCCCGGCCAGGTAGATGTGCGCATGAGTATTGACGAAGCAACCCAACAATATGTACACCGCAACGCGGGAGTGCATATTGGGTCTGACGGATTGATTGGTAATAAGATCATTGTAATAGACGGCGGCAGTCCCCAAGCGCCTGCGGTACAGGATGGTGATGTTTTGCAGACCGAAAAAATAACATCGACCGATGATATGTTAAAGGTATTGCAACAAAACAACCAGAATCTATTATCAATAACGGGCGATTTTAAATTATTGAGCCGTAAAATATTACAGGGCAAAGGTACAGTAGGTACTTTAATGGCTGATAGTGCGGTGGGTAACCAATTTAGAAATGCCATGAGCAATTTTGAAAAAGCAAGTGCCAATGCGGCTCAATTATCCTCGCAGTTAGAACGTTTTAGTGTAAAGATGAATACCAAAGGCGGCCTTGCTGATAAATTATTGACTGACACTACTACATTTGCCAGAATAAAAGAAGTTACAACTCAGCTTAAACAAGCTGCTGCCAACACCACAGATATTACTAATACCTTAAAAACAACTATTGATAAGTTTGATCGTACCGACAATGCTGTTGGTGTTTTACTGAACGACCCTAAAGCTGCCGCTAAGATCCAAAGTACCTTAGACAACCTGCAACAAGGATCAGTTAAATTAAATGACGATCTGGAAGCAGCACAGCATAACTTCTTACTAAAAGGTTTCTTTAAGGACCGCGCGAAAGCTAAGGCTGATAGTATTAAGAAGGCTAACAAAAACTAAGATTTATTGGATTTAGAAGATGATTAGGATGACAATCAATTTCAATCTATCATTTTTTTTAAAATTATCGGGTTAGAAGATTATGGGATCGACGATCAATCCTATAATCTTCTAATCTTATTAATCATAGTCTCAAACACTTTCATGTTTCATAAGTTTACTTAATACAGGGCCACTCACACTTGTATTAGATCAACAACTATGAAAGCGGAAAAACCAACAAAGGCCGGTTCAGGCACCAAATTATCATCAACCAAACTCAGCGAGGAAATAAAAACCGACTTCCCTTTAAGTGAAAAGGATGAGGTAAAAAAAGCGGAAAAGAATTTACAGGGGTCAGGTAAGAAGAAAGACTAAGATTTGTAACTTAGTCTTGAGATCCTGAAACAAGTTCAGGATGGCGTGATCTATGAAAAAACAGTTCCTGCTCTTAGCCATTCTATTATTCTTTGCTGCCTGCAAACCTTATGTAAGCCCCGAAAGCTTGTATGGCAAATGGAAATACACCAGGGTGCGTCACCCTAATGCCAGCCCTACCGATACCATAGGTTCAATGGCCTTGCTCGAACAAAAACCATATATCCAATTTACCAAGCAGGACAGCTTACTGATTTATTGGGATGATAAACAACTGTCGCACGGCACGTTCAAAATAGATGGCCATGATATCCGTTATAAAGAGATCCTGGCAGATGGCACTACCCGCGAGTTTCCGTTTTATGTGGAAGATTTTAACGGCAAGCAGATCATCTTTTCTACTAAAGGGACTGACGGATCTGAGGTTACGGCGGTGAAGGAATAAATCTCAAAATAAAAGGTGATACTTAACCCCTAATCGGCACATAGATATAAAAGGACATTGGTATGTACGATATCAGCAATTCAGATAGAACAACACAACGGCAGGAACTTTTTATAAGGTTGTATAAAAGCGCGTTCCCGGTGGTTGCCAAATATGTAAGCCGGATGGGCGGCAGCTTTGACGAGGCTAAAGATGTTTTCCAGGACGCGTTGGTGGTTTATTATGAAAAGGTGGTTACATCGCCTAATCTATTCAGTAATGATATAGCCTATTTAGTAGGTACAGCTAAAAATTTGTGGTTAAAGCGATATCGTCAGAGCACTCAAAATGTTCCGTTGGATAACTTGGATGTATTTGATGAGGAGCAAGAAACCCCGTCCAAGACCCGTCTGATGCGCTTTTTAGAAACAGCGGGCAAAAAGTGCATGGAGTTGCTAAAAGGATTTTACTACGACCAGTTATCATTTGCTGAAATAGCTGATGAATTTGGCTACTCGGGCGTGCGTAGTGCTACCGTGCAGAAATACAAATGTTTAGAGAAAGTAAGAGAAACCATTAAACAAAAAGCATTAGTGTATGACGACTTCATGGAATGAGACCCAACTAATCGAGACCCATCTGTCAGGTACGGCCCAACCCGGCGATGCCTTAGTATTTGAGGCTAAATTCCTGTTGGATAATACACTGGCCGATAAAGTAATATGGCAGCAAAAAGCCTACCATACCATACAGCAATTTGGCCGCAGGCAATTAAAAAAGGAAATTGAAATAGTTCATCAACAACTGTTTACACAGCCGCAACATACCAGCTTTAGCCAGAAAATAAGGCGGCTATTCGGTAAACAATAAACCAACAAACATTATGAATATCGACAAGAACGAGTTCCGCAAATTTGCGGTGGGGCATTGCCATGTCCAAAAAGACCGGGTAGATAACTACATTTCAAGTGTAGAAAAGAGCGCTATACCGGTAGCTATGACACCTTATATCACCGAGGAGCGCGAAATGCGGGTATCGCAAATGGATGTATTTTCAAGGCTGATGATGGACCGCATTATCTTTATGGGCGCACCGGTAGAAGCCAACATTGCCAACATTGTACAGGCGCAGCTGCTGTTCCTGCAGTCGACCGACGCCAAGAAAGATATCCACATGTACATCAACTCGCCCGGTGGCGAAGTGTATGCCGGGTTTGGCATTTATGATACCATGCAACTGGTAAGCCCCGATGTGTCGACCATCTGTACGGGCATGGCCCTATCCTTCGGAGCGATACTGTTATGTGGAGGCGCTAAAGGAAAACGCAGCGCGCTGGCCCATTCGCGGGTAATGCTGCACCAACCGTTGGGTGGTGTGCAGGGTCAGGCGTCAGATATTGAGATCACAGCCAACCAGGTACTAAAAGTTAAGAAAGAATTGTATGATATCATCGCCAAACACAGCGGACAGGATTACCAAAAGGTCCACGATGTATGCGACCGCGACCACTGGATGGTAGCCGCCGAAGCTAAAGAGTTTGGGGTGATTGATGAGGTGTTAGGGTAAGAAAATTAACCCGGGTGATCCACATAAAAAAGTGGATCACCCGGATCACCGATTTTAGTTAACTTGCTATAAAATAATACTTTAACTTTTTGATCGGATCACTTTGGATCAGCCTTATTCGTCAGGATTTTTAAGTTTATCATCCAATCAAATTACTAATAATCAAACGATTAAAAATTGGTTGTTTTTTACCGTTTTATGATGGGTGGATCAGTAAAAGTGGATCACCCTGATTGAACGGCATTGTCCTGATTTGAGTTTACAGTTTTGGAGAGATAGTGATTCTTGCTTCTAACCTGCTATATGCAAAATACCGGCATCGTCCGCTCAATCGCCGCGGGTAGGCTTTGTTCTTTTCCTTGATGAAAAGAACCAAAAATCAAGTCAGCAAAGAGGCTTCTTTGCGCTCAGGGCCTTTGCCCGGCAAATTCAACAGAATCACAGGCTGCAATCTTTTTGCTCTGCTACGCACGCTCCTGGCCACGCTTCAGCAAAAAGTTGCTATGCCTCTCCCACCCACAAGTCCAACTCATTCTGTTGTATTTCACCCGAAGCTTTTTTGCTGACACTGGTGCATGAAACAACATCCAGCAATCTTAAATCATCTAATCCCTAAATCCTACAAATCATGGTTTAAAAAGAAGCGCAAAGGCCTGTCAGGGCGCGCGGCCGGGAGTCTGGCCTGTGAAGTGGCAGCGATCGGCCTGACTTGATCTTTTGGTTACTTTTGGATCAAGCCAAAAGTAACAGCCTACCCGCGGCGATTGAGCGGACGATGCCGGTATTTTGTACTATAGCAGGTTTAAAGCAAAAGTATTCGTAATAAAAAATTAATGCGCCATCCCTGCCCCTACAGCATCACTAACTTCAACCTTATTCACTATCTGCCTACGCCCAATCAACAAGATCAACAACCCAATAATAGCTGTTGCAACCATTATGGCAGACATCGGTACCGATGAATGACTGTTAAAAACACCTATTCCCAAAGTAGCCAGGGCACCTAAACCCAATTGCAACGCACCCAACAATGCAGACGCTGTTCCGGCGTTCTTTTCAAACGGTGCCAGCGATAATGCAGAAGCATTTGGACTGGTAATACCTACGCAGCACAACATCACAAATATTAAACCTATGGTACTGTATAAGCCATACCAATTGTATAAGCTGCCGATAAAGAACAGCAGCGTAGTAATAACCTGTACCCCCATGCTAATCCAGATGATCTGTTCGCTTTTATATTTCTTTAACAGCAGGTTATTAACCTGGCTTGAACCAATGAAGCCAATGGACAGCGTAGCGAAAATCCATCCGTAAACTTTGGCGCTTACTTTAAACACTTCCATAAACACAATCGGCGAAGCCGATACATAAACAAACAAACCACAAAAAGCGAAAGCACCGGCAAAAGCGTAAGTGTAAAATTGAGGATTTTTCACTACCGCTAAAAAACTATTAATGATAGGTGCCGGTTTTAACGAATAATTGGGGTCTGCTTTATAACTTTCGGGGAGGAAGAAGATCACCGACAGCAGGATCAAAAACGCCATAATACCCAGTATCACAAATATCTCATGCCAACCCCAAACCACGGTAACGTAGCCGCCAATAGTAGGCGCCAGCATAGGCGATGCACCCAATATCAGTATCAGCAGGGCAAATATCTTTGCATTTTCTTCCAATGGAAAAATGTCGCGTACCATAGCCATTGATGCTACACCTGCTGCACAACTACCTATAGCCTGTATAAAGCGTAATAAGATAAGACTCTCTATAGTGGTAGCAAAATAACAACCTACAGATGCTATAAGGTACAATACCAGGCCAACATATAAGGGCTTTTTACGGCCAAACCTATCCAGCAACGGGCCATACAATAATTGCCCGGCGGCCAATCCAACAAAAAAGCTGGATAAGGAAAGCGAAACCTGCGCGGTAGTGGTATGTAATGACTGCGCTATAGCCGGAAACCCGGGCAGGTACATATCAATAGAAAACGGACCTAAAGCGGTTAATGCTCCTAATATCAGTACGGTAAAAAAATAGCGTTGCTTAGTCATAAGATATAAAAAGGGACTTACCCTTATGAAGCGGGCAAAGATCGTGTTTACATATTAACTGCGGGTATAAACGAAGTAATATTTTGGTAATTATTTATACTTATTGACCACTATAGTATACAGTTTTAATAAACCGATTTTTCATAAAATACAACATTATTAACTCATTTAAAGACCATTACATCCATAAATGCGTCTTTGGCTTATTCTTTGACTTATAGTAGTAACTAAACACATTAAGATCCAATAATTATGAAAAAGTTAATTGTATATACCGGAATACTAACAGCGATATTTCTTTCGACAAGTAATTTTGCAAACGCGCAACAAAAAAAAGGCATTAGCGACCAGGGTAAAGGCGCAATTATAGGCGGCGCAGGTGGTGCCGTAGTAGGTGGTATTATTGGCCATAACGTTGGCGGTGCTTTAATAGGTGGCGCCGTAGGGGCCGGTGGTGGTTATATTATTGGTAATGAACACCGTAAAAGTGTAGAAAAGAAAAAACGTGCAGCTTACAGAGCAGCCTACTATCGCAAACACGGGCATTATCCAAATGCGTATGTTTATCAAAAAAGAAAATAGGAATATTTGATTAAGTAAAGGCCCTTAATTTTGTTGAGGGCCTTTGCATTTTCATATATTAAACCACCACAAAGTACGTTATAAGGCTGATGACAAAACCCCTACTCATACTGATTTTATTACTAACACCTATTTCGTCAATGGCCCAGGGCGACGGTAGCCCGGTTAAACCACCATCTGTAGACACCTCTAAAAAAACAGATTTAATAGATGTTTTAGGAAAGTTTATTCATATCAAAGAAAGGCCACCTACTGATAAAAGAAAAATTTACTTCTCTATTTTACCTATCTCATCGTCCGGAAACAGTGGCGACGGCAAAGCATTAATAACCTCCACCACGGCAGGTTTTTATTTGGGCGATCCTAAGACTACTAATATATCATCTGTCAACTTCGCGCCTTATTTAAACTTTCATGGCCGCTATGGTTTGCCTATCCGCTCAAGCATCTGGTTAAAAGATAATACTTATACCATACAGGGCGATACCCGCTACCTGGTATATCCGCAATATACCTGGGGCTTAGGCGGAGGGCAATCAAACGATAACAAATTCCTTGTCCAATATAAATACATCCGTTTTTATCAAAGCGGATTAAAACGCATTACGTCTTACTTTTTTGCAGGTATAGGCTATAATTTAGATTACTACGTAGATATTGGTACTGATAACGGTAACGCCAAAACTTTCAGACAGTTTACCGGCTACCAGTTTGGTACTAACCCTACAGAAAATACATTTTCGGCAGGCCCAAGTATAAATTTATTGTATGATACGCGTAATAACTCAATCAACCCATTACCTGGCTATTATGCCAATGTAATTTACAGGTACAGTACAACTGTATTAGGTAGCAGTAATGCCTGGCAAACTTTATATCTGGATACCAGAAAATATGTGTCCTTAACCCAATCAAGGCGTAAAAACATGCTGGCTTTCTGGACTTACTATTGGACATCTCTATCAAGCGGCACTCCATACTTAAGTTTACCATCTATCGGTATGGATCCTTATCAACGTTCGGGCCGTGGCATTGATCAAAACAGGTATCGTGGTAACAGCCTGGTTTATTTTGAAACAGAATATCGACGAGACCTTACAGATAATGGCCTATTTGGCTTTGTGGTATTTGGTAATATCAACTCGGCCAGCCAGCCCAATAGCCGCCGGTTCACATATTGGAACCCTGCAATCGGCACCGGGCTCCGCATCAAATTCAATAAAAACTCGGGTACTAATGTTGGTATTGATTTTGGGGCCAGTAAAGGCTATTCTACCATTTTGTTTAACCTTGGTGAAGCATTTTAATTAAAAAAAATGCCGATACACAACTAATTGTTGCGGTAACAACAGGGCAATCGCTTTAAAAGTTTCGGCTAAAGCCTTTGTTGCCTTTGTTAGTCATCCGCTCCATAAATAGAACGGCAATGAGCAAAATTCATTGCCGTTTGGCTTTAGCCAACGGTCAGTTGATAAAAAAAGAACAGGCTTTAGCCCAATATTGAACGTCAAATCCTGTTTTTAACTTAAAAGCGATTTCCCTGGCGGTTACAATTTCTTAACCAAAATATTACTATTAATTATATAATTATCTCATTAATATAATTATCTTTGGTATACATATTCGAAAAAGTAAAGATCAGCCGCTCCCCCTTACGCTTTTAATTTAAGCATTTTTTCATTTAACAATTTTATAGGTTTTTCGACGTATTAATACTTATACATGTCAAAACGCATTTTAATATTAGACGACAATCAGGATATTCTTGAAATTGTCCACGAAACACTTTCTTATGAAAAGTTCGATGTGAAAAGCACATCGCATGGTGATGAGGTTATGCCCCTGCTTGATGAATTTTTACCTGACCTTGTTATTTTAGATTATCGCGTGGCGGGCACAAACGGCGGCGAACTTTGCAAACAAATAAAATGCCATCCCAAATTTAAGGATACCCCTGTTATTATATTCTCTGCCTACATTAACCATCAGGATGAGTTATTGAGTTATGGCTGCGATGCTATTATCAATAAACCCTTCGATCTTACAGAACTGGTTGAAAAAGTCAACAACCTGATATCATAAACGTCTTCCCTCCTTTTTTTAATAATAGTTAAATAGTATAAAACAATAAAAACACACCTGTGTTGTGTTTTAAGGCATCAATAAATAAAACAGTTAGCATATAACTTGTTTTATTTATTAATGCTTACTATTGTTATAACTAAACTTCTTAACTTAATTATTAGATGAAAATTTTTATCGCTAAGCTTCCTCACCAATACCAGGAAGCTGACGTTACAGAACTATTTACCCCATACGGAGAAGTGAGTTCTGTTAATGTAATCATGGACCGCGAAACCGGCAGAAGCAAATGTTATGCTTTTGTTGAAATGCCAGATGACGAAGAGGCCCAAAATGCCATAACCAACCTGGACGAAAAGCAACTTTTAGACAAAACAATTGCAGTAAGCCAGGCTAAAGAAAAAACAGACCGCCCTTCTGGCGGTGGTGGTGGTTACCGAGGTGGTGGTGCCGGCAGTAGCGGCGGCGGTTACAATCGTGGCGGCGGTGGTTACAATCGCGATAGAAGTAGCGGCGGTGGTGGTTATAACAAAGACCGTGGCAATAGCGGCGGTGGTGGTTACCGTGACCGTGGAAGCAGCAAAGGAAACTCAGAATACTAAGCTAAAAATATCAAACAAAAAGCCGGATCATTGATGATGACCGGCTTTTTGTCGTTTTTTATTTTGGACTGATAGGGCTTAATTTAACTTAAACCCTATACCAAATTGCCATACCTGGTTACGGTAGTTGGGTACATAGGTATTTCCGTTGGCATTGGTTTGCTGCAAGTCAAGCGTATAGCGCGCATGCAGGTCTACATATCGGTTAACATCAAAACTTACGCCCAGCACGCCATCTAAGTATGATTTGTGACCATTGTTACCTTCGTAATAGTGTTCGCTGGTAACAACAAATCCATCGTCATACGTATTAGTTGTTGACATCAGGTAGGACAATTGCGGGCCGATATAAAAATTAAACGTTGGCCCCAATTTAAGCTTGGCCAATAATGGCACATCAATAAAGTTGGTACGTTGTGTAAAGGTTCCGTCGTTAGTTGCCGCGGTATATCCTTTTTGCGAATACAATACTTCCGGCGCAAAAGACAGTGGATAAATGATAGGCAAGTTAAATGTAATACCCGCGTTAAGCCCCACTAAACTGCCTGTACTGTAGCCAGAATAGTTTGAACTAACCTGGTTAGAAACATTGGCCCCAATTTCCAAGCCAATTGACGGGGTATAAAAATCGCCATTATTGTCGCGCACCACCGCACGCTGCGAATGATAGTAACGTCGTTGTGCACTTACCGTACCTGCAACCAGCAGGCATATAGCTAAAGAGAGAATTTTTTTCATCATAGTGTAGTTTTCTATTTAATAAACAATGCTTTTTAGAGCGCCCTACTTTGCAAAGGTTTATTTACTATGCGTTTTTTTGTTTCGTCTTACTAAAAACAGCTGTAACAATTAAGAAAAACTGCCATCAAATGCTTAATTTAGTACGGCGTAAAAACAAACCACCATTTGCAATTACCCTCTTTTATATTAGTTCCGTATTTTAAAACACATTTATTGCCTTAATCACGTAACATGAAACAAAAATTATTACTTTTTAGCTTAGCGTTCATCGCGTTCATATGGAATGTACAGGCGCAAAGTGTTATAGCCTGGAAACAAGCTACCTCTGGCGGTTATACGTATAAATATGTAACCGGCGATCCTACCCACTCGCGTTTTTACATTTTAAAAAACGGGTTGACCGTAATATTAAGCCCCACCAATAAGCAACCGCGTATACAGGCTTATATAGCGGTTAAAGCAGGTAGTAAAACAGATCCGGATAACCATACAGGCCTGGCACATTACTTAGAGCATATGATGTTTAAGGGTACCGATAAATTTGGCACCACCAATTGGACTAAAGAGAAACCTTACTTAGATAGGATAGATGCGCTGTATGAACAATACAATTCGACCACTGACGAAGCTAAACGTAAAGAGATCTATAAAGAGATTGATAAAACATCGGGCGAAGCGGCAAAGATCTCTATAGCTAATGAATATGATAAAATGATGTCATCAATGGGTGGCCAGGGAAGTAATGCCTCAACCTCGTTCGAGCAAACGGTGTATACAGAAGATATCCCAAGTTCATCTATCGATAAATTTTTAACCTTACAGGCCGAGCGTTTCCGCAATCCTATCATGCGGATCTTCCACACAGAACTGGAAGCTGTTTACGAAGAAAAGAACCGTACACTTGATGATGATGGCCGCAAAGTTTTTGAACAAATGTTTGGAGCATTGTTCCCAAATAACAACTATGGCAGGCACACCACTATAGGTACTATTGCCGATTTGAAGAACCCATCATTAAATGCTATCCGTAACTATTATTATACGTACTATGTGCCCAACAATATGGGCATTGTACTTTCGGGCGATTTTAACCCTGATGTGGTGATCAAAAAGGTAGATGAGCACTTTAAATACATGAAGGCAAAACCGATACCACCTTATACCTTCCAACCGGAAACCGCTATTACCAGCCCTGTCAAACGTGATGTTTACGGTCCAAACCCGGAGAATTTAACTATCGCGTTTCGTTTCCCGGGTGCTGCTACCCGCGATGCACGCTTATTGGACCTGATGGGATCTATGCTTACCAATGGCAAAGCAGGCCTGTTTGATCTTGACCTGGTTAAAAAGCAAAAATTGCTTAGCGCCAGCGCTAACTCGTACGCCTTAAAAGATTACAGCGTACTATTATTACGCGGCAACCCGGTTAAGGGCCAGTCTTTAGACGAAGTTAAAGACCTCATGCTTTCTGAAATTGCCAAATTAAGAAAAGGCGAATTTTCTGACGACCTGATCAAATCTATCGTAAACAATGCAAAAAAAGAACGAATAGTCAGCAACGAAAGCTATGGCGACAGGGCCAGCAACCTGGTAAACGACTTTACATCGGGTGTTGACTGGCGTACAGATATAGCCAGCATTAATGAGCTTTCAAAAATAACTAAGGCGCAAATTGTAGCGTTTGCCAATAAATACCTGAATGATAATGATTTTGTGATCGTTTACAAACACCTGGGCGAAGACAAGAGCATTGTAAAGGTTGAAAAGCCGCCTATCACTCCTGTTGAGGTAAATGCTACTTCACAATCTGATTATCTGAAACAAATAGAGGCCATACCATCGGTAGCCGCTAAACCGGTTTGGGTTGATTATAAAAAAGATATCCAACGGGCTAAAGCAGGCAAGGTTGATGTACTATCGGTACAAAATAAAGACAACAGCATATTCAGGTTATACTATCGTTATGATATGGGTAGCTGGAACAATAAACTATTGCCATTGGCTACACAATACATCCAATTTTTAGGTACCAAAACTAAAACCGCCGAAGATTTTAGCAAGGAGTTTTATAAACTGGCTACATCGTTCTCTTTATCATCAGGTACAGAGTTTACGCAAACCAGCTTTAATGGTTTACAGGAAAACTTCGCGGCTTCTATTAAATTGTATGAAGACTTATTGGCTAATTGCCAACCCGACGAAAAAGCTTTAGCCGGATTTAAAGCCCGCTTGAAAAAATCGCGCGAAAACGCCAAATTAAACAAAGCAAGCATAGCCAGCGCGCTCAGAACCTATGCGCTATATGGCAAGGAAAATCCGTTTAATTATACCCTAAGCGATGCCGAGTTAGACGCCGTAACCGCCGATGACCTGATTAAAATACTGCACACGCTTAATAATTACAAGCACACCATTTTATATTACGGCCCGCAAACCGCGCAGCAAGCTTCTATAACTTTAGCACAACTGCATAAAGTACCGGCTGTATTTACACCATACCCGGCAAAAAAAGAGTTTGTTAAGTTAGCTACAAGCACCAACCAGGTATTATTTGCCAACTATGACATGGTACAGGCAGAAATTTATTGGGTACGTACCGAAGGCCCGTTTGATGCTGCAAAAACGCCAACTATCGAATTGTTTAATAATTACTTTGGTACTGGTGGCTTCACCTCTATCGTATTACAAAATATTCGCGAAGCTAAGGGGCTTGCCTATTCGGCTTATGCAGTTTATCAGCCACCTGTTAAGAAAGATGATTCAGATTATTTCCTGGGCTATGTGGGTACACAGGCTGATAAACTAAACGAGTCGATTAAAGCGATGAACGACTTGTTAAATGTTCTGCCTGAGTCTGAAAAAGGAATAATCGGCGCTCGCGATAACATCCGTAAATCAATAGAAACTGAACGTATTACGCAGGACGAAATCTTATTTAGTTACCTGGCAGCACAGCGTCTTGGTTTAGATTACGATACACGCAAGGTTACCTTTAACGCTTTGGACAAGATCAATTTCAATACCATCAATACTTTCCATAAGGCAGAGCTGGCAAACAAGCCATTTGCCTATTGCATAGTAGCATCTGATAAGCGCGTAAGTGACGATGATCTTAAAAAATACGGCGAATTAATTAAACCCGACATGAAATTGCTTTTTGGTTATTAAATACACCATGTATTGTAAAACAGCCACATACAGGCAAACATCCAAATATTAATACTTAAAAATGAAAATGGTATAAGAGTTGTTATAGCTATAATGACTCTTATACCATTTTATATAGTAATACAAACAGAGATGCAAAGGATATTAGCGGTTGATGACGACAAAAACATCTTGGAAATTCTACAATTGATATTGGAAGAGTCGGGCTATGAAGTAGAAACTTTAGCCGATGGCCAATTCTTATTCGATAAGATACAACAGCACCACCCTGATCTGATTATACTGGATGTGATGTTAGGCAATTTGGATGGTCGCGAATTATGTCGAAATGTTAAAGAGCGTAAAGACACCCATAACATACCCGTTATTATGATCTCTGCAAGCCATGCCATTAAAGACAACCTTAAACAAAATGGCAACCCCGACGATTTCATTGCCAAACCGTTTGATATTGATGTATTGCTGCATAGCATAGAAACACAATTAGCAGCAGCATAAGTTTTGGCCTTATCCAAAATTCTCTTCTCAAAAGAGTTAACAATTCATAAAGTTTTCCACAACTATACCATCTCTTTTAGTGCAGCCGTTTAAAAAGTGTTTTCCACACTTGTTAATTACTAATGTGGATTGCATTTTTGCGTTTAGCTAAATTAGCACAACTATTTTTTAGGCTCTTTATGATAAAGATCAAACACACCATACTCCTACCACTACTTTTTTTTGCATTTTCTGTACGTGCCCAGCAAAACCCATCTTTTCAGGTCAACAATACCTATCATGCTGCCGGTAACTTATTAGAGAAAGGCATGTACGTTGCTGCGGCAGCGCAGTATCACCTAATAACTGATACTAAGTTAAAAACCAGTAACCAGCCGCAGTTTGAAAGTGAATTATCGCTCTTAAAAGAAAACTCGCAATACTATATTGCCTTATGCGCGTTGGAATTAGGTAATGATGATGCCGAAAACCTTTTCTTAAAGTTCATGCATGATCATCCTGAAAACCCTTTAGCTAAACTGGCGGTTTACCAGATTGGCCGTTCTTACTCCAAACAAGGGAAATTTAAAGAAAGCTTAATATGGTTTGATAAAATAACTGCCGGCCAGTTAAGCGGCAGCGAAAACACCGAGTATAAGTTCCGCAAAGGTTATGCTTATTTTATGCAGAATGATTATACCAACGCGCAACTCCAGTTTAGCGAGGTAAAAACCAGGCGATCTCCATTTACCGATGATGCTACTTATTATTTTGCTTACATAGCCTACCTGAATAAAGATTACCATTTAGCATTGGTAAACTTCGAGAAACTAAAAAACTCAAAAAAATACGAGAACAGCTATCCATACTACATCACCGCGGTTTATTTTTTAGATAAACGTTATAATGATGTAATTGCCTACGCCGTACCTATACTGAATAATACCAAGCAGCAAAACGAAACCGAAATGCTGCGCATTATAGGTGCATCATACTTTGCCAAGGCCGATTATGATAACGCGGTTAAATATTATGACCGTTTTGAAGCTCGCGACCAGGGCCGTACCCAAAACACGCAGGATAGCTATCAAATGGGTTATGCTTACTACAAAGTGGGTAACTACGCCAAATCAGCCAACGAATTAGGTAAGCTAACAGACCAGAGCGATTCTTTCAGCCAGAGTGGTAGTTATACCTTAGGCGAGGTATTCTTAAAGCTAAACAACAAACAAAGCGCACGTAACGCGTTCTTTGTAGCATCAAGATTATCGTTCGATAAGCAGCTACAAGAAGATGCCTTATATGAGTATGCCAAACTATCCTACGAGCTTGATTTTAATACCCAGGCGCTGGATGCTACAAGGGCTTATTTAAAAAACTATCCAAAATCTATCCGTTTAACCGAAGCAAAGGTTTTATTAGGCGAGGTATTACTAAATTCTAAAAACTACAAAGAAGCAGTAGAGATATTAGAACCAATCCCAAACAAAACACGCAGCGCGCAGATTGCTTATCAAAAAGTTACTTATTATCGTGGCTTAGAGTTTTACAACGAACGCGCGTTCGAGAACGGTATAGGTATCTTCTTACGTTCATTAAAGAACCCTATCGATCCTAATATCAAAGCGCTTACTACCTATTGGATGGCCGAGGCAATGTATGAAGTGCGTAAATACACCGAATCGGTATCAACATTCCAGGATTTCCTGGACATGCCGGAGGCTAAAAACACCAACGTATATAACTATTCCAATTACGCTTTGGCTTACGCGGCATTCTACGGTGAGAAATACCGGACAGCGGCAACTTATTTCCAGAAATTCTTAGAGGGCGAAGAAAAAGATACCAATACCATCAACGATGCCATTACCCGTATAGGTGATAGTTATTTTGTATTGAAAAACTATGACAAGGCCTTATCTTTTTACAATAAGATCATTACCAACCATATTAAAGGCGAGGATTATGCCTTGTTTCAAAGAGGTATGATCCAGGGTTTACAGGGATCGCCTGATACCAAGATCAGCACCTTGAAGGACCTGTTGAGCACCTTCCCTAATTCTGATTACGCGGATGATGCCGATTTTGAGATAGCCTACACTTACTTTATTAAGAATGATGGCCCAACTGCCAAAACAGCTTTACAAACCATGATACAGAAGTATCCAAGCAGTAGTTATATACCACGTGCGTTGGTTACCATTGGATTGATCGACTACAACGCGGGTAATGATGATGTGGCGGTTGAATCATTTAAACAGGTAATAAAAGAATACGCGTCGACAGATGAGGCCAAACAAGCCTTGAAACAAATCGAGAAGATCTATACCGACAAAGGCGACGCGCAAACCTTCATCGCTTACGCTACCACAACCCCTATTGGTAACTACACCACTGCCGAACAGGAAAGCATTATGTATACCGCCGCCAACAACTTGTATTTAAGGGGCGATTGGCAAGGTACCGTATCAGCAGTGGGCGCTTATTTTGATAAGTTCCCCAGCAAGCCTATCTACGAGAAGCAATCAAGATTTATCCGGGCCAAGAGTTTGGTTAACCTTAAACGCGATGACGAAGCCGTAATGGACTTTAACGTGATCCTGAACGACTGGACCAGTACATCAACCGAGCAATCATTAATAGCGATGGCTAACCTGTACATCGGCAAGAAAAAATATAACGACGCGGTAGTGTTCCTGAAAAAACTGGAAATAAACGCCGAGTATAAGGCCGATTATACCTTCGCCATAAATAACCTGTTATTATGCTACGCGCAAATGCATGCTGCAGATGATGCTTTGAACTATGTTAAGCTGATCCGCCAGAACGAAAAATCGGCACAGGAAGATAAATACAGAACAGGTTTATATGCCGGTTTAGCCTATCTGCAAAAAGGTGATACCACTGCCGCGGTAAATGAGTTTGACTATACCATAAGCAATACCAAAACCATAGCGGCTGCCGAAGCCAAGTATAACGTTGCTAATATTCAGTATTTAAAACGCCAGTACAAAACATCGCAAAAAACCTGTTTTGAAATAGCTAAGGACATGCCGAATTATGATTACTGGATAGCCAAGACCTTTATTTTATTGGCCGATGATTATGTAGCACTAAAAGATAATTTCCAGGCAAAAGCTACCCTGCAAAGTGTATTGGATAATTATAAAGGTAATGACGAGATCCTGCCAACGGCACAGCAAAAGCTGGATAAGATCTCACCGCCAAAAGCTGGTGCCAAACAGCAACAACAAGGCACGGATGAGGCAAAACCTGATACCACACAAAATAACAAACCGGTTAACAAAGGATAAAGAAGACAAGCACATGAAATTAAAATACACTTATACGCTGTTTACTTTGATCATGGTATTATGCTTTGTTCCGGCGATAGCACAAAAAAATACCAAGACAAAAAAAGCGGCTCCGGCTAAAACAGTAAAAAAACAACCCGCTAAAGCTCCGGCTAAACCAACAGCGGTTACAACTGCCAAAAAACAAACTGATGCTAAATCATTAGGTGATCAGGCCGCAAAGGCCAGTGTTGCAGATACTACCAAAGGCGGCGGCGCTAATGGTGCCAATAACCCGAATAATGGCAGCAGTTTATCAGAAGAGATTGTGATAACTACCGCTTATAAGCCTTTATTGGCCGATGCGGTTAAAATACGCCGTAATCCCGACTTAACGGATAAAACCCCATTTAAGGCACCCCTAACGTATGCCCCTATGGATAAACGTTTGGAGCTAAATTCAGAGATTAAGCAGCTAAATGCCATGAAAATGCCTGCCGTGCAGGATACACTACCTTACAATAATTTAGTAAAAGCGGCGATAGGTAATTTAAAGACCACACTTTTAGAAGGCTACTTTGGTAACGGCCAGGACCAGGCTATGCAGGTTGGCGGCTACGTTAAGCATATTGCCCAAAGCGGGTCTACTTATGATAAACAAAGCACCCGCAGTGACCAGATAGCTTTTTACGGTAAAAATATTGGCGAAGTAAACACCATAAGCGGTGGCGCTAACTTTACCAACAGCAGTAATTATTTTTATGGGTATGATAAATCCAACCCTCCGGCTAAATTAGACGTAGCACACCAATATTTTAACACGTTAAGCGGTGATGTAGAACTGGCTAAAAACTATAAAGATGTAGAGAACGATCTGACCTACTCCGTAAAACTAAAGGGCTATGTATTTGGCGACGCGTTTAAAGCTCGTGAAAACAACCTGGTACTATCAGGCTTCTTAAACCAGACCGTTAAACAGTTTTATACCGGTTTAGCGGTATCGCTTGACTTGAGTACACAGAAAGATTCTTTGTACTCTTACAACAACAGCATCGTACGGTTAAATCCTTACATCAAGTTCCAGGGCGAAAACTATAAAATTGACGCGGGTGTCAATATCGTTGACGAGTTTGGGTTTGCAGGGCGCTTCTCTATCTTCCCCGCTGCTAAGTTAGAGTACCAGGTGATCCCTAAATATGTGCGCTTATTTGTTGAAGCTAAAGGTGATGTCAATAAATCATCTTTAAAAGACTTTTTTGGCATTAACCCGTTTCTTGGCCCTAACATCAGCATACAAAACTCGGTTGATAAACTGGACCTAAGTGCCGGCTTAAAAGGCACACTTGCTCCGGGCGTAGGTTTTAAAGCCGATGTGTTTAGAAACAGCATAAAGAATATGCCTTTAATGGTAAGCAACTTTAATTTTGCCACCGGAAAAAACAGGTTCGCCGTTATGTATGACGACGGCACAGCTACCGTAAATGGTTTAAATGCAGAGATCGACATCAGGGCATCAGCAGATGTGGATGTATTTGGCCGTGCCGAGTTTAAAGATTACCACATGGCATCCGAAGAACAAGCCTGGAACCTGCCTAAATTTAAACTGACCGCAGGTACCGCTATCAACATTAATGATAAAGTAAAACTTACAGGTTCATTGGTATTCCGCGGGATAGCTTATGATAAGCCAAATGCTACCACGTTTACCAATACTTATAAAGTAGCTATACCAGCATCAACGCTGATTGTATCGCCTATAAGTTCATTTGCTGACTTGAGCGGTGGTGTTAGTTACAAGATAAACAGGCAGATATCTATTTTTGGACAAGTTAATAACATTTTAAATTCAACAAATCAAACCTGGTTGTATTATCCTGACTACGGATTTAATATATTTGGCGGCGCAAGCTTTAGCTTTTAAAAGCAGGCGACGCATTAACGGTTACTTTTTAGGAAGATGGATTTAGGCTTTTATTTAGGCGAATTGCTGATGCAGCAGGACGAAGTAAGTGTACCCGGCTTGGGTTACTTTGCCCTGGCACGCAAAAGCGGTCACTATGCCGATGATGAGCATAAATTTCATCCCCCCTATAACCAGGTTGAATTTGACAACCAATTTATTACGGATGATACGCTGGCCCAATATGTCGCTCAGCAAAAAAACATCTCTATAACATCAGCTAATTATTTTGTAGAGAAATATGTTACCAGTCTTAAAGAACAGGCACTTTCAGAAAAAGTTGCTATTGGTAACCTGGGCTGGTTTTATACAGAGGATAACCGCTTAACGTTTCAATCGGTAGATAAACTGGTTGATGATAGTCATTTTTATGGCTTAGAGCCTGTTAATATCAGTAAGTTAAAAACTGAGTCACCGGTTACAGAGCACGTAAAGCCTGAACCTATTACTGATGCGATAGAACGGGTCATCGCTGCTCACCAACCTGTTATTGCCCCACTGGTTGAGGATGTTACTGTAGAAGAAGCGATTGAAGAGGAAGAAGAGAAAAAAAGAAGTCCATGGCGATGGATATTGATTGTATCAGGCATTTTAATAATTTTAGCAGGCACTATATTTGGCTTATATTATTATAAGCCTGACCTGTTTGAGCAATTTATTTTGATGCCAAATAAACCGAAAGTGACAGACACCGTCAAACAGGCAGCAACTGACACTTTAAAAGCACCGGATACGGCTAAAACAGATACAGCCAAAAAGGATACAACAATAAAAAAAGACACTGTTGCCAAACCAGTAAAAACGGATACAAAAACTAAGGTTGAAAAATCTGTAAATACAGTGCCGGTAAAAACGGCGGCACCTGTTGCAAAAGCAATTATTCCGGTAGCAAAACCTGCGCCTGTTGATGTGGCAGTTGTAGACGATGCAGTAGGTACCAGGCGGTTTGAAGTAATTGTATCTACAGTACGGTCAGAAGAAAGGGCAAATAGATATATAGCCGAATTAAAAGCATTGGGCCTTAAAGCCTGGATAGTACCGGACGCGCCGGGGCTATTAAAAAAGGTGTCTATAGGTCATTTTAAAAACTATAATGAAGCAAAAGCTTTTGGCATACAAGCACAACAAAGCGGAAAAGTAAGAGGAGAATCTTATCCGTTAGAAATTTTACCAAAAAAATAAAAATATATTGATGCAAGCAATAACAGACACAGTTAAACATTTAGCAGATACGGCCAATCACGCCGCACAACAATTAGCAGGCGTACCCGACCAGGACCTGCGCTTTGGCGACCTGATACTTAAAGGTGGCTGGGTAATGCTCCCTATAGGTATTTTGGCGGTATTGGGCCTGGTGATATTTTTTGAACGGTATTTTACTATCCGTAAAGCGTCAAAAGACGAAAATAATTTGATGCAGCAAGTACGCGGCAGCATATTGTCGGGCAATTTAGAATCGGCCATAGCACTTTGCCGTAATAACAACTCGCCGTTGGGCCGTATGTTGCAAAAAGGACTGTTACGTATTGGCCGCCCAATAAAAGATATTGAAGGCGCTATCGAGAACATTGGCAAATTGGAAGTATCAAAACTGGAAAAGAACATAGGTATATTGGGTATAGTTGCCGGTATAGCGCCCATGTTTGGTTTCCTGGGTACCATTGCCGGGGTAATTAAGATCTTTTATGATATCTCCAAAACCGACAATATCAGTATGGGTGTTATCTCGGGTGGTTTGTATGTAAAGATGGTAACATCAGCAGCCGGACTTTTTGTAGGTATCGTGGCCTATGTGTGCTATCATATTCTAAACATGATGGTGGATAAGGTGATCCTGAAATTAGAGACTGATGCTATTGAATTTATTGACCTGTTAGAAGAACCCAGCAAATAATGAATTTAAGAAAGAGAAAAAGGGGGGCATCTGCCGAGGTACATACGTCGGCCATGAATGATATCATGTTCTTCCTGCTTTTGTTTTTCCTGATCGCGTCGACGGTTACCAACCCTAACGTTATCAAGCTGATGCTGCCAAAATCATCAAGCGGGCAATCGGTATCTAAAAAAACAATCACAGTATCCATCACTAAGGACCTTAAATATTACGTTGATAAAAAAGAGGTAGCCGTAGCTGATCTTAACCCTACCCTGTTAAGCTACAAAAGCCTGGCGACAGAACTAACCATAGTACTATACGT
Source organism: Bacteroidota bacterium (assembly GCA_040388175.1). Lineage (GTDB taxonomy): Bacteria > Bacteroidota > Bacteroidia > Sphingobacteriales > Sphingobacteriaceae > Mucilaginibacter. The sequence continues at coordinate 43,338 of JAZKCG010000011.1, read as the reverse complement.
AGATAAAACCGTAGCCATACAAGACGTAGTGCAGGTAATGGACATAGCACAAAAATTAAACATTAAACTGGTACTGGCAACGGAACCGAAGGGTTAGAGAGTGTCAAGTGACGAGTGACGAGTAGCAGTTTTACTCACGCCACTGAAAACACGCCACACGCAACTGATATAATGAACTATTATCAAGAAGAAAATAACTATCCAAAGGCATTTGTGGCAACAGGTATTATCCTGGCTGTGGTGATGGCTTTGTGTTATTTTATTGTGTTTACCAATCCGCCTAAACCGGAAGACGGTACCGGTGGCATATTGGTAAATTATGGTACTACAGACGAAGGTATGGGCAGCGATTATATGAGCACCGAGCAGCCTTCGCAATCAGAAAAAGCAAATCATACCAAACCGGATAAAGTTACCAAGGCCCCACCTACCGAAGAAAAAACAAAAGTTGAAAGCAGCGATAAGACCGTTGTAACCCAAAATACTGAAGACGCACCCGAAGTAGCGGCCAATACTAAAAAACCAACCAATACCATAGCTACGCAGCCAACCAAAACAGTTACCAAGCCAACAGTTAACCAAAACGCGTTATACAAAGGCAAAACCAACAACGGCGTTGGCGAAGGCGATGGTACCACCGGCACACCCGGCAACCAGGGTAAACCAACAGGCAGCACGCTAACCAATAACTATAACGGTACCGGCTCGGGTAACGGTGGTAGCCTGATAATGGGCCAACGTAACTTTACCAGCAAACCCGCTATAAATGATAATGGCCGCCATACTGGTAAAGTGGTGGTTGACATAAGGGTTGATAAAAGCGGCAATGTAATATATGCTCGTGCAGGAGCCAAAGGCACAACCATAACAGACTACAATCTACTTCAAAAATGCGAGGATGCTGTTAAAAATTCTCGTCTAAACTCGTCAGATAGTGCACCTGAGACACAAATAGGTGTAGTGGTGTTTGTGTTTAAGGTGAATTAAGCGATATAAATAAGTCTTTGATTCCATCTGTAACTCTGATATAAAAATGCTTAAAGAAGTATACAGCCTTAAAAATGATACTACGAAAATTAAGCTTATTCAAGAAGCTTCTTTAGATAAGAATAACAGAGCAGGATTAAAAATACAGAACAACCTTCTATTCGGCACTGACAAATGGTTTGATGCAATTGAGAAAGGAACAATTACAAAACACATAATTACAGGTTCAGTTTCTCGCATTTATAATAGTGGGCATAATGATTTTCCTGAATTTGAAATTACCACCAATGATGACAAATCAGCCTTTCCAATTATGGGTGATGTAGGTTTATACAGATTGGAGGATAATATACACTTGATCTATGTAGAACAGAAACTTAAACGCGGGTCAATTTCAAAGTGCATTTTAGAAATAAAAATTTCTTAACTATCGCGGCAACAAACAATAAAAAAGCTATCGCCAATTCAAGCGTCCACGCTTGAATTATGACCTAAACGAGTGTCTACACTCTATCGAAATGACAAGACGTTAAAAACAAAAAAGCTCAACCATTACGATTGAGCTTTCTCATTAAAATCAAAAATATCTTACTTCAACACCGCGGCAAAGCCGCCGTTACGTACCATGGTAATGGTCATTTTATCACCGGCTTTTACCTGTTTTGTTTTGCGGCGATAATCCATGGCCTGGCGGCCGGCGTTTATGCCATCTTCAAAATAGGTCATGTTATAAACTTTGCCTTTTTCAAGGAAGTCGAAATTAAGCTCTGCTACGCGGGTTGTTTCTTTACCGTTGGTTATACCGCCAATATACCATCTGTCGCCTTTACGCTTGGCTACAACGTCAATCTCGCCTACGGTAGCTACCAATGCTTTGGTTTCGTCCCAGGTGGTTGGTACGCTGGTTATAAATTCGGTACAATCTGCACTGCGATAGTAAAGCGTAGGGTTATCGCACAGCATTTGTATTCCGCTTTCAAAGGCAACATATAATGCCATTTGGTTAACGCGGGTACCTATCGCGGCAGCATTTGGCCGCTCGGCACGGAAAACGTTAGGTTGCATGTTGATCATGGCACCTGGTGTAAAATCCATAGGGCCAACGGCGTTACGCATAAATGGCAGGTAAGTGCTGTTATCGGGGTTACAACCACCCATTTGCTCTAAACCACGTACACCTTCGTACGATATCAGGTTGGGGTATTTATACTCCAAACCTGCAGGTTTAAACGCGCCATGAAAATCTACCATGATCTGGTACTTGGCGGCCTCTTTTACTACATCCTCATAATAGTTAACCATCCATTGGTCGCTGCGCTCCATAAAGTCGATCTTAACCCCTTTAATCCCCCACTCATGGAAGGTTTTAAACAGGTCCATATTTTTATGTACGGTTAACCAGGTAAGCCATAGCACAATGTCCACATTTTTTGTCTTACCGTAACGGATCAGTTCCTTTACATCAACCTTAGGGTTTGGTGTGTATGGGTCTGTAGTACTTTTGGCCCAGCCTTCATCCATCACAATATATTTCACCCCAAACTTTGAAGCGAAGTCAATATAATATTTATAGGTATCCAGGTTATAGCCTGACACAAAATTCACATCCGGACCGTATGGTGTAGCATCATTCCACCATTCCCAGCTTGCCTGTCCCGGTTTGATCCATGACGGATCGGCAATAACGCTTTTTGCCGCCAGTTTCAGGGTCATGGTGTTTTCTAACAGCTGCTTATCATCATTAGTGATCAAAAAATAACGCCACGGGAAACTGCGGGTACCTTTGGTCTTGGCAATATAATCTGCCGACTTTAAGATCTTCTCACTACGGTCGCCATCCGGACCAAACTCAAGTGGGGCTTTCGGGAAAGTAGCCACCGCACCATTGTCGCCGGTACTTTTCAGGAACATGCCCGGGTAATCAGAAAGGTCAGATTCGCTGATCAGGATCTTGTATTTACTTTTGGTATCGATCAGTATCGGCAGATTGGTCATCTTATCCGCAGCTTTCCAATCGGTTGACTGGATGTGCGAGTACTGCTCTTCGTAAGCAGTCTTAAACCCGTTACTTTGCTGTAAATGCAGCAGATAGGTATCGGCAAAGTTTATGGTAAGATCTTCGTTCAATACCTCAACATCACCTTTTTTGTTGGTGATGAAACGATAAGCTACACCATCGTCATAAGCACGAAACTCGACCGCGAAGTCACCTTTAAAGGTTAACAGTACCGAGTTGTATACGCTTCTTACGGTCGAATATTTTAAAGCGACATAAGGCTTAATGGTCTCATCGCCTTTTGCCTTCTTAGCGGTCATCAATTTAGGGTTATCGCCTAAAACACCATCATTAAGGCTAAGCGCCAGGTGATTTCGGGTTAACAGATCTTTACCATTAGCGGATATGGAGTAATATATTTTATCGCCAAAGGTAAGGTCTACTTTTATCTGGCCATTTGGCGATACCAGGTCTGTAGTTTTAATTTGCGCAAATAATTGTGTTACCGAGCCTAATAGCAGCAGGACACAGCAAACAGATTTGTTGATAAGATTCATTTTTACTAATTGGTTTGATAAACTTTAAAGTGACTCTAAAAGTAACTTTTTTTAGTTATTCTCAAACCATATTTGTAGTCAAACAGATCTTTGTAACAACTTATATACCGTATCCTGTTTAAAAAAGTTGATCAAATGTTATTGGAAAAGATCGGCCATTACCTTGCCTTTGCCATAATTCATTTTAAAATTCAACATTTTGGCTACAGTCGCGCTGATATCTATTTGCTCATAAGGGGTTTCAAAACCTACACCTTTTTTAAAGTCGGGCCCTATGGCTAACATTTGGATATGCCTGCACCCTTCGCAACCATCACCATGGCTTATAAAGCCATCTGCTACGTTATCCAGGTGACGGCCATGATCATTTGTAATAAAAATGGTTGTTTTATCTCTATATTCCGGGTCGTTCTGTACCAGGTCATAAATATCTTTAATATATTGATCTGTTTGTTTGATGGCCTTAACGTAACTGCCCCATTGATTTCCGTGCCCATAAACATCAGGATCTTTAAAATTAACCAGCATTAAATTTGGATGATAAGTTGCCATCACATTTTTAACACGATTAAATGTGGTATCGTCTGAGCGATAACCGGTAAACAGGCCATTGTTACCGCAATCTGTTTTAGGCATAAATTGGCCAGCCCATTCTGATTGTTTACAATCACCTAATATGGCCAGTTTATCTTTTGATGCTACAACCCAGGCTTTGGTCTGCGGTTTGCCGGTAGCTTTTAAGAAGCTTTGAAATATAGATGGGTAGTTAGGCAATTCCTGTCCGCTGTTCTCTAAGTTGTCATAATTACCGGTGCAGATAGCATCGTGGCCAGAATCGGTAAGTGTAGTACCGTTATTGCGGAAATTACCCAAAAGTACCCCCTGGTGATACATGCTAAACATGTTGGGTATGTTTTGACGGGTATAATCACCCCAGGTTTCGCTAAACCTGGCGCCATCCATCACAATTATAATAACGTTTTGTGTTTTAAAAACTCCCGAAAGTAACGCTGCACTCGGTACACTTTGTTGAGTAACAGTTGTAGGCTGGGTACTGGTGTTAACAGTAGTGGTTGTGGTATTTGTTGCTGTTGATGTGGCAGTAGCCGGTTCATTTACAACAACAGCATCCGGAATTTTTGTTTCCTTGCTGCAAGAATAAACCGCACATAAAAGTGCGACCATTACTATTCCAGTAATGCGGTGGGGTAAACGCATAGTTTAAATCAATTAGGGTTGTTTATACAAGTATAGAACTAATATTTTATTGTAACAAGAAAATTACAAAATATATTTTATGTAATATTCAAGCTAAAGAATAGCATTAATTAATAACTTGTACTAACAAATAGGCAAGGAACATACCAATTGTAACAAAATCGATACAAAAATAGTTATCAGCTATAAAAAGGAAGGACAGGAGCATCCCGCAGACTAAACTGTGCTTAAAAAGACGGGTAATATGTTACCCATTTATAGTAAAAATATACCGTTATGCCCAATCAAAATCTACCACCTTACCGTTCAGCTTCCATTTTTTGGGTTGGATGTTTTCCATCCAGTCTAATGGTTCGCCTAAGGGTTGTACTTTAGCTGCCTGGGCAAAAGCGGTTTTTATAGCTGCTTTTTGAGCCTCGCCGTTAGCTTCGGGTTGTGCCGATATAAATAACGGCGCGCCGCTTTGCGCCAGCAGATCCAACCATTGTTTATTGCGCTCCCATGAAATTTTGGTGGTAAGGCCCACACAATCGCCATCAACCGCGTAAAACTTATTGTGCTGCGACAGGCGGAATGCCAGCGTGTTCACCCCCATTTTACGGGTACGCTCCCACTCGTTGCCACTGGTATCATCGCCAATTCGGCAAAGCTCGAAGATGCCTGCGCTTAAATGGCTCATGGTATTACAACCTATAATATAGATATGCTCTCCGGCGGCTTCACGAATATTACGGTAAAGGTCTAAAATAATCTCGGCAGTGGTCTTGCTGCGATCATAAAAATTCCAGCCCGGCACGGTAATACTGTCTTTCATATCGAAACCCCAGCGCCCGGTAATATCATAGGTGCTAAAGTCATGCTTTACCATTTCATAGCCCCATTCTTTATAAACATCGAAGTTATGTTTAATGTGCGCTACATTCTCGGGTATGGTAGGATCAAGCACCGGGTTTTTAGGGTTATCCCTACCGTGGATCTTTGGTGCCAATAAACTGGCCTTTGCATCATGCGGGGCACATAGTGGACGCATCCACAGGCCAGGGCGCATGCCCGATTTTTTAATCTCGTCGGCCAGTAGGTGCATATCTTTAAATTTACTATTGGGTTTAGAGAAATCGTCATTCCAGCCGCCATCACCCGGTAAATAAGGCGAATAAGTTGCCCAACCGGCATCAATCACAGAAAAAGGCTTATTGTTGGTATCGGTAACCAGTTCGCTCATGGCAGCTGTGGTTTGTTTAATCAGGTCGAAACTGTTGCGGCCATAAGCAAAGTACCAATCGTTTATACCGTAAATAGGTTGTTTGGGCAGACGTGGTTTCTCGCACATCATTCCGCAAAAGCGGTGATCGGCCTGAAAAGCACTTTCTCCCGGTTTGCTTTGCATAGTAATTAGATCAGCGGCGTGTAGTGTACGATTACCTAACATTACACCGTTACCACCCGAGTGGGTATCTAAAGTAAGTTCTAACCTATCAGCACTTAAACCCCACCAGCAAATGCTGTTGGTACCCGTCTTTACGCCGAAACAAGCAGTATGCTTAGCATCATGGATCAATACATACCATGGGTTTTTAACGCCTACTGCATTTGTTTTCCATTGCAGATCGCCGTATGAGCGTTCATAAGCATCACCCAAAAATAGCGCCCCTGCAGGCATTTTATGTGTCCATTTTAAACGAACAGCATTTAATTGCTGTGTAGGCGATGTAACATACACCCCTTTTGCATTTCCGTTGGTTTTAATAACCACTTCAATATCCTTGTGGCTAAACTTGCCGTTAGTAGATGTCAGCTTGAACCATTCTTCGCCGCTTTGCACCCAAACCTCATTAGGTAAGGCTATGGTTGTTGTTTGGGCCGATGTGGCATAAGTTACCCGGCTTAATAATACAGCTACGGCTGTTGTTGAAGATAGTTGAAGGAAATGTCGTCTTTGCATAAAAGATGTTTTAAAAACCTTATTGGAGGCTTAATTGGCTATGATTATGATGCTAAACATACAAGAATAATGGCATTCTATTAAATAATATTGGCATTTTTCTATGTTTTCAAGTTAGGAAACTACAATTAAATATCGCCTTTAAAAATATTGCTGTAAAGAGGTGGATTTTACCCTTTAAAAAAATTAATTTGCGGGTGCAATAGTAAACCAATTGCTAAGTACTACTTTTAATACAAACCACTGGTATATAACATGTTATTATTAGGAATTGATATAGGCACATCGTCTGTAAAAGTATCGGTTGTTGATGCTGCTACGCAAAGAACCATAGCATCGGCACAATATCCCGAAACAGAATCGCCCATTACTTCTTTGCACCCGGGTTGGGCAGAGCAATCGCCGGATATGTGGTGGCAGCAGGCGCAACAGGCCATCAGCTTATGTAATAGCACCCAAAAATACAACCCGCACGATATAGCTGCCATTGGCATAGCTTACCAGATGCATGGTTTAGTATTGGTTGATAAAGACCAAAAACTGCTGCGCGACAGTATTATCTGGTGCGATAGCCGCGCTGTTGAAATTGGCGAACAAGCATTTAATACCATTGGCCATGAAGAGTGCTTATCGCACCTCCTAAATTCGCCGGGCAACTTTACCGCCAGCAAACTGGCCTGGGTAAAACAAAACGAGCCTGCTATATATGAGCAAATAGACAAGATCATGCTTCCCGGCGATTATATAGCCATGAAGCTAAGCGGCGAGATCACAACATCGATATCAGCTTTATCAGAGGGCGTTTTCTTTGATTTTATAAACAACCAGTTATCAAAAGATATTATTAAACACTATGGTTTTAGTGAGAGCTTGTTCCCTCCTATCCACCCGGTGTTTTCAAATCATGGCGGTGTCCTGGCTTCTGTAGCCCAGCAATTGGGTTTAAAAGCAGGTATACCGATAGCCTATAAAGCCGGCGACCAGCCTAACAACGCTTTATCCTTAAATGTATTGAACCCCGGCGAGGTTGCAGCTACGGCAGGCACATCCGGCGTGATCTACGGGGTGAGTGACAAGCTGACCTATGATCCACAATCGCGCGTAAATACTTTCGCGCACGTTAATTATACCGAGCAGCAAAAAAGCCTGGGCGTGTTATTATGCATCAATGGTACGGGTAGCCTTTACCGTTGGACCAAAAATCTATTCGGATCTGCAGTAAGTTATAACCAAATGAACGACCAGGCTACCAAAGTACCGTTGGGCAGCGATGGCTTACGCATATTACCTTTTGGCAACGGTGCAGAGCGGATGTTGAATAACGAATTGATAGGTGTGCATTTCCACAACATCGACCTTAATTTGCATACGCAGGCACATATTTTCAGGGCGGTGCAGGAAGGTATCGCGTCGGCGTTCAGGTATGGGGTTGATATTATGCGCGAGAATGGCATGAACCCAACCGTTATACGTGCCGGCAAAGCCAACCTGTTTTTAAGCGATCTGTTCGCGCAGACCTTTGTAAACGCTACCGGTATCCCGGTTGAGCTTTATAATAACGATGGAAGCGTAGGCGCGGCATTAGGCGCGGGTATTGGCGCGGGGATCTTCTCATCACCAAAGGAAGCATTTAACAAAATGGAACGCATTCAAATAGTTGAACCAACGTCAACACAGTTTGAACCGGTGTACCAGGAATGGAAAGATTTGCTAATCAAACAACTAAAAATCAATAATTCAAAAAATCAATAATTCAAAAAATCAATAATTCAAAAATCATGAGTATAGTAACAGGCGAAACAGAATTTTTTAAAGGCATAAGCCAAATAAAATACGAAGGCTTAGGGTCTGATAATCCGTTAGCTTTTCGCTGGTATGACGCTGATAGAGTTGTAGCCGGCAAAACCATGAAAGACCACTTGCGTTTCGCAGGTGCTTACTGGCACTCTTTTGTAGGTAATGGTGCCGATCCGTTTGGCGAGCCTACCCACATATTTGAGTGGAACAAAAAAAGCGACCCAGTAGAGCGTGCCAAAGATAAAATGGACGCGGCTTTCGAATTCCTGACCAAAATGAACCTGCCCTACTACTGCTTCCATGATGTTGACGTGGTTGATTACGGCAATGATATTAACGAGAACGATCGCCGTTTACAGGCTTTGGTTGAATACGCTAAACAAAAACAGGCTGCAAGTGGTGTAAAATTGCTTTGGGGTACTGCCAATATGTTCTCTAACCGTCGTTATATGAACGGTGCTGCTACCAATCCAGATTTTCATGTATTATCGCATGGTGCAGCGCAGGTTAAGGCAGCGATAGATGCTACCATTGCTTTAGGTGGCGAGAACTACGTGTTCTGGGGTGGCCGCGAAGGTTACATGACCTTGTTAAACACGGATATGAAACGCGAGCAGGAGCATTTAGCTAAGTTCTTACACGCGGCTAAAGATTATGCCCGCAAAAATGGCTTTAAAGGTAATTTCTTTATCGAACCAAAACCTTGCGAGCCTACCAAACACCAGTACGATTATGATTCGGCTACGGTATTTGGTTTCTTGCAGAAATACGGTTTGCTGGGCGATTTTAAACTGAACATTGAAGTAAACCACGCTACATTAGCCGGCCATACTTTCCAGCATGAGCTACAGGTAGCTGCCGATTCTGGCCTGTTAGGATCAATCGACGCTAACCGTGGTGATAACCAAAACGGTTGGGATACCGACCAGTTCCCGAATGATATTAATGAGATCACCGAGTCTATGCTGATTATCCTGGAAGCAGGTGGTTTACAAGGCGGCGGTATCAACTTTGATGCTAAGATCCGCCGTAACTCTACTGATCCGGCTGATCTGTTCTACTCGCACGTAGGTGGTATGGATATCTTCGCCAGGGCATTGATCACCGCGGATAATATCCTGCAAAAATCTGAATACAAAAAGATCCGCAAGGACCGTTATGCATCTTACGACAGTGGCAAAGGCAAAGAGTTTGAAGAAGGTAAACTATCATTAGAGGACCTGCGCGCCTACGCAATTGAAAACGGCGAGCCTAAGTTGGCCAGCGGCCGCCAGGAGTATATTGAGAACCTGATCAACAGATATATCTAAACTCTTCGAGTACCTCAGGGTGACGGTTTTTTTAATAATAAGGTCCCGGCTGTTATGGTTGGGACCTTTTTGTTTTTAACAGTTAACAGTTACATTTGGATAAAAGACCCAATCTCTACAAAAAATGATCACCACCGACATCCATAACGAACGCATCGCTAAACTAACCTTTGCTTCGGTTTACCCCCACTATGTGGCCAAGGCAGAGAAAAAAGGCAGGACCAAAGAAGAGTTACACCAGGTAATAACCTGGCTAACCGGTTTTGATGAAGAGAAACTACAGGAGCTGATTGAAACTAAAGCAACTTTTGAAACTTTCTTTAACCAGGCTACGCTAAACCCCAACGCCAATTTAATAACCGGTGTGATCTGCGGGTACCGCATCGAGGATATTGAAAACTCTTTAACAAAGCAGGTGCGCTACCTGGATAAATTGGTAGATGAGTTAGCGAAAGGCAGGAAGATGGAGAAGATATTGCGTGGAGCGTAAATAGTTAATTTGTCATTTCCTTTAGATTAGCTTCAACAAGATAGTATAGGTTATTATTATTATTGAAGCTAATCTAAAGGAAATGACAGTTTTTATCCTTCTGTCTTAATTCAAATTCTTCTTCAAATTATTGGCAGGCTCGTTAATATATGGTGTCCAGTAATTATTGGGGTCACGTTTAAAGCCGTATTGGCGTTTACCCTGTTTTCGTGGCGTGGGTAACGGGTCCTGTGTACGCAGGTTCCAGGTTAGGAGGTCGCGCAATAGCTCGTCCTGTTTCTTCAGGTATTGCTCTTTACCGAACAGGTTATCTAATTCTTCAGGGTCGGCAGTTAAGTGGTAAAGCTGACCTGCTCCCTGCATATCATAAACCAGTTTCCAATCGTCCTTACGCAGCATTCGTATCGTCCCGCTTTGGCTCCAAGTGTTTAACTCGTCGGCCTCGGTCCTGCCTTTGGTTACGGTGCCATCCTGGGTGTAGGGGTCATATTCGTCAAAATTTACATAGTGCAGGCCGCCATAGCCTTGTTGAACCATTACGCTGGCAAACTCTTCTTTAGGGTATGGCTTACCGGTAAGCATTGGCCATAAGCTGCGGCCCTGTACGCCCAACGGAATTTGAGCACCCATCATAGCGCAAAGCGTTGGCATAATATCCACATTACTTACGTGCGCGGTATGTGGCAATTTATTTTGCACAATGCCAGGTCCATGCCAGATCATCGGGATACGCGCCAAACAATCAGGTACTTCAACGCCCTTTTTTATCAGGCCATATTCGCCGGTAAAATCGCCGTGATCAGCAACAAATACCAGCAAGGTGTTTTCATATAATCCGTTTTGTTTCAGGTAGTTTACAAAGCCACGCATTTGGTCGTCTATTAAACGCATCATCCCATAATAATTACTGCGGATGCGTGGGATCTGCTTTTCATAATCGCCATAGCCCATAGTTAACAGTTTTCGTTGTAACTCCCACTTGTTGCCTTTTATAGCCAATGATGCTTTGCCTGCTTTAAACGGCGGCAACACACTGGCCGGGAACATTGAATAATATGGTTCTGACACCTGGTAAGGGTTATGCGGCTCCGGTATAGATAGGTACAGGAAAAAAGGCTTGGTGTTACCGTCTGACTTGAGTTTAGTTAACCACTCCTCGCCGGTCTTTATTATACGTGACGGTTGCTGCATACTGGCAGGAAACGGCGCCGGCTTTTCTGACATATAAAAATTGGTCTCGCCTAAAAACTTGTTTACTGCCAGCTTATCCGGGTCTTTTACATTGGGTTCGCCAAGGTGATCGTAGCCATGCCAGTAGTCGAACATTTTTGGAGTTAAATAGGTATGGTTCTTACCTACAAAACCCGTAGTATAATTATTTGCCTTTAATACGTCAACCAAATCGGTTTGGTAATTTGCATCAGCTATATTAAAGTTTGATCGGGTATGCGTAGCACTTGGGAACCGCCCGGTAAACATAGAGATACGGCTTGGCGCGCAAATTGGCGCGGCACAATAGGCTTTATTAAACCAGGTGCCGGTTTGCGCCAAACTATCTAAAAATGGGGTGGTGTTTAATTTAAAACCTTCGCGTTTACTGGCATCGGCACGAAACTGGTCAACAATAATTAAAACTACATTTAAAGGCTTGGTAGTTTGTTGTTTTGCTTTACGTGGTAGCGGGCCTTTTGTGTTTTTTATAAAACTTAATAACGATATAGTTACTATACCCAATAACGATAGAACAGCGATACTTTTTGCTTTAAACATGAGCTTATAAGTTATTATCTGCGATTAGTAAATATTTGCAAGTTAAAACTACTATAAAATACGGATAACCTATATTTGTTTGCAACATGACTTTAGAGAAACGCGATTATGATGCCGTTATAGTTGGCTCCGGCCCAAACGGACTTGCGGCAGCTATATTAATGCAACAGCAGGGTTTATCGGTGCTGGTTATAGAGGGGAAGCAAGAGATCGGCGGTGGCTTACGCTCGGCAGATTTGACCTTGCCCGGCTTTACACATGATGTATGTTCGGCTATCCATCCGTTAGCTGTTGCATCGCCATTCTTTAAAACTTTGCCATTAGCGGCACACGGCTTAGAATACATACAACCTGACCTTGCAGCGGCACACCCGTTTGATAGTGGCACGGCTGCTATTTTAGACCATTCTATTGCCGAAACAGCAAAACAACTCGGAACAGACGCGCAGACCTATACCGCATTAATGCGCGAAATAACCGGCGCATGGCCCTTAATTGACCAGGACGCTTTAGGCCCGTTACGTTTCCCAAGTCATCCGTTAGCCATGGCAAGCTTCGGGTTAAAAGCATTAAAAAGTGCCGAAAGTTTTGTAAAAAGATTTAAGACTACAGAGGCCCGCGGACTATTTGGCGGTATGGCAGCGCACGCCATACAACCATTGAGCAATCTAAGCACTACAGCTATTGGTTTGGTGCTGATGGCAACCGGGCATTTGAAAGGCTGGCCCATCCCAAAAGGCGGATCGAAGGCTATAGCTAACGCGCTGGGTAGTTATTTTAAGTCGATAGGCGGCACGATACAAACCGGGGCCTATATTCAATCATTAGATCAGTTACCATCCGCACACGCGGTATTATTTGACGTTACACCCAAACAATTACTGCAGATAGCAGGGCATAAATTTTCGCCTATTTATAAATGGCAGTTAGACCGGTACCGTTATGGTATGGGCGTGTTTAAGATAGACTGGGCGCTGGACGGACCAATTCCATTTAAAGCGGCCGATTGCCGTCGCGCAGGTACCATCCACCTGGGTAACACGTTTGAAGAGATCGCCGAAGGCGAATTAATGACCAGTAATGGCCGTCAATCTGAAAAGCCATTTGTTCTATTGGCGCAACAAAGCCTGTTTGATCCTTCGCGAGCACCAGAAGGCAAGCAAACTGCCTGGGCCTATTGCCATGTACCTAACGGATCGACACAAGACATGACCACAATTATAGAGAACCAGGTAGAGCGCTTTGCCCCCGGTTTTAAGGACCTCATATTGGCCAAACATACCATGAATACGGCACAAGTCGAAGCTTATAATCCCAACTATGTAGGCGGCGATATTAATGGCGGCATAATAGATATTGGCCAGCTGTTTACCAGACCTGCTTTGCGGTGGTCGCCTTATAAAACTTCTGCAAAGGGGTTGTATATCTGTTCTTCATCTACCCCACCCGGTGGCGGCGTGCATGGCATGTGCGGGTATAATTCAGCTAAAAAAGCTTTGACTGATGTTTTTGGGATAAGCGTTTAGGTTAATGCACTAACAACTGATTAAACGCCACACTATCACCTTTAAAAGTATCAAAGTCTACCGCATGATTAATACCGTTAATGGTAGCTTTGTCTGAATGCTGCCAGAACGACCAGTTTGCCACGCGATTCACATCCGCTTCGCGTTTATAATAGTGGGCTATCCATACCGGATAATCATCGTAAGAGCCTTTCAAATAATCCTGATAAAAACTTAGCCCCGAGTAAATGATGCACTTCACCCTTGAATGCATACGGATGTAGCTAAAAAAGTCATCAAGCGTTTGCCGCATCCGGGCGGGCTGTGTACCATCAAGCGTTTCAACATCTACTACTAAAGGCAGATCGCTTGTTTCTGGCCTTACCGTTTTTAAGAAGAATTTGGCCTGGTCTTTACCACTCAGCCTCGGCCTGAAATAATGGTAAGCGCCACAAATTAAACCTGCTTTGGCCGCCTCGCGCCAATTACGTTGAAAATAAGTGTCCACCAGGCGTACCCCTTCTGTAGCTTTAATAAAAGCGAAACTAACGTGCAGCCCGTCCTCATTCATAGCCTTTACTTTTTGCCAGTCTATTTTACCCTGCGCATAGGATACATCTATGCCATGGATACTGTATTTTTCTGAAACATGAATATTAAAATCGCGGTAATGACGATAGTCAGGGTCTTCGCCCAGGTCTATCACCCAGTGCCAGGCATTAGCAAAGCCCGCGCCCACATACTTATAATATAATGGTGATAATAGTATTAATAGTAAACCTATAGATAACCATCGCCAGCTAAAACTGCGCTTAGGTGCTTTCTTTACAGGCTTCTTTTTTGCTGTTGATGGTTTACGGGCCGGTATAGTCTTAGATCTGCTGGTTGATGGGGTCTTGCGTACGGCGGTCACAAGGGCAAAAGTACGCTATCATAGGCTACCATCAAATCGCAACTTAAAATAACTTTAGCTGGTCGGTTTGTTTTTCATTTACCTGACGAATTTCCAACTCACCGAAATTAGAAAGCGAAATGCCTAATAGCCTGATCTTCTTTTCCTCAGGATCGGTAGCGGCTAATAATTCTTTGGCCGTGGTGCTGATGACTTCCAGTTCAACAACAGGTGTGGTGAATGACCTATTACGGGTGATCTGCTTAAAATCGCTATATTTTATTTTGAGGGTAATGGTACGGCCTTTCAGGCTATTTTTTCTCAGGCGATTATAGACTACCAGTGCTATTTTATCCAGTTCGTGCTCCATTTCTTCCAGCGTGGTCAGATCATAAGGGAAAGTATCTTCGGCTGCTAATGACTTAGTTTCACGATGAGGTTGAACGGGACGATCATCAACTCCCCTTACTATCTGGTAATAAAAGCGGCCCACTTTACCGAAGTGTTTTATCAGTTCTTCTTCGGCAAGGTTCTTCAAATCAGAGCCGGTAAACAGGCCCATGCCTTTCATCTTTTCGGCGGTTACCTTACCTACGCCATGAAACTTTTCGACAGGCAGCTTTTCCATAAAGGCCTCAATTGCCGATGGACCAATAAACTTCAATCCATCAGGCTTGTTGATATCCGACGCGATCTTGGCTACAAACTTGTTGATGGATACCCCTGCAGAAGCAGTTAACTGCAATTCGTCTTTAATGGCTTGTTTAATCTGCTCTGCAATGGCTATAGCCGAACCGATGTTTAATTTGTCGTGCGTTACGTCTAAGTACGCCTCATCTAATGATAACGGCTCTATCAGATCGGTATACCGGCTAAATATGGCCCGGATTTTTTGCGACGCTTCTTTATAAGCATCAAACCGAGGTCTCACAAAGGTGGCGTGCGGGCAAAGCTGTAAGGCTTGTTTGGAGGACATGGCCGACCGGATCCCAAACTTACGTGCCTCATAACTGGCGGTAGCCACTACCCCGCCACGTCCCTGCGGCAAGCCACCTACTACTAAGGGTATGCCACGGTACGCCGGATTATCCCTCTGCTCGACAGACGCGTAAAAAGCGTCCATATCAATATGAATGATCTTGCGGTGCCCCGTTTCCATCAGGCTAATTTACTACAGCGGCTGTTTTAAATGGTCAGTTTTATAACATATAAATACTTTTAAAGCTACATAATGTATCATTTTTAGCATGTTTAAACGATCTGCGAGAACTTTATAGGCTATATACTTTACTTGGTATGTTTATTGTCATGCCCCTGATGTATTATAAAAAACGATCCACCTCTATTATTAAACATGAATATAGCCCCCAGGAACAAAACCTTATTTGTACTAGACGACGATGCCATATTTCATCGTATCTTAACATTAGCTAATAAGCAGGTTTTTTTTAAACATATTTTCCATCACTACGATGTCAAATCTTTAATGGCGTATTTATGGAAGAATAGGAATGACCATTCTAATTTACCAGATGTGATCTTTGCTGATCTAAGCCTACCCATTAATGATGGATGGTGCTTTTTAAACGCTTATGAGAAATTACGCAATATGTTATGCAAAAATATAGTAGTATATGTTGTATCGGTGTCTATTAGAAAAGTTGATAGCGACAGAGTAGCTAACTATTCTTTTGTAAAACAATATATTACTAAACCTATTTCAATGAACCAATTCAGAGAGATAGCCGAAGAAAAGGCACATCCAAGTTTTCCGTTGTTATGATAAAAGAATTTGGATCGCCTACACGCCTTATGGCCTGTCCCTTCCAATAAACCGTTCTTTCCCCAGCAAAAAGCCGATGGCTTTAGCCACATTCCTGTCTACACTTTCTTCGGTTTTTAAATTGGAAATATACCGGATGATCTCAAAACGCAGGGATGGTATCAGGTTATCAAAGATCGTTTTAGCTTCATTGTTTTGTGCTAATGCTTCTACCAGTTTAGGGTGCGGGCTTATTATGCGTTCGGCAGGATCAAATGCTATTTGTACTGCAATGGTCTCGCCTATTCTTTTGGGCGAATTTTTGAGCATAACAGTATTGATATATAACCGCCAGATGCCCTTTAACTTCATTAAGCGTTGCACAAAAGGCGTGTCATTAATAAAACCTTTAACGGGAATAGCCCCTTTATCTTTTTTAGCCTGAATAAAAATTTCGGCTAATACCTCATCCGGCAAAGCTACGTACGGATTGATACCTACTATCTCTATTCGCGCATTAAAACGGTGCATTATACTTACACCCGTAAAAAGATCTTTTTCTTATACATGATGTATAAGAACACCCATTTAACAGCAAAGAAACAAACAGCTGCAACTACAATACTTGCAGGATCGCCGGCTAATTGATACAGCCAGTTAAAGAATGCTTTAGCGGTATGCTCCCAATCAATAAAATGGTTCGACATATAGATCAGTATAGAGTTCATACCGATCACTTTAAAGAAGAAGGCCCACTTTTTATAGCCTAATACATCTATTATATAATAAAACAGGGCCATTAGCAATAAACTCAATCCGCCAACATTTAACACGAACGAGCTTGTCCATAGGTTTTTGTTGATCGGGAAATCCAAATTCCATATTTGTGCCAACACTAAAAAAACAACACCCACAACTACCATAGTCATTACTTTTTTCATTTGGCTTAGTCCGGTTTTTTTGAGCATGGTGCCCGTAAGAATACCCAATAAACCGGTACTGATAGCCGGGATGGTAGAGAATATACCTTCTGGATCATGGATACCCAAATAAAGTTTACCCGGCATCAGGCACCTGTCGACATACGAAGCAAAATTACCTTCCATGGTCAGATCGCCGGCATGGAAACCCGGAGCAGAAGCGAATTTTAATATCAACCAATAAGCGATGATGAAGAACCAGAAGCAAATCATCTGCATCTTTTCAGAAGCGTACAGGTAGATGATATTGGCAAACATATAAGCCAGGCCAATGCGGCCCAAGACAGAGCCAAAGCGCATTTCGGCTATAGGTTTAATATTTAAGCCGTTATTGTAAATAATACCAAAAAGAACCAGGATAAGCCCGCGGGTAATAACCCTTACCAACAATTGGTTGCGAGATTTACCTTTCTCCAGCTCGCGACCCACCGAAAACGGCGTAGAAACTCCCGCCATAAACAAGAACAACGGGAAGATCAGATCGTACAGATGAAAGCCGTTCCAGGCCGGATGGGTTAGCTGCGTAGCTATTCCCTCAAAAAAGGGAGCGTGCGTTGTTTCGGCCAGTTTACTAAATATTTCCTCGGCACCCATTATCCAAAACATATCGAAGCCACGCAGGGCATCAAGCGAGTAAAGGCGGGTTGGTGTTTGCTGAAAATCGTCGGTCTGGGTTGTAGCAGCCATAATTGTTGATCGTGAAATGTTTTTTAGGGTTATTAAGAAATAAAGCTAAACATTTCTGTCAATTTATGAAGATACTCTGTTACACTTTAATTTTTAGCGCCATCTGCACTGATCCGATAAATCTATTAACAACAAGCAACCTCCAAGCCGCAAACTGCGTAATGCTTATCATCGATATCAGGATATGGTAAACCTTTATGCTACAATAAAAGATAGTAATGTCTATCGCAAAATGGAAATAAATGAATTGCTTTTTGTTGAATATACTTGTTCAAAAAAAGTAACACAATTTGGCATTTGGTCGGACAATAATTATTTCGCTTTTATATCATCCGGAAAAAAGATCTGGAGAACGATCCATAACGCATACGAAGTTGCCGATGGCGACATCATTTTTGTAAAAAAGGGCGCTAATCTAACCCATGCTTTTTTCGAGGACGAATTTTGCGCCATTTTTGTTTTCATCCCTGACGAATTTATCAAAGCGTTTTTAAAGAGAAACCCCTACCTGTTGGAGACTACGATAAATGATGTTTCCAAACAAGATGCTGTACTACGGGTACAGCCAGACGAATTGCTTAAAAACTATCGACAATCTGTCGAGTCCTTTTTATCGATGAATGAAAAACCTAATGAACAGTTACTTAGCTTAAAGTTTGACGAATTGCTTTTAAGCCTATTCTCGCACTCAAGACACAAAGAATTTACTGATCACTGTATCTCTTTATGCCGTAACCAACATGAACACATGAACAGGATAATGGAAGCCAATTTTGCTTACAATTTAAAACTGGAGGACCTGGCCCAATTATGCAATATGAGTTTATCGACATTTAAAAATGCTTTTAAACAACAATATCATACTACTCCTGCAGCATGGTTAAAAGATAAGAAATTAGACTTCGCGCTTCAAAAAGTATTGAACTCTGACTTATCTGTAGGAGATATCTCCTTTGAATGCGGGTTTGAAGATACATCGCATTTTATTAGGGTATTTAAAGAAAAGTATGACCTTACACCGCTTCAATACCGGCAAAAGCATACGCAATTATTAGCCTATGCAGTTTAACCTTACAGCCTATTTATTTGACTTTTTAGCCTACACGCCAAATTTGCCTGCTTTTACCTTTGCTGATATTATTAAATTATAAAAAAAATGAAAAATTCAAAATCAGTACTATCAGTAAAGTTTAATTCGACACATAGCCCGAGCGAGCTAATGTCTGTTTGTGAGAGCGATCTTGGCCTGTTCAAAAAAGTTGCCGGCCTTATTCAAAAGTATTATATCATCGAAGAGGTATCCGGAGCGTTAAGCGGTCTGTACTTTTTCGAAAGTAAGGCCGATCGCGTCGCTTTCCTGGCGTCTGATCTGGCAAAAGGTATCCCGGCAAGGTACGGAGTAATCCCCGATACCCTGCGTATTGAAGAATATGATACCGCTATTACCTTAAATTCGGCAGCATAAATTAAATATTAACTAAAACAATCACCCAAAGAGATCAGAATTAGTTTGATTCTGATCTCTAAAAACTTAGATAAAAAAACAAACTCATAATCCCAATTAATGAAACACTTAAACACCATCCTGATCTGTATCTGCACCATCTTAGTACTTACATCCTGCAAAAAACCGGCAACTATTACTCCTGTAGATTATACAACAGCCAGGAACATCAGGTATGTTCTTTATACAGATCAAGATTTCTCGGCCGATAATCATAACATCACGTTTAAGCTATACATCCGAAAACCTAATGGACAAACCCTTTGGGACACCGTGCTTACAACCATGAAGGTTAAAGACATCCCTAACAGTACGCATAAATTGATCATAGAGCACACAGTACCCGGCAATGATAAATCGACATTGAAAGTTGGATTCGATTATACGATAGAAAATATTGGAAACAGCTGGTTTTTTGATGCGATAAACGAGGGCGAACTTTTTAAAGAAGTTGTTTTTAGTTTTAAATAGCCCAGCAATAAATCTAATATCACCATACAGAAAGTTTTACTGAGAATTTCATTTCTTTTCGGAAATTAGATCAGACCCATAAATTTTGCCCGGTTTTGAGTTATTTTCCCTAAACCCGGAGATATAATAGTTATTGGTTAACTCTATGGATACACCCGTCGGGTGTAGTTTTGCATACACGTTATCCCCCGTAACCTCTCCTGACATTTTGCGCGAGAAGTAAGAAGTATACACATTTGCTTTTCCGCCCCGGTTGTCTATGCCGGGAGCACCGGATTGTTGGAAGTTTGCCTGCTGGAAACGCACCGTACCACTATTGATGATAGCCCCTATGGTAGGGCTGCCCCAAAACGCGCTGTTGTACAGGATAAGTTGGGCATCAGGGTCAACTTTATTAGTTTTAACTTCCCCTCCCATCAAAACGTATGACCTTACAGGCTCTGCTGTTTTTGTTGTAACCAATTCGGAGTTGATGGCGACTATTTTGGTGTTTTTATCAGCATCTTCCACAAATAAAGAATACGAGCATCCGTCTGAGCCGTGACCTACAACCGTCATTTTACCGGGATACTTACCGGTTATTGCATCTTTCAGGAAATGAATGCCATAAAATGACCCGTAAACGAAATTATTGAAGATCGTCTGGTTTTTAATATCGGCGAATTTAAGCGCGCTGCAATTTGATTGGATAAAACGGGTCAGGCCAATTCTCGGATATCCCTGGCCACCTTGCGGAAGCCTTGATCCGTAATGCGGATTAAGCTGCATATTCCGGATAAACCCACCTTCGGCACCGCCGCCTACCCAAATACCTGCCCTTGCAAGCACACCGCCTAAATAATCAACATAGTGTCCGCTGGTGTTGTATGAAGCCAAGTCTATACCTTTATCGCCAACCAGGGTCAAATTAACCATATATACATTTGGGCCTTGTCCCTGTACCAGGAACGGGGTTACCCTGGGGTTCTCGGCGCTATAACCATCATTAGCTAAATTAAGCTGCGCAATGGTAACTCCCCTGATACCGGCACCTGCCCCGAGTTGTATCAGTGAAGGGCCTTTCTCTCCGGCAGTGCCGCCCCCATAAGTTGTAAATATACCTACACCACCACTTTGGGTATGGTGTTGTACATCCCATGTCCCACGCAATTCAACCCCCGAAGGAACTTTTATTGGATTATTCACCAAGTATCTTCCGGCGGGCAGATACAATGTGCCTCCACCGTCAGCTTTAACTTTGTTAAGTGCCGTTTGTAATTGAGCCGATATATCTTCTGTCGGTTGTTCGTTGTTAAAGCCTGTTGCTCTCGGCAGATCGGCTTTCAACACTTTGTTGGATGCCGGTTTCGGGTGTACTTTAATGTTTGTTACTACATTTTTAGGGATGGGGTCAAACAAATATTCCTTGTTGTTACTGATCTCAACTTTAGCAGCTTTACTATCGTTTTTGATTTCCAGTTTACCGTTATAACCAGAGTTGACCGATTTGAGCATATGCACGTCTGCACCCAGGTACACATGGCCGGCAGGCTTTTTAAACTCGCTTTGAGTAAGCAGTACATTACCATTGTTTACCTTAAGCGCGTATTCGTTGTAGTTGCTAAACGTACAGCTTTCAAAAGATATAACCCCGTCGCTGCCATCGCTTACTACTGGCCCGGTAAAATCTACACCGTTGAATTGAACGGAAGTTTTAAAATCGTTATAGAAATACACGGCCTTACCGTCTTTTTCGGCTCCAAATGTAGAGTTGGAAATAAGCAAACCATAAGGGTTTACCGCCTGGATATATAAACCGGTTCCGCAATCTTTGATATGATTTTCATATAACTGCGCGTTGGGGCTATCAGCAAAACCGGGTTCCCTGCCTACCCACATACCTGTCTTATAGCCCGATACATCCAAATTAGATACATACTCCCAATCAGAGCGGTGCATATTGAATCCTGTACCGTTTGCTTTGGTGTAGGCTGTCACTTTATCAAGTGAGGGTGAACCCGGAAGACCTGAATTTGCCCAATACTTCGGGGCTATTTTAACGTTCTCAATACGCCCGATGTCAGTACATACGTGTACCTCAATTCCTGTACTGAGGGCGGTCATGTAGCTGTTCAAAACATAATGCAGTTCGCTGGGGGCAGAATAGAAACCGTTGTAGGAGTTTACAAGTGTTACGTTTTCAATCGTCACACAGTCGCCGTTTGGCTGATATAATGTCCATGGATAAGGTTTTATATCTTCAATATGCTGTTCGGGATACCAAATTGACAGGTTGGTCACGCCGGTTCCCGAATTCATATCTATAAACCTGTCGGCTATGCTGGTGTAAGTAGTGCGCAACGCGTTGCCGGCCTGCGCGTCGTTCCACCAGCTTTCAACAGTTCCATTATAATTGGGTGCGTTTTTGCCAACGCGTACTTCCAAAATGGTTCCCAGAACTTTCCCTTTGTTTAATTCAGGATCTGCCCAGTCGCCGCGAAGCTGTACACTTGTAGGGATATTCAGCACATATTGATAATTAAAGTCTTTCATTACCTGTTCAGCGCCCTTGCGAACCCTAACACTCTTTGTGGCAGTTTGTGTGCTGCGGAACTCATAATTGCCCGCCGGAATATACACTACACCGCCGCCATTCTTATAAGCGGCATCAATAGCAGCCTGGAAAGCCGCCCTGTTATCAAACCCGGGCCTGGCTTTGGCGCCAAATTTTGGATCGGTAACTACAAAATCAGCTATTACCCAATCTTTTGTAGGATAGATAGTTTTGATACCCCGTTGGATTGTTTGCTGTTTATTTGCCCCTACCTGGCCATTAGCAAGGTTTGTTACAAACATGGCTATAATGGTCATCATAGCCATGTTACCCAACTTTAAAACTGTTTTTGTAATGCTGAAATTTACGCTGCTCATAATTGATTTAAAAATACATTATTTATTATTTTAAATCTTATCGGGCATTATCTTACTTCAGATTGTTACAATCGTCAACAAAATTAGAAACTGTACTTTTAGTCTAAATAGGTGCCTTAAAGCGCAAAAAAGCCCCTTAGTAGAAACTAAGAGGCATATATGCGTGACCCATCAAGACAATACCCAATCAGCAATTTATCTTCCTCTCAAACAGATCTGGCCACAAATTGCAGTTCGACAGTATTAAGCAAATGGTCCAGGTCATAAGGCTTGGCTATATAATCATTTGGGGCACCCGGTAAATGCATTGACCCGGACAGATCATGTGTGCCCGATATCAGAATGACCGGCAGTAAATGGGTTAGCTCATTCTCCTTAATGCTCCGGCAGATAGTCCGGCCATCCAGGCCACCCAGCATCACATCCATCAGGAGCAGATCCGGCTGAAAGGCTTTGATGTCCTCAAAAGCAGTTTCACCATGAGACGAGGTCTGCACATCATAACCGGTTTCTTTTAAAATAAAAGAAAGAATTTCCAGGCTGTCTTTGTCATCATCCAGGATCAGTATTTTTTTCATCTGCTTTAATTTAAAAAGGGTGTTGGTGCTAATTGCTCAGCCTCTATTTTGATTTGAATTATAAAAGTTGTGCCCACGCCCGGCTCGCTTTCTACAACGATGCTGCCTCCTGCGGCGTTCACTATTTTTTTGGCTAAGTACAAGCCGATGCCGTGTCCCTCTATATCATTATTAAGACGGCCATACATATCAAAGATCTGATCTATCCCATCTTGAGAAATACCTTTACCATTGTCTTTCACAGATAATACAATATGTTCATTATGTTTTTTGGTCGAAATATAAACGACAGGGCTTTCTTCCCGTTTAAATTTGATAGCGTTAGAGATGAGGTTATAAACTATGCTACGCAGGTTCTTTTTTGAAAACAGTAATTGTTTTACTTCCAGGCCCCTGGTAATCACGGCCCCGCATTCCTGTATTTTTCCCTCCAGGCTCCATTCTATGTTATTGATGATATCGTCAAGATCAACCATTTCTAGAGCTATCATGTCGCCCTCAATCTTAGCGATAGTAGCGATATCGGTAACCAGATTCCTGAATTTTTTAACCGATGTGTTGATTACGTTAATAAAATTAAGCAGCTTTGGTTCAGATAAAGGTATCCTGTTCATTATAGCAATGCTTGCCTCTATATTACTAAGTGGTGCTAAAAGATCATGTGATGCAGCGTGGATAAAATTATCAAGGTCGGCGTTAATGCGTAGCAGGCTTTTATTCTTTTGATCAAGCTCTTGTTGTACCTGCTTTAATTCGGTAATGTCATTAAAAGTAATGATGGCACCGTTATTTTTATTGTCAGCCTGTTGCACATAAGGCATGGTCATGATCTGGTACCATTTACCATTATTGGTTTCGATCTCTCTTGTAATAACAATTCCTTCTGATAGTACCTGTTTAATATCTGCAATAATGGTTTCCAACTTAATATTGGTGGAGATATTGCTGAGCGGCCTACCGATGTCAGTTTCCAAAAGATTGATCTGCTTTACCGCGCCGGGCGAAAACTTCATCAGTTCCAAATCATTATTAACAAATAATTGGCCGTTAACGTTGCTCCGGAAATAGTTATTCAGATCATCGTTGATCTCTAATAGTTCCTTATTTTTTAGCTGATAATCTGAATTAATAGTGTCAAGCTCTTCATTTACAGACTGCATTTCTTCATTAGTACTCTGCATCTCTTCGTTGGCAGATAGCAATTCTTCATTAAAAGACTGCATATTCTCGTTAGATGCATCCAACTGTTCGCGGGATGAATGCAGCTCGATCTTTAGTTCGCTAACCTCTTCTTCCAGGTTTAGCGTATACTGGTCCAGATTTAGCTGTTCGTCAAAAACTGGATTTATTGTTGTCGCTGATCTATCTTCGCAGAACGTCACCATCAACCATTGCTTACCGCCTTTTTTTTGTTTAAGCGGGGTAACAGACAGGTTCACTTTAATAAACGTATCGCCTGATTTAACCCGTATACCATTAGCCCCAGCCTTTTCATTAGTACTTGCCGCCTTATGGCTCAAGGTATTAAAAGCTAATGCCAATTGTTTAGGTAACAGCTCCGTTAAATTAGCGTTAAAAAGCTTGGGCAGTAAAAACGGCGTGGTATCGCCGTATGATTTGATTACCTGGTTATGCTCGTCTACACAAATAGCCAGGTAATCAGACGCTCTGGCCAAACTTTCATGCATAGCATCTGCCAGAGCGTAATTGATTACAGGGGTATCAATTACGGATGAAGAGGTAGCAGTATGTCGCTTATCTGCCAGATCGACAAAAGAGAAAGCATCAAAGCTAACCACCCGTTTAGTCTCCAGGTTTTTATATATCTTCCATTTTTTATGAACCACTTCCAAATTACGAATAATTGGCATAGGATTTTCGCTGGAACCTAAGAAAAGATACCCATCCATTTTAAGCCCGAAGAGCAGCATTGCAAAAACTTTTTTTTGCAGCGTTGGTGCCATGTAGATGAGCAGGTTGCGGCAACTGATGAATTGCATATTGCAATAAGGCGGATTTTTGACCAGGTCATGCTGCGCAAAGATCACCATCTTTCTGATCACCGGTTTTACCCGGTAATTATTTCCTTCCTTAATAAAATATTTTTCCAGTCGCTCGGGTGATACGGTTTTAGCAATCCCCGCAGGGTAAACACCTTTACCGGCATATGCCAGAGCCGCGCTGTCAATATCTGTTGCAAACAGTTTGACAGCCGTATCTTTTAACGAACCTGTCAGTTGTTCGGCAATAAGTATCGCTATAGAATAAACCTCTTCGCCTGTAGCACAGCCAGCCACCCACATCTTCAATTCTTCTCTGGGGGCCAGCCTTTCCAGCATGCGTGGAAAAACCTTGGTCTCAATAAATTCAAAAGCAGCCGCATCCCTGAAAAAGGAAGTAACACTAATCAGGAAATCTTTGGCCAAAGCTTCTATTTCATCCGGGTTTTTCTTTAAATAACCCAGGTAACCGCTTAAGGTAGAAAAATTAAGCTGCGCGGCGCGGCGTAGTGTCCGGCGTAAAATCGTCGTTTGTTTATACTCAGTGAAATCAAGTGGTAATTTATCTTTGATCAGGCCCAAAATAGCTTTAAGGTCTTTCTCATCGGCTTTATGATCTATAACCAGTTCGGTTCCGTATTTTACATAATCTTCAATGGCATTAGGCATCAACTCTGGTTCAAGCACAAAATCTACCAGGCCGGTAGCCACGGCATGAGATGGCATACTCCCAAAATCTGAAGTTTCGGGGTTACGGGCAATTACCATTCCGCCTGCTTTTTTGATGGCTTTAATCCCTTCCGTTCCATCAGCGCCTAAGCCCGAAAGAACGATGGCTATTGCCTTGTCGCCATAGTCTTTAGCCAACGAAACAAAAAACTGGTTAATTGTCAGGTGCGGGGTCTTTACTTTTTCTTTGCTGCTCAGGTATAATTTCCCACCCTTTATGATCATGTATTTATTATGCGGGATCAGGTATACCTTGTTACATTCCACCTGCATTCCATCTCCGGCCTGAATTACATCCAGCTTACTATGTTTGGCCAGCAACTCTACCATCCGGCTTTTAAAATCTGATGATAAATGCTGAATGATGATATAAGACACCCCATCTAAAGGAGTATGATCAAAAAAAGAATTAATTTCTTCCATCCCTCCGGCAGAAGCGCCAATGGCAATAATATGGTGGGGTTTTACAACAGGCATACACACAAATCTAAAAAAGGTTGCAGGATCTAATATAGATCCTGGTAGGGAGAGTAAAAAGGAGGTTATCAAACTTACAATTAAATTATTGAAAATGAATGATTTATTATAAGTATTAACCGCTGTTGTGAACAGCGTAGTTTCGATGAGAGAAGTCTGCTTTTTTAATAGTAGATAGGAGAACGTTCTCTAAATAATTTATAGCAGATTTACGGCAGTTCATGTCCAATTGATAGAACCCCTCTGTACGCCCTTAC
Source organism: Bacteroidota bacterium (assembly GCA_040388175.1). Classification (GTDB taxonomy): domain Bacteria; phylum Bacteroidota; class Bacteroidia; order Sphingobacteriales; family Sphingobacteriaceae; genus Mucilaginibacter. The sequence goes on along the minus strand of JAZKCG010000011.1, from coordinate 16,519 downwards.
TGTATTATCACACGCAAAGGCAAGTTTATCCCCCTGCCTATTCCACCAGGTATTTGCGTTTTAACCAGGCACGTACAGGCTCGTCATAAAACTTAATTGATGCCCATGCCAGCGCTATAATAAATACAAATAAGGCACTGCCAACCAACAGTACTTGAGTGCCGGAAGCGTGTTGCGAGCGCCCCCACATAGTGAAAACACCAACAAAAGGGTAATGCAGTACATATACAGGGTAAGATATAGCGCCCGCAAAACTGCATAGCCTTGCCCATCGTCCGCTGATCTGGCTACCCGCCCCTACGGCAACCACCAGCGGGAATAGGATGAAGATACAGGCCAGCTCGTACAAACCCATAAACTGGCTGCCGGTAGGTAATGATAAAAACACGGCTAAAACTACAGTACACAGGGCAAGTGCCATAGGTATTTTAATAACCTTACCGCTACGGAAAAGCAACAGCCCCGCAAAAAACGGGAACGTTGCCCGTATCACGCCCATCCATGCGGTAGGATAATCCCAGCCAATGCCCACAGTACCTTCATGCAGCACGGCCGCTATTAATGCTATGCCGCTCAGGCTAACTACTACCCATAATAAGGTTTTGCTTAACCGGTGGCCAAACACCGCGTATAGGAGGTTAACAATATATAGATTAAATAACGACCAGGTGGTGGCGTTAAGCGCATGTGTTTCGTGCAGACCACGTACATCGGGTGTGGGTAACAGGGTGAATGAAATAAGTACAGCTACAATAAATTTTAACGGGTTTACCCATGATGCACCACCGGTATAGGGGTCGAACCAATAACATAAGGCGCCAACCACTGCTGATAAAACAACCAGCGGATGCAGGCGGATCAGGCGGATCTTCAGGAAATCTTTAACCTTCATTTTGCCCCACCGGTCGTCATACGCGTAGCCAACCACAAAGCCCGACAGCACATAAAAAAAGTCTACCCCTAAATAGCCATGATGCATCGGGTTATCGGCATCGGTATAATAGGCTTCTAACATACGCGACAATAGCACTAAAATAGCGGCAGTGCCACGCAAGCCGTCAAGTATAGGGTAGTGTTTTTTCATTGATGGATCATCAGGCACTGTAACTTTAGTATATGCAGGAAAAATAACAATTTCAGCTTATAATCGGTGTTATCACCGCACCATTTCAATAAAAAAGTCAGCAGTGGGATCCTATCCAAAAGCCAGGAAGCCAATTGCTTTAAATGTATTATTAATTATCTTTAACCCAACCAAAGATAGAACCTTATGATACGAAACCTTGTATTCTCAACTCTTGTGTTCATTATAATTTCATCTACAACCTTTGCACAATCGAAATCGAAAACGGTGAATACAAATAGCTACCTTGGGAATTGGAGGCTATTATCACAAAAAGTTACTTACCCGAATGGTCAAACCGGTATGGGAGATAGCACCAATATTTTCCAACGTAAGATAATAACCCCTAATACATTTGTCATCATTATAGAGCAAAATATACCAAGTTATAACAATAAGAGATTAGCCACATCGGTTGCAGGAGGACGTTATACAATTGACAAAGGCTACTACCAGGAGTTTACGCAGTATGCATCTTGGAAAGGATTTGAAGTATTGAAGATCAATGGTAAATTAACTGTTGAAAACGGGAAACTGCACTTGGTAGCCAACCTCAACAACTATGTGGGGTTTACAGAAACTACAATATTTGACGAATGGTATATAAGAGAAGAATAGATATTTAGCCTATAGTCGGTGTTATCCATATCATTTCCAATAAAAAAGCCCCTCTAAGAACTTAGAGAGGCTTTAAAAGTGATCCCATCAGGATTCGAACCTGAGACCTACTGATTAGAAATCAGTTGCTCTATCCAGCTGAGCTATGGGACCATCGCGAAGGATTTCGCGGTGCAAAGATGCAAAAATCCGCATAAAAAGCGAATCAGAAGTTTACTTTTTTTTATTGTCCGTACCATTACCCGCACAGAAACCTTAATGTATTATTAACATATAGTATAAGGTTGGTCATATTTTTTTTTGATATAAGTGTTGAAATACAATAAGAAGTTATATTTTTAGCGACTATTTTAAAACTAAAGGTATGATCATAATTGCTGACGGTGGTTCAACTAAAACGAACTGGTGTTTACTAAACGAAGAAGGTGTAAAGGTTTACTTTAATACAGAGGGATATAATCCTTACTTTTCAAGCATAGCGTACATCGTTAATTCATTAAATGAAAATTTGCCTACCGATCTTGAAAAAGATAAAATAACGGAAGTAAATTACTACGGTGCAGGTTGCTCGACCGCCGAAAAACGCCAGCAGGTAGAAGATGCCATGGCTGCCGTTTTTACCAAGGCAAAAATAAACATAGGCCATGACCTGCTTGCTGCAGCACGCGCCTTGTTAGGCAGAAATGCAGGTTTCGCGGCCATATTAGGTACAGGTACCAATACCTGTATTTATGATGGTAAAGACATTGTTAACAACATCGACTCTGGCGCATATATTTTAGGTGACGAAGGCAGTGGTTGCTACATTGGCAAAAAATTATTAACCGACTATATAAGAGGTTATATGCCCGAGGTTGTCCGTACACTTTTTTGGGATACATTCCAGTTAACGCCCGATGATGTTAATGAGCAGGTTTATACCAAACCTTTAGCTAATCGCTTTTGCGCCGGCTTTAGTAAATTTGTGTATGACAACAATGTGCATATCGAGTATTCAAGAAACCTGGTTAGAACATCGTTCGAAGATTTCTTTAAAAACCTGGTAACACACTACCCTGATTATCAAAAATATTCTTTTAACTGTATAGGTTCTGTTGGTTATAACTTCCGTAATGTTTTGGAAGAAGTAGTAAAAGAAAACGGCATGGAAGTGGGTAACATTATCCGCTCGCCTATAGACAGCCTGGTTAAATTCCACCAGGAATTAGCTGCAGAAGCGTAGTTAGAGATTGGTGATTAGTTAATTAGAGGTCGGTTAATCAGAGATTAGGCTTGTCGCTTGTAAAATATTAAAGGGCAAAGAATTTGAAATTCTTTGCCCTTTTTAGTAACTTGTATAGCTAAAAATTATTCTAACCTCTAACCTCTAACCTCTAACCTCTAACCTCTAACCTCTAACCTCCTACTCCGCGGTCAATTCATTCTGAAATATCTTGGCATACTTGCGCTTATCAAACTTGTACAGTTTAGCCGCACGATATGATACTCCCTTTTGTTTCTCTACCAGTTCCTTTAAAAAGCCGTAGCTCAGCATCTTTTTGCGGAAGTTGCGTTTATCCAGTTTCTTGTTCAGGATGGCCTCATACAGACCTTGCAGCTGTGTCAGGGTAAACTTCTCAGGCAGCAGGTCGAACGCCAGTGGCTGGTGATTTAAACGCCTGCGGATCTTACTAAAACCGTTGTTAAATATTTCGGTATGATCAAACCCCAGTTTGGGTAAATTATTAATAGGGTGCCAGGTAGCCGTGCGCGCGTATTGGGTTATTGGCCTTAATTCTTTTTGCCCCGTAATACGGATCAAAGCATAATAGCCAACGGTAATAACACGGCCCTGCGGGTGACGATTTACATCGCCAAAGGTGTGAAATTGTTTCATCTGCAGGTCTCGCAGACCGGTCAATTCATATAAGATACGGTCGGCAGCGTCATCAAGACCTTCGTCTTGTTTTACCATATATCCGGGTAGCGCGAACCAGTCTTTAAAAGGCTCGTCATTGCGTTCAATCAGTAGTATTTTAAGCTCTCCGGCTTCATACCCAAATATCAGACAATCAACAGTAAATACTGATTCAAACGTGGGTAATTTCTCTTCCAAAACGGCGTTATAATTAAGTAATTTTTTATTTACGATACTTGTTTAATCTTTTCAAAAATAAATAAAAATAAATTTAACGGTGTAATTTTCACACCTTATATTCGTAAAATTTTTTTGAGTACATAATTATGCGTAAAATATCAAAGATCGGGGTACTTACATCAGGTGGCGATGCCCCCGGAATGAACCCTTGTATCAGATCAGTAGTAAGGACAGCTTTATACAACAAATTAGAAGTTGTTGGTATAAAGCAGGGGTATAAAGGGATGATCGAAAATGATATGTATAACATGGGTACCCGTTCTGTTAGTAACATATTAAACTTAGGTGGTACCATATTAAAAACAGCACGTTGTCTGCCTTTCCGCACAGACGAGGGCATGGAAGCCGCCTATCAGAATATAAAAGCACAGGGAATTGATGGATTGGTAGTGATTGGTGGCGACGGAACTTTTACCGGTGCTTTACGTTTTTCGCAAAAATATCCCGATGTAGCCGTAATTGGCATACCGGGCACTATTGATAATGATCTTTACGGCTCAACCTATACTTTAGGGTTTGATACGGCCACCAATACTGTTATTGAGGCTATTGATAAGATCCGTGATACGGCCGACTCGCATGACCGTTTATTCTTTGTGGAAGTAATGGGACGCGACTCGGGCGCTATTGCCTTGCGTGCAGGTATATCATGTGGCGCCGAAGCTATCTTGCTTCCTGAAAAATCAACCAATATTGATGAGTTGATCAAACAAATAAAAAGCGGCGAAGAGAATAAAAAATCATCAAGTATAGTAATAGTTGCCGAAGGCGATAAGAGCGGTGGCATTTATGACCTGGCCAAAGCTGTACAAAAAGAAATAACCAACTACGATATTAAAGTTACCGTACTGGGCCACTTACAAAGAGGCGGCGCGCCAAGCAGTTTTGACCGTGTATTGGGCAGCCGCTTAGGTTTTGCCGCGGTTAACGCGCTTATTGCAGGCCATAGCCAGAAAATGGTGGGCTTAGAAGCTAACCATATTAAACTAACCCCGCTTGATGAGGCCTTAAGCCATCACGACTTTAAACTGGAAGAAGACCTGTTACAAATGGTGGATATCCTTTCTATATAATTAATGATCGCGGTTGTATATAGCGGATCGAATCATGCTGACTGGCGACTGTCAGACAAAGGAAGAACTATTGCTTCTTTTAAAACAAATGGTATCAACCCCTATTTTAATGATGAAAAGCACATTGTACAACTGCTAAACAAAAACATCAACCTGATCCATCATGCCGAAGAGATCAAACGCATTTATTTTTTTGGCGCGGGTTCTTCATCAAAAGAGTTGCAGGGTATAGTTTATAATGCCTTTTCAAGCTTTTTTAAATTTGGCAAAGTAACGGTATCGCATGATATTGAGGGGGCAGCAATCGCTTGTTACCGTAATTCGCCGGGTATTATCGGTATTTGTGGCAGCGGATCAAACGCGGCATGGTATGATGGCCGCAAGGTTAAACCTAACAATTACGGGTTGGGTTATATTTTGGCCGATGAAGGCTCTGGCAACTGGTTAGGCAGGCAGCTGATAAAAAGCTTCATGAACGAAACACTGCCCGAAGACCTGAAAAAGAAATTTGTACATAAATACGAGGCCGACAGGAAAACGTTGTTAGAGAAAGTTTATCGCCAAAAACAAACTGCAATATATTTAAGCTCATTCAGCGAGTTCTATATAGAGAATTATGGCCATGAATATCTTACCAGCGTCATAAAAGATGGATTTAATAAACTAATATCCACTTACTTGTTACCTTTACATATGCAACACCCGCAAGCACCCTTGCATTTTGAAGGTTCTGTAGCTTTCGCTTTCCAGGACCTGCTACGTGAAACAGCTACCGAAGCCGGATTAGAAATAGCGGGTGTTATAAAAGAACCTATAAACAATCTATTAACTTATTATTCAAATAAAAATTAAAAAAATCATGAAAATAGGAATTAACGGTTTCGGCCGTATTGGACGCCTGGCTTTTAGAGCTGCAGTTGACAGACCGGATGTTGAAGTTGTTGGTATTAATGACCTTGTTGAGCCTGATTACATGGCTTACATGTTAAAATACGACTCGACCCACGGCCAGTTTAAAGGCACTATTGCTGTTGAAGGCGGCCATTTGGTAGTAAACGGTAAAACTATACGTGTAACTGCCGAAAAAGACCCTGCAAACTTGAAATGGAATGAAGTAGGTGCTGAAGTTATTATCGAGTCGACCGGTTTATTCTTAACTCAGGAAACTGCACAAAAACATATTGATGCCGGTGCTAAAAAAGTAGTAATGAGTGCACCTGCAAAAGACGATACCCCTACATTTGTAATGGGTGTTAACCATAAATTATTAAAAGCAGATCAGCATATCGTATCAAACGCTTCTTGTACCACTAACTGTTTAGCACCTATCGCTAAAGTATTAAATGATAAATTTGGTATCGAAGAAGGTTTAATGAGCACTATCCACGCGGTAACTGCTACTCAAAAAACAGTTGACAGCCCGTCTTCTAAAGACTGGAGAGGTGGCCGTGGCGCTTACCAGAACATCATCCCTTCATCAACAGGTGCTGCTAAAGCGGTTGGTTTAGTATTGCCTGAGTTAAAAGGTAAATTAACAGGTATGTCTTTCCGCGTACCGGTTGCAGACGTTTCTGTAGTTGACTTAGTTGTGCGTTTAAAAACTCCTGCTACTTATGAGGATATTAAAGCAGCAATGAAAGAAGCATCAGAAGGTGATTTGAAAGGTATCTTAGGATATACTGAAGATGAAGTTGTATCTGAAGATTTTAAAGGTGATGCACGTACATCAATATTTGATGCAAAAGCAGGTATCGCTTTAAACAACAACTTTGTTAAGGTAGTATCATGGTATGATAACGAGTGGGGTTACTCAAACAAATTGATCGACTTGGTACAAGAGATCGGTAAATTATAAATCCAAATTATCTCTAAAAGGATAACAAAATCTATATTTAACAAAACAGGCTGTCTCAAAAAGACAGCCTGTTTTGTTTGCAGTAGTTTTATGACATTACATTACAGGTACTACTTTACGATCTTTAAGTTTAGTAACTATAAAGTTGCCCACACCTTGCCCCAAAGTTATGCCGTTAGTAGCGGCATCCATAAAGTGGATGCCGCCCCAATAACGGCTCATGGCTGCTTCTGCAGCCGCTTGTTTGAAAGAAGTAAAGTTACGCGGAGTTAATCCGTAAGTTTCCTCAACCGAATCAGTAAATTTGTAATCAGGACCAAAATAATAGGTTAAAATAATAGATGATGTGGCCGAGATGCAGCTATGCCCGCTCGGATATTCGGGAAATGGCGGGGTTTGAAGCATAGGTTTCCAGTTGGGGTCTATCAGTTTACGTATCGCAGTTTCAGGCCTTATTCTATTGCTTCTGTACTTTTCATCCCAACAGCCTATAAAACTGTCGGTAAGCCCAAATGCTACCATACTATAAATTTCCATCGATTTAGAAAAGTTTAATTTAGACTGCTGACAGGCTATCCCTGTTATACCCAGCCAATGCGCGCCCGGCGATATCTTTTTCATTCCAACCATTAAATGCCCTTCGTTTTTTATAGCAAACGGGTTACAATCCCAAAAGCCGGCAATAACCCGATGCTCCGGGGTAAGGCCCTTACCTCCATCAATATAATTAGCCTTCATCATTTTAAAGAAGGCCGAATTCTTGTCTTTTGAAAAGGGGGCCGGTCGTGCTGGTTTAAACTGCGAGCAGCTGTCAATCATAAATGTCCTTATGGTCTGAAAATACGGTTCAACAGGGGCAAAGAAGGCCGGTGGCGTTGGGTACCAAGAACCTTCTTGTCCTAATGGTGTATAGCGTGGATAATTGCTGATGCGATTATAACGATCAGCTTTAACATACGCCATAACCTGCTTAACCACCTGGTTGGCGTATGATTGTGACCGTGCTATAATGTCATCACTAAAACCAATTTTGCGGCATGAGTCTAAAAAGAGTTTTTCGAAATCGTTAAAGAGCCTGCCTGTTGGCTGCATTTTTTTAGCAGTACCACTCATTGCTAATATGGCGCTAAGTTGAGGTGAGTATTCGCCCGAGTCAAGCGGTCTTTTAATATCAGGAAACTCATTTAAAAGACCCTTTAATGGTAACACTTTCTTATCATTAAAAGACAGCACTGTATAGCCCGAAATGCAGGCATAAGAGTAGAACCGTGCAGCTAATGGCGGATTAGTAACATCATGGATCATGAGTTTTGTCATTTGATCCAATACTTTGGCAATATCCTTATTACTGAGCTGCGGATAGCTTTCGTGTTTTTTACAGGCAAACAAGCAGGTAAATAAAGCAGTGTAAATTATTAATCGTTTCACTTATGTATAATTTTTATATGGGTTATAATTTACTTTTTTTAAACTGAAAAGCTCTCATTTTTTGCTGGTTAATACCGACGAGCAGTGTATTATTAACCGTGATTACGCTTCTGACATCACCTTTTAGTTTTAAGCCGCTTTGTTGGTCGGGTACGTAATTAAACCCGCCTTTGCCATCGCCTTTAAGCAGTATACCATGGTTGGCATCGTACCGCCCAAAACGGATGCGCGATTGATAGATATTGCCGCAAAGTAAAAGGTCTTTATGCCCGTCGCCGTCATAATCAAGCGAGGTGATGGTATAAACCGGGGCATATTGTGCCTGTACCGGCAATGCTTTTTCTTTGAATTTGCCGCCCGGGGTGCTTTCAAAATATGCCGTTGCTAAATAATTGGTTCTTAATATTTTGGCTCCCCGTATTTCATCGGCGGTAAACACATCATTAATACCGGCATTGGCATAGCTTTTATAATCAGAGAAACGGCCACGCATAATGCTCATTTGGTCTAACAGTTCATCCCTGGTAAGGTATGGGTAGCTTTGGCCCATGATATAAAAGCAAAGTATGGGGTCTATCGCGCCGTTATCATCAAAATCTTTATAGTAAAGTTCGGCAGGTTCGGTGTCGCTTACTTTACACTGGCTGTTAAGCCCCAGGTTGCCTGCTATCAGGTCGGGCTTACCGTCGCCATTAAAATCCTCTACTTTCAAGCTATTCCACCAACCCGCGTATTGCTTATCAAAATATTGATCGGTGTGATTTTTTAGTTTGCCTCCCTGGTTTAAGAAAACACTAATGGGCAGCCAATCGCCCACTAACACCAAATCTTGTTTTTTATCGGCATTCATATCAATTACTGCCGCGTCGGTCACCATGCCGATATATTCCAGATCCGGAGCGATGCTCTTGATCTGATCTGTAAAATGACCCTTACCATCATTAATAAGCAGGAAACTCTTAGGCGGTTCTGGATACCTTGAGCCAGCGTTACGGCCGCCTACAAACAGGTCGGGCTTGCCGTCGCCGTTAAAGTCGCCAACGCGTGCGCAGCTCTTGCTTACCAGCATTGCGGGTAAAGCACCCGTAGCCTTTACCATGTTTCCCTTACCGTCATTAAGGTATAGCCTGTCCTGAAATAGTGGATCGGCATCTTTAAAATTAGCGTAGCCACCGCTTACCACATAAAGGTCGGTATGCCCGTCGCCGTTGGCATCAAAAAATACAGCATCGGCATCCTGGCTTTCTTTATCGGCTACAAACGGTTGCTGGTTTTTAATATACTTTCCGCCCCGTTGTTGTATAAACAAGGCACCGGCCTCATGCCCGTCGCCGCCCACAAATACATCTTCCAGTCCGTCGCCATTTACATCGCCTTTGGCCATACAAGGGCCCACAAATGAAAGCGGGGTAACCAGTTGCGGCTGGCGCTTAAAATCGTTTATCTCATTAGGCTGCTGTGTTGCTGCCAGCGGTGATGATATCTCTTTGAATACCGGCGGTACCGCTGCAGGTTTTTGATAGGTAGTTGTAGCTTCGCTTTGCCTTAATGTTATGAGTTGATTAGCTGGCACATTTTTTATAACCTGTTGTTTGCCACCAACCCATACTACCCTTACCGAGTCAATTTTTTTATCACCGCCCAAACCAAAATGCAGCTGTGCAGATACTGACGACAAGTACCCCGCCGAGGGCATTTCTTCAATAACTTGTTGCCTGCCTTTATTAAACACGGTTACTAACGCGCCTATACCACCAGTGTTTTTGCCGGCTCCAACTAACTTTACGCTGAGGTAATTTTTAGCTGGATTGCCCCTATTTTTATATATAAAGGCAGAGCGATTGATGTTGTTTATCACCAGATCCAGATTCCCATCATTGTCCAGGTCACTATAAACCGCGCCATTACTGTTTGACGGTATGTTAACGCCCCAGGCAACCCCATTATTGGTAAAGTTAATCCCCCCGTTATTTTTAAAGATGTAGTTTTTAACGTCGGACGAAGGCATGTTATTCAGCATGTCTAATACGTGCTTGGGTTCTATTTCGCCATTAATGCTCGCAAAATATTCTTGATTGAACTTGATAACGTCCATGTTGGTAAAATCGCGCATGTAACCGTTGGTAACAAACAGGTCTTTCCATCCGTCGTTATCATAATCGGCAAATAGGGGCGCCCAGCTCCAATCTGTATTTGAAATACCGGCCAACTGGCCTATCTCACTAAATGTACCGTTGCCATTATTTATATGCAACATATTGCGCATATACTGGTAATAAAAACCATTGCGCAGGTTAATATTAAAGGCTTCATAATTGTCTACACTGGATAGTAATTTTTGCCTTTTATTATCTTCGGGAAGCATATCCAGGGTGAAAATATCAGGAAGGCCGTCATTGTTAACATCTGTTACACTGTTACCCATCGAAAAAAAGCTAACATGATCAAGCGTGTTGCGCATTTTATCAGTAAAAGTGCCGTCGCCATTGTTGATATACATCTTATCTGGGATAGAGAAGTCGTTGGATAAATAAATATCCGGCAAGCCATCGCAATTGATATCGGCAATAGCGGCACTTAGGCCAAAAGAAAGCGTCGACATATCAAGCCCGGCTTCTTTGGTTACATCTTTAAAATGGCCGTTATCATTTCTATAGAATTTTGAGCACGCCTGCGAATCTGTTGTCTTTTTTAATTTCTGAATGACGGCATCATCCAGATCATGCAATGGCTTGATGTTTTCATTTACTAAAAGAAGATCAAGGTCGCCGTCACCGTCATAATCGAAAAAGTAGGATTGGGTACTATACGACGAATCGGCGAGGTTGTACGATTCTGCTTCGTCTTTAAATATTGGTACACCACGCGAATCCAAACCCTGATTAATAAAAAGCTGGTTCTTACGGCTATCGCCGTCGCCTTTGCCAGAATAGCATTGGTAAATGTCTAATTTACCATCACCGTTAACGTCAACCATATTTACACCGGTCTTCCAGCTACCGTCGCGTCCTGCTACGCCAGCTTGGTCGGTAATATCATCAAACTTCATATTACCACGATTTAGATACAATTTATTCGAAGTCATATTACCCGAAAAATATATGTCGTCCAAGCCGTCGCCGTTAATATCGCCAACGGCTACACCACCGCCATTATAGAAGGCCTGGTAGTTTAAAATATTTTTGTTAAAATCTTCTATGATCTGATTATTAAACAAAACACCTGTTTTGGAAGAATCCAGTAATGTAAAGAGTGGTTTTTCTGTCACGTTGTTCTGGTTATCTTTGTCAGACCGGCCGCAACTGGCTAAAATAACGATACAAAAAATAGGCAGGTAAATTTTTGACATAGCGGTTTAATAATTAGAGCTAATAATTTATTATCAAGTAGCCATGCTATTCAAAATGCACAAAGTCGTAGATTAGGTTACGACAGCGCGTGCAATAGAATTATGCAAACTGCTTGTTATATTGGTTTATTTATACAATTGGTTTACCAATGCCAAAAGGCACTGTTTATTGTCCTGTTATTAGATGTAACAAATACATGACAATGCCCTAAATATAGTACTTTTCCTTTTTTGTTTCCTAATTAAATTTAATAACATAGCGGCAAACTATATTAGGGCAGCCGTAGTAATGCTAAGGCCTGCGGTTTCCGGGACAACGCCGGTACGCTATCCTGATTTTGGATATCTGCCTCGATAGGGTATTACAGAATGGTGTTAGGTTTTTGTATTTATTATCTTAAAGACGATTGACAACCGGTGGTTTGTGAAAACACAAAACCGCGGCGGATAAGCATGGACGGCAACATACCTCAACGTCCCGCAAACATCAATAATAAGCAGGCCTTTTTAATACAGCTGGTTTATTTTTAAATATGTATAATTCTTTACCACTGCCAAATAACAAATAGTCAGTCCTAAAATGTTTATCGGTAAAAGCTTTCTTGTTATTCTCATCATAAAACGTGACCTTTTGAGTTTTTTCCAGGCATTTATCTACCAACTCTCTGATGTTTTTTTTGCTTTTCTCTGAAAATTCTCTGGATGCAAATACGTCTAAAGCTCTCATTGTGATAAGCACTAAGCGACCATTAACAAAACTATAATAATCGGGATAGACTTGTTCAATAGATTTTTTTGTGATTGCAGATAATTCAGGAGCTATGTAATAAACAATAACTGTATCATTTTTTGGATACTGTATTACAGAAACCCTGATATAGCCAAAACCTTTTTTAAATAAACTATCGTCAGGATTATTTACTTCCTGGTTCACCACTTTATTAATACCGTCTATTAATGCCGAATCAGAAATTTTCAGGTATGAAATATCGGTATAACGTTTTTCTTGTCCGGACGACGACTGCACCCCAACTCCCAGGTAAATTAAAAAGATCAGAAAGGCGTTTTTCATGTGTTCTTGTAGGTATATTATATTGAAAAACTAATGTATATATTTTAGTTGAACTAATTATGCAGGTAAGATTATTACCCTCCTTTCTGCCGGAAAACATTCACTTACTTCATCGCTTGTTACATAAATAACTATCGCCCATGAAAAGCCTACTGTTACTAACCGCATTCATCACCTATTTTGCGCTAAGCACCAAAGCGCAGCAAAAGCCATTGGCACCATCAGAATACCGCGACCATATAGGCAAAACAGAAACCTTGTGTGATACCGTTTACGATGTCAAGATCTACAGCGATACGCTGACCATTTTAAGCATGGGTGGCAACATCCCCAACCAAAGATTTACCATTGCGATAAAAGGCAATAAAATACAGCTGGATTGGGCCAATTTAAAGCGCAAACACCTATGCGTAACTGGTACGATAGAACTATACAAAAACACCATCCAGATCACAGCTGCCCAGACCAACCAGATAACAGTTACCAAATAAATACCTTTTAGGCAGAAAATGCAACAAACGCCATATATAGTTTGGCAAACCGTTATATAAAGTTTATAATTGTGGCTCCAATTATAAACTTTATACAATATGAATAAGCTGACAAACGGCGACTATGTAGTATTTGCAATTTACTTTGTTGTAGTTGCATCTTATGGATTATGGGTTTATTGGCGCAAGCGTACCGCTGAAGCCGGTTCAAAAGATTATTTCCTGGCAGAAGGTTCATTAACCTGGTGGGCCATTGGTGCTTCACTGATCGCTTCAAACATATCAGCCGAACAATTTATCGGCATGAGTGGTTCGGGCTTTAAAATGGGATTGGCCATAGCTACTTACGAGTGGATGGCAGCCGCAACGCTAATCATTGTAGCGGTATTCTTCATACCCGTCTATCTCAAAAACAAGATCTTTACCATGCCGCAGTTCCTGAACCAGCGGTATAACGGTACGGTAGCCATGATCATGGCTATATTCTGGTTGTTATTATACGTTGTAGTTAACTTAACCTCTATATTATACTTAGGCGCGCTTGCGGTAAGTAGCATATCGGGTGTTAGCATTAATGCCTGTATCTGGGGCATGGCTATATTTGCCGTGATAATCACCCTGGGCGGTATGAAAGTTATTGGTTATACCGATGTTATACAGGTATTCTTTTTAATATTGGGCGGCTTGGTTACTACTTATATAGCGGTTAACCTGGTGTCTGACCACTTTGGCGGCGGCGGCTTCTTACATGGATTAACGGTAATGCGAGAGCAGGCCGGAGACCACTTCCACATGATCTTTAAAACCGATAACCCCAACTACCTTGACCTACCGGGCCTGAGCGTATTAATTGGCGGTATGTGGATAGTTAACTTAAATTATTGGGGCTGTAACCAATACATTACTCAACGTGCTTTAGGTGCCGATTTGAAGACCGCCCGTGGTGGTATATTATTTGCGGCTTTCTTAAAATTATTAATGCCGGTTATTGTGGTATTGCCTGGTATTGCCGCGTTTATTTTATACAAACAAGACGTATTTGACTTCGCCAGTAAAATGACCGTAGGTGGTGAAGTTAACCCGGACAGGTCATACCCTATCCTGCTTAACCTGTTACCTTCGGGTTTAAAAGGCTTATCATTCGCGGCGCTTACTGCTGCGGTTGTGGCATCATTAGCAGGTAAAGCCAATAGTATTGCTACCATCTTTACTTTAGATGTTTATAAAAAGATAAATCCTGCATCAACGGATAAAAATTTAGTGGTTGTTGGTAAAATAACTGTGGTTATTGCCATGTTATTGGGTATTGTGTTGTGCACGCATTTAGGTATCGACAAAAAAGGTGGTTTCCAATACATACAGGAGTATACGGGTTTTGTATCGCCGGGTATATTTGCCATGTTTATCTTAGGTTTCTTCTGGAAAAAGACTACATCAAGCGCTGCTTTATTTGCTACCATTGGCGGTTTTATTTTATCCGTTGGATTTAAAGTGATGCCTATGTATATCAACCTTCAAGGGCTGGCATCATCCGGCTTTTCAGCTAAAAATGCCGATGGTGTTTATGAAATGCCATTTATTGACCGCATGGGCTTTGTATTCCTGATCTGCGTGTTGGGTATGTACATCATCTCAATGATAGAAAATGCTGATGGCAAAAAAGTTCACGGTCTGGAAGTTGATGCCAGCATGTTTAAAACATCAAAAAGCTTTGCTGTTGGTGTAGTGCTGATCGGCGGTATACTGGTAGCTTTATATTCTATGTTCTGGTAAGATATTAGCATGGCGGCGGACTCACCCCGCGGCATTTCATGCGCGCCCCTCTCTTCGCATTTGGCGAAAAGAGGGTTTTTCTTTTTTCCACCCTCTTTCCGCGAAGCGAAGATAGGGTGAGTTGATATCATGGTGGCACTACATTGTCAGTAATCCTGTTTCATCTTGTTTCATTCTGTATCACCAAGTTTTCGCATACCACTTATTTTCAATAAATTAAGTGAAAATTTTGTTTCACCTGTTTCATTTGTTTCACATTTACGGTGAAACAAACGTCAAAATAATGTTTATTTGCAGGGTATAACCATAACATTATATTAACCCATAATGATTCCCAATTTAGAACAAACCTTTCGCTGGTACGGCCCTAACGACGCGGTTACACTGGCAGCTATCAGTCAAACCGGCGCCACCGGTATAGTTAACGCGCTGCACCATATCCCAACGGGTGAAGTGTGGAGCCCTGAGGAGATCAAAAAGCGCAAAGACATTATAGAGGCCGGCGGCTTTACATGGTCAGTTGTAGAGAGTGTGAACGTGCATGACAGTATTAAAACTGCCGGCGAAGGCAGAGATCAGCATATCCAAAACTATATTCAAACGCTAAAGAACCTGGCCGCGGCCGGTATCAAAACCGTATGCTATAACTTTATGCCTGTGCTGGATTGGACCCGCAGCGATATTGATTACCGCTTACCCAACAACGCCTCGGCATTGCGCTTCCATGCACCAGCCTGGCGGGCATTCGATCTTTATATATTAGAGCGCCCGGGAGCTTTGAAAGATTTCACGACCGAAGAGCAGGAGATCGCCAAAAAATACCTGGACAGCTTAAGCAGCGAAGAGATAACAACACTGACCAATAATATGATGGCAGGCCTGCCTGGTACCAAAGATGTATTTACGGTAGAGCAGTTTAAGAATATCCTGAGCAAGTATGATGGCGTAGATGCGCAAACGCTTAAAGCCAACATGGCTTATTTCTTACAGGCCATCATTCCGGATGCCGAGCAACTGGGCATTAAGATGTGCGTACACCCTGACGATCCACCGTTCCCGATATTTGGATTACCGCGTATCGTATCGACAGAACAGGACCTGAAAGACGTGGTGAATGCCGCGCCTTCGCCAAGCAACGGATTGACCTTTTGCACAGGCTCGTTAGGTGCCCGTGGCGATAATGATCTGCCGGGCATAGTTGAACGTTTGGGCCAGCATTTTCACTTCCTGCACCTGCGCAACGTAAAGCGCGAGTCTGATGGCAGCTTTTATGAAGATAACCACTTAGAAGGCAGCACAGATATGTATGCGGTTATGAAAGCGTTGGTATTGGAACAAAAGAAACGTAAAGAAGCCGGCCGTACAGACCTTGCCATCCCTATGCGCCCGGACCATGGCCATAAACTACTGGATGACTATAATTATAACACCTTCCCCGGTTATTCTGTTATCGGTCGCCTGAAAGGTCTGGCAGAATTACGTGGATTAGAATTGGGGGTTAAGAGGAGTATTTTGTAGGAGTATTATATTTAGTTCCCTCCCCACGGGCTACTGTGTGGACACAAGTATGGTATAAAAGTCAGACTTTTGTTAGATGGAT
>JAZKCG010000010.1:31681-114379 GCA_040388175.1 Bacteroidota bacterium | reverse complement strand
TTCGCTTTTACTCTAAACAAAATAATACCATAACTAACAACTTGAGTTAATTATAATTAGCAAATGTGCCATCAAACCAACGCCAAACTTTACCACTGGCATCTTTCGGCCTGATGCAGCATTTTAAAGCAAAACCACCAGCCAATGTAGCGTATCCCACTGGAAAATCTGCAGTAGTTAACTGGTATTTGTTACTTAATGGAATTTGTACTGCAAAATTATCAGAATTTTTTCTCCAATACCACTGGTAATCCCATTTAGAAGCGTCAGCCGCATTTACATTTGTTGGTATAATTGTAGCTGATGGGGTTATTGTACCACCCGATTTGGTCCAAGTAATGTCAGATATCAATATTTGATTAACAGGTGAAGTCCCTGCTTTCCATTTATCTGCTAAAGAGTTATAAATGTCATTGATTTGAGCACTTGAGAAATTACCCACCTTGAAATATTCAGCTGCAAAATCCCAATCGGCATTATTAGTTATTACCCCTACACTAAACATTACTTTCGCCATATTATTCAAGTCTGGATATTGCAGATCTAACGCGCCTTGTGATACGTTATCTATAAATAATTCAGCTTGCGATTGGCTTTTTACAACAACTCTAACTATATGAGTAGTATAAAAGGAAAGATAAGTAGAGTTGCTTAAACCGCCATAATTAGGATTGATCAATCTTAATCTGTCGCCGCCGTTAGCCACGTAGCTACAATTGCCGCCACCTTGAAAATATGCTTCTTGAGTTTGACCGGTCATTGTTCTCATTACATACCACATTTCATAAGGTGGGTTTATAGGTGTGATGTTAGCACTTTGGTACCACGTTGCCGGGACATTTTTAAACGAAAGCCATTTTCCCTGATTATCGTCATCGCTGGTCAATACAGGAATTTTGCCATCCATTGTTGGAGTATAGGTGCCATTGTAGCTAATATCTATTTTGCCTTTTTTTGTAGCTAATTTACCTACGGTTTCTCCATTTGCAGCAACTGTAGTTAAGGGTGCTCCCCCTGTCACCGTAGTCAGGTTATTCCATCCTAAGCTACCAAAGACATACCATACATTATCAAATAAATTTTCTTCTGTATTTAAGGTGCCAAATGATGAAGGGGCTGTAACAACAGGTGGAACAACAACTGGTGGCTTTGCGGTAGTATCTTTAGGAGGAACAACAATTGTTGATTTTCCTGTATTATCGGTAGTAGTACTTTCGGTAGGTTGGGGTAAATCTGCAAAATCTTTTTTACAAGAACTAAATATAACAGATATTAACAGCATTGATGATAAACTCAACTTAACTAATCTTTCCATTCAAACAATGTTTTTAAATTCAATTAGGGACTAAACTTTTTTTCTTTGTATTATTATTGTGCAGTATACGGGATTTAAAAATAAAAGTTACAGGTTGTGAAAAAAAATGCTGATAATGTGGATATTTGTATACAATATCATTGATTTTTTAGCCAATCTTGCTGTGATTTTAGTACACATTTGTGAGAAATACTAAGGAATAAAATTGTGCCATATCGTAAAAACTTTTATTTATCTATATAAAATGTTTACTTTTACGATAGATGAAGTTGACATCCATTATCACAGTAAATTTTAACCAACCGGTTGCTACAATTGAGTTTTTAAAGTCTGTAAAAGAAAATACTCGGTATAATAATGTTGAGGTTATTTTGGTTGATAATGCCAGTAAAGAAGACTACGGATTAGAATTTATTAATGCTTTTCCTAACCTAATATACATAAAGTCGGACAAAAATATTGGGTTTGCCGGCGGCAATAACCTGGGAATAAATAAGGCTAAAGGCGACTACCTCCTTTTATTAAATAATGATACAGAAATTGCCCCTAATTTAATTAGTCAATTAGTTGACGAAATAGAGAGCGATCCATCTATTGGCATAATATCACCATTAATATTATATCATGATAGCCGGGATATAATACAGTATGCCGGGTTTACAGAAATGAATTATCTAACCTGTCGGAATGCAGGTATTGGTAGCATGGACAAGAATATTGGCCAGTATGATAATGACAGCCGCCAAACCGGTTATAGTCATGGTGCAGCAATGATGTGCCGGAAAAAAGACTTAGAAGTTGTTGGGTTAATGGCCGAAAACTATTTTCTTTATTATGAAGAATTAGATTGGTGTGAGCAATTTAGAAAAGCTGGGAAAAAGATCTGGTTCACGGGCCGTACGCATATTTTCCATAAAGAATCTATAAGTGTGGGTAAAGAAAGCAGTATTAAAATCTTTTTCATGACCAGAAATCGAATGCTTTTTATCAGGCGTAACACCGGGCTAATCAATACCATTTTGTTTAGCATATATTACATAGTACTTGCTTGCCCAAAACAGATTTATTTATACATTAAAAAAGGAAGAAAAGATTTGGTTAAATGGGTGTTTAAAGCTCTGCTGTGGAATGTTACCAATACAAAAGATAGCGTAAATTTAGGATATACAATAAAATGATAATAATTTTTTGGTTAAGCATTTTCCTGGTTATTTATACTTATGCCGGGTATGCCTTTGTTTTGCTGACATTGGTAAAGATCAAGCAATTATTTGTTAAGCCTTATGTATTTAAGGCAGATGGGTACCTCCCGTCTGTAACTATATTGATAGCTGCTTATAATGAAGAAGATATTATACTTGATAAAGTAGCCAATACACTTGATCTGGATTATCCAAAAGATAAATTGCAGGTTATATTTATTACAGATGGTTCAACAGACAATACCCCTGGAAAATTAAAGGAATGCCGGGGAGTAACATTGATGCATAGTGAAAATCGTGCGGGTAAAATGGCTGCTATTGAAAGGGCAATTCCCTTTGTTAAAGGCGAAATAGCTGTATTTACTGATGCCAATACGTTTTTAAATAAAGAGGCTATTTTAGAATTGGTAAAGCATTATCAAAATCCTAAAGTAGGCGCTGTAGCCGGTGAAAAAAGAATAATTGTAGGTGAAAAGGCCGATGCAAGCTCGGCTGGCGAAGGGTTTTATTGGAAATACGAATCAGCATTAAAAAAATGGGACTATAGTTTATATTCAAACGTGGGTGCAGCTGGTGAGCTATTTAGCGTACGTACAGCCCTGTATCAGCCGGTCGAGCATGACACTATTATTGATGACCACATGATAGCCATGCGGATAGCAGAGAGTGGTTATATTATAGGATATGAGCCCAAAGCTTATGCTATGGAAACCGCTTCAATGAATATAAAAGAAGAGTTAAAGCGTAAAGTAAGGATAGCGGCCGGAGGTATGCAATCTATTATTCGATTAAAACGAGCTGCTAATCCATTTTTAAATCCTGTATTTACATTTCAATACATAAGTCACCGTGTGTTGCGTTGGACTATTACCCCTTTCTTGTTGATACTTATTTTTGTTTTAAATCCAATAATAGTAGCAAATAATGGCGGTAATATCTATACCGTTATATTTGCAATGCAGATTGTTTTTTACGTATTGGCTTTAGTTGGGCTGTATTTTGAACAAAAAAACATCAGGATTAAAGCGTTGTTTGTTCCTTATTATTTTTGCATCATGAATTATGCTGTATTAGCAGGGATCTTAAAATATTACAAAAAGAATCAAAGCGCTGCCTGGGAAAAATCGAAAAGAAAGTAACGTAAATTAAACGTTTTCTGATTGAAACAATGCAGGTACAGTTTTGAATATTACCATTAAATCATTTTTAAAGCTATGATTCAGGGCGTATGAGTTATCAAGCATTAATCTTTCGTCTTCGCTCATGCCGCCCTTCCCGCGTTTTTCTACCTGCCATAGGCCTGTTATACCTGCAGGTGCATGAAAACGAAGTGAATATTTATCAGTAGTCAATTTTTCTGCTTCATATAATGGTAAGGGCCTGTTACCAACAATACTCATGTTGCCAATAAATACATTCCATAGTTGCGGCAGTTCATCAATACTGGTATTACGTATAAAATTGCCAATTTTTGTTACCCTTGGATCGTCCTTGATTTTAATAAATGCCGACCCGGCTGCAGCGCTTTTGATGTAATCTTTCTCGCACATGGTATTATTGTCGGCATACAGTGGAAACTGACATTTACCATATCCACTGCAATCTCCGCATAAATTTTCTGCCAGTTTGGTTTCGGGTTCGGTAACTAAAGCACCGTCGTTATATTGATTTAGGTGTTTTAGATCCTGTAGCTTTTTATCTGCATTAATGTACATCGACCTGAACTTGTAAAATTTAAATATACGATAACCGGTTCCAACCCTGTAAGAATAATAAAATGCAGGCCCCGGCGAACCGATCTTGATGATCAGGTAAATAATTAAAAACAAAGGTGAAAGACAAATCAATATAGTTCCTGAAAATAAGATGTCAAATACACGCTTGCCAAGAGGTGTTTTATAACCAGGTATTTTTTCTCTTTTAAAAGGTGCTTGTAAGGCTGTCCAGTTTTCTATGGTGAAGTTAACCCGCGTCTCAATTTCGGTGGGCACTATCGGCGATTCAAATACATCCACAATGCGGCTGCTTAACGCAATGCTGCATAAGTTTTCATTAAAATGGGTTGCAATTAAAAAAACAGGTGTTTTAGGAAATCCCTTATTATCAAGAATGTCAATAATATTAATGCCAAAATTACCCAGTATTTCGCTTTTTGAAATAATGGCTACAACGTCGAAGGAATTGGCTTCCCATGCAGCAATAAGTTCTACAGTGCTGTTAAAACGGAGTAGTTGCCGCTGGTTAAAATTGCAGACACTTACTTGTGAAAAGTCATTTTCATCAAAGTTTATTAGTACAATAAATTTTTTTTCATTTGATGAAGCTAATTCAGTCATTTTGGTGGGCTATTTTCCGGTTCGCTTTAATACTACTCTTATGCGTGCTTCTAACTCGGCGGGGTTAAATGGTTTTACGATATAATCATCGGCCCCGGCATTTAAACATTTTATTCGTTTATCAGAAGAGTCGTCGCCAGATATGATAATAACTGGGAGTGATTTAAAAAAACTGCTTGCTTTTAATTGAGCAATAAGTTCCAATCCACTAATTTTTGGGGTGTTTAAATCGGATAAGATCAAATCTGGAATGTTACCATTTTGTAGGTAATTTAATGCGTCAAGCACATTGTTGCAAGTTTCTGTCTCATAAATTTCATTTAAGTATTCTGATAATATGAGTTGCATATACGCGTCATCTTCAATAATTAGTATTTTGACTTTACTGGAGGTGGACATATTCATATATTCTAATAAGTAACGTTAGTTTTTGTCAATTTTAAACAAATTAGCTTGAATAGTAAGTAATTTAATAAATAATTACCATTTCATTACTAATATAGGTAATATTTTGATTTACTCAAGTAAACCCTGTAAAGGTATTTATATATATGTATTTTATACCCTTTTTAAGAGTATAAAGGGTATTGTTATCAATATTTTATGTTAGTATTTTTTTTTAGTTTAAAATATGCGTTTGCCAAATATTTTAATTCGGGGTGAATATACACCTAAACATATTTAAATTATACTAACAATTTCTAATATTTGTTAATTACATTCTATTAAGTAGATTGTTTCATTATATTTATACTAAATATAGTAGCTATTAATGAATTTCACTATTACCCAAGAGCAACTTAATAAAGTTTTCCCATATCATATAATTTTTGATGAAAACTTTAATATTGAATCTTGTAGCAAAAAAGTTTTCCAACTTGCAGGACTGATAAACGGTAGTCTTTTTTCGTCTATTTTTTTAGTTAAAAATGCGGACGAAAAATCAACAAATTCAAATTTATCAGATAGTTTAATCGGTCAGTTTTTTTACCTGCAGCTAATATCATATCCTGAAATTTTGTTTTTCGGTAAATTGGAACGTTTCGGGCTTGAAAATCAGACAGTGTTTTATGGCGATATGCAAAATGTTGACAGTAATTTTAATGATGAAATAGCTGTATACAGAAGTAAAGCCACCAGCCCGGTACAATTAGCTATAAACAGGTTAATTGTTGACGAGAAACGATACCGCGATCTTTATGCCTACAGCCCCGCGTTGATCTATAAACATAACCTTGACGGCAAGCTTATTTCATGTAACCCGGCCGCTAAAAGTATCCTTGGTTTTAAAGATGCCGACATTGTAGGGGTTAATATTCAAGACCTGTTGCCTGCACTTGATCGTAGATATTTTCAGGTTGTTTATCTGGATAAGATAATAAATGAAGGAAGTGGAAAAGGTGTTTTCCGTATCTTACCTAAACATGGAGGGCAGATCTTGTATATGTATTATCATAATTATAAGGTGCAAGAATCAGAATCTGTATCTTACATAATTGGTTTTTCGCAAGATATTACAGATAGGGTTAAGATGGAAAAGGAGTTGCGCTTTGCTAAACTTACTTCAGAAAACCTGGCAAAACAAAAAGAGTATTTCCTGGCAAATATGAGCCATGAAATACGTACGCCTATCAATGGTATATTGGGATTAAACAACCTTTTAATGAAAACCAATTTAGATGAGAAGCAAGAGCATTATGTTAAATTAAGTTCAGAATCAATAAACAATCTGTTGATCTTAATTAATGACATATTGGATACCGAAAAAATTGGTTTTGGTAAGGTTGGCTTTGAAAGCCATCCGTTTAATATTTCGCATAAAATTGAACGTACTATTCAATTATTTCAACATAAGGCAAAAGAATCCGGGTTAGAAATTGTTTTAAAGGATTATGTAGACAAAGACCTGATAGTAGTAGGCGACCAATATCGCTTTTCACAAATTCTGTCTAACCTATTAAGTAATGCAATAAAGTTCACTAAAGTTGGCTCTGTTGTAGTTACGGTTAATACTATACTTGATTTAGAGGATAAAATAAAAATATCGTTTTCTGTTAAAGATACCGGGATAGGGGTTAGTGAGAAAAATTTATCAGAAATTTTCAAGCCGTTTGTGCAGGCGTCATTAAGTACTACACGCAATTATGGAGGTACCGGTTTAGGCCTATCAATTTGTAAAAAACTAATAGATATGCAAGGCGGGCATATAAAAGTATATAGTAAATTAGGTGTAGGCACTGAGTTTGTTTTCACTTTAACATATAAAAAAGATGCCGCCAAGCATATTGTTGAGGCCAAATCTGCCGAAATTGACTATGCTAAGCTCAAGGGGAAGCGTGTGCTTGTTGGAGAAGATGTTGACCTGAACCAATTTTTGATAAGAAATATATTAGAATCATGGGGATGCGAAACAGATATTGTTGGAGATGGTATAAAGATTATTAAGAAGCTGGAAGAAAATGATTACGATATCATCTTGATGGATATCCAAATGCCTGAAATGGATGGTCTTACAGCAGCCAAATACATTAGAGGCATGGATGATAAGAAAAAGGCTGATATTCCCATTGTTGCATTTACAGCAGGGGCGATGCAAGGCGAAATTCAGAGATATCAAAGCGTTAAAATGAATGATTTTATTTTAAAGCCATATTCTGAGAGATATTTATTTGATAAATTGGTTGCCGTACTAAACTTAAATACTGTATCGGAAGATGGTGACAGTGAGGAAGATGTTAATAACAAAGAAATACTTACATCGCTTTATGACCTGGCAGAAATTCGGTCATTAAGTAAAAATGACGATGCCTTATTCAATAAAGTTATTAGCTTATTAATAAGCATGTTATCTACAGAAAAGGAAAATATAAAAAAAATGGCTAAAGAGGATAATTGGGCAGAGGTATCAGAAATTGTTCATAAGATAAAAACCTCGCTAATCCATATTAAGGTAACCTCTTTGACTCAGGTAATTAAAGAACTGGAGTATTATGAACCTTTTGATAGTAAACAGTTAAACGTACTGGTTGAGCAACTTTGTGAAACACTTGAAAATATTTTGGTTTTCTTAAAAGTAGATATGGAAGAAGCTATGAGCAATGGTTAATAAAAGTTAATTATAGTTCAAAAAGATTAGATTACTGTTTGCAGTTGATGCTAAACCAGCCATATAATTATCTATTGTGAAGCTGGTTAAAATATAACGCGATTGCTGCCTCTCTACTACATTATCTAAGCAGTTTACCTTTTTAAGATCATCAATTAGTCCTTCACCTGTTGCCTTTAACAGAGCTTCCTTTCTTGTCCAAAGTGTATAGAAATTCAATGTGTTGGCTTGATTGTTTTTTACGTAAGCTATTTCATTTGCATTGAAAATATCATGAAGCATAACCTTATAATCAAAGGTGTCATCTATAAATTCTATGTCAATACCAATGGGATTATTACTTATTGCAACAAGAAGGTAATTACCGCTATGTGTTATATTAAATTCAATGCCAGGTAAAAATGGCTTGTTAAATTTTGTATACTTCAGCACAATGTCTGCGGGTACTTGATGAAACCTTTTAGAGATTATATATCTTATAAAATATCGGCCGGAAATAAAACGTCTTTTGTCGGCATCCTGTTTAAAACAATCTGCCTTTGCTATCTCATCTGGCGATAATAAATTTGAATAATCTGCATTAATAAGATTATAGTATTTTTCTACATCGACCTTAAATACATAATTTGCATCCGTTTTAAGATCCATGTTATCAGAATAAGTTATCCAGTTAACCTGACGGAGGCTTGGTTTATTTTCTGATAACATACTGCTAATTAATTTGCCTGCTTATCTAATACTTTTTGTACAACCTGAGCAAATTCCTTATCATAAGGTGGATAAAGGAATGTTTTATGATCGCCGGGCACTTCTCGTATATCTACCTCTTTAGTTGTAAATTTATTCCAACCCAAGTACACCAGGTCATCTAAGAAATAAAGCCGTTTACTTACTCTAAATAAAGTAATCTTCAAATCTAAAGGCTCCAAAATATAACTACTGTAAGCATTTTCGTATATTTTGTAAATCTCTGTTTCGCGCGCCGTTAATACTTCTTTTGCAATGACATAATCAGGCGCAAATAGTTTTTGTACTTTATATTTTAAAATAATGAATTGATAAGCGATACTTTCAATAGGGTGAGCTAAAAATGACTTTGTAAAAAACGGAATTTTTTTAAACTGTCTTTTGAATTTTTTAGATAGCAGAATGGTTTTAGATTCAAGTAAATTCAAATCTGCATACGTATCAATTATTCCAAGCATTACAACTTCTTTGCCCATATTTTTAAGTTGCTTAGCCATTTCAAAAGCAATATAACCACCTAATGAATACCCTGCTAAAGCATATGGACCGTTTGTATTGTTTTGCAGTATCTCTTCGATATGCCTTTTTGCAGCTTCTTCGATAGTAGTTGGTACTGGTGTGTCTTTAGTAAGCCCAAACGCCTGAATCCCGTATACCGGTTGGTCTGCATCAAAATATTTACTTATTGATTTAAACAACAGAATGTTTAACCCGCCGCCATGTATAAGATATACCGGTGTTTTTGTACCTGTAGATTTTATAGGGACCAATGTTTCCCATGCTTCAGATTCGTCTAAGGATATTTTTAGAGCTAGTGTTTTAATAGTCGAATTTTCAAAAAGCGTAGCTAACGGAAGTCGTTTTCCAATGTGTTTTTCTAATGTCGACATCATTTTGACAGCCAATAATGAGTGTCCGCCTATTTCGAAAAAATCATCCTCAGTATTTATGTTTTGCAGACCTAAAATCTCTTTCCATACATCGAAGATCAATTGCTCGCTTTGATTAACCGGTAATGATGCATTTTTACCCGCGGAAGCATTTGCCGGTTGCATTTTTTGAAGCGCCTTATTATCTATCTTATTATTTGCTGTTAGTGGTATAGTTTCAACAATCACAAAGTTGTTAGGAACCATATATGTGGGCAGTTTTTGCCTGAGAGTTTCCTTCCAATTATCTATTAATGATTTCGTATTGTTGTTTTCTTGTTTTAATACGATATAAGCCACAAGACGTGATTCTCCGGCTGTATCAGTCACGGCTAAAACTACGGCCTGTTTAATGGTGTTTTGTTCGGCAAGAATGCTTTCAATTTCTCCAAGCTCAATTCTTAATCCTCTGATTTTTACTTGGTGATCGCTTCTGCCAAAGTATTGTATATCGCCATTATCGGTAAACTTACCAAGATCGCCCGTTTTATACATCTTGGCCCCAACTATCTTGCTGAATGGGTTATCAATAAAACGTTCATTAGTAAGTTCGGGCCTGTTTAAATAACCGGCCGTTACACCATCGCCACCAATAAATATCTCGCCTATCGTTCCGGGCGCTACTAATTCATTGGCATCATTAAGGATGTAGACCTGCGCGTTGTCAATAGGCCAGCCTATATTAATCGCGTCATCTTCTTTATAAATCCTTTTAAGAGTAGTACAAGCTGTTGTTTCTGTTGGCCCATAGTTGTTCCATACTTCACTTGACAGGTCTATCAATCTGTCTGCAAGGTTTTTTGGCAACGCTTCTCCACCACATAAAACTTTTAACGGATATTTTTTGGTCCAGCCGACATCTATCATAGCCATCCAGGTAGATGGCGTGGTGATCATGATGGATATGTTATCTTTTTCGATCATCTCAAGCAAAATGCGCGGATCGCCGGATGCTTCTTTATCAGAAAGTATGATCTGCGCTCCGTTTACCAGTGGTACAAATAACTCGAAAGCTGATATGTCAAATGATATGGTAGTAATAGCCAGTAGGCGGTCCTGATTAGTTATGCCCGGTGTATGGCGCATACTTGTCAGGAAGTTTATAAGGTTAAAATGCCTTACTTTAACTCCTTTTGGTTTGCCTGTAGAACCTGATGTATATAATATATAAACCAGGTCTGTACCTTTTATAGTTATTGGCGGGCAAGTTTCTTTGCCAGTATTTAGTTTATCCCAAATATCTTCTATTACTATCTGTGTAGCGTTCGATTTAAATTTATGCTCATGTGCTTTTGATATCAGCAATACTTTAGTGTCAGAGTCGGCCAGCATAAATTCGATCCTGTCCTGCGGGTATTCCGGGTCAAGTGGAACATAGACAGCCCCTGCTTTTAAAATGCCCAGCATAGATACGATCATTTTTGTAGATCGGTCTACCGCTAAACCGGCTATATCACCTACTTTTACACCACTTGCTATTAAATGAGCAGCCAGTTGATTTGCAAGCTCGACCAAACGCGTATAGGTTAAGCTTTCGTCTTTAAATGTAAATGCAATTTTATCAGGATATTTTGCTGCAGCTTCCTCAATCAATTCAAATAGGTTGTTATCCTTCTGGTAATCTGTTTGCGTGTTATTCCATTGAACTATCTTTTCTTTATATAAATCAGCTTTGCTATCAGATAGTTCCTTTATTGTGATAGCAGGATTATCAACTATGGTTTGTAAAAGTTGTTCAAACTCGGCAGATAATTGCGTTATAGTTGATGCTTTGAATAATTGGGTATTATATGACCATTCTAATATAAATGACGACCTTGAACTCGTCACGTTCAAAAATAATTCAAAAGCCTCATAAGCCCGGGGATTAGAAATTAGCGAATAGGTTAGGTCATCAAATGACACACCTGAATCCATCCCAAGGTCGACATTAAATGCGATAGGGGAAAGGGGGATCCTTGAAGTATCTCTTGTGAAATTCAGGCTTTTTACTAATTCGCCGTAAGTGAAATTCTGATTTTCATAAGCATCCAAAAAAGCGCCTTTGCGTTTGGTTACATAATTACTAAAAGAAAGGTCAGGTTCGACCCGGCTCCTTAATGAAAGTATGTTAACGCAATGGCCCACCAAGTTAAAGTTTCCGGTGGCTGCCTGGCCCGAAGATGCTATGCCAACTACAATATCACGGTCATTTGTTTTTAAATACAAAAATATCTCGAAAGCGCTAAGCAAGGTATTTACCAGGCTGATGCCGGATTTTACTCCTAAATTCTTTAATTGATCTACCAATTTTTGTGGTAAAACCTGGTCTATCCTTTGGGCTTTATAGCTTCGTATGGCCGGTCTGGGATAATCAGTAGGGAAATCAATGACAGGTATACTGTCTTTATACATATCTAACCAATATTTTTTAACTTGCTGGTAAGACCCGTTTTGTTTAAAGTGGGTCATTTCAACAGCATAGTCGCTTATTTGGTCTGCTTTTCCAAGTTGTACAGGTACGTGTTTAACTTTTGCGTTATATATTTTACTTATATCTTCCAGTATCACACCTATTGACCACCCATCACAAGCGATGTGATGAGCCACTATGGTGAAATAATAATGAGTATGATTTAGCTTATGTAAAAAGGCGCGCAATAAAGGTCCTTCCTGCAAATCAAAAACATGCAGCATTTCTTTCGCTATAAAATCCTGCAAATAAGTATCTTGATCAGCAACTAATGAGATGTCTTCGGTGGTAATAGTAAACGGAATATTTTTATAGATGATCAACGTTTCGCCATCTGTGCTAACCGTAGCGCGTAGTGCCTCATGTCTTGCTACAACTTCTTTAGCCGCCTCTGTAAAGGCAGTTGTATTAAAGGTGCCATGTAGGTCTAAAGAAACAGATTCATTATAGGCTAAATTTGCAGCATCTCCGCCAAGCATACAAGATAGCCATATTTCTCTTTGCGGCTCATTGATCGCTACGGTCTTTTCGATCTCTTTCCCGTCTGCGAAAGGGTTAAAATCAACTTCAGTAAAATTTCTTTCTAAGTACGTATTCGTCATATAACACTAATTCACTTCAACCTGCAAATATTTACCATCCTCTGTAGGATGTTGAATGAACCAGGCGGGGTTACCGGCTTTATCTTTACCTAATTTTGCACCTTTAACCGGTGGGTTATTTATATCAATTACTATCGCTTTAGGATCAAAAGCGGTATTGGGTTTATTTAATTGCGGGAAAAAGCCCGCATTGATCATTTCATCCATACTTTCTGTAAAGCAAGCAATAATTTTGTCAATATCCTGATACGACATAGCCTCAGTTATAAAGCACGGAAAACTATCTAATATATGTATGCCTTTTTGACGCATTAAAACAAACATTAAATCGCTGTATGGTAATTCTTCATGGTATTTGATCTTCCAAAGCGAGCCATAGTTTGCAACATAAATAGGTAATTGCCTTTTTTCAAATGCATCATTTAAAGCTTTTGAAATATAAACACCTTTGGCATTCAATTCTTCCTGTAACTGAGGGCCACGGGCTTTCATATATTCTAAAGAAGCTTTTGCCGAAGCCAATGCTAAGGGATGGCGCACAAAAGTACCTGCAAAGTAAGTTACCCCAATTTCAGGGAATGATTGGTCGCCATAGTTCCATGTACCGCCGTCAAGCGCATCCATGTATTCTTTTTTCCCTGCAATAATGCCAATAGGCACACCTGCACCCACTACTTTACCGTATGACGCGATATCAGCCTTGATGCCCATAATGGCCTGCGCACCGCCCGGGTGAAACCTAAAGCCGGTAATTACTTCATCAAAAATTAATGCAGATCCTGTTTCCTGGGTAACTTCTCTCACCTTCTTTAAAAAGTCTATCGGCACAAATTCAGGCCGACGGCTTTGTATGGGTTCAACAATTACGGCGGCTATCTCGTCCGCACGTTCTTTTATTATGGCTAATGATTCTTCGGTGCCGTAATCAAGCACCAATATGTTTTGTACAGCCTCAGGCATAATACCTGCCGCTGCCGGAAATGATTTTAAAATTTTTGTGCCACGCACCAATACCTCATCAACAATACCGTGGTATGAACCGGTAAAAGCAACTATTAACGGCCGGCCGGTAACTGTACGGGCTATACGTATACAACCTAATACTGCTTCAGAGCCTGTACTGCATAGGGCAGACCGGTCAAAATTTGTAAATTCACATATTAATTTTGATACCTCGGCAGCTAACTCATGCTGTGGACCTACTTCATAGCCCTTGTCAATTTGCTCATGCATAGCCTTTTTGATCACATCAGGCTGGTAGCCTAACATATTAGATCCAAAACCATTTAAAGCGTCAATATATTCATTGCCATCAATATCCCACATTTTGCTTCCGCTTGACTTGTTGATCACTATGGGATAAACCAATTCTTTGGTGGTGGGCTTAAAGCCTGATACCACTCGCGGATCTGCCATAAAAGGGCGGCTTTTTGCCGCATATTCTTTACTTTTTTGAGTCTTATTATTGTAGACAGTGGTAAGGTTCTTTAAAAAATCTACTTGCTTTTGATCTAAAGTTGTTGATTGACGCTCTATTTTAGGGGTAGCACCAAACGGTTTTTTAATTTCTATTTTATCTTCGTTGGATAATTCTGCGTCGGCCTGTTTTGGTTGTGTAGCTAAGGTAGTTGCCTTAACCGGCGCGACATTAGCAATTGCACCATTATTACCACCTTGCATTAACATTACTTGTTGGGTAAGCATTTGCAATTGCTGGGTGATAAGCGCCATCGGATCGTTTGTTGCCGCCGTAGTGTTAAATTGTATATTGGCTTGTACAGGGGCAGCAGTTACGGATAACTCTTCCGGTTCGGTATTTTGTTCAATATAATTAACTAAAGTTTCAAGCGTTGGATATTCTTCATTTAGTTTTCTGAAGGTAATTGGCAAATTGAAGGTTCTTTTTAAAGAAATGGCAATTTGCGTCAGCAATAGTGAATCTAATCCAATTTCAATAAAACTGGTGTCTGATCCCACATTTGCCATTTCAATACCAGAAGCATCTTCTAAAACTTTTTTAACTTTTGAAGTCAGATTGCTTTTTCTCATTGCAAAGGTGTCAGTTGTGTTTGTGTTTTCCTCAATCGGAAGAATATGATTTTGTGTTGCAATGGGCTCAAACACCATTGCATTTACGTTGATTTGGGTTAAATGGTTGCTTCGGTTAGCTTCAACCCAATATTTATTTCGGTCGAACTGGTACGATGGCAGCTCAACTAACGCGCGTTGCTGTCCAGTATAAAAATTCTCCCAATCAGGTGTTAATCCATTGTTCCACAGTTGCCCTAAAGCGGTTAATATAGTGAAGTACTCATTGTCTTTATTACTTAAAGATGCAATTGCTTTTACCGAAGCCGATCCTTTAAAGCCGGCTGTTTGTTTTACCAGGGTAGCTGTTACATTACCTGGCCCAACTTCTAAAAATAACGGGTTATCATAAGTTAATATAGTTTCAACAGCTTTTGAGAACTGTACCGTATTTCTTAAATGATTTACCCAATAATCAGCACTGGTAGCTTCGGCGTTAGTTAAAATATTAGTAGTAACAGTAGATATAATAGGTATTAATGGTGCAGAGAAAGTTACTTCATCAACCACTTCCCTAAAGCCTTGCAAAATAGGATCCATCATGGACGAGTGGAAGGCATGACTTGTAAATAATGGTTTGTTTACGATCTCTTTACTGTCTAATATCTTACAAAAACCGGCAATATCTTCATCAGGGCCTGCAACTACGCAAAGCTTAGGGCTGTTAACTGCTGCTATAGATAAATTGGGGGGTAGCAAAGCCGATACAGTGGCCATATCTTCTCTTATAGAAAGCATGCTGCCTGATGGTAATTCGCTAACCATTTTGCCCCGTAAGGCAATCAACTTTAATCCATCCTCTAAAGAAAACACACCCGATAGATGAGCTGCTACATATTCGCCTATGCTATGCCCACAGAATAGGGTTGGGGTGATTCCCCAACTTATCCATAGTTTAGCCAAAGCGTACTCAGTAACAAATAATGCAGGTTGGGTGTATTTTGTATTTCTTAAATTATCGTTCGCCGCATCTGATACTACTTCAGGATAAATGATCGTCCTGATATCAATATCAACATGTTGATGTAGTATTTCGGCGCATTGGTCAATTGCTGCTCTATAAACGGGCTCCTGTTTATAAAGATCGGCCCCCATATTTAAATATTGTGCTCCTTGGCCAGGAAATGTAAATACAATTTCGCCGGGTAATTCTTTCAGGTTATTGATATTTGATGTAGCAGGCGCGGCAAAAAGTATATCTGTTAAATTTTGTGCGGTATCGGCCACTGCAAATCTGCGATAGCTAAATTCGTTTCGTGTTCTTTGTAATGAATAAGCAATGTCAGTAAGATGAGTGGTTGGGTTATCTTTAATAAAGTTACCCAGCGCATTCGCATAATTATCGCGACTGTTTTCTGTATTTGCAGAAAAAGCAATTAATTCAAACGGGCGGCCTGGTGATGATAGCTGTTCTGCATTTTCATACTCTTCTAAAACAACATGAACGTTGGTGCCGCCAACGCCAAATGAACTAACACCGGCAATGCGTTTTTTATCGGTTTCCCAATCCTTCGATCTGTCGTTAACATAAAACGGACTATTTTCAAAGTCAATATGCTTATTAGGTGTTTTAAACCCAACTGATGGAAATAACTTTTTATGATGTAATGACAAGCATACTTTTATCAGACCGGCAACACCTGCAGCTTGTGTAAGGTGCCCAAAGTTGCTTTTTATTGAACTAATGGCGCAATATTGGTTCTTATCCTGCTTCCCGAAGGCGGTAACCAATCCTTCAATTTCAATAGGGTCACCGATAGGTGTTCCCGTACCGTGTGCTTCAATATAGGTAATATCAGCGGCTTCAATACCTGCATCAATAATAGCGCTGCTAATAGCATCGGCCTGTCCGTCAGAACTTGGCGCGGTAAAGCTTCCTTTGCCGTAGCCATCATTATTTATACCAACGCCTTTAATTATGCCGTATATTATATCACCATCGCGTTTAGCATTATCTAATTTTTTTAATAAAACAACACCTGCGCCGTCACTAAATACAGTACCTGTAGAGTCATTGTCAAACGAGCGGCAATGACCATCGGCACTTAACATACTACCTTCCTGGTACAGGTGCCCACTTTTTATAGGAGAAGTAATACTTGCACCACCCGCAATGGCAGCATCGCATTGGCCGGTACGTAAAGCGTTTACCGCTTGTGCAATAGCAAGTAATGATGTTGAACAGGCAGAATTAACACTAACACCCGGTCCTTTTAAATTTAGATGGTAAGAGGTACGTGATGCTATATAATCTTTTTCATTAACCGATAATACCTGCATCTTACCTACATTATCAATAAGCTCGGTATGCGGTAATACATTATCCTCGTAGTAGGTATTGGTGCCAACACCCGCAAATACACCTATTTTATGAGTGTATTTGGCAGGTAAATGACCTGTTTTTTCTAACACTTCCCAGGCAATCTCTAAAAAAACACGTTGCTGCGGGTCCATTAACTCGGCTAGTTTGGGGTTGATACCAAAAAATGCAGGGTCAAAGTATTCGGCATCTTTTATAATACCGCGTGCTTTTACATAAGTAGGGTCTTTTTTTAATTGAAGCGGAATAGCAGGGTCCAGTTCGTCCTCGGTAAAGAACGAAGTTGTTTCTTTTCCTTCCATCAACACATGCCACAATGCGTTTATTGTATCAGCGCCCGGAAATCTGCCGGCCATACCAATAACTGCAATGTCTGTTGAGTTTGATCCATCTGTACGTTTTTCAACACTGTTATTGTTTCCGGCAGGTTTTTTATCAATAAATTTTGCAAGCCCGCCAACGGTAGGGTATTGGTAAAGTTTAGTAACCGGAAGGATGTAGTTGAATTTATTGGCATATTCGGCTACTGCTTTTTGCGCCAATAATGAACTGCCGCCCAGTTCAAAAAAGTTGTCATCAATACCAATTTTGGTTATCTCCAGTAAACCGGCCCATACACTGCTAAGATCTTCTTCGGTTTTAGTTTTTGGTTTTTTATACAGCACTGCAAGATCAGGCCTAACCAGTTTTATTTTAGACAAAGCAGCTTTATCTGTTTTGCCATTCCGGGTTAGTGGAATGGTATCAATATCGATAAAAATGCGCGGCACCATATAATCGGGCAACTTGGTTTGCAGGTGCTTTAAAAGCAACTGCTTGTTTACCTTTTGGGCGCTTTTTATATAAGCGATCAGCTTTTTTTCGCCAATAGTATTTTCCTGCGCCAATACAACACATTGTTCAATACCGGTAAATGCGCTTATATTGTTTTCTATTTCACCAAGTTCTATCCTAAAACCATTAATTTTTACCTGGTCATCTATACGGCCCATGTATTCCAGGCTTCCATCGGCCATTATTTTAGCCAGGTCGCCTGTGCGGTATAAGCGGGCATCCTTATCAGTACTAAACGGATCTTTTATAAAACGGTAAGCGGTTAGTTCCGGCAGGTTTAAATAACCACGTGCCAAGCCTTCGCCACCAATATAAAGTTCGCCTTCTTCATCAAGGGGGCTTTTTTGCTGCTCATTGTTTAATACATAAGCATAAAGCGTTGGGATGGGACTACCAATAACACTTTTGCTGCTGTTACAATGTTCGGCTGTTAATTCAATATAGGTAACATGTACGGTAGTTTCTGTGATACCATACATATTAATGAGCTTGCAATTCTTGTACCGGTCTTTCCAGGTCTTTAACTTAGACGGGGTAAGTGCCTCGCCGCCAAATATTACGTATCTTAAGGGAATAGTAGCTGCTGTATTAAGTATATGCTCCTGCAATAAATAAAATGCCGATGGGGTTTGATTTAATATGGTTACATTTTCTTTAAGTATCAAATCGGCATAGGCTGCAGCATCTTTAGCGACAGATTTAGGAATAACCACCAAACGGCCACCAAATAGCAAGGCACCATACATTTCCCAAACAGAAAAATCAAAACAAAACGAATGAAACATTGTCCATACGTCTGTTTCCTTAAAATCGAATAAGGGATTTTCTGTAAAAAAAAGCCTGATTAAGTTTCGGTGTTCTATCATTACACCTTTAGGCATCCCGGTCGACCCTGATGTATAAATGATATACGCCAGGTTATGGGGTTGTAAATTTATTGAAGGTGGTGTAACGGGGAGTTTATCGATACTTAATCGTTCTCCTTCGATATCTATGATTTCAATATCGATATTATCTTCTTTAAGTAAAATCGAGCTATTGGTATCCGTAATAACCAATTTACCTTTGGTATCGGTTAAAATATAAGCGATCCGGTCTTTTGGGTATTCAGGGTCGATGGGTACATAAGCCCCGCCTGCTTTTAAAATTCCCAAAATGCCAATGATCATTTCAATTGATCGGTTTATACATATTGGTACAAGCAAGTCCTCAACAATGCCCTTCGATCTTAAAAAATGGGCCAGCTGATTAGATCGGTCTTCTAACTCTTTATAAGTAAGTTTTTCATTCTCAAAAACAATAGCGATGTTCTCCGGGTTTAGCTTAGCTTGTTCAGAAAAAATGGCTGTTATAGTGTTCTTGTTATTCATGTTAGCTCCAGCGATAGATTTATTGGTGTATATGTGATCAAACTATGAAAAAGAAGCTCAAAATCAAACCTGTTAGGTGTTGGTTTATAAGCAGGGGATATTCTTTTTATAGCAATTATACACTAATTGGTTGTACCATACTTTACGATACTAATATATCAAAAAGTTGCAAATAAATGAGCCGATTAAGCGCTTAATTTTACTTTAAGTTAGTAAATTAAGGAAATATACCTTTTGTATATGAAAATGTTACAAAAAATATAATTGTTTATTGATTGTAAGTTTCTGTTTATTAATACTTTATGGCTGTATTTAAATTTACGTTTGTTTGCAAACAGAAGTTCTGTATTATTTGTATTGCATGTAAAACAAGCAACATTTCTTTTTGAGCAGAATCATTGTTTTCAACCTAAGGTGTCATTATTGGTTAAAACAACAATAAAAGGTATGGTATTTGTTGTCTGTTATTTTATAAAGATCAATATTTATTGCTATATAAATAGTATAATTATATTAGTTTTATTAACTATTATTCAATAAGGTTTAGCTAAAGTATATTTACGTAAATGAAATAGGTATTTTTACTGATTTTTAATAAATAATTTAAAATGAGATAGATAATACATTTTTTATGATTAATATTGTTATATATTATAGCATCTGAGCGTATGTGATTTGAATAATAATAACTTCTAATATTTCACTTAAGGAAAGTGTGTAAATTGAAAGGGAAAGTATGAGTTCAGTTTTATCAGAAAAGATCAATATTCTAATTGTTGACGACATCGCCGATAATCTAATGGCTTTAGAATCATCTTTAGAGCAAGAGCAGCTAAATATATTTACCACTACTTGCCCCAAACAAGCCTTGCAAATTTGCATCGATAATGATATTTCCATAGCGCTTATTGATGTTAATATGCCCGAGATAGGCGGGTTTGAATTGCTTGATATTATTAAAGGCGACCCATTAACAGAGGATATCCTGGTATTGTTGATGACCGGAATATCCATGGATCCGGATCATGTTGTAAAGGGGTTAGGAAAAGGAGCTGTAGATTATTTATTTAAACCGCTGGATCTTTATATCCTGCTTGCCAAGGTTAAATCGTTAATGACTTTAGTTAGTCATGAAAAAGAGATACAACGAAAAAACATGGAATTGCAGATGTACCAGGAAGAGTTGTTTAAAGCTATTGAACTAACAGAAAAGAATAGAATTTGCAAGGAGAATTTTTTGGCTAATATGAGCCACGAAATACGCACGCCTTTAAATGCAATTATAGGGCTTACCCATCTTTTAAAAGACTCGCCGATTAATGAAGATCAACAAGAGATGATCAAGCTGATGGGCTTTTCGTCAAACGCGTTGCTGGGTATAGTAAATGATATTTTAGAAAGTGCAAAAATTGATGCCGGTAAAGTAGAAATAATAAGATCAGAAACCAATGTTGTTAAGTTGATAGGAACCATTTGCGACCTGACACGCCCAATGGCTTATGATAAAGGTTTAGAGCTGATATGTGAAGTTGACAAAGATGTACCTGAATTAATAATGGCTGATTCATTAAGGCTAAATCAGATCTTAATGAATTTAATAAACAACGCCATAAAATTTACACACAATGGCAATATTAAAATCCAACTTAACCTGATAGACAAAGGCGACGAAAGGGTACAGTTAGAATTTGTAGTTAAAGATTCAGGTATTGGTATTCCTAAATCATCAATAGAAAGGATATTTACACGGTTTGAACAGGTAGAAGATAAGACATGGCAAAAATTTGGCGGCACAGGCTTAGGGCTTTCTATTGTTAAGCGGCTAATTAAATTAAAAGGCGGTGTTTTAAATGTAGAAAGTGAAATGGGGGTAGGAACTACATTCTCTTTTTGTAATTGGTATGACCTGGCATCTGCTGTAGAAAAGACAGAAAAAGAAGAAAAACAATTATCAGATTTGCCAAAGTTTGATGACGTTTCCATTTTATTGGTTGAAGATAACCAGGTTAACCAATTTATAATTGTGGAGATGCTAAAAGAATGGAACGTTAATGTGGATCTGGCGAATAACGGTTTGGAGGCATTTGAAAAACTGCAAAACAACAATTACAAGCTCATACTGATGGACACCCACATGCCGGTTATGAATGGGTATGAAGCTACACGAAAAATAAGAAACGAAATGATAGACTCAGATAAAAGAGATATCCCGATCATTTCTTTTTCAGCCTCCGTAATTCAGTGTGAAAGAAACGAGGCCAGAAAAGCCGGAGTTGACGATTTTATAGCTAAGCCATTCGAACCTAAGATATTGAACAACAAAATACGTAAGCTGATAGACAAAAAAAGCAATAGCGTAAAAGTGGCTTCTGTTGAAAAATAATCACAACGTGGATAGGCCTTTGTTGTGATGTCATAAAAAACACTTTGAAAGATATGCTGTTGATAGGCTATGAGATCACACACAGCAACAGGAACCTTTAAAGATATGGAGCATGCGGAAGACGCGAAATCTTACCTACTGGCAAACGATTTTACCGAGGAAGACATCCTGATTATACCTGCCGTCGAAAACAAAGTAATTTTAAAGGTACACGCCGATTCGTCCATAGAAATGCAGGAAGCGGTAGACGTATTAAGAAATTATGGAGCTGTAAATATAGCTATGAGCGCCTAACCTTATTTAAGCGCCGTCAACTTTATCATAATAACCCCATGCGCTGCAGCTTTTGTAGTATAAATATTGGTGAAAATACCCTTGTTTTCATGTTCCCACAGATCTCTGACCTTACCTTTTTGGGCAACACCGATGTCTTTAAAATTGACAGACAGTGTTGAAGCCACATCCTGCTTATTAAACAATACCACTGCTTCGCTACCATCACTTAAATGTTTTACCCATATTTCTTTTTGATCGTCAGCAAATACACGGCTTCCGGGTTTGGTTGCTTTATCCTGATCTATAGCGATGATCTCTTTGTTAAGCAGGATCTTCCTCGTAGCTTCCGACATGTTACGCACATCATTCCCTAATATCAACGGTGCCGATACGATACTCCATAAGCTAAATTGGGCCTTTTCTTCCTCGTAAGTTTGTTTATTGTTGCGCGGGTAATCCACTATTAAATTATCAGGGTCGTTCCAATGCCCGTTACCGGCATAGTTTTCTTTACCCACAACTTGTTCAAGATTAGTACGCCAGTTTTTGTAAGTTACTTCGGGCGTTTTATCAATAAATTTTACAATATCACCGCCGGTACGCCACATGTCTGCTATCTCTGCGCCCCAAAGGTGGGTAGTACCGCTTGAGAATATACAGATTTCAAACATAATAGGCCGCCCCGTTGCTTTTAGCGCGTTGCTCATGCGGGTATGCAGTTCGCGATCGGTATGTTTTTCCTTTTCGCCGCAGGCATCATACTTTAAATAGTCAATACCCCAGGAAGCATAGGTTTTGGCATCTAACTCTTCATGGTTATAACTGCCCGGATAGCCGGCACAGGTTTGCGAACCGTTTGACGAGTAAATGCCGATCTTTAATCCCCGCGCATGTAAGTAATCTGCCAGGAACTTCATACCATGCGGAAAACGTGCCGTATCCGCATATTGGCGGCCTTCATTATCTCTTTTTGCTGCCATCCAGCCATCATCTAACTGAACCAGTTTATAACCCGCATCTTTTAACCCGCTGCTTACCATGGCATCGGCCACTTCCATGATCTTTTTCTCATCGATCTTATCAATAAACGGGAACCAGCTCATCCAACCCATTGGCGGCGTGGTGGTGATAGGTTTTCTTTGTGCTTGTGCCTTTATGTTTAAGATACACAGGAAGGTTAATGCGATGGCGATCTTTCTCATTTTATCAGGGTTAAAAATGCTTTATTATTTTTATAATATCCTTTGCTATAACAGCACAACCGGCATCCGACGGATGCAAGCCATCATAAGTTAAACTAATGGCTTCTTTTGGATAAGGATAATCATCAGTTGGTGGGTTGAATGGTATATCAACAAATTTGGGGTAAGGATAATTTGTATATGCGCCTGTTGCCGGATCTTTCACCCGCTTAAAATTCACCAGTTTTTGCATCGGCAGATCTTTGTTGTGATACAAGTCAACCACAGGGATGTTTTCGCTTTGGCCTATGGCTGCTATGGCATTGGCAACAGCTTCCAGGCTTTGCCCGTTCTTTTCTTTATAAGATCCGTAAGCAGTGTTCTTTTTATCCAGTATATAAACAAAATCAACCCGCTGCATGGGGGTTATCAGTATGATCTTAGCTTGCGGGTTTAGCGCCCTTAGTTTGTTGATAATGATGCGGAATGAACCATAAATAGTGCTGTTCCCGGCATTGTTTTTATAATCATCCAGCTTGCCAATTGGCCTGCCCTGCCACCAGTCATTGGTCCCCAGGAAAACAGAATAGACATCGGCTTTAACCAAGCCCAGGCTGTCTATACGGTTAGCTATTCCGCCTGATGTCCAGCCGTTAAACCCTTTGTTGATATAATGGATATAAGGCAGTTTTTCTGTGACCTGGGTTAAGTAGCCTTTGGTCAAACGGTCCTGCGTTTCGTTTTTATGATCGTTTAAATAGGTGATAGAATCGCCTATGGCAAGCCAGATTAGCTCTTTGGGTTTAAAGGAGGTTAACACGCAAACGGTGGTTAATAGAATAATTGCTTTTTTCATCATACATTTAAATATCAAAACATTTGCACATCTGCATATTCGCACATCTGCACATTCATATTACCTCCCAACCACCGGAAACTGCGAAATACGCAGTTTAGTACAACCATAAGGTACCAGCGTTATTTCTTCGTCTTTTTCTTTGGGTGTGCCTTCGTTATAGATCACGCTAAACGGCAGCGGACCAGTCATACCATCATACAGTTTCCAGCCCGGTATCTTACGTGCCTTAACGGTTAGTTGTAATGGTGCGTTAGCCAGGTTCCATGGGTAGGTGGCAACCTCATTTTTCTTTTGCACGGCAAATGCTTTTTCCAGTTGGTTGTTGCGGGTATCAATAAGGCCATAGTTCCAAGGGGTGGTTGGTGTTACTTCATAATATTCGCTGCCATAGGCAATCGGGTCGCGGTCATTTTTTACCAGTTTAACATCTTCGCCTATTTTAAGCGCGTATACCAGTGGTCCGCGCTCTACAGATACTGAATTTTCATACCAGGTATTCTTGAAGATATGCATAGGTAACTGCAATTCAACCACATCGCCGGTTTTCCATTCGCGTTTTAGCTGGACTATCTGGTTACCTTTCGACTGTTTCTCCTCTACGCCATTTACTTTAATGGTAGCGTTAGTACACCAGGCCGGTATGCGTAGGTGGAATGGGAAAGTAACCTTCTTTGTTTTCTTATCGACAGTTAAAGTAAACTTAATGGTCTCGTCGAACGGATAGTTGGTCTCTTCTTTAAAGGTGACAGGTACGCCGTCGCCTACTTTGGCGCTTACTTCACTGGCAGAGTATACAAGCGCCGCTATACCCTTATCAGCTGTGGCATACCATAGGTTTTGGGTGAACTTTGGCCATCCCTGGTGCATATTAGAGGTGCAACATGGGTAGCCAGAAAGCAGGCCATAGCAAACATCCGTACCGGCGTGGTTAACGTTAAAGTTGCGTGCCTCGCGGGTTAGCATTACCTGGTTGGCTTGCTGGAAATACTGGCGAGTCATGTAATCCTCGGTAGTTTGTGCAGGCAGGGCGTTGAAGGCTATCTTCTCTAAGCGGTCGGCATAATCAACATCGCCGGTTATGGCCAATGAGTTCTCTAAGGTGAACATCATCTCGACAGCAGTACACAACTCAGAACCCTGAGTAGGGTTATTGCCATGTAATGACTCATCAGCGCCAAAAAGGCCGTGGGCCATACCGTTATATTTAGTAAGGTCATGCAGGCCTTTCTTCATGGCATCTACATACTTCTCTTCCGGGTGTTGCTGGTAGTAGATCAGGGGTTCTTTCATGCCTTCGGCCAGGTTTACGCCGTGGGCGCTGCCTAATCGCGTAAGCATTTCACCTTTTAGGAAGGACCCTGTAAAGTCGAATGTCTGTTGGTGTATCACGTCGGCCAGGTTAAGCAGGAACTTGTCGCCGGTGATGTTGTATAACCAATATACCACCATCAGGTTATCGCCGCCGCGCCATTCGGCCCAGAAGGTCCAATGATTCAGGTGGTTTTTGGGTAGTTCGTTCAGTTGGTATTTAAAGTAGTTGGTTAACAGGTTAATGACGCGTTTATCTCCGGTTGCATCATAGTATTGCTTCAATACCTTTAGCATTACCATTTTGGGCCACCAGTCGCGGCTGTTATCGCGTTGTATTCCGGGTTCGTTAGGGTAATCTTTTGACGGGCCGAAGTAACCATCAGGCTGCTGACTTTTTATCGACCATTCTATCCAGGGCTTTACTTTTGCTATCAACGCTTTATCGTTTAAAATGTAGGCTAAGGGTAATAAGCCATCTATCCAGTACGGGCCGCGTTCCCATTGGTCGCCATCACCACCTAACCAGCCATTACGGCTACCCATTACAGACGGGTACAGCTTATCCAAATTACCGGTAGCGCCTTCTTTTTGCTTGATTAACATTTGACGCAGCCAACCTTCGGGTTTTATGGCGCCCAAAGGTAATTCTATGTACGAGTTTTGCCTTAGCGGCGCTTTGGCCAAAGTATAGTTTTGGCTGTTCCCTATTTCAGGAATAGCAATTAACAGGAGCAGGCTTGCTAATAAATAAACAGGTTTCATTGGAGAGGATATTATAAAGCTAAACTAATCAGATTATTTAAAATATGATAGCTTGTTTCACAAAATAGGTGAAACAAGTGAAACAGATGAAACAAGATTATTGGTTAATTAGCTGATAATAAATAGTATGTGATATTTTGGTGATACAAAATGAAACAACGTATAAGTCAGGATTTTTAAGTGTAAAAACTGTTTATTTATTTGATAATCAGCAAATTGAATTTAAGCTATTTTTTAAATACTGAAACGGGAATTAGGTATCACAATTTTGTGGTGCCTCGCACTACCGAAATCGCAATGTCGTTAAGTTAGGATTAAAGAATTTCCCTCCGTTATTGGTGTCCTCACAAATCACAATCATCAATCGTCTTTTAGGTAATTACAGATAAAAAATATAAATTTACAGATGAAAAATAGAAATAAAGTAGCTTTATGTATTTTATTATGTACTGTGGCGCATTATGTATCTTATAGCCAAGATAAAAAAACGATAGTTGCCCTTAATGGCAGTGCTATGTTTAGTAGATCGGGGTCTATATATAACAATGGGTATGGCGCGAACGGTGCAGTATATTTTCCTATATCGCCATCGTTTAATATTGGACCCGAATTATCTTATGCCCATATTTTAAGCGGGTTATCTACCGGGCCAAACCATTTAGATCCAGTTTCAGTACGTATGCAATTGCTTTATTTCCCTGAACGATTGTTAAGTAAGAATGTAAAAACAAGTTCGACATTTTTAAAGGGACTGTATTTTAATGCAGGTATCGGGCATAGCTTTAGCTCATCTGCTTTTACTGACGATATACTGTTAAATACTGCAAGCTGGGGAATAGGATACCTGATGCCGGTTAAGGAGAATGCCATTAATATACAGTTAGGCATTAATGCATTTTCACCTAATTCCAATTTTACTGATCAGCAAATAAGCCGTAGTGGATTATATAGCATTACAATTGGTTATTCATGGATCACCAGGAATAAAAACTGATCAAAACCCCTTCACCCATATCTAATGGGTGAAGGGGTTTATTTCGATGAATACTTCTTACGGCCGCTAATCTTATTGACAGCTTCGCATCTTTTTTTGTTGG
Organism: Bacteroidota bacterium; assembly: GCA_040388175.1. Lineage (GTDB taxonomy): Bacteria > Bacteroidota > Bacteroidia > Sphingobacteriales > Sphingobacteriaceae > Mucilaginibacter. The sequence goes on along the minus strand of JAZKCG010000010.1, from coordinate 87,209 downwards.
TTTACCCAGCAGATACTCGTAAATTTTCTCTAAAATCACTGCCAATTATACCTGACATTAAACCATACCCGGTGTTATTACATAGATAAGTAACAGATCTGGGAAGAATGCCCCCCTCCAAAAAAACAGGATATATGATAGTAAATGAAATATTCAACCCCTTAAGTTAACGACTATGGTGTCCACACTTGAACAGGCGGTTTATACAAAAGATTAAGGTAATTTTGTTGGGATGGATTGATGTGCAGCCGCGCTGCTTTTTGCACCTTTAAAGCCGTACCAGTAGGTGGTAGCGGCAAAGTCGGCGAAGCCATCTTTCCAGCCCAGCGTTTCTAAACTAAAACGGAAAGACTTACTAAACGGTACAGCATCTAAATTACGGGTGCGGGTAAAAGTGTTATAACCAAACGAATCGGCATTATCTGCCCGAGGTGCATTGGCAAATGGGGTCTGGTAAAGCACCACGGGTGCCCATGAGGTGTTGTAATAATCCTCGGTACCGGTACCATATTCAACCGGGAATTTTGCATCATCAACCCAAAGTTTCTGGTCGCCTTCGCCATACCAAACATGCATATGATTGTACACAGCAAAAGTCTCGCCCATAAAAACACCGCTGCCTTCAATAGTGTTCAGGTCCCAATCCATCGGGTAGTTTTTATCTGTAGGATATACCGGCACATCAACCTGGCGCAGCGGTACGTTAACCTGGTTCTTCCAGTCGGCATGAAAATACATGATGAGTTTGTTCCATCGCAAGGCTTTGGTTTTTGCTTTCAGCGATACTTGCACGGGCTTATCATTCAGATTGATCACTGTGATTTTAGCGCTATACTGATAAGGCATCACCCAGCGGCTGATGATCTCGCCGTGGGTAGTTACAGTGCGGTACCAGCTTTTCAAAGGCTTGCCACCCACGCCTGATCCCGAAAAATCTCCGATAGGGCACCAGACGGTTTGCTCACCGTCAAAATCTATCTTCAAAACGGTTGATCGCAGGGCCTGAGCATAATCTGCCGGATCATCAGTTTTAATTTTGATAGACAACATATTGATACTTGACGAACCCGCAGGTAAGTCTACAGAAGTCTGTCCGTTTGCCGCTATTTGCTGGTCTATGCTGGTAGTAGGGCCGGTAATCACACTATCCGGATGCAATAGTTTATCGTTGGTTGCATCAGCCTGTGCTTTTATACTGGCGAAATGCTTCATCGAGAAGGTTTCGGCAGCCCAAAGTTTAATATAATTGATCTGGTAGTAGCGCGGCTGGTTATCCTTGTCTTTATCCTCGAAAGTAACTTTGCAATGCTTGGCATAAGGCATAGGCAGGTAAAGCGTGCTGCCGCCTTTTTCTTTTGGTTCATAACTTGAATGTGCCTGTAACAGCGCGCTACCCAACGGCAGGCCAAGTTTCATGAGGTCGTAAGCCGGTATGGTAATTTCGGGTTCGGTTTTATTATCGAAGTAGATGCGGATAACACCATTACGCTTAAAAGTAGTCAGCCAAAATCTAACTATTGCGCCCGGGCCGTCCACATCCAGCATCACGTGTTCCTGGCGACCGTTAACCACATCGGTACGGATATATTGCGAGGCATCGCGGTTGGTAAACCAACCCGGCTGATCAAAGGCTATGGAACGACGATCATAACTACTGGCTTGAAATTCCGGATGGCTGGCCCATTGAAAGGGCATCCATTCCGGGTGCGCCATTATTTTGAGCATCGATTCTGTTTTCATACTTCCGCAGCCGGCAAATAATATGGCAGATAAACAGATGATAACAAAGGCTACTTGGTTTTTAAGCATATACAATTTTATAAAAATTAAGTGATATTCAATAGCAATGGCTCTCTTTACAGGGGAATCGCTTTTAAGAATAGGAGGCTCCTGTGGAGCCATCAAAGATTGTTTAGTATTACTATAAACAGGTAGTTCCGCTGGAACTATTTATTTGTAAAGAACTCCGGAGGAGTAACCTGTTTATAGTAAGAAAAAATGCGACGAAGGGCTCCTGTGGAGCCTCCTTTAGATGGGTTAAACTATAAAAGCGCTTTCCCCGTCCTCTCTTCGGCAAGCCGTAAAGAGGGGAAATTATTTAATTGTTTAATGCGTTTATTGATTGTACGGTACTGTACGTTATGTTGTAACGATACCGAACAGTTAAATTGTGTGAATTGCTATTATCTATCTGATTTATAGTTAGATACAATAAAGGCATGTTATTGGCATACCTACTGCAGCAAAACTGTTTATTATGATCAAAAACTATTTACGCGTTGTTTTCAGGAACCTGGTTAAAAACAAAGCCTTCTCGTTTATCAATATTGTGGGATTAGCCGTTGGTATGGCGGCTTGCCTGTTGATATTGCAATATGTAAATTTTGAATTGAGTTATGATAATTTCAACACCAAAAGCGACAGGCTTTATCGTGTTAACCAGGATAGGTATACGGGAGGTAAACTAAGCACACAATGGGCAGCTGGAGCATCGGCGGCGGGGCAGGCATTTCATGATGCTTTCCCTGATGATATAGAAGAGCATGTAAAGATGCTGGGTTATGGGCAACAACTGATAACTTATAGTAGCACTAACCTGGTAGATAAAAATACTTATTTGGTTGGCTCTTCTTTTTTTAAACTTTTTAGTTATCCTTTAATACAGGGTGATGCAAATACTGCACTGAAAGAACCAAGTTCGGTAGTGCTATCAGAAAGCATGGCCAATAAACTATTTCATGGAGCTAACGCAATGGGGCAAACCGTTACCATATTTAATAAGCCCATTAAAATAACCGGCATAATGAAGGATATGCCTGATAACTCGCATTTAAAGCTGAATGTGATGTTATCATACGCTACACGGAATGTGTTAGATCCGGTACCTCCAACCTACGAACGTGATAAATTTTGGTACTCTGATGGATTTACGACCTACCTGCTGCTAAAACCCGGAGTTGATCCCAGAAAGCTGGAAGCTAAATTTATACCTATAGCTAAACGCGGGCTGGCCGATGTTCCTAACGAATCTGCAGTTTACACATTGCAACCGGTAAAAGACATCCACCTGTACTCAAACCGTAAAATGGAAGCGGGACCCAACGGCGACGCGAAATCTGTATACCTGTTACTGGGCATTGCCATTTTTGTGATAGTTATTGCCTGGATCAACTATATTAACCTGGCTACGGCACGCGGTATGGCCCGTGCCAAAGAAGTAGGAGTACGCAAAACCTTAGGATCTGCCAAAAGTCAGTTGATAGCCCAATTTATGTTTGAGGCTATTCTACTGAACGCTATAGCCATGTTTCTGGCGATAGCTATAATAGCTACCTGCATTCCGTCATTTGCAAGCATGAGTGGTGTAAATATTGGATTTTCATTATTTATCCAACCGATGTTCTGGCTATCGGTGTTGGGTATCTGTTTAGCGGGTTCGGTATTTTCCGGGTTTTACCCCGCAATAGTTTTATCAGGTTACCGGCCTGTTGAAGTGTTAAAAGGTAAACTGGCCAACACTTCACAAGGTATAGTGCTTCGTAAAAGCCTGGTTGTTTTTCAATTTGCAGCATCTATTTTCCTGCTGATAGGGGCACTTACGGTTTATAAGCAGATCAGTTTTATGCAAAGCCAAAAGTTGGGGGTTAACATAGACCAAACCGTGGTGATAAGAACACCATTGATCCATATCGATTCAATGCGCCGTGATATGGGGGTATTTAAAGATGCCGCGCTTACACTGCCTGCTGTTAAAAGTGTTACCGTATCAAGCGATGTGCCGGGCAGTGAAGTGTCCAACAATATGGGCGCCCTGCACATGGTGGGGCAAAGCGAAAAAACAAATGTACAGGCACGTGTTTTAGCTACAGATATTGATTTCCTGAAAAATTATGGCATAAAAATAATTGCAGGGCGCGATTATTCGCGCGATCATCCGGGTGATGTTGATGCCTTGGTTGTTAGTCGTACTGCCGCAGAGTTGTTTGGTTTTGACAAGCCACAGGATATGATAGGTAAGCAAATGGTGTTTGACGGCAAGCCACAAACAATAATTGGCGTTACCGAAGATTTTCACCAGCGCTCATTAAGAGATAAATATGATGCCATTATTTTTGATTACAACCCATGGGCAAATAATAACGTGTCTGTTAAAATAAGTGCAAACAATGTGACACAAACTATAGCCACTTTAAATACCAGCTGGGCCAAATACTTTCCCGGCGATCCGTTTGATTATTATTTCCTGGATAACCATTTTAACGAGCAATACAAAGCTGACCAGCGCTTTAGTAAAGTCTTCGGCATATTTACGTTGATAGCCATTTTTGTAGCTTGTTTAGGATTATTCGGATTGGTATCCTACACCATTGTACAACGGACACGCGAGATCGGCATCCGCAAGGTGCTGGGCGCATCTGTTAACGGCATATTGCAGTTATTGTATAAAGATTTCGCTTTGCTGTTAATAATAGCTTTTGTGTTTGCTGTGCCGATAGCCTGGTATGCCATTCACCAATGGCTAAATAATTATGCTTTCAGGATAGCGTTGAACCCGCTGTTCTTCGTAATACCGTTTATTATGGTATTGATCATTGCTTTTGCAACGGTATCCTGGTTAAGCATAAAAGCCGCTTTAACTAACCCGGTTAAAAGTTTAAAAACAGAGTAGTAAGAATTTTAGTTTTAGTAAATTGGTTGGTTTAGCCGGTATTCTTAGTGAGAATGCCGGCTTTTTATTTATAATTTGCACACGTGAAGATCATTAAAATTCATTTGCTTTTAGGTGCATTGATCTGTCTTTCTTGCTTTGCAAAGGCCCAGGACGAACCAGTGACCATTACCATCGATGCTAAAAATACCGCCCAAACCATACAAAATATTGGCGCTTCAGGTTGTTGGTTCTCTGAGGGGATAGGTAAGAACTGGCCATCAGAAAAGAAAGAAAAAATGGCCGAACTATTGTTCAGTAAAGAAACACTGCCTGATGGTACACCTAAAGGAATTGGCTTATCTGCCTGGCGATTTAATATTGGCGGGGGGACAGCAGAGCAAGGCGATAGCAGCGGTATAAGGGATTTTAGAAAACGGGTAGAATGCTTTTTAAACCCCAATGGCAGTTATAATTGGGATAAACAGGCCGGTTACCAATGGTTTTTGCGAAAAGCGAAGACTTATGGGGTAGAAAATCTGATTGCTTTTGCCAATACGCCACCAGTGCAGTTTACTCAAAACAGGTTGGGTTATAAGACCAATAAAGATCACACGGCTAATTTGAAGGCTGATAAATATGAAGCTTATACTGATTTTTTGACTGAGGTTATCAAACACTTTGATAAGGAAGGGTTGCATTTTAGCTATATAAGCCCGGTAAATGAACCGCAATGGGATTGGGCCAACAAACCCGGACAGGCTACGCAGGAGGGAAGCTCGTGGAGTAACGCAGAGATCCATCAGGTAGTTACAGCGCTTAATGTGTCCTTAGAGAAAAAGAAACTCAACACCCAAATACTGACACCCGAAGCCGGGCAATTGAATTACCTGTATAGTGAAAATACACCCACATCAAAACAGATCCAGCAATTTTTCGGAGATAATGCCCGATACAGTTTTAGCGGATTGAGCCACGTGCCGCGTGTTGTGGCCGGGCATAGCTATTTTACGGATAACGGCGATGCCAACCTTATTAATACACGTAAACACCTGGCTGATACAGCGGCAAAGTATAAAGTAAGCTATTGGCAGTCTGAATACTCTATGTTGGCCGATGGGTTTAGAGAAGGTACCAAAGGGCGGCGCAGCCAGATGGATTGTGCCTTGTTTTTAGCCAAATTGATTAACCATGACCTAACGGTGGGTAACGCCGCAGCCTGGCAATTCTGGAACGCCTGGGAACCCGGCAATGCCGAAATGGATACCCGTTATTACCTCATCGCGCTAAAACCAAACGCTGCCTATACGGATGGCGAATTTACTATCACCAAAAACTTATGGGCCTTGGGTAATTACAGCCGCTTTGTAAGGCCCGGAATGAAAAGGCTGATTACTGACCGCAACGATGGCCTTGACCCGTTACACGCCGCGCACGATGTCATGGTATCGGCATTTACAGGCGGTAAAGATAAGCTGGTAATGGTGGTAGTTAATTATACCCAGCAACCCAGATCGATAATGCCTGATTTGAAGAATTTCAGATCCGTAAAAACATATCGCACTTATACAACATCCGCCACTACCGGCGATGATCTGCGGCCAACTGCCAAAACAGAATTAAAAGGTGCCATCAGCTTACAACCGAGATCGGTAACTACGATAGTTTTTAATTAATACTTCTTCATTATTTTAACCAGCATATCGGCAATGCGTTGGTGTCCTTTGTCTGAAGGGTGCAAGCCGTCGTACACCCAGTTCATGGCATCAACCGGGTAGGGATAATCATCTTTGTCCGGGTTTAAAGGAATATCGATGTAGTCCGGGTACTTATAGTTTTTGTATTCGCCGGTCTTAAGATCGCGCAGGCGTTTAAAATTTACCGCGTTTTTAAGGTTAGCGCCGCTTTTGTAATACAAATCAACCAGTTCAAAATGTTCTTTTTGGGCGATATCTTTTATCGCGTCAGCATACGCGGATAGCAACACACCGGTGTTGTTTGGCTTATAATCTCCGTGGATAGTACTGTGGATGTTATTAATATCCACATAGTCGGTACGTTGGAATGGGGTGATCATGATGATAACAGCCTGAGCATTCAGTCCCCTGATCTTATCAATAATAGTACGGTATGATCCATAAGCCGTGGCATTACCTGTCGCGTTTTTATAATCATCAAAGGTGCCGATAGGCAGGTTGATCCACCAATCATTAGTGCCTAAAAACACCGAGTAAAAGTCGGCCTTTTCTAATTTCAGGTTATTGATGTTGTCGGCTATGGCTTTAACTGTCCAGCCCGGGTAGCCTTTATTTGCAAACTTAACATAAGGTAGTTTCTCAACTACCCGGTCCATATAACCTTTGGTTATACGGTTCTTGGTTAGCTCCGGTCTGCCGTTCAGGAAAGTAATGGAATCGCCGATAGCCATCCAGGTCTTTTCTTTTTGAGGTGCGAAAGCGGTTAACGAACCAAATAACAGACATAACAGGAGCAACTTTTTCATAAAGAGGTAATTGGTTTTAAGAGCTATCAAACATAATAAAGAAATATTATAACTGATCATATATTAGGCATGATCAAATTACAATATTTTTGAAAAAATTATAACCTAATGAGTCACGTACTAATAATACATGAGGTTGAGGATTACGAAGCCTGGAAAAACATCTTTGATAATGCAGCGGGCATCCGCAAAGAAGCAGGTGAGACCGCTTACCAGGTGCTTAAATATCAGCATGAACCTAACAAGATCGTGCATTTTTCTGCATGGTCAACGCTGCAAGGTGCCCGCGATTTTTTTGAGTCTGACAGGTTGATAGAGATCCGCAAACAAGCAGGCGTTAAAGCCCCCGATTTTATTTACCTGGAAGAACTGGATAAGGGTATCTTATAACCTATTTTACCTCCGCGTCAAAAGCGCTGTTCAATATCACCCCATTGCGTTTGGCTTGGATCCAGATTCGGTATTTGCCCGGTTGCGGGAAAGTATAAGGGAAGCTGATCTGGTGCGTCATCGAACCATCTTTTGCCGGGGTCATGTCGGGCATATTAGCCATTAGTAGCTTATTGCGTTGGGTCTCATCCATAGCGTTAAGTTGGGTTACAAAGCGGTCTATACTATCGGCAAATGCTTTTGGTTGCGGTAAATATTTATCCAAAGGCTGATGAAAAGCAATACGATCCAACAAGGCCTTTTGAGAGGCCATAGAATAACTGCCCGCCGGGTGCAGGTGAATATAGACGCTGCCATCATCCTTTAAAATAACCGCGTGCGCCATCATCCCCATGTAAGGTTGTAATACGGCAGGTTTATGGGCCGGTCCTAATATTTCAAATTGCAGGTTGGTTAACTCGCCGGCTTTAATTTCTTTGCCGGGTTTTTGCATCCATATGGCGGTCGAGCCATCATTCAGCTTGGTTTCAATGCCAGGTGAGCCACAGGTCGCAGCGCCGGTACGGGTTGGGATGTTTGGATTGACCGGGTTGCTGATGTAATAGGTATCATCATGGTCCGGGGCTAAGCCGGTATTGGTGTTCAGGCTTACATTATGGAAGATGTTTTCTTTAACAACTAAAGTATCTACTATCGTTTCGGTAAAACCGCTCAGGCGGGTTATATCAGCATATACCCAATACTTACCGGCAGGCAGGTCGGGTATTTTAGCTGTAAACGTTACAGAGTCAACACGATGTGGGTGCAGGTGGGCAAATACATCCAGGTCGCCGGCTTTAATCAAGAACAGGTGCATCAGTTTACCATGATCAGGCACCAGGTAATTCATTTTTCGGGTGATGTACATGCGACGGCTCTGCACCATATTATTTAGCTGCTGCTGGTCGATAACTAAAGTTAATGTACCGGCTTGTGTGTCTACTGTAGTGGTAGCTTTCAGCGGGCGATATAAATATTTATTGTAATCAGCTGCTTCCGAGTTCCACCAGGTACGGCCTCCCCATAATATCAATAATAAAATGACCAGGCTGCTTATTGTGCCGATTAACCTGCGCCTGCGTAAACGTTTGGTCAATTCGTCGCCGGGGTTAAGCTGGCTGTCACCTATGCTCGAGCTTATGATGGTCATCATTAACAACACTAAGAATACGGCCATGACCAATAACCCCCAACCTAAACTTGCGGGCATAGACCGTTTAGCTGTCGAAACCGCCATAACGGGTACTAACACAGTTCCTTTACCTTTTGGGCCATCCACCATAATTTCAATGCTTGATGTGCCCGTGCTCATGAACCATATCTTCACATCAAAGCGCCCGGGTTGGGTAGTTGATGGGATAGCCGCGTCGGCACGTGGTGTGCCATCGGTACCAACCGACCAATAAACAGGCTTTGCACTAATGTGTACACCTTTAATATCATCTTCCAAATAAACGGCCACTACGGCCGTTCCGGGGATAACATCTGGCGGGTTTATGCTTACGATCAGTTTATACGGCCCAGCTTTGCCCTCGAAAGTTACGCCGGGGCTACCCACATGGCCATAGCCATTACATACCAGTAGCAGCAGGCTTAAACAAAGAATTAATTTTTTCATAGATAGGTAGCTTACCGTTTAACTGATTTCATCCAACGGCCCCAACTTAGCCCAAGCCATGAGGACAGAATACCTAATATGATCGCGCTGCCGATGCCGGTTATTAATGCGGTACCGCTGCTGATGTTATAAGGCGCAAAGGCATATCGAAATTCATAATTAGGGTCAGACCCAAAATACCAGGATGTTGTACCAAAGAACCAGTTACGGGCGTATGGTGTAAGTAAAAAATCGCCAAACGGCCATTGTACGGCTAACAGGATCAGCGTAAACGATATCCCTAACGCAAGCGCTTTAACCAAGGGCTCCTGATTTTTTAACCGCTGGTTGAGCCAGTCGATAGCGATAGCCGGAAATAATAACAATAACGGGAAATGAAAACTTTGATAATGGGTGATGTGGTTAAACACAGGGCCCAGTTTAGGTTCGGCGGGGAAGAGCGGAAGGACCCACACCATTAAGGCCATTAGTACAGTATAAACTATGGCCATGCGGGTAGCACCCCATTTACTGGTTGATGCCCTTGAAACAGCTACCAAAAATAACGGAAACAAACCCGATGCCACCTGGTAAAACAGGGTTTTATGCATACTATGGCGTGTAAGGTATTCTGATGATATACTAAACACCATCACCAGTAATAAACCCGATGATAACATAAAACACCAGGCTAATGATTTTTTAGAGTAGTTGCTGATGGAAATGTCCAGGTTTTGCAGCGCCATTACACTTACCATTGCCCCAAATTGTATAGTGATCATCCCCAATAAAAGAACGGTATGCGGCGGCGATAGTATTTGCACATCCAGCCCGAAAGTATTATGCCACCAGTCATCAAACGGGGCAGAGGTTATCATGGCAAAGGCGCCCCAAATACAGAATAAGGCACCTAACGAACCGTAAAAAACTTTCCAGAAATTAATGGAGCGTTGCCTTTCTTCAGTACTGCCGCCGAAGGTCAATCTTAATACATAATAGCCTGAGAATACACCTGATGTTACCGCACCGATATAGGTAACCAAATGCGGCGGCGAAAACAGACCATCGCGCCCTATGCTGGTGTGCCAGGAAATATCCCAGATCAATCCCACGGTAATACATAACGAGGAGAATACTACCGCGTAGATATAAAACGGCAATGTACTTGCGTGGTCTTTTGCCGGTGTGGCAGCAGACAGGCTTATTGAACTCATTAATAGGTTATTTAAGATGTAATTGGTGTTACAAGGACACTAAAGTACAATTAAAAACAACTTCTTGTATATACAAATTTCGGGATAGTTATTCGCTCCTTAAACTTTTTGCCGGGTTAGCCATTGCCGATCGCATTGACTGTAAACCAACCGTAATTAAGGTAACAATCACAATAATTAGCCCTGCCAATGCAAACATCCACCAATGTAAATTGATACGGTACGCAAAATCATTTAGCCATTTACTGAGTGCCCAAAAGGCAATGGGAACGGCAATTACGATAGATAATATAGTCAGCTTAACAAAGTCTTTAGACAGCAACGCGGTTATATTAACTACCGAGGCCCCTAAAACCTTGCGTACTCCTATTTCTTTTACCCGCAATTGAGCCAGGAATGAGGTTAAAGCAAATAAACCACTTACAGCTATGAGTATAGAAATTATAGAGAAGAAGGTTACGACGGTATTTAAGCGGTCATAAGCGATATACAATTTTTTAAAATCCTGGTCAAGAAAAGAGTAACGAATAGGGTAGTCGGGTTCTATTTTTTTCCAGGTGGCTTGTATGCCGGCTAATGATTGCTTTACATGATCTGTATTTATTTTAACCAATATGGCACCGCCCGATCTGTAACCACAATGCGCGTTTGATATAGAATAAATAGTTGGCACTACACGGTTTTCCATGCCCTGCACGTTAAAATCCTTCACCACACCCACAATGCGGTAAGGTATCGAATCGCAATACGGAAAAGTGATTGTCTGGCCAACAGCAGGCTTACCGCCCAGTTTTTTAAAGGCTGTTTCATTAATGATAGCGGTATTATCCTGATCCTCCGGTCGGTTGCTTTCAAAAAAGCGGCCATCCAGCAGTTTTATCCCCATAGTGTTAAAATAGTCGGCACTAATTTTAACCCCATTTAACCGGTAGGTATTACCGGCAAATTTGTATTCGCTGGTGGTCGTATCAATATTTATACCGCCGGCTACTGATGTCGATTTAGATACATACTCTACCCCAGGAATAGCTAATAATGTGTTTTGCACTGTTGCGAACTTACTTTCGCGGGTATCTTGTAATGCTTCTATACGTACAACCTGCGACGCGTTAAAGCCCAGGTCCTTATTCTGCATAAAACTCATTTGCCGGTTAATAATGATAATACCGGTGATGAACAGGGCAGAGAGCGTTAGCTGAACGACCAACAGGCTATTGCGGAAGAACACACCCTTTTCGCCGGTCGAGTAATTGCCCCGCAATACATCAGCAGTTTGAAAGTTTGACAAGAAGAACGCGGGGTACAGGCCTGCTATCAGGATGATGGCTAACAGGCTTGCCACTATCTGCAGGGAAATAGAAACGGTATGCTCATTATTTAAAAATGATAGCGGCACATTAAAGCTATTGCTAAAATAAGGTAGTGCAAGGCTTACAAAAAGAAATGCCAATAGTAAACTAAGCAGGCATTGGATAGTTATTTCAAAAAGCGATTGAATAATAATACTTGATCTGCCCGAACCTAAAACCTTACGGATACCTACTTCTTTGGCACGGGTTATTGCCCTCACTACAGACAGGTTGCTGAAATTGATGGCGCTGGCTATTAATAAAAATACGGCTAATACCAACAAGGTAAGCGTAATCTTAAAGCGACTTTCGCCATGCCTTGGGAAATTATGCAGGCTTTCTACCTGGTCTGTAAATAGTAGGGTTTTAAGGTCTGAGCGTTTGGTTTGCGCAAAGCTTTTGTTATTGCGTTTAAGCCATCCCATGTAATATACCTGGTTCAGGCTTTCGTCCAGCTTTTGGTTATTAACGGGTTGTTTAAGTTTAATATAGGTTAAAAAGGAATAATTTTCCCAAAAGTTGTTTGTCTTTGCATGGATGTCGCGAATAAGTATCTTAACGCTCATGTGCGACGGCCCCGATGGCGTTTTCAATACACCGGTAACTAATCCTATCTGATCATTGAAGATTTTTATAGTTTTACCTACCGGATTGGCTTTGCCAAACAGTTTATTACTCACCTCCTCACTAAGAATAACCGCGTTGGGCGCGTTTAAAGCAGTGTGTATATCCCCAACAGCTAATTGATAAGGGAATACTTTAAAAAAAGAGCTATCCTCTAAAGTAACTATACCATCCTGGTAGATCTTTTTGTCGCCAACCGATAATAGATAGCTGTAATCATTGCTTGGTTGTAATGCCGTAGCGGCTTCTATATTGGGGTGGGTTTGGGCAAGTAATGCAGCTAACGGGGTAGGTGTAGTTTCTAAAATATCTTCTTTTTGCTGGAAAGATACTTTGTATACCTTCTTTAATGAGCTATCCCATTTATCATAACTCAACTCGTAATTAAAATATACCAAAATAACAATAAAACTTGCCAGGCCAATTGCCAGGCCGACAATGTTAATGGATGATTGCAGACTGTTTTTTACAACATTTCTCCACGCTATTTTGATGTAATTTTTGAGCATAGTGCAGCTTTTAAGGTTTACTATGAATAACCGATAATATTTATGCCGTTTTTTTATTATTTTGATAATCAGCATCTTAAATATGATATCGTGTGGGTAACTGCACGGTTATGATACACTGTTTGTTCAAATTCGGGCAATGATAAGGGTAGTAAATTAACAATAAAAAATGTCGTTTCGGCCGAGGAACGAGGGAGAACTGTCTCTTGAGCGATAGCGAAAAAATCTATACATTACAAGGTCGTCGATCTTACTCGTGTATAGATCTCTCCCGTTGGTCGAGATGACAAAAATTCTTAACTTAATGACACTAAGGGGCAAGGCCTTTATATAGAATTGCGTACGTTTTAATGGTTATGCGAGGCCTTACAACTTTACCTGCAAGGTCAAATAATACCCTCGCGCGTCAGACGGGATGATACCCGGACCCGGATAGCTTTCTGCACGGCGGGTAAAGTACATTTTATTAGCCAGGTTATTACATGAACCTAATACTGTAAATGTTTTATTCAGTTTATAGCTGGCAGACAGGTCCATAACGGTGTAAGCCGGTATCGGGCCAAAAATGGCATTAGGTGTAAGGCCTGCATTAGAAGCATCGGTAAATTGCTGGCCGGTGTAGGCTACCTGGTAACTGGCAGTGATTTTTTTCCGGCTATAGGTAAGGCCGCTCTTTAAAATAACATCAGGTGCAAATTCTACTTTGTTGTTATCATAAGCGTGGCTAACGGTTTTAAGATACTTAGCATCAATAAAAGCCAGGTTGTTAAAAACAGACAGCCTGGTACCGGACGAGTTATTGCCGAAGAAGTGTAATAATTCCAGTTCGGCAAAGGTCTCTATCCCCATACTTCTTGATGTACCGATATTAGTGCGGTAACGGAATGTATTGAAAGTAACAGGATCGCTGCTTTCTATCAAACCTATGCGGTTATCATAGTGAATAGCAAACACGCTCACATCATAATTAAAAATATTGGCTAAATTACCACGAACACCCATATCGGCAGAATAACCTTTTTCATCTTTCAGGTTAGGATCTACCCTTAAGCCAACAATACTGGTATTAAGGTCGTTAAAATTAATACCCCTATAGTTTTGCGATATATTGGCGTAAAGTTGCACACCTTCATTATGGTAATAGTTAAAACCGATGCCGCTAATTAAAAAATGACGGGTGCTATTAACATGGTCAATGCTATCTTTATGAAAAATAACATTACCAGCCTGATCTTTTCTGATCACAGTAAAGGCTCCATCTGCCTTGGTAATAATATTCTCAAAACGTAGACCCGGAATAATGCTGAATTTTTGTGATACGCGAAATATATTTTCCGCAAAAAAGGCCAGGTTGTAGTTTGGAAAAATATAATGCGAATAGCTATTCCCATCAGCAGCGTTAGTTGAGATGTACTTAAAATCTGCGTCTGTACCAGTAGAGCCTGTATTGCCAAAACCTTGCTGGCGATCGGTATGGCCATGGTAATAACGCATCCCTACCAACAGGTTTTGAGCTTCGTTACCTATTTTATAAGTGTATAACAGCCTGCTTTCATTACCATAGTTTTTATAGGTGTCGCGGTAAAGGTTACGATTTGAGCCGTTATCGTTTTTATTAATATAATCAAGAAAACCTACCGCATCACGGCCTGCATACAGCCCAAAAAAACGTGAATTAAATTTGAGATTATCATTGATCTTATAATCCAGAATTGCGGCACCCAAATTCCAGTTCACCCTAAACCAGTTACGCGTACGGTTAGATTGTCTTGGGTCTTCGGTAAATTGTTGGTCAGTAAGTCCACCCGGTTGCTGGGCCAAATAACCCATATAGGTATACTGTAGTGTTACAGCAAATTTATCGCTAAAATTATGGGTAATGCTGGTATAAGCGGTATTATCATTAAAATGTCCGTTTGGCCGCCAGCCATCGCCTTGTTTGTGTTGATAATAGGCGTAGTATTGGGTCTTTTTTACAGTACCGCCAACACTTACAGCACTATTGAGAAAATTCCATGAACCTACGGTTTCATTAGCGGTTATCTCGAAAGGTTTATCTTTAACACCTTCTCTTAATTTAAAGTTGATAATACCGCCAAACTGGCTTCCATATTGTAAGGATGACGCACCGCGTAATATTTCTATACGTTCAGTTAACTCGGCAGGAGGGGTGTAATAGCTTTCAGGATATCCTAACGCATCGGCACTGATGTCATAACCATTTTGGCGGGTGTTAAAGTTAGTAACACGGTTGGGGTTCAATCCACGGCCCCCTATACCTAACTGTATGCCCGCGCCATCGCTTTCCCAGATATTTAAGCCCGCTATTCTGGCGTAGATCTGACGGGTAATGTTGCTTGCCTTATTGGCGGTAATATCATCCATTACAATCACCTCGCTTTTTTTGCCGGCATTAATGTTGGTACCCTCAATGGCTTTTAAGCGGGTAATGCCAAAGGTGTTTTCTTTTTTGGCTTTGATATCCACTGTGTTTAGTTCGCGGGTATCATCGGCTAACAGGATGTTAAGGGTCAGATCATGATCAATCTTTAAGCTACGGCTTATCGGTTTAAAACCAACGGCCGTAATGGTTATGGTATGGCTGCCTGCGGCTACACTTAATTGGAAACTACCGGCAGTATCGCAATGCGTAGCGTTGTTGGTGTTTTTTATAGACACAGTAGCATTGTTTATACCGTTGCCCGAAGCAGATTTAACAGAGCCACTTATAGTAAAGGTTTGAGCCGATAATTGCAGCGTGTTTATTAATAAGAACGAGAGTATATATAAGTATTTCATTTGCTGTTGTTAAACGGACGGATCCATTTTTTGTGGGCCATGTTTTCTTGTTGGGTGGCCAAATTTATAGTACTGTCAATATAGAGCCTGCTGCCGCTGCCATTTAGGGTGACATAGCTGTCGGCGGTTACTATGGGAGCTTTAATTCCTTTTTTTTGGTATTCGGCAGCCAGGAAATGCGCGAATTGTAAGATCATATCAGGCTGCGTGGCCATTTGCCGTTCCTGGAAATCGTTTAGATATTGCGAGTTGATGATCTCTGCTTTTTTACCCGTAGCGGGGTCTTTTACATGAAAAAATATAGTGCCGCCTTTTTCCATCAGCATAACGCGCCATGAAAAACGGTAGCCTTCTTCTGTCCAGTACAATTTACCCGGGTATAATAAAAACCTAAAGGGCATGATGAGCTGGATTATAAAATGAAGCACCAGTACCGCGTAAATGATCTGTGTTTTAAAGGTGTTGAGATGATATTCTTTATTTGGAATGTATAAGTGGGCGTTTGGTAAAAAGCGCCTTAAAAAGTTAATGATCTTGATATGTGTCCTTTCTGAAAAGAAAATTATGGTAACAAATATCATGATATAGGGGAACATGCCTATCTTAAAAAACAAACCGGTTGCCAGATGAAATATAAGAACCAGCGCGTAGGCCAATTTGCGATAGCGGCCGCTTAACAGTAGGAAACCAATAAACAGGTCAAATATCGCCCCAAACCAACTGAATACATAAGCTACCCATGCCTGGGCAAGTAAGCCGCCAATTATAGGTAGATCGCTGTTGGCAGGCAGCCATATTTTAAGGGGCATGGCGGCAATGAGCCAATCGTAATTTAATTTTGATACACCGGCAAAGAAGTATACCATTACCAGTTGTAGCTTAAATATGTTGATGGTCCATGCCGGTACGCGGGTAACTGCCAGTTTAGGCCTCAGTAATACATCGACAGAAAAATAGCGGTGCGCGGGTACCCATATCAGCAAAAAAGCCATTACACTTATAAAGTAGTAATGGTTAAGGTAAGTGGTCTTATCTAACAGCTCTACATAAGTAAAGCATAAAAAGAAAGCTGTGCTGGCAACCCGGTATAACAGGCCTATGGTTACCATGATAGCGGCAATTACAAGCACGCCAAACAAAACGTACATACCAATTCCCGTAGGCGGTTTTACCCAATCAAAACCGTAAAAAGTAAAGTGGAAGGGTGGTTTGATATAAAACTCGGCTATCCATCCCTTTAAAATAAAGCGTACGGTACTGATAAGCATAATGCTCCCGAATGCTATCCTGAGGACAGCAAGGGGAGCAATATGTAACGGCGCTTTAACAAGCGAATACAGTTGAGTCTTTGCAGAACCGGGCATGTTTAGTCTCCGTCGTTATCGCCGTAAGTAATTAAAATGCCTAATGCAGAGGTCATATCTGTTTTTAACAATACGGTTAGTTTTTGCAGCTCTGTATAGGTAGCAAGTACCGCGGTAGAGTTGCTGATGATATTGGCAGACAATGGGTCTGTTAAAGTGTTCAATTTAGTAAGAGAAGTTGTAAACTGCGCCTTGATAGCGTCATTTAGTGAACCACCATTGTATTTGGCATTGGCTGCAACTAAGTAATCATCTAAACCAGAACCCGACCCACCCAAATAAAGATTTTGCAACGCAGTTGTATGCAATACAGCTAATTGCAAAGATATTTTTGAGTAATAAGCCTGAACCTTAGCAGGGAAAGTAGTCCCCATTGATTGCGAACCTGCAGGAACGCCGATTTCGTAATTTTTAAGAAGTTCATAATCATATATGAATTGATTGATCAAATAACTTGTTGAACTACTTGCATTAGTACCTGTAGAATTTACGAAAGTAGTTTTGTAGCTGTTGTTCCAGGCGTTTAAAACCGTTGTCATATTAGTTTTTAACTCGGCTGATAAAGCGGCAAGGTAGGTTTTACGGTTTGCAGCTTTGCTGTCAGAAGTAAACTGTGCTAAAATAGCCGTATTGTCTGCACCTGTACCAAATAATAAATAATCTAATGTCGGTAAACCTTTAGCGGCCAGGTTAGCTAATAACTGCGGATTATATGTGCCGGAATTTATGTTGGTATTGATCTGTGTCAGATCTGCAGGATAAGTATTGGTATTTACACCCAGGTTTGCATCAGCAGCCGGGCCAAAATTAAACTCGGATGCTGATTGCCATAGTTTGTAAGCAGCAATAAAAGCATTTTGTAAAGCAGTTAAGTTAGTAGCATTAGGTGTAGCGTTAAAAGTAGTTACTGCAGCATCTAAACTAACCGTACTTGCCTGGTAAGCGGTATAAGAAGGGATAATAATGTTGGTGCTGATGTTGGTAAGCATAGCCTTACGGTCAAAGCCTGTATTATTATCCGTATTATTTGATCCGCTATCAGATTTTTTGCAGGATTGCACCAGTATAAACATTGATGCGGCTACCAAGGCCAGGTATATGATCTTTTTCATGTATTGTTATTTATAGTAAAACCACCCGCACATATATGGTACGGATGGTTGCACTTTTGTTATATGTTATTTGTTTTATTATAATATATCTTTAACATTTTCAAAGCCGTATTGAGTGGCAATAATATCTCTTAACGCGTTAAGCTGTGTCAATGTCAAATCATAATAATTTGCCGGGAAAGCTGCGAGCATTGCATTGTATTGTGCATCTGTAGTTACTTTATTAGGATTGTATTTTATACTGTAAATAAAACCAAGCATTTCAGATATACGGCTGTTTCTTAATATATTATCGCTGATAGCGTCTTTAGCTTCTTTTACTTCCTGTAAAGCAGCGGCACCGTGTAATCTTTCAAAAGTTGTAATGATGATCTTAGCTTGTGCAACAAATGTCTTTTTGTCTTTTGCTGTAACAGCAGCTCTTCCTTTTAAGAAAGCATCCATCAAAATTTTGTTGGCCTTGTAACCAGAGTCAACTTGTGTAGTGTAGCTGCCCCAAAGTTTAACACCGGTTTTATTAGTAGGGAAATCAATAGGGACACCCCAGTAACCAAAAGCAGCATCCCATGCTTTTTCCATTGCGGTTGATGTACCCACTAAAGTAGTGTTATCAATAGTTTGGTTAGCGATAGCTGTCATGTTACTAACTATTTGATAAGTAACTAAACCACCCATAGTACCTTTTGCAAACATTTGCGCATAGTTAACACCTGTAGCGGTTAAAGCATATTTAGAGACGGCGTTTGCAGAACTTGCGCCAACACCCGCAACACCTCTGCTGGCAGTAGTAGTATATATCGCGTTAATTTTAGCCAGTGTGTCTACAAACCTGATTACGTCTGTTTTAAATGCAGGAGCATACTGATCCATTAACTGTAAACCAGAGGTATTGTAACCGGTAGTAGTAAAGTAGTTACCGGTATTATTTAACATTGCTTTTACTTTTGCAGCATCAAATGTGCCGGTAAGCACGTTTTTCATCAAGTTATTAACCTCTGTGTACATGCCTAAACGGGTAGTAACATCTGCGAAGTTTGCGTTTGCAAAGTTATAAGTAGTAGGCACAGTGTAATTAAATACTTCTTCCGGTGGGGTGTTGTTGGTTTTTTTACAACCCGCCATAAGCACTAAGGTTAGCATTGCAGTACTAAATATTGATAGATATTTTTTCATGAGTTTGTTTTTGACAAAAGTACCCAGCCAACATATATGGGGCAATACCCCCTTGGGGGTAATTTATAATAAGTCTAAATAAACTATCGCTTTTGTAATAATAAAGAAAGTTCGGCGGTGTTCTTAAATGTAAAGCCCAGTTTTCTGATGATGTTTTTACGATGTGTCTTAATAGTATGCACGCTCAGGAATAATTTTTCGGCTATATCTTTATTAGTCAAGCCTTCGGCAATTAAATAGATGAGCTCGGTTTCGCGGACAGAAAGTTGGGGCAAGACATCTTCCTTTTCTGGTATCAGCTTGTTCCCAAATAATGTCTCGAAAGTTTTTTTGCAGAAAAACTGCTCGCCTTTAGCGGTACTATAAATGGCATTTACCAATTCTTCGCGGCTGCATTCTTTGAAAACGTAATTTTTAATGCCCAGATCTATCAATTCCTGTATCTCTTCGCGATTTTGGCGGTTTGATAAAACAAGCAAGCGCACGGCAGGATATTTTGATTGGATGTGTTTAAGATCGGTAAGAGTTAAGCGTTGGTTATAATTTGGATCAAGAATAATAACCTTTGGTTTATGGCTGATAATAAGCTGCTCCAGTTCGATAGAGTAGGCAGCAGTGCCCTTTATAGTAATATCTACAATGTTAGTCAGCGTAGCTTTTATTCCCTCTCGGGTTAACGTTTGATTGTCGGCTATTAAAATATTGATCAATGTTATTTAGTCTAATTCTAAACAATGATACAAAAAATATACTATTTGATAAAAAATGCAGATTGTTTTTTGATAAAAAGCACACCTACCCGCCGCTATTTATTACACTTTAAGATATATTATAGCAGAAAGACATTGGCTAACAGGTAAATTTTATGTATGTTTAGTGCAACAAATCCGCCCTATTTAACGTAAAACGACCCAAAAAGAAAAAATGAACATATTCGTCATCGTTGTAGAAGTTATATTCATCATTGCAATATTTTTACTTTTTATAGTTTCTGTACTGGCAGGTTTAAAGGCATTAAAAAAAGACCGTTTTGCTAACTGGACATTCCTTGACTATTTTAGCGTAGGTTATGTTGAGCACTTATATATAAAATATATAAAAAGACAGTAGTAGTATATTCGATTAAAAATACTGCGGTTGGTCTGGTATCAATTCTTTAGTAAACATTAAATGAAAGCCTTTAAATATCTTAAAGGTTTTTTTTGTGGAGGTGACAGGATAAGTTGAGGGCATTAGAATTACGATTTTATCTCGTCATTTAGATAAATCCCAATTGAAACTTTAATCACACTAAACCCGAGCTTAATTTGAAAAGGGTAACAAAGCGTTATTTACTACTGATAACCAAATTTTTTCCCCATTAAAATTCCAATGCGAATCTGATGTACAATAGATTTGCTGACGGGTTTGCTTAAACGGCATATTAGCGTCAATAACCTTGCATTTTAGCGCCTTGTTGCTTTGTACCAACGTTGTTAGGTTATTATATACCAGCCCATGATAGTTAGGATATAGGATGCTTACCGGGTTAGGTATAATAGCAATATACACCTCGTCAAATCCTTTTGAACGGTACAAGTCATAAATGTTGTTTAATGTTGATATTATCCCATCCAATTCCTCTTTTTGAATCGGTTTAAAAGAGCTTTGCTTGTATATGGTGTCAATAGTCAGGTCATACAGCAGGTACTTTTTATCGTCTGATACATAAGCCCCTTTACCCGCCCTGCCAAACAAAGCGTAATAGGTATCGGCCTTAAACTCTTTAAACGGTGTTAAAAACCGGTAATCCCAAATGTTAAACTCAACATTGGCACCAATATCATTCAGCTTGAATTTTAGTCGGATGCTTTCTTCCTGTTTTTGGGCAGGCTTAGCGTTATTATCAGCAGTGTTTTTTACTTCGAAAAAATGTTTTAGGTATGCCGTATCTTCATATACCAGCCTGATATTGCGCTCGCTGGTTTCTAATAGCAGGATATTCTTTTTTGTAGTGTCGAGCGTTATGGGGGTAACCTGCCTGTCATTTAAACGGGTAAACGTTATTTTATTAACGTTGCGAAACAAAGACGGATGCTTGAATATCTCCCAACCATAACTATCACTTAAAGCATACAGGTCAATTTTTTTGGTTGCTGCAGCTATGGTATCAAAATGGATAAGATTATCCACTCCCTGTGGTTTATCTACACGAAATTTAGATAAATAAGTAAAGCCATACAGATCACCATAGCGGTATTTGTCAGTACCCCACCAGGATAATGTTTTATACTTTACCTTGGCCACCATCTTTGTAAGGTCATCAACAGACGATACGATAAAGATCAGAAACGTTATGGTCAATATTGCAAAAGCCAGTCTTTTCATTCGGTTTAAAATTGAAAATAAATAAACTGCTTATCATTAAACACCCCAAACAAATAACAAGACAATAACAACCCGGCAAACAGGCATACAAAAAGAATATTGTTACGCATAGCGAAACCCGTGAAAAAATGCTCCTTGAGCAATAGAAACGCGATAGTGCCCACAATAAATGCCAATTCAAAATAATCAATGGCAAAATTGGCCGGTCCGCTTAAATTAAATGACAGTATTTTTTGGGTGATATAAAACGCGGAATGGATATCGGCAGCCCTGAAAAATATCCATGCGAAAGAAACCAGAATAAAGGTTATTATGACTTGAAAAATGCTTTTTAATACGTTTGGCCTAAACGAATACCCCGCTTTTTTAAGCAATATATTTTTAATGATCTCGACAATTAAAAACACGCCATGCAGTGCTCCCCATATTATAAAGGTCCAGTTAGCGCCATGCCAAAAGCCGCTGATCAGGAAAACAATAAAAAGGTTTAAGAACCAACGAGGCACAGGTACCCGGTTACCCCCTAATGGGATATAAACATAATCGCGAAACCAGGTTGACAACGAAATATGCCAGCGGGTCCAGAATTCATTTACAGACCGTGACAAATATGGCGACCTGAAATTGGTCATCAGGTCTATACCCATGGTACGCGCGGCACCAATACCTATATCTGAGTATCCTGAAAAATCGCAATAAATCTGGAAACTGTATAAACATGTAGCAACTGCTAAAGACAGCGCCGAACTTTGGTGAGGGTTAGCATAAACCGGATCGACCAGTAAGGATATCCTATCGGCTATCACTACTTTTTTAAACAGCCCAAAGGCCATTTGCATCAAGCCCGACTTGAACTGTTCTAAATTAAAACGATGTTCTTTATGAAACTGGTGCAACACGTTTTGCGGGCGCTCAATAGGGCCGGCCACCAATTGTGGATAAAACATGATATAAACCGCATAAATACCAAAGTGCCGCTCGGCTTTTTGATTGCCCCTATACACCTCGATAGTGTAACTCATAGCCTGGAAGGTATGAAACGATAATCCGATAGGAAGCAAAATTTTAAGGTATAACATGTGGCCGCCCAGTTCATTAATGTTACCGACGAAAAAATTATAGTACTTGAATACGCATAAAATACCCACGTTAGTAATAATGCTGAGGATAAGGAAGCGCTTGCGCCGTTTAGGATCGAGCGTTTTTTCGATATATATGCCGGCCAAGTAATCAATAACAATGGTACCACCCAGTATCAGGATATAGATTGGAACAAATGCCACATAAAAATAGATACTTGCCCCCAGTAATAATATCCAACGGCAACGCGACGGCAGCAAAAAATAGCCGATAGTAACCAAGATATAAAACAGCAAAAACTGAAGAGAATTAAATACCATAGATAGTGGTTGGCGTAGGGTGCAAACTTAATTATTAATAGTTAAAGTTCAATCTGCACCTAAAAAAATCACGCGTTTTTTGGCAGGCATGCACTAAGCGGCAGATAGTTTAACAAATAAGTCATTTAAAATAAAGAGTATGCCTTTTTTGACTAAAGGCCCCTTAAAATATATATAGGGATTCGAACCTGTGGTCTCCATATTCCAAATGTGGCGCGATACCAAACTTACAATTTGATCTAAGCAAATAATAAAACCTATCCGCCTGTTTGGCCTAAACGTATTTTAAGCGATGAAATTTTATAATTTTAAAAATGGATAATTTCTCATTAAAAGATAAGGTAGTTATAGTTACCGGGGGGACCGGTATTTTAGGCGAGGCCTTTATTAGGGGTATAGTACGGGCAGGTGCAACGGTTGGTATATTGGGCCGTAATGAAAACGTGGCACAAGAACGCGCCAATGCTGTAAAAGCTGCGGGTGGCATGGCACTGGCGCTGGTAGCTGATGTGATGAAAGAGAGCGAATTACTGGCTGCCCGCGACAAAGTACTGACTCAATTTGGGCATATTGATGGCCTGGTTAACGCTGCCGGCGGCAATATGCCCGGCGGAATTGTACAGCCCGATGCCGATGTCTTTAAACTGGATATGGATGGTTTGCGCCAGGTAATGGAACTTAATTTATGGGGTACCCTGATACCCACACAAGTGTTTGGTGAAGCGATGGCCCAAATGGGTAAGGGCAGTGTCGTAAATATTTCAAGTATGGCATCGCAAAGAGTAATTACCAAAGTATTAGGATATACGCTGGCTAAAACAGCCATTGACGCTTATACCCGGTGGTTCGCGGTTGAGATGGCTAATCGCCATGGCGACAAATTACGCATGAATGCTATTGCCCCGGGGTTTTTCCTTACCGAACAAAATCGGACGTTGCTTACCCAACCGGATGGTAACTATACTGATCGGGGCAACCTGGTGATCAAACAAACTCCATTTAAGCGTTTTGGTGAGCCTGACGAACTTATCGGGGCGTTATTGTGGTTGTTAAGCGATGCATCAAAATTTGTGACCGGGACAGTGATAAACGTTGATGGAGGTTTCGCGGTAAACAGCGGCGTGTGATCATAACACCCCAGACGAATTAAAAAGTATACGTGGGCAGTTGTATAGGTATTCTGTTTAAAACTAAATTACTATATTTAGCTAACCCTAAATCTTTACCAAATGAAATCAACTGCACGCATACTGTTTTTTATTGTCCTTATTTTAATAGGTATCCATGTAAATGCACAAACCGGTTTTACTATCACAGGTACGGTTGCCGACGAAAAAGGTACGCCTTTAAAAGGTGCTACCGTATTTATCAGCGACTCTAAAATAATTACAGCTACAGACAACGCGGGCCGGTTTACGCTGGCTAACTTACAATCTGGTAGTTTTAGATTATCGGTCACAACGATAGGATATGCGACCTATAATAAAAGCATACTTATTCGCGATAAGCCGGTTGATATTAATATTGTTTTAAAAGTTAAGCCGATCATACTTAACGAAGTAGTTATAGGTAAAGGAAAAAGCCGGGACGACTATTATGAATTATTTAAAAATAGTTTCCTGGGCACTACCTATAACGCCGACCAGTGCGTTATATTAAACCCTAAGGTGCTTAACTTTAGCACCAATAAGAAAGATTTAATGGCCGATGCCGATGAGTTCCTTATTATTGAAAATAATAGTCTGGGTTACCGTATACGCTACCTGATTAAAGCCTTTAAATATAATTTGATCTCGACAATAACAAGCTATGACGGCGATGCGAGTTTTGAAGAATTAGAAGGAACAGCGGCCCAGAAGAAAGAATGGGCCAATAATAGGTTGGAAGCCTATAACGGATCTTTAATGCACTTTCTTCGCGCGGTGTATGCAAATAATGCCCTAAAACAAGGCTTTATGGCCCACCAGGTTTTAAAAGGCCCGCTGGGCTTATATTTTGATAAGGCTCTCCTTGATCTTAAAACCATAACAACTATTGCCGACTCATCATTTGTCTATTTATCTTTTACTTCCATATATGTGGTATATGACCCTAAAAAGGCTGCCAAAGCACAAGTACAAGAACCTCCTTCACAGTTACGCGGTGCCGGTTTTGACAATAAAAGCTCTTTATTAAAACTTTACTTAGATGAGGCTATAATAGACAGCAAGGGAAGCTATGCAGATTATCGTTCATTTTTGATACAGGGAAATTGGAGCAGGAAACGGTTAGGTGATCAGTTACCGTTCGAGTATAAGCCACCCGTGGCCGAAAATAAATAGGAAGTTATTGATACACCTTAGCTATAATAGCCAGCATTTTCTGTGCACTTACTTTTAAGGATATGTTTTTTACGACGTATTCTCTAGGGGTAAAGTGCCCATTTTGTACTTTTTGCCAGAAGGTATCTGCCTTTTTTAAAAATTCATCAGTGTCAGTAAAAGACATCCCGCAGGTATCGTCGAAAAAAGGTATTGACGTAGTTTTAATTACGGGGTCGTTCCAATTAAAACGGGCAGGGTCCTGGCAATAACCCGGGTCCCATGCAAAAACCGGCACATTTGCCGACATGGCCTCGCATAGCGCAAACCCTTGTGTTTCATGTGCGCTGATATAGATCATAGCCTTGCTTTGATGCACCAACTTTAAATAATCTTTCTCCTCATAATGTCCATACACGATCTCGTGGTAAGATGCTCCCATCGAGGTGATCTTTTTGATGATAGCAGCTTTTAAGGCGGCATATTCAAGGTCTGTGTCCCATCTTATTTTATCATAGATCAGGAAGTCGATCTCTTTGGGTATTGTATTATCAGGCGCCCATTTTTCGGTCTCTATACCGGCCGGCCATTCTTGGCATACATCTTTTCCGTAGTAGGGTATAAAAAGGTTATTGGCCCACGTGCAATGTTGCAGGTACTTGGTAACAGGATATTGTTGCAGCAGGTCAGGCCATTCAGAAGGATGGGTCATTAAACCAATGCCGGCTATAATAGCGTTTGGCTTATCATAACCTATTAAAAATTGTTTGCTGTTATACAATTCATCGCCCAATATAATTACCGGTTCATTGGGCTTAATAAAATTAAACGGAGGGTTTTTGTTGTATTTTATGTTTAGGAGATCAAAACCTTTACAAAGGTTCAGGAATACTTTTTCGGCGCCATTTATACTTTTAATATTTAACAGTCTTTTAAAAAAGCGGGCAATATGCCTGTCGCCTGGTATCCATTTATAACCAATTGGATATTTAAAAAAGTAAATATTAATGTTATTCACTTGTCTACCGTTTAAATCTTAATTATTGATCTCATCAAGACGTTTCTGAAGCAACGTTGCCGCCTGCCGGTGATGCGGTGCATCAAAGATGGTATCATGATTGCCAGAAACATGGTAAACGGTTATGCCTTGCAATGCGTATTTTTTCCATCCTAAATATTCGGGGTCGTCCAGGTAATATAATTTTTCGCCCGAAAATAGGTCGATATTAACATCATAAGGTACTATAACATATTTATTAAAGGCTTCTTTAAGTTTTATTATACTTTCCTGCATATAGCCAGGCAGGCCATAGGTTTCATGTTTATTATAAACGCCTTTTACAAATTTATTACCATAAGCAGCTTTTATATAGGCTATATTTTCTTTGGGTTTTGCAATAAAAGAGGCTATCCTGAATTTTAGTTTTGGAAATTGCCTGTACGTTTTTACGTATATCTTTTTAAGAATAGGATATTGATGTGTTGGGATCTGTATGGCAGTATCAAACATAATTAAAGCTTTTACATTTTTGCCTGCTTCTTTTAGTTGCTTAACCATTTCGTAAGCTATTACACCTCCAATAGAGTATCCGGCTATGATATAGGGGCCCGTTGGATTTTGCCTTATTATTTCTGCGTTATAAAACGCGGCTGTTTCTTCTATAGTATCTAATAATTCAGGATGCTCAGTTACACCCTGTAGCCCATATATAGGTTGATCTGCCCCCAGATCAATACCTAAATTTCTGAAATTAAGTACATTTAAACCAATACCATGCACAATATACATAGGTATTCTTGATCCGTTAGGTTGAATGGGCACTAAAGACTTATAGGGTTCTTCGGTGAAATGATTTAGAGCTCCGGCTAATTGTTTAATGGTTGGATATTTAAATAAAATAGATGGCGATAACCTTTTATTGGTTAGTTTTTCTATCTGTATTTTTGTTTTTACTGCAATTAATGAGGTGCCCCCTAAATCGAAAAAGTTATCTGTTATACCTATTTTGTTTATGCCGATATGATCTTCCCATACCTCAACAAGCATTTTTTCAATTTCAGTATCGGGAGCTGTATATTCGGAAACAGCGTCCTGTATATTGGGTTTGGGCAACGCCTTTAAATTAATTTTACCGCTCGGGAGCAAGGGCATTTCGGCTATAACCTCATAATTAGCCGGAACCATGTGTTCAGGAAGTGCTTTTTTTAACTCGTTTTTACAGTTGTCAATCAGCCCGGCAATATCATCATCGTTTAATTGTTTCCTGAGCGTTAAATAGGCAACAAGGCGCGCATTTTTTACGCTATCCTCATACACGGTAACTAACGCATCTTTAATGCCATCCTGTAATTTTAATTGATACTCTATTTCTTCTTTTTCAATACGGTAGCCTCTGAGTTTTATCTGGTTGTCTTTACGGCCGATAAACTGGATCTCCCCATTTTGAAGTAAGCGGCCAAGATCGCCGGTTTTATACATTTTTTCGCCCGGGATATTAGAGAATTTATCCTCAATGAATTTTTCGGCCGTTAACTCAGGACGATTAATATAACCCTTCGTTACTCCAGCACCGCTTATATAAAGCTCGCCCTCTATGCCGGGCATTACTTTGTTTAAATTTTCATCTAAAATATAAACCCGGGCGTTTTCAATAGGTTTACCAATAGTTATCAATTCCTTACTATCAGTTATTTTTTTAACCGTAGTACAAATAGTTGTTTCTGTTGGGCCATACATGTTCCAAACTTCACTGCAACGGTCTAACAGTTTTCCGGCAAGTTCATTGGTTAGTGCTTCGCCACCACAAAATATCTTGATAGGTAAGGGGGTATCCCAGCCAGACTCCAGCATCATTTGCCAGATGTATGGCGTGGCCTGCATTAAAGTAATATGCTCGGTTTTAACAATTTCCAGTAACGCGCTGCCGTCCCTGGTTATTTCCATATCAACTATGGTTAACAAAGCACCGCTTATTAGGGGTAGGTAAAGCTCCTCCTGCGCAATATCAAACGACATGGTGGTAAGCCCCAGCATATTGTCATTTTCGGTAACGCCAGGTGCCGTAAGCCTGTAGAGTAACAGGTTAATTAAACCCTTATGAGATACACCAACACCTTTTGGGTGTCCGGTAGATCCGGACGTGTAAATGATATAGATCAGGTCGTCGCAATCAGTATCAACAGATGGGAAATCTTCAGGGTAATCGCTCCTGTTTAACCATACATCGTCAAATATGATTTTGTCAGTATATTCGGCAAAAAGCTCTTCGTATTTTTTTGATACGATTATTTTTTTTGCAGATGAATCTTCCAGGATATAAGCTATCCGTTCGATAGGTAAATTTGGATCAACAGGCAAATACGTGCCACCTGCTTTCATTATAGCCAATAAGCACGCCGCCATTGGTATTGATCTATCCATGGCAACGGCAATCACATCACCTTTGGCAATGTTTTTAGTATGCAGGAAAGCGTTAATTTGATTAGTACTTATTTCCAGCTCACGATAGGTGATGCTGTCTTTTTTGTGCTTTATGGCAATGGTGTCCGGCGATTTTTGCGACTGCTTCTTTATAAGTTCATGAATGCTATTGTTTTCAGGATTATGATAATCAAGACTACGTACGTTAGATTTTAATGTCATGAAACTCAATAGAAATAATAGCTCTTTATTTATTGTTTGGACTTAACAAATGTATATTTTTTTTACGCTTAGTTTATAGTATAATAACTAAACCAATAATTTTTTTATATTTGTTATACGTAATAATTGCTAATAAGTTAGCATAGTTGAGTGATTTTTACCTGTAAACATTTTCGGTTTTGAGCATCAATCCTGCGGCAGATATTTCTCTGTTTAATATTGGTGATATTATTTTTAATAATATCCCTCTCATATATAATCCTTATAAAAAACAACTCGACGGATTTTCTAACTGGGTTAATGAGTTTTTAGTTAAACCTAACCCCGGTTTGGGTCGTACGGGCGCTGTTTGCCCATATATTCAATATTCAAAAGAGCAACACTTTTTTAAAGTAGGCATATATACAGAACCGCATCCGTCGCAGGATCATATTATCGACCTGATCAGGAACATGAAGGAGCTTTTTATCGAAATGCTTCCTGTTGATGATAAGGATAAACGTTTTAAAGCCATTACTATTCTTTTTCCGAATCTGGAAGGCGACGAAGTGACCCATATTATTGATGATGTGCAATTAAAATTGAAACCTGAATTTGTGAACCTGGGGTTAATGATTGGGCAGTTCCATGAACATTGCGAACAAGCCGGTCTTAGAAATGCCGATTTCAGGCCATTACAATCGCCGGTGCCATTGTTGGCCATACGGTTCATGGTTGAAACCGACTGGCCATTCCTGGCCGGCGACCCGGTGTTGGAAGAAGCTTATTATAAGAATTTCGGATCGGTGAATTTTGGCAGAAAAAAGAAAGCCCTGGACTAATACAAAAACCTATGCACCCGCAAGTTTATAAAGTTTTACATGATAACGGTATTACTTACCGCGAGGTAAGGCACGACTCTTTTGATTTGCCGATCAAGTCGCCGGTTGATTTTGCCAATGCTTTAAATTACGAATTGGACAGGATCACCAAATCGGTTTTTTTGCGATCCAAACAAAAAGATAAATACATTATGGCAGTCTGCTCTATGAGCAAGAAGCTTGACTTTGCACACCTGGCCATATTAGCAGGTGTTGCCAAATTAGAAGTAGCCGAAAAACAGGAACTGGCAGATAAGGTTGGTTATCCAATTAACGGAGTTTGTTCCATTGGCTTATCACATGATATACAGGTTTTTATAGACGAATCATTGGTAGAGTTCCCAACTGTACTGGTGGGCTCAGGCGAAGCCGCTGCTGAGATCGAATTATCGCCGGTTGACCTGACAACCATATCAAAAGCAAGCTTAAATAATATTACTTTAAGTATTTAAATGCCAACATTTGCAATATTTTGCACCTAACCGAATAATACTTTCAAAAAATATGAATACACCTGACGAAAATTTCGAGCAAACAGGCTTTAACCTTCCACCAGCCCCATCGCCATTGGGTGTTTATAAGCCTTTTTTGATAGATGGTAAATACCTGTATGTATCAGGCCATGGGCCGGTTAATGATGACAGGAGTTTAATTATAGGCCGTATTGGTGATACTATTGATATGGAGAATGGTAAGCTGGCCGCAAGGCAGGTGGGTTTAACTATCTTATCAACCATTAAAACCAACTTAGGTAGTTTAAACAAAGTTAAACGTGTTATTAAGGTTTTAGGTATGGTTAATTGCACTCCTGATTTTGAAAAGCATCCCTATATTATTAATGGCTGTAGCGAGCTTTTCGCACAGGTTTGGGGTACAGAAAATGGCATAGGGGTACGCAGTGCTGTCGGTTTTGGTTCATTGCCCGATAATATCCCGGTTGAAATAGAGGCTTTATTTGAATTAGAATAGCTTATACGCAATGGCCGAATGGTTTGATATTACAAATATTGATGTGTTGGACACCCCCGCACTGGTTGTGTATCCCGATAGGGTAAAAGGCAACCTGGCATTGCTGGTATCGGGTATTAATGATATTAGCCGTTTAAGGCCGCATGTCAAGACTCATAAAAATAAAGAAGCTACTTTACTTGCCATGGCAGCAGGTATCAGCAAATTTAAATGCGCTACCATTGCCGAAGCCGAAATGCTGGCCCTATGTAATGCACCTGATGTATTACTGGCTTATCAGCCTATCGGTCCTAAAGTAAACCGGCTGATTCATCTTATAAAACAATATACTAATACTCATTTTTCTTGTCTTGTAGATAATACTATCGCGGCAAAAAACTTAAATGATCTGACTACAGCTAATGGTGTGGTCATTGATGTTTATATAGACCTTAACGTGGGCATGAACCGGTCAGGCATTGCGCCGCAAAATGCTTTTGCCTTGTATGAAGAATGTACTACGTTGCCGGGCATTAATGTTATGGGTTTGCATGTTTATGACGGGCATATCCATGATGCAGATCTGCAAATACGTACCCAACGTTGTAATGCGGCGTTTGCACCGGTAGAGGACTTGATAAAAGAATTAAAAGCTGTCGATTTTGACCCGGTAGTTGTAGCGGGTGGATCGCCGACATTTCCGATCCATGCTGCAAAGCCCGGTGTGGAATGTAGCCCTGGTACTTTTATTTATTGGGATTGGGGATATGACAACGCTTCTAAAGAGCAAGCTTTTTTTACCGCAGCCTTAGTAGTTACCCGCATAGTGTCATTGCCAGACGCAACTAAAATTTGTGTAGATCTGGGGCATAAGTCTATCGCGTCAGAAAACGTATTGGATAAGCGGGTTACTTTCTTAAATGCTCCCGGGTTAAAACCGGTTAGTCATAGCGAAGAGCACATGGTTTTAGAGGCCGGTGCAGGTCATAAATATAGGGTTGGTGATGTACTTTACGGATTGCCTTATCATATATGCCCTACGGTAGCATTGTATGAACGGGCCATTACTATAGAGGATGAAAAAATAAGTGGAGAGTGGAAAACTATTGCACGCGACCGCAGGATCAATATTTAAGAGATGTTTATAATAGATGCCCACCTTGATTTAAGTATGAACGCGCTGGAGTGGAACCGCGATTTAACCCAGCCGCTTTCAGCTATTAATGAGCGCGAGGTGGGATTGACGGATAAACCCGACCGTGCCAAAGCAGTTGTATCATTACCCCAGTTGCGCAAGGGTAATATAGGATTGGTAGTAGCCACACAAATTGCGCGTTACGTGGCTCCGGGTAATTTATTGCCCGGATGGCACTCGCCCGAGCAAGCCTGGGCGCAAACCCAGGGACAACTGGCCTGGTATAAGGCTATGGAAGACGCAGGTGAAATGATACAAATAAATGATCTGGTCACCTTAGATCAGCACTTGAAATTATGGACCGATGATAATACTGATGAGCATAAACCTATAGGTTATATATTAAGCCTGGAAGGAGCAGATTCTATAGTAACTGTTGGGCATTTGGAACGAGCTTATCAATATGGTTTAAGAGCGGTTGGCCCGGCACACTATGGCCCCGGCAGATATGCCCAGGGTACAGATGCTACCGGTTTTATGGGACCAAAAGGGCATGAACTGTTAAAAGAAATGGAGCGGTTGAACATCATATTAGATGCCACGCATTTATGCGATGATAGCTTTTGGGAAGCGCTCGATCATTTTAACGGCCACGTTTGGGCAAGCCATAATAATTGCCGTGCGCTGGTAAACCATAACCGCCAGTATAGTGATGACCAAATAAAGGCCCTGATAGAACGGGGCGCGGTAATTGGCGCAGCGCTGGATGCATGGATGATGGTGCCAAACTGGGTTAGGGGAGAGTCGACACCCAAAGGGATGAACTGCAATTTAGCGGTGATGGTAGACCATATCGATCATATTTGCCAGTTATCAGGCGATGCTTTCCATGTGGGGATAGGTTCTGATCTGGACGGTGCCTTTGGCCGTGAGCAATGCCCTTATGACCTGGAATCAATTTCTGATCTGCAAAAAGTTACCGGGTTGCTGAAAGATCGTGGTTATACCCCGGCTGATATTGCCAATATTATGCATGGCAACTGGATCCAGTTTTTACGAAAAGCCTGGGCCTGATAAATATATAAGTGGCTGTTCAGCTTTTATAATCCTTTTTATCAACTCTGCCCATATTAAAATTATTGCCTTTTAGGCGGTGTTTTGTTTATTAATTATAATTTTATCATCGATAAACCCAATTGACTTAAAGGCGCTGCTTTATACTTTGAAAAGCGTCCATCTATATTGATAAAAGCTAAAAACTTATGAACAGGCTTACTCTTACGCTACTTTTTATTTTTCTGATCAGTATCGCCAATGTTAACGCTCAAAAAAGCGAACCGCATTTTGGCGCTATTATTTTGCAGCCTACAATAGCTTACCTAAAAACCAATAAGGGTAGCCAGCGCATGGCAAGATTAATTTTTAAAGAAGGTAAGCTCTATAAAGATGCCAATGCCGAAATATCATTTAATGGGCAAACAGAACATATACAAATACCGGCTAATACAGCGGGTTTGGATGTTGTAGAAATTGGTTTACCGGGTGTACCGGTAACAGTTGCTGCACAAGCGACCGTTACGTTAAAAAGTGAAGGGCAAATCTATATTGCCCGTTGCATAGTTGAGCCGGCCCGTGCCGATTGGAGCGTATACGTTTTACCGCACTCGCATGTGGATATTGGTTATACCAATGTGCAGGCTAAAGTATTAAAGCTGCACATGGATAATATTGACGAGTCGATAGACCTGGCAAAAAAGACCGCCGGTTATCCAAAAGAGGCGCGATTTAAATGGAACACCGAAGCTATTTGGGTGGTTGATAATTATTTACGGCTGGCTGATGCCACAAAAAAACAACGCTTTTGGGACGCGGTTAAAAAAGGCTGGATCTGCCTGGATGGCGCTTATGGCAACATTAATACCAGCATGACAGACTCGCGGCAGCTGATGGAGATGTTCGCCAAGTCGCAAAAGCTGGCAAAAGAACATGGTTTGGAGATCAATACCATGTTCCAGGGCGATGTGCCCGGTGCATCGTTAGGGCTTGCAGCACAAAGCGATCAAACCAATATCAAATATTTTTTATCAGGTCCAAACGCGTCAGACCGGATAGGTAATTTAGCCAAATGGCAGGATAAACCTTTTTATTGGCTATCACCGTCAGGCAAGCAAAAATTCCTGTTCTGGCAATGCCAGCCATACTCCATTGGTTACGCGTTAAAAGGCACTAAGATCCCTAACTTTTTTACTATTGAGGACCCTAAGCCGTTTTATACCGGCCATCCGTCTGATAATTTTTTAAACCCTTACCTGTTTGAATATTTGAGTGGGTTAGAGCAAAGCGGCTTCCCTTATAACATGTCCATACTTACCTGGGCCATGAGCGATAATGCGCCTATAGACCCCGAATTGCCTGATGCGGTAAAAGCATGGAATGAGCGCTACGCTTCCCCAAAACTGATCATCACATCCACTAAACAATTCTTTACAGATTTTGAGGCTTCTTATAAAGACCGGATCCCCAAATTTACAGGCGATTATACCGAATACTGGACGGATGGGGTATCCTCTGCAGCCCGCGAAACAGCTTTGAGCCGCGAAACATCCGACCAACTTAAACAAGCCGGTGCTATTTGGGCCATCAGAAATAAGGCAGCCTATCCCGCTACTGATTTTGATGAAAGCTGGAAAAACCTGTTATTGTACAATGAGCATACGTGGGGTGCCCATAATAGTGTTGGCGAACCTGATAATGATAAAGTTAAAAGCGAATGGGCGGTAAAAAAAGGTTATGTATTACATGCCAAAGGTTTAACAGATACTTTAACTGCTCAGGCGGTTGCAGCAACATCGCTCAAAAATGGAGGTGTTGATGTTTATAATACGCTTTCATGGCCACGTACAGATGTGGTATATGTACCAGCCTCATTAAGTAAAGCAGGCGATTTGGTGAAAGATGATAAAGGTAAAAGAATATCATCGCAGCGCTTAAGCACCGGCGAACTGGCTTTTATAGCGACCGATGTGCCTGAGTTTGGTAAAAGAACGTACACCATTAATGCCGGTAAAGCATTTGCCGAAGGCGGATTAAAGATCACCACTAATAGTTTAACCAATGGCATTTACACTATTACTGTTGATGGAACATCAGGCGATATTAACAAGATAGTGAAAACCCAAGACGGGAAGAGTTTAACACTGGTAGATACCACAGGCTTTAATAAATACCTGTACATGCCCGGCGATTCATTACAAAAGATACAAACCAGCGATGCGGCAACCATCAGCATAAAAGAAAAAGGGCCATTGGTGGTGAGTTTACAGATTACCAGTAAAGCAATTGGCACCAACTCCCTTAGCCGCGAGATCCGATTGGTGAACGGTATAGATAAGGTGGAGCTGATCAATACCATTGATAAAAGAGCCATCCGCCGTAAAGAGAGCGTACACTTCGCTTTTCCGTTTAAAGTGCCGGGCGCTCAGGTCCGTTACAGCATCCCGTGGGGAAGTATTACTGCCGAGGCTGACCAATTACCAAATGCCAACAGGAATTGGTACACCGTACAACGTTGGGTGGATATCTCGAACGCGTCGTATGGGGTAACATGGTCGACACCCGACGCGCCTTTGTTTGAGATAGGAAAAATAACAACAGGCGGCCTTTTAGGGGGATTGCGCCGTGCGCCGCAATGGTTAAATTATACAGCGCAATCAGCAAACATCTACTCATGGGTAATGAATAATTTATGGCATACCAACTTTAGGGCAGAGCAGGAAGAGGGCGTGGCCACTTTCCATTATATCTTCCAGGCTCATGCAAACGGTTATGATAGTTTTAAAGCTAACCAGGACGGTTTAAATAATCATCAGCCGTTGGTTGTGGCGGCAGCTGCCGATGGATCAGCTAAGCTGTTCTTTAAAATAAAAGGAAATAACCTATATGTCGAATCCATTAAACCTGCTGATGATGGTAATGGGGTTATAGCCCAACTGGTAAACAGCAGCGCGGCTGATGTTAGGGTAAGCATCAATCCGCAAACCACAACTGTTATAAAATTATGGGAAAGCAATTTAACCGAAGATAAAAAAGCCACGTTAAGCAATGACTTTACCATTCCGGCAAAAGGTATGATGACAGTTAGAATAGAAAAATGAAATGAAAATAGGCGCTATGTACAGATCAGCAATATCCTCAATGCTAAACAGGAAAGCGGTAATAGGTATAACATTGATAGTTGCGTGCTTTTCAGTACGGGCACAAAATAAACAACCAGCAGACTGGCTGCTCAATTCGTCAGCATATAAGGCTATTATCAAAACTTCGGCAAAAGGAGATGAGGTAATATTGAATAATGAACTGGTTAAAAGAACATTCAGGCTTGTGCCTAATTTAGTTTGTACAGATTATGTTAATTTGATAAACGGCCAGCAATTGTTAAGGTCTGTTAAACCCGAGGCGCGCCTGACCATCAATGGCAGGGATTATAATGTAGGCGGGCTAACAGGACAGAAAGAGAACGCTTACCTGTTACCTGAGTGGGTTGATGGTTTCAAGCCGGGGAAGAATGATTTTCAATATGTATCATACGATATTAAACCGCTTATCCCGCAACTGGGCTGGAAAAGTAAGTTTTGGGCAGTAAACAATGCGCAGCCTACAGGCAGGCAGGTATCTTTTCATTATCGTGCCGGTGCCGATGAACTGGCCGGTTTGGAAGTTACCGTAAGTTATGAGCTTTATGATGGGTTGCCGTTAATTGTAAAATCGCTTAGTGTACAAAACAAAGGCAGCAAGGCATTTAAGATAGACCATGTGGTAAGCGAGGTTTTGGGGATGGTAGAAGAGCAAAGCGCCGTGGTAGGTAAGACCGCCCAAATGGCCAAGCCACAGGGCATCTATTTTGAAAGTAATTACGCTTTTAACAATGCCATGCGGTATGACCTGAGCGATCAGACCACACACTGGAAAGCCGACCCGGCCTATACCTCGCAGGTAAATTATGACTATTTAACCCCTTGTCTTCTGGAGATCTACCCGGATAATGGCCCCGGTATCGAATTGCAAAAAGGCGAGGTCTTCAATTCTGTACGCACTTATGAATTACTGATGGATAGCTATGACAGGGAAAGACGCGGGCTGGCTATCCGCAAAATGTACAATACCATTGCTCCGTGGACAACTGCTAATCCCATATTCATGCACCTGGTTAGCCGTAATGACGAGCAGGTGCGTACAGCTGTGGACCAATGTGCCGCTACCGGTTACGAAGCTGTAATACTAAGTTTTGGCAGCCATTGTAATATGGAAGATACCACGGCCGCCAACATTAGTAAATGGAAACAATTGGCCGCTTATGCCCATAGTAAGGGCATATTTATTGGCGGTTACTCTTTATTCAGTTCGCGGAAGATTAGCCCGGAAGATGATGTGATCGACGCGAAGACCGGCAAACCTGGAGGCGCTTTTTTTGGTAACGCGCCTTGTTTTGGCAGCAAGTGGGGATTGGCCTATCGGGATAAGATCAAGAACTTTTATAAACAGACGGGCTTCGATATCTGGGAAAATGACGGGCCATACCCCGGTGATCTCTGCGCATCGACTACGCATCCGGGGCATAAGGGTTTAGAAGATTCGCAATGGCGGCAAATGGAAATCCAGAAGGACCTTTATCATACTTTACATAAAAACGGAGTATACATTAATGCCCCCGACTGGTATTTTTTAGATGGTACTAACAAAATAGCTATAGGGTATCGGGAAGTGAATTTCTCTTTGCCGAGGACCGATCAGATGATATTGAACCGCCAGAATATTTTTGACGGTACCTGGGAAAAGACCGCTACCATGAGCTGGGGTTTCGTGCCTTTAACAAAATACCAGGGCGGAGGCCCCGAAGCTGTTTTAGAGCCGTTGAAAGACCATTTGAAGGATTATGAACAACTAATGGTTCAATATTACGGCGCGGGCGTACAGGCCTGCTATCGCGGCCCAAGGTTATATGACACCGAGGATACCAGGCAGACTGTAAGCAAGGTAATTAACTGGTATAAAAAGTATAGAGATATACTGAACTCGCAGATCATTCATTTACGCAGGGCGGATGGGCGCGATTGGGATGGTATCCTGCACGTAAACCCGGCATTAAAGACCAAAGGTATGGTGATGCTGTATAATCCTTTAAAACAACCAATAACACGTACCATAAAGATCCCTTTATACTATACCGGGTTGACCACTACAGCGACACTAAAGGAAAAAGGCGGTATAGCCCGGAAATATGATTTGAGCCGGAATTATGATATAACTTATACCTGTACTTTACAACCCGAAAGCTATACCTGGGTAGAGATTGAGTAAGGGCAAATCACTGCATTTAATATGTATTTAGTTAATAAACAGTTCATCTGCAAAGATCCATGATGGCTTTCCTTTTGCCGGGTGCCAATCGGGTAATTTATAGATGGGTTTTGCTACCAGTTTAATACAGGAAACCGCAGCAGACGTTGTCAGCTTACAATTCATTCCTGTTATAATTACCGGATCATCCTTCTTTTGTTCGCCGGTTTTTAAAGTGCCTATCAATTTTAAATGATCTTTATCCTTACCGCCCCATACCTGTACCATCGTTGGTAAGAATATCTGGCTGTTTATCTTTTTTAAACAATTAAGGGTAAGCGTATGCGGTGTTATGGGTTGGTTATAATAAAGTAATAACTCCATATCTATTTGATAGCCTAACCATTTGCCATCATTATGATTGGTGGCTCCCAGCTCGCTGTCTATTAATGTTTTGGCCCCGATACTTTGGTATTTTTCATTGGGCGTACTTAGTAATTGGATACTATCAGGTTTATACTTGTTCTTATAAAAGAGCGCGCTGACTATGTTGCTGCCATACCATCCCGGTTTATAAACCCTGGCTTTTATGGTAGTATTATCACTAATCATTACCCCCGGCTTATATATGGCCGAGTGAATACTATCCGGGTCTGTACCATCTGTAGTATATCGTATAGTCACTCCATTAATAGGATGACTAATTAATAAAGGGGTTTGTGTTGCAAAAACAAACTGGGTGTTTTTTATTTGAGGCGGATTGAGTGGAATAAGTTTGCCGTCACTTTTATAACCATCAAGGACACGTATTTTTTTGTTAGCGAGTTTTAGTTGTTGGATCTCAGCAGCGCTTGATCCGGTGTTCCATATGGTTAGTTCGGTCAGGCTTTTAAATGAACTTATTTGGTCCAGTGTGTGCGGGTTTAATTGTGTACCGGCTATGGAAAGTGAGCGCAATTTTTTAAGCGACGACAGGTCTTTTAGTGTGTTGCCGGTAATATCCGTATAATTTAGGTTAAGGTCTCGCAGGTTCTCGAATTTAGTGATGGTTTTTAGATCGGCATCGGTAACCGGCATTTTATGCAGATCGAGCGATACGACCTGTTTTTTTATTTCAAGCAACTCGGTTAATACATTGGGATTATACGCGCTCCTGTTAAATACAATCACAGATAAGGCCGGCGACTCTGTACCTAATTGATATACTCCGCGATAATTATTATTGAGTTTCTTGATGGTTTTCTCATCAGCGGCAGCAAAATCAAATTTCTCTTCTGTTACTTCGGCCGGCTTTAAAAAATTAGAGGCGATGATGCGCAATGAATCTTCGGCAGGTAAGTTGATAACCTTTTTTTCAAAATCGGCATTGGTTTTTATCCAGAGATAAAGCACCTTCATTTCATCGTCTGTTAATTGAGGTTTGCCATTTGGCGGCATGTGCTTTTTCTCGCCATCAGGTAAATGTATCCGCAGTAGCAGTAAGCTAACCTGCGGTTGGCCCGGTACAAATAACTTGCCTGTTTTACCCCCTTTTAATAGGGATGCCTGGTCTGTTAAAACCAATTGTCCTTTTGATTTTTCGGCATTATGACAACCGTTGCATTTGCTTTCAAAAATAGGCTGTACTACGTCACGGTATACCAATGCCTGATCAATAGGTACCCGTTTTTTCTGCATCACCGGCGCCAGTATAAAGTTATCGCCATGCGTAATATCGGCACCCCAATGCCCTGCAAACACCACGAAAAGAACTAACATAACAGAACCGGTACGGGCCATGAGCATACTGTACGTATCTTTATCCCTGAACCAATAAATAAACGATGCTATAAAGCTTACGCAAACGCCAAACCATTTATGCCATTGTAAATTTCCGCTTATATAGCCTGGTTCGTGCGAGAGTAAAAGCCCCATAATGACCGTAATAGCCGAAAAAATTGCGCCAACCAACAGGAGGGTTGTGGTAAACTGTTGATAGAAATTATCGTTCTCGAACTCGGGCCTGAAACGGAAAAATTCCAGTAGCATAGCCAGGATCAATATCACTATGGGGAAATGCAACAGTACCGGGTGCATACGCCCCACCGGTTGTAACCATTGCGGTACCACCACATAGCCGTTGGCCACTAATAAAAATACGATGAATATATTTAAGGCGATGAGGAGGTTGTTTGAAAAACCCTTATAGCGGCTTGTTATCATATAGAAGATAGCAGTAGTTAAACGCGCGTAAATTTATAAGGGTATACCTTGCCCGATGCCCATTGTGCTACATATAAGTTCTCATCATTATCAACACATACATCATGTGGATTTAAAAATATCTTTTCGGCTTGTGCCATGGGTTGCAAAACACCATCCTGGTATATTGGCTCTGTACCGCCTATGTTAGATACTACCTTATTGTTTTTATCCAGGATAGTAGTGAATCCTGTATTGGCCGCATTAAGGTTTGGTGAGCGCAGTACTGCCGCATATAAATGATCGCCTTTAATAACCGGGCGGCATACACAAGCACCGGGTAGTTTAATGATCTCTATCAGCTTACCATCCATACTAAAGCGTTTAAAGCAATTGCGGGTACGGTCGGTGATCAGCAGGGTAGGCGTTCCTTTACGACGGTCTATGACGATGCCATGCGCGTTATCCAGATGCTCATCGCCCTCGCCTTTGCCACCAAAATAATTGAGCAGTTTGCCATTCTTATCGTAATGGGTAATGTATTGCGCGCCATAGCCATCAGCAATAAAGAAGTCGCCGTTGGTATCTACGGCAGTTTCTGTAGGTACAAATTCTTCTGCCTTTTTATAAACGCCGGTCTCTAACGGTACATCAATGGTCATGAGTAATTTCCCATCAATGGTGGTTTTATAAACCTGGTGTTTTGCGGTATCGGTAATAAATAAAAACTCGGTACCGTTTTCGTTCACAAGAGTAAGGCCATGAGCTCCAGGGAAATCATGCCCCCAGGTAGTTAGTAATTTGCCCGACTTGCTGTAGATCAATACATTGTTTTTAGTCTCATTGGTCAATAGCAAGATCCGCCCTTTGGCATCCTGTACCATTTCATGGCAGTCATTTACCGGGTTAATGTTCGGGTCGGCTTTGCTCCAGGCATTATCCATCCGATAGCGCATACCATTATGGCCATATACAGGGCCTTTATCTTTCGCTAAAAGATCTTTAGCTATAAAAAAACTTGCTGACACCATTGCAGTTTGTTTTACAAAATTTCTTCTTTCCATATAATTTGG
This sequence comes from Bacteroidota bacterium, assembly GCA_040388175.1. Classification (GTDB taxonomy): domain Bacteria; phylum Bacteroidota; class Bacteroidia; order Sphingobacteriales; family Sphingobacteriaceae; genus Mucilaginibacter. The sequence goes on along the minus strand of JAZKCG010000010.1, from coordinate 45,645 downwards.
TTGTTATTAGGCTATGATACCTTTTACTACGTTGCCCGCCACATCAGTTAGCCGGTACCTACGCCCTAAACTTTTATAAGTAAGCTTGGTGTGGTCTATACCCAATTGGTTTAATACTGTCGCGTGGAAATCATGCACATGTACCGGGTCCTTTACAATATTGTACCCCAATTCGTCCGACTGACCGTAAACTATACCCGGTTTTATACCGCCACCGGCCATCCACATACTAAAACAGCGTGGGTGATGATCGCGGCCGTAGTTATCTTTTGATAGCTTACCCTGGCTAAAGTTGGTACGGCCAAACTCGCCGCCCCATATTACTAAGGTCTCGTCTAACAACCCGCGTTGTTTCAGGTCGGTCACTAATGCTGCAGATGCCTGGTCGACATCTTTGGCCTGACCGCCCATTTCAATAGGCAGGTTTCCGTGTTGGTCCCATCCCTGGTGATAAAGCTGTACAAACCTTACCCCGTTTTCTGAAAGTTTGCGCGCCAGTAAACAATTGGCAGCGTAGGTGCCGGGTGTCAGGCAATCAGGCCCGTATAGTTTTACAATATCATCAGGTTCTTTAGATATGTCTGTGATCTCGGGCACTGCTGTTTGCATCCGGTAAGCCATTTCATATTGCTGTATCTTGGCGTTGATCTCCGGGTCATTAAATTCTTTGCTTGACAAGTCATTCAATTCGGCCAGCTTATCGAGCATCTTACGGCGCTCTAAGCGGTCCATACCGTTAGGATCATTTAAGTAAAGAACGGGGTCCTCACTGCTGCTAAACTGTACTCCCTGGTGGATGGAATCTAAAAAGCCATTGTTCCATAATTTTGAATAAACGCCCTGGCCGTTACCTTTTCCTTTTGATAGCAGGACGGTAAATGCCGGCAGGTTCTTATTTTCGCTGCCCAACCCATAACTCACCCATGATCCCATACTTGGCCGGTTGCCTTGCTGCGCGCCGGTCTGGAAAAATGTAAGCGCCGGGTCATGGTTAATAGCATCGGTATTTATAGAATTGATGATGCAGATATCATCGGCTATTTTGCCGATATGCGGAAAAAGGTCGCTTACCCAGGCGCCTGATTGCCCATATTGTTTAAAATCATAAAATGAACCTACCAGCGGGAAAGAGGTCTGCTTGGAGGTCATACCGGTAAGGATCTGGTTGCCTCTTACAGATGGAGGCAGTTCCTGGCCCATCATTTCTCTTAGTTTGGGCTTATAGTCGAATGATTCTAACTGCGACGGCGCACCATCCTGGAACAGATAGATGACCCGTTTAGCCTTAGGTGCAAAGTTGGGTATGCCCGGGATGAAATCTGTATCGTCACCTTTAACACCGCTAAACAAGTCAGGGAGCAGGAGCGAACCCAAAGCTACGCTGCCAATACCCAAGCTTAGTTTGGATAAGAAGCGTCGGCGGTTAACGCCTAATCTATGTTCTAAAATATCTTTTTCCATGGCACTTAGGTTTTTGTTATGGCTTCCTCTAAATTGTAAATGGTATCAACCACCTTCATCATAGCGGCTAATGTTTGTTTATTCACATCTGTAGCAATGGGGTATTCGCCCACGTTTATTAATTTATCGGCACTTTGTTTACTGGTAGATTTAAGCTGATCGTCATAATAAGACGTAAGGATTGCCATTTCTTTATCGGTAGGCTTACGGCAGATGATCAGGCGGAACGCTTTATAGATCTTCTCGTTTGATGCACTTTTTTCTTGCAACAGCTTAGTGGCTAAAACTCGGGCGGCTTCCAGTACGGTTGGGTCGTTCATCATCAACAGGGCCTGTAACGGTGTGTTGGTGCGCAGCCGTTGTACCTCGCATTGATCACGGTTACTGGCATCAAAAATGGCCATTTCGACCGGTGGAACGGTCCGTTTGATGAGCGTATACATTCCGCGACGATACAGATCAGGCCCATGTACCTGTTTATAGCTTGCCAATAGTCCCCTGCCTGATGTGGCGTTTTCCCAAAGGCCGGGTGGCTGGTAAGGATTCACACTTGGGCCGCCTATGGTTTTGGTTAACAAGCCGCTGCTTGCCAATACTTCGTCACGAACAAACTCGGCAGGTAGGCGCGAGCGTGGTCCGCGTGCCAGCCATATATTTTCAGGATCGGCCTTTAGTTTTTCGGGCGATACTACTGCCGATTGCCGGTAGGTTGCCGACATAACGATCTGTTTTACCAGCCGTTTAACGTTCCAGCCATGATCCCTAAAGTCAATAGCCAGCCAATCTAATAGTTGCGGGTTAGAAGGCAGGTCACCCTGCATCCCGAAATCGCCCAGGGTCTTAACGATACCCCGGCCAAAGAACTCCTGCCATAGCTGGTTTACGTACACCCTTGCGGTAAGCGGGTTCTCTTTGTCGAACAGCCATTTGGCCAGGCCCAACCTGTTTTGCGGGTAGTTACTGTTAAAAGGCAGAATAGCTTTAGGCGTAGACGGCATAACCGAGTCGCCGTGTGCATCGTACGAACCGCGTTTTAATATATAGGTTTTACGATAAGCGGTATCATCGCCCATAACAGATACGATCAGTTTTCCGGTGTCCTTTTTGTTGATGAATTTCAATACATTCTTTACATCATCATTACTGATCTGCATTAATGGCTTTTTAGCGTAAGTCTCAGGCCCGCCAACTGTGGACTCTATACCTACCTCTTTAACGCTGTTAAAGAAGGCAAATACCTGGTAATACTCTTTCTGCGAGAAAGGGTCGTATTTATGGTCATGGCAATGCGCGCATTCCAGCGAAACCCCCAGCATGGCTTTGCCAAAGGTATTGGTACGGTCTGTAACATAACTAACGCGATATTCCTCATCTATTACACCACCTTCTTCGGTTATTTTATGGTTGCGGTTAAAACCGGTGGCCAGCAGTTGTTCTTTGGTGTGGTCAGGCATCAAGTCGCCGGCCAGTTGCCAGGTAATGAACGTTTTGTAAGACATGTTTTCATTATAGGCGTGGATCACCCAATCGCGCCATGGCCATTGCGTGCGGTAGTTATCATCCTGGTAACCATGCGAGTCGGCATAGCGCGCGATATCCATCCAGTGTAAGGCCATCTTTTCGCCGTATTGTGGGCGGGCCATTAACTCGTCTACCATTTTTTCATAAGCGTTAGGGCTATTATCAGCCATAAACTTATCCATGGTAGCCAGGTCAGGTGGCAAGCCATTCAGATCGAAGCTGATGCGTTTTAGCAGGCGTTCCTTGTCGGCTTCGGCATTGGGTTTTAGATTGTATTTCTCTAATTTGGCCAGTATGAAATTATCAATCGGGCTCTTTGGCCACGCTTTATCTGTTACTCCAGGTACAGGAGTAGATTTGGGCGGTACAAAGGCCCAGTGTTTCTCGTATTTAGCTCCTTGTTTTATCCACTTTTTAATCAGCGCCAGTTCATACTCATTAAGCCGTTTTAAATTGGAGTTCACAGGTGGCATTTGTTGCGCGGTATCTGTTGTAGAGACCCGTTGATAAAGTTCAGACTTGTCCAGATTTCCCGGGACCAGCGCGTGTGCCGTTGGGTTGTCTTTTAGCGCGCTGTAAGCACTCTCGGGGATATCCAGCCTCAGGCCCGCCTGGCGCTTGCCGGCATCGGGGCCATGGCATTTAAAGCACTTATCAGACAGGATGGGCCTGATATTGAAATTATAGCTGATGGTATCGGGGATCTCTTCGGCACTGATCTGGGCGGACGAAAACCGGTTGCAGGAATAAATGGTATATACAATACACACCACACCAACAAGCCATATATAAGCTATATTCCGTTTCATAATTCAGTATGTAGCACACCCAGGCGATGTGCATTTATCAATTGGTTAATGCTAAAGTTAATATTATTATAACATATTTAGCAAATACAATAGCTGTTTATTCTTTTATTTATCAATGGATTCATAGGATTAGGTGTTTTTTCTTTTTCGTAACCAATTAACTAAAGGTTACAAGTTGAATAGGTGATCAACCAGGCGGTTTTTGCTATGCTTGTTTCACCGGGAATGTGGAACAGATGAAACAAGTGATACAAACTTTTTGCTTAATGTTTTGATAATAAACAGGTTGTGAAAAACTGGTGAAACACGGTGATACAACGTATACGTCAGGAGTTTTAAGTGTAATTATTAGATTAAATGTTGATTATCAAATAATTATAAACAAGCTGGTTTTGGAAGGATGAAACAAGTAATCCGACCCGATATTAAACTGAAAGCTTATTTTATTTTAGGTTGAAGTTATTAAACCTCGACCAGGTAAAAACGGCAAACGATTGACTCATGCTAAACTAATTTCATAACTTTGAACCATGTCGGATAAAAAGGAGAAACCCAAAGCAGGTCGCCCTGAAAATTACGAGAAAAGCGAGTTAAAAATTAATGGCACTTTTGATCAAGTTATCAAGGCGGCATTTGATATGAATAAAACCCAAATAAGGCTAAATAGATTGTACTGTTAATTCATTGTCGCTCTAAACACCACAAATAAGCGCAATACTGCAATTGACTAATGGTACGCCATATTTATTAACTCAAAATACACCACAAGATGAAAAAACTACTAATAATTGCAGCAATGGCGGTATCTACCTGCTACGCACAAGAAAAAATACAATTGCCTTTAAAAGATAGTGCGGTTGTATATGAAGAAGTTGTTAGATTAACAGATACGACTATTTCTTCTGATAAATTGTTCACACAAGCGCAAAACTGGTTTGCAAACACCTTCAAAAATTCTAAATCTGTACTACAGGTTAACGACAGACAGAGCTCTAAGCTAATTGGTAAGGGACTGTCATTATATGCTCATGGTATTAATAACGAGCCTGACACATACTTATATTATTCTATAGATATAACTGTTAAAAATGGCAGATACAGGCATAGAATTTATAACATTGGTTTTACGTCCGGCACAACTGATTGGCTATTAGATCAATCGTACAGTCATTATTTACACAATGAAATACATAAAATGTGGTACGAAAGCAAAAAACAAGGCTTAGCAAGATATGTGAACGAAATAAACTTTGCAAATGCTACTGCTTTAGCTTTGGCTACAAGCATTAAATCATTCATGACTAATATAAGTGCTGATAATTTTTAACACATAAACACAATCACAACCGCTTAAAAAGCATAGTAATTATTTATTTTGTCCCAACTACTATATAGTTACCAAAATTAATTTTCCAAGTTGATAGTTCTATGAGCAATGTAGTTAAATTAAAAAAAAGGAACACCGTAGGTGTTAAAGGTTGGTAGAAGAAAACAGAACAAAAACTCGTGCCGTCAGGTACGAAACAGGTGAAGTAGCGTACCTGACGGCACGCCATCTATTAAATCTATTATGTTGCTACCGACCTTTTGAGCCTACGGCGCATTTGCAAACGATTAACTTGATAATATTCTCGGCATGTGTAATATTATCTGTTATCCCGAACTCACGTTACTTATTATTTTGATTTACACCCTCATAACTTCTTATGCTGATAAACCCGTATCACCACCGGGCCTAATAAGCCTGATGTTTGCAGCTTCATGTTTGCATCCCAGCGCTTAAAGGTGGTAAATCCTACTCTTTTTGAGTCGCGCTTTATCGTGCTATCCACTAACCAATTTGGCCATGCGGCTGGCAGGACGTTGTTCCATTGCACATCATCCGGAAGGTGAGCGTCGCCTATTAAACGGTTGGCCCATAAGTTGGTGACCCGGATCTCCAGGTCGTTTTTCCCGGAATGTACCGCATCACCTAATGCTATCCTGAACGGAACTTTCCAGATCACGCCCAGATTTTTTCCGTTTACAATCACTTCTGCTATAACGCCTACGCTGCCCAGGTCAAGCTCTAACGAGTTATCTTTTTTGAGCAAATCATCATTTAATATAAACTGCTTCTTATAGGTAGCCGTTCCTGAAAAATAGCGGATACCTTCGTCGGCAGACAGCGGCCAGGAGATCAGTTTCTGAAATGTGGCTGTTGGCGGCGCACCCAGGTTTTTAGGGAAACTTACATCCCACGGGCCTGATAGTTCAATGGGTTGGGGTATTTCCTTAACCCCGGTAGTTTTAACAGCACCCGAAGCCATTGTATAAGTTACTTTGCCGGCATATGGCGTAACCCAGGTAATTGCCCCATTCTCCTCAACTAATTTGGGTTGAGGGCCGTCCAGTTCCAAATGGGCTATGCTTCCATTGGGTATAGTTACCTGCCGTGTCTCGCCTTCGGTTGTATAAGCCAGTCGGAGTTCTCTTTTAACGTTATTAACAGCCGGGGCTACTCCAAATAATTTATCCGTAACAACAAATGTTAAATCGTTTGTGTTGATCAGGCTATTCACCTTAGTGCTAACATCAACTATCGGGTAGTTAGGCGGTACGCCTTTAAACTCGCGCGAAAACTTGCCATATAAAGCGCGTATCAGCTTAAATTCTTCATTATTGAATTGGATGTCTTGCTGCTCGTTTTCTACCAGGCTTACCTGGTGCCGTTTACCACCTAACTCATAGTCCAAACGCATTTCTTTAACTGATCCGGGTGCCGGATCTCCAACGCCCATCGAGTTATTGGCAGCTAAATGAATGCCATCTTTGGTGATATGCGTAGCTAATATAGTCGTTACATCGGCCATACCATCAGGCAGGAAAGTGCCGTACTCGGCTTTTATAATGTGCAGATCAGGCAGTGGTTTAAGCTGTGGATGATCCAACACAGTCTTAGCAACAGTAATATGATCTGTAGGTAAAGACTTAGCATTACGGAATACTACAAACACAGCTCCGTTTGAGTTGAAAGAGATAGGGATCTCGATGGTATTACCCGGCCCTTTTTTCCAGACTAATACGGGCTCAATAGTGCCTGTTTCGGGATTCCACAACTCGGGCTTTTTAGCCGATACGCGGAACCTGCATGTTTCGATACGCGCCTCGTTTTGCGGGTTAGCTACAAAATAGATGTCGTCTGTACCGCTAACGCGATGGATAAAATTGAGATCAGAGCCGGTTTGCCCGCCAGAAAAGTCGGGAGCCAGGTGCTGTTTATTGAAAATAGCAGAGACAGAAGCACTCGCCGAAATTTGATTGGCCCATAATTGATTGGCCAGTGTAGTAACTTCTTTGTCGCAAGCCGGGTACCCCTGCAAGCTTGGAGATTTAAGCGGTTTAGGCCCGGTGATCACCGCGCCGCCTGCAATCAACTCTTTGAGTTTTACTAATAGTTGCGGTGTAGCCCAGGTAGTTTCAGGTAGTATCAACAGGCGGTAGGCTAAACCGGCGCGTGTATAGATCTTGCCATTTTTAGCAGTCAGGTTCATTAACTGATCAGGCCCTATCTGGTCATAATCATATCCAAGTGCTTTAATATCTGATCGTAACGGGGCATCATTAGGCGAAGCTTCACCTGCAAACACTAAAACATCTGCCGTACTATGCCCTTGTTGCAGCAAGAATTGAGAACGGGCCAGGTAGTTCATATAGGCATAGCTTTGTTCCCACCAGGTATTTAGACGATTCATTTCAAGACCATACTGGTGAAAGGTTAAACCGGGAGCCGCGTTCCATGGCTGATGTGTATAGGTATGAAATATAAAGCGATTAACACCTTCGCTCCATATATAATCGCCTAAGGTTTTAAGTGTTGCGGGATGAGTGAGATATCCACCAATGCTGGTAAAAGATTCGGCACCAACAAATGTGTTGCCTTTTAGGTGCGATATGGAAGCTGCCAGTCTTGATGATTCTGAATACGAATTATTGCCCAGCCAAAACTCGCCCATTACCACATCCGCTGTCGAACCTGCTTTCAATTCTTCAAACGGTCCGCCATAGGGCTCGACCGAGAATTTCATCCCATTTTTATGACATAATTGCCCAAAATAAGCGAAGTAATTATCGGCAAAGAGATCACCAATGGTTTTACGGAAATCCCAAAGAAAACGCTCAGATACCTCGCCGCTTTCTACGTAATACCCTGCCAGCGTTGGCAAAAAATACAGGCAATCATAATGCCGGCGTTTATTGAAATCGTCTCTAAAACCCGGTGTCCAGTTATTGCAGCCTACTTCATAGCTATCTATCAGGCTATTGGTAAGGGTTGAACCAACCATCGGCCCTACTTTATCCAGGATAGGTTTTACACCTTTTGCCCAATAGAAATCAAGCGCTTCCTTACTCATTTTATTAATTTCCAGGCCCCGGCCACCTAAACCGGCCGGATGGTTCTCTGTACCGTTTGGTGTGTGCCCAAACCTTATAATCGTCCAGTCGCCGGCAGGTGCTGACCAATTTAGCGTACCGTCTGCTGCCATTTTTGCGGTCAGGTCTATCATTTTATTTCTGTCGATTATGGCAGACTGGTCAACTATTTTATCAATGGGATCCTCATGCAGTAAAAAAGAATCGCCGGATAGGGTTTTAAAATTTAACTGGCCTATGCGCTGGCTGCCTTTTGGTGTAGGGAAAGCAAGTACAGCTATATCTTTATAATAATTGAATTTAGTTGCCGGTTGTGGTAGTTTTTGACTTACAGCGGTACCGCCTTTAAACAGTGTTTGGCTATAAACAACAGTTTGCATGGCATTTTCGGGTGTTACCCAGGGCCCGCCGCTTGATGACCAGCCGGGACTGTGATTAAAGCCTATCTCCATGCCCAATCGTTTAGCCTCTGATATCGCGAACTTAAAAAGTTCCAGCCATTGTGGGCTTAAATAGGTTACCGCGCCTTGGGGATATCCCTGGCCAACGTTAAAGATCTGGGCTTCCTGGATACCCACACGCTTCATGGCTTCCAGGTCAGCGGTGATACCTTGTTTTGATATATTTCCGTCTATCCAGTGCCACCAGGTACGTGCTTTTGCCGAAGGCGGTGGATTTTTGAAACCCGACAGTAAAGTGTTTTGTGCTTGCGCCGTGATATTAATAAAGCATAACGCAGAAACAACGGTTATAAAAAGTATTCTTCTCATTATAGGTGTATTGGTTTGGCAAAATACCTACAATGTCAGAATGATCCATCCTTAACTGTCTTTTATGTATGGAGAGTAATCAGGCAGGGGCAAATAAGAAGTACCCCTGCTGTGTTTTTATTGCTACAGTATGGAGATCTATTATTTAAATAATCGCAGTTTTATGCCTAATTCAAAAGCTCCCCCTGTATAATTACGTATCTGGCCGGTTTCAAGATTGTAGCTGAAATTCAGTAAATAGGTTTTTTGATCCAGGCCAAAACCTAAACCCATACTTTCATTGCTATGATAAATACCCTGCAGGTATAAGCCATAATCATTCATCGTAAAATTAGCACCTGCATCAACAATATTTTTATAACCTTTTACTACGCGTAATGCTGCCAGTGGTTCCAATACAAAGCCTTTGCCGGTTCCGTCTATTGATAATTTATAACTGGCTGCTGTAATAAAAAGCAATCTGTCGGCATCAAACCTTGAATCAGAACTTTTAAAGAACGCAGCTTTCAGGTTAGGTACAGCGCCGCCAATGTATAGTTTATCGCTGGTATAAGCTACACCAAAGTCGCCATCCGCGTAAGCTTTCAGTTGGTTGTATTGGGCTAATTCCTGGTCAGTAACATCGCCATTTACCTTATCGTAATTTACTCTCGAATCATTTACACCCAATGAAACACCAAAGCTTAATTGTTCTGTTTGGTCACTTAACGGTAAATGATAGGCGTAAGTGGCCATTACCCTGGTTGAGCGGATAAGGCCCGATTGATCGTCAGTTACATTTAGTCCTAAGCCCACTTTTTCTGTCGGCTGGAAGTCGGCCGTAAACGAACCGGTTTTTGGTGCACCCGGAAAATTACTCCATTGCTGGCGATAATTCAAATTAAGGTTTAACACTTTATCTAACCCTGCCATGGCAGGGTTGTACATGTATTGGTTCTGGAAATACATGTTCTGAAAGGGGTTAAGCTGTGCCTTGCTGCAAAGGGCAAACCCGGTTAGCATTAAGGTTGCCAACAGTGTCTTTAGATGTTGATAGATGGGTCTTTTATATATGATTTGGTCTTTCATTGCTTGTATGATATAGGATGATACTGTTCCTCTTTTATTATTTTCTGGTTCCTGTAATTAGTTATTAATGATCTTTCAGGATAGTGATAAATCCTTTGAAGTCTGGAAGGTACGGGCCAAGGTTAACGGTATAGTAATACGTTCCCTGAGCAAGCGGTGCACCGCTTAAAGTACCATCCCACTCATTACGATAGCCAACTTTAGTATACACTACACGGCCAGCTTTATCATAAACAGTTACCTTATTTTGCGGATACAGTTCGATGTCTTTAACTATCCAGTAATCATTCTTGCCATCGCCGTTAGGGGTAAGTATATTGGTTGCTGTAATACTTGCCGGTGCCAGGCCTCGGTATACATTAAGGGTGTAGGTTTTTTTAGTTACACCATCCTGGGCGGTTACTATCAGCGTAATAATATTATTACCCACATTTAGCGGCATACCAAAAGAAGGGTTGCCATTTACCACTGTTGTACCATTTACAGTGGCACTTGCAGTTACTGCAAATGTTGGGGTAAGTGTTAAGTTAGCAGTCGCGTTATCAACCGTAACATTATAAGCGAATGTATTGGTATTAAATGCAGGCGATAAACTACCTGAGCTTATTGCCAGGCTGGTAAGATCAGTATTAGTTAAAGGGACAATAGTTAAAGTACCGGCCACATAATTAAACGTATAATTAGGTGATGCAGCCCCGCTCGCGGTAATTGGATAACTACCCGGAGCTGTTGTAGTCGTACTGCTATTAACAGCTACTGCCGCAGTGGTCAGTTTGGTAACATCGTCGCCATTGGTAAAGCCGCTGTAGGTAACTGTAAATGCAGGGTTGGCTACGCCATAATTTCTGCTTTTGTTATCAGCAGTTACCGTTAAAATTGCCGGGTTTACGGTAAGCGTACCCGGGCTGTAAGTAATAGTATAATTTGGTGAAGCACCACCCGCAATAGTTAACGGATATGATCCTACTGGTGATGTTGCAGTTGCCGTGGTAGTAACCGTTGGTTTGGTGGTTAAGCTTGCCTCAGTATCGCCATTAGCAAAACCGGTGTAGGTTACCGTAAAGGCTGGGTTAGCCGCACCATAAGTTTTTGTTTGGTTAGTAGCTTTAGCCAATAGGGCAGCCTGGCCTATAGTTAAATTAGCCCCTGTATACGTTAAAGTATAATTGCTGTTTAATGCCAAAGTGCCTTGTTTAATAGCGTAGGTATTTACAGCTTCGCCTGCATCGCGTGTTAATGTACCGGTAAAGGCATCAGTACCTACTAAGCTGCCCGATGTGATCTGGTAAGTTAATGCCGGATCGGCAGCACCGTAAACTTTGGTTTTGGCATCTGCTGTTATGGCTATGGCTTTCTTATTAACCGTTAAAGTTTTAGGTACGTCGGTAGCGGCATTGTAGTTGGCGTTGCCCGCTTGCGACGCGGTAATAGTTGCCGTACCCGCAGCTAATATGGTTAAGGTGTTACCTGTAACTGTAGCTACTGAGGTATTAGAGCTGGTATAAGTAACACCCAGGCCTGATGATGCTGTGCCTGTTAACGTAACCGGCGCATCGCCGTAGGTTGCGATTATATCAGCAAATGTAATGGTTTGATTGGCTTTGCCTATGGTAATGCTGTAAGCCTGTGGGCCGGTATAAGGACCTGTGCCGGTTGAAGCATCAGTAGCAGTAACGGTAAAGTTAAAAGTGCCGGCAGCAGTTGGTGTGCCTGAAATTGTACCGTTTGTAGCCAGTGCTAAGCCTGCAGGTAAGGTACCTGTAGTTACAGCATAGGTGTAAGGACTTGTGCCGCCTGATGCGGTTACTGACTGACTATAGGCTGTAGCTATCGTACCTGCCGGTAAAGTTGTAGGGGCAAGTACAAGAGTTGGCGCGTTACTGGTAAGCGTGTAAGCTTGCGATCCGGTAAATGACAAGGCATCGGTGGCAGTAACCGTAAAGTTAAACGTACCGCCAGCTGTTGCGGTGCCCGAAAGCGTGCCATTTGCAGCCAATGTTAAACCAGCCGGTAAAGCGCCTGCTGTTACAGCATAAGTATGTGGTGATGTACCCCCCGACGCGGTAACTGTTTGGCTATAAGCCATGCCTACAGTAGCCGCAGGTAATGTTGTTGGCGCTAAACTAATGGTTGGCGCTGCAAAGGTAACTGTATAAGATGTCGCCGCACTATAAGGTGCCCCTGTACCAGTAGTAGCATCGGTAGCGGTTACCGTAAAGGTAAACGTGCCTGCTACGGTTGATGTACCTGAAAGGAGACCGGCCGATGATAATGTTATCCCCGCAGGAAGCGCTCCTGTTGTTATCGCATAAGCATATGGTGCAGTACCACCGGTAGCAATTATATTTTGACTGTAAGCCACTCCGGCAATACCATCAGGTATGGTTGACGGCCCAACAACAATAGTTGGTGCGCTAACTACAAAACCTGCATAGGTTCTTGTTCCGCCGTAAGGGCCTGGGCTTGGTGAACTATCGGTAGCACGAATAGCAAAGGCAAAACTTCCAACCGCGGTTGGCGTACCGCTTAAAGTACCATCAGCAGCCAGAGTTAAACCCGGCGGGATAGTACCGGCTTGCCTGGTAAAAGTATATGGCCCGGTGCTACCTGTAGCCGATGCAGTTATTGTTTGGCTATAAGCTACTCCCACCCGGGCCGCCGGCAGCGGCGATGGCGGAGATACCGTAAGAATTGGACCGCTAACAGTAATAGAATGTAATATTGTTTGCGTATATGGCCCTGTACCTGTTGAACTATCGGTAGCGGTAACAGTAAAGTTAAATGTGCCCAAAACAGTAGGAGTACCGCTAAAAGTACCATCTGATGCCATAGTTATTCCGGCTGGTAAAGCACCGGCTGTTATAGCGTAAGAGTATGGAGCAGTACCACCTGACGCGCCTTGCGTTTGGTTATAAGATGCAATAGGGCTGGCAGCAGGTAATGCTTGCCCAGCCGGATTAAGAACTATGGTCGGTGCATTGATTGTTAAAGTATAGGCTCTTGAACCACTGTAAGGTCCTGCACCTGTAGAGCTATCGGTAGAAGTAATAGTAAAGTTAAAGGTACCGCCTGCGGTAGGTGTACCTAAAAGGCTATTGCCCGACAATGTTAAACCGTCTGGTAAGGCTCCCGCTGTTACGGTATAGGTATAGGGGGCTGTACCATTTGATGTACTAAATAGTTGTGAATAAGCTGTGCCTACTGTGCCATTAGCAATTGTTGTTGGCCCTACAACTATATTTGGTATTATAGTATAAGTTTGCCCACTTGTATAACCACCTGATATGGAGTTGCCTGGCCCGTCAGTGATACCTGTTCCGCTTGCCTTTAAGTCTAATCGTAAAGTTCCGGTGGCGTTAACACTGTTAACAGTTATCGTATAAGTTGTACCCGATCCTGTTATTGAAGAAATAGTACCGGATGCAGTGCCGGTTGATGTTAAAGAAAAATCAGAAATACCTACCCCGGTTACACTTTCACTGAAAGTTACCGTATAGTCAACACTGGTGGCATTAGTAGGATCTGAGTTAACACGGTTAATAGACGTTACCGTTGGCGCTATCCCGTCAACTACTATGGCTTTGTTATTGCCCAGCGAATTGGCTGCCCCCGGTGCAACCAGCGTAAGGGTTGCATTGTTTCCTGCCGCGTCTTTGATGGTCCCGCCGTTAAGGGCAAGGGCGGTGGTGCTCTGGTAATCCAGGTCGGCGCTTACATCGCCTGCCTGCACTGTGTAGGTAAAGGTGAGCGTGCTTGTGCCGCTACCGGAAGCATAGTTTACCACTTCATCAGTTGTGCCCGTTTCCAGGGTCAGCTGCGGTGTACCGGTAACGGTTACCGCTTCCGAGAAGTTTACCTGCACAGAAATCACATCACCTGTTTTATAGGTGCCGTTAGCTGTACTTGCATTGACACTGGTTAC
>JAZKCG010000010.1:0-31581 GCA_040388175.1 Bacteroidota bacterium | reverse complement strand
GTTGGCGCTACAGCGTCAATCACTATGGCTTTGTTATTGCCCAGCGAGTTGGCTGCACCCGGCGAAGCCAGCGTAAGCGTGGCGCTATTTCCTGCCGCGTCTTTGATGGTCCCGCCGTTAAGGGCAAGGGCGGTAGTGCTCTGGTAATCCAGGTCGGCGCTTACATCGCCTGCCTGCACTGTGTAGGTAAAGGTGGGCGCGCTTGTTCCGCTTCCCGAAGCATAGTTCACCACTCTATCAATTGTACCTGTTTCCAGGGTCAGCTGCGGTGTACCTGTAACGGTTACCGCTTCCGAGAAGTTTACCTGCACAGAAATCACATCACCTGTTTTATAGGTGCCGTTAGCTGTACTTGCATTGACACTGGTTACTGTAGGTGCTACTCCGTCAATTAAAACACCTGTCATTGATGCTATACTATTTAGTGTAAGGTTAGCGTTAACAGTCGAGGCGTCTTTAATAGTTCCGCCGGCTAAACTTATGGCCGTTCCTAACGCTACGCCGTCGTTATCCAGATCGCCGCTTTGAACAGTATAACTGAATACAAGCGCAGAAGTCCCGCTACCTGATGCATAAGAAGCTGTTTGGGCAGTTGAGCCAATTGTTACAGGTATAGTAGGCGTACCGGTAACGGTAACCGCAGCATCAAAATTTACAGTAAAATTAACGGCGTCGCCTGTTTTATAAGTTTTAGATAAAGGGGCTGCTACACTTGTAACTACTGCCGATGAGAAAACTAAATTATCAATAGCAAGCGCCTGGTCTATGCCTGTTCCTGTTATACGTACTTCATCAATATTTTGCCAAAAGGTACCATTAAAAGTAAGGGTACCCCAATTATATTGGCTTACCCCATCATTTTGGGAAAAAGAGATCGAACCACTTGTGGTAGAGGCTGCACCCAGGTCAATAGTGCCGGTTGCACCTGTTACAGCAACACCATTTTTATAGCCGGTAAATATAAATTCAGCATTGCTACCCGGGCCCACACCATAAAAATTACTACCATCCACAACCATAGATACCAGTTTAAAGGGGTTGTTTGTAGCGCTACGAAAACCAAAATTATCAGTGCCTGTTCCGGCATTACCTGGAGTAGTTATATCGGCATTAAAAACATAAGCATAATTGCTTAGAGAGCTGGTAATACCAAATGCGCTCAAAAAAACACCATTATTATCATTACTGTTAAAAACAGCCATGTAATGATTATTGTCTCCGGTAGTGCAGGTAAAAGTAAGGTCGCCAGGACTTGGTGTATAACCAGTAGGGCTGGTTGTGTTTGTGGTTGTTAAGGCATTGAAATTTTGATTGGCAACTTGTGCCATAGCCGGTCTTGCAACCAACAGACACATAATACAGCCCAGGTAATAAAGTAATGATCTTTTCATAAATGTGATATTGTGATAAGCAATATGATATTTGTATTTAATGGGGTATAGTTCATTAACCCGTACCCCACGGGTTTTATAGTAATAGTTTATAAGACCAGTGCCATTAACAGCCATGGCCTGTTAATAGATGCGACAGGCAAATTTTAGCACCTATTTATTATAAAGCCTACAAGACTTTTTATTAAAACCGCCAATTAAATAGTTGTATAAAACAATAAATTACAGCAGAACGCCGCATTATTTTAATAGCAATATTTAAATTGTGTTATGGTTTGATTAATGGATAAATATAGGTTAAAAAATAAAACAAAGAAAAAAATAATAAAATGACAGGAAATAAGTTACAGGCCCAGGGAAATCGCTTTTAAAATCTTTATATCTATTTTTGGCTAAAGGTGTTAGGGTGATTTGTGTTTTCCACCCCATAAATGGGGCGATAATGAAACAAAAAGAAGGCTTTAGACAAATTCTCTACTAATAAAACCTTAAAAGAGATTTCCAGTCTGCCGGGCCAAAGACGCTGTTTTTCGGAGTATTTTTTGTACTTTTGTATAAGCCCAAACGCCTGTTAAGGCGACATATTTTTGCGAAAAATTCAATCAAGCCCGCAGGCATAAACGCAATATGTTACACAATGTGCTTATATACAGCAATTTAAGTTAAATATTTACTGTGATAACGTGTGATAGGCTGTGAAACAGGGTGAAATTACTGTGATAGCGTGTGATTAATGGTGTTATAAGTGTGGTAAACTGTGCAGTTTGATACGCAAAACTGCCCCAGGGTTTAGCGTTGCAACCAAATCATCATCATACGCTCAAAATGATAATAAACCATATCATTTTGAAAATATAGTTTCGGATGGCAACCTCGGTTAAAAAGAAAATCAGGCTCTATGACAGCGGTTTAAGTGGCCATTGTATTATTAGGCCTATCTTTAGTTACTTTGCCGGTAGCCACCGTTTAATTACTATTCAAAATTATGATACTACTTATTTTTAAAATAATACTGTTGCTTGGCGTTATAATAATTCCATTAAGGCCGCAGAAAGCCAAGATTAAAGTTAAAAGCAGGTTAAAAGTTGATGCAGATACGAAATACGCCCGATATGCTATTAATGAGAATGGATCCCTTGAGGAGATTGACAGGCATATTTTCCTTTTAAAGAACCCATTCTAAAAATAGCATCCTGAAATCGAGCTTTTATTGATCCCTTTAAGGCCGGAAACAAAACTGATTTAATCCATCAGGAACCAACCTTTAAGCTATTCAAAATCCCCAAAAAGGCCGAGATAATCTCTCGGTTTATTAACATACAGGGCAACATACAAACGGCACCTCTGTTAATGGCGATGTACGCAGTATTCTGAACTCGCCTAATTTATCAGACAGCGCTTGTTTGTCTTTCCTTGCGGATTGATTAAAATAAGCCGATGTATCATCGACGATCCTGGCCCCTGTTGTATATACGCTTTCTTTATCAACAGGCGTAGACAGAATGGCCCGGTCGTCACTAAACCTTGCACCGGTTATCATTTCATCAATACTGGTAATATTATCAAAAACCTCAACTACCAGTACGCTTAATGAAGCATCTTCAGGCAAACCTAATAATAAAAGCTGCTGCTGTATTTCGGTATTATCCCAATAGGCCGAACCAACAACCGGCATATCTTTCCGGATACTGATGGTTGCCTTTAACAGTTCAGCCAGTTGGGCAGGCGATTTTTTAGGATCAAAAGCGGCAATTGCTTTGTTAAGCCCAATACCGGTGTCCTTTTCAGACAAGCCATCTACTTTGTTTTTTGCTTCTTTCAGGCCGATAGCCGGTGTTTCTTTAAGCGCTGTAATTTTATCCTTTGCTTCTTTCAAACCCATGCCGGTATCTTTTACCTGACGGTCGTTGTTAGCTGCAAAATCTATAATATCACTCAATACCCTTCGGGTCATTATTTTCTGGTCAAGCAAAATATTCCGGTACAAGGTGCCGTCCGCACGTTTTACCTGTGTGTAAAGCATACAATACAACATGGTGCGTGGCGGTTGGCTGGTAACGTCCTTTCCATTGATCACGGCTTGCGCATGTGGCGCACTTACGGCTAACTGCTCATTATCGCGGGTTACGTTGCATAGCAGCACCGGTGCGGGGTGTTGTACGCCTGCCAGCCTTAACGGGCGGCCAAAACGCGCCTGTGCTGTGCTCCATAAATTATCGTCACGATCGCTCCAGAACATATGGCCGATCCTGAACTCATAGGTAAAGAAACCAAACAGCTCGGCGCTTGACGGATTTAATCCCGGAGGCAGTGGCAGCAGGTAATGCAGATTATCTGCCGACATTTCCATCGGCTGCATGGCGCTTAAACCATCCCGGGTATCGGTAGGATCCGGGGTAATTATCCTGATATATTCCGGGTCAATAGCCAGCGGGGGCTCTTGCGGTACATTATGCATCAGGTCCGGGTTGTTATTGCTCAAGAGCTGATCGGGTGCATAGGCCAAAACGCGGCAGAATAAAGTATCATGGGGGTCGGCTATGGGTTCTGCCAGTTCGATCCATAAGTAACGTTGTCGTGGTTGGGTAGCACTGTACTTCTCATTCTGAAAATAGGGCGATAACGCTATGCCCGCGCTTACAATTACCGGCACCTGTGCAGGGTTAATGGTAGTAGGCAGCTTTAACTCATCAATAGTTACGGGTGTTGTACCACCTTTGGCATGATCTGGTTTGAACAACGGTGTGATGGTATAATCAACTATCAGCTCGTCAGGAAAGCGCGGGTCGGTGAATGGGCTCTTCGGCTCAATGGCATCAATGAAGATGATGGTTGAATTAGAGCGGTCTATCTCCTCATACGTATCATCCTGTAATGATTCAAAGGATGCTGAATGCTTAATCTCAATATCACCTATCAGGTCGATCTTTTCTACCGGGTCGGTTGTTTGCTGGCGCTTAAATTTCTTTGTGCGGCCCAGTTGAAAACTAATGTCTTGCAAACCGTCCCAGCTCCAATCGCGGTTCAGCGTATAGGCTATACATCCCAACCAATGATTGTTAAGATCGGCTTTAGATGAAAAGGTTATACTGCTATGATCGGGCGAGAGGTGGTGTCGTATCTTATTACTGCAACCAAATATAATTCGTTGTCCCTTTTTTGCAACCAATGTTAACCCGTTTGATGTTATCCCCAATTGCTGCGCCAGGCGCTGTACAATATCGGGCATCTGTGTTTCCTTCTCCCGTTGTAGGTATTTCGCGGCTACGGATCCGTTATTTACAAAAACAGGGTCGGGCTGTAAATAGATGCTTTGTATGGGCTGGATATTGTCTTTTAACATCAGCAGGTCAACCTCCTTATCAGATTCTTTGTAGAACCAGAATTGTAGGGCCTTGCCGTACCTGCTATCCAGTTGATGGTCGGGGTCTTTGTTAGCCGGATCGCTGTCATCACTTACAAAACCAAAATAATCACCTTCGCCATCGCAAACCGCACGGGCACTTACCCGTATTTTACGCGCGGTAGGCAATACGATCTCTGCCAGCGAATCTAAAACCGCTTTATTAAGCGTTGCATCATCAAACGGATCATTGGTATTACCAAGGTTAAGTACATTAACGTCAATAAACCTTACCGGAACATTTAACGCCGCGTTAAAATCGCCTGAAAAATTACGGAACGTTTTATAAAGCGTAATATAATTTTCCCGGCCGCTATCGCTCAGCAAATTATCCATGCGTAAGGTTTCTACCTCCACTTTTATTTCCACTTTGGTTACGTCAGGATCTGCAATGCCCGCTACTGCGGTTTTTGCTGTTGTATTAGTGGCGTCAATCAATAATTTTACAGGATCGAGCCCCGCTTTTTGATACTTGCCGGTAAAAACCACTGCGGGATAACTCAGCAACGGGCGGTTAATGGTTATAACAGGATCGGCCTTAAAGGTTCTTTGATTGGTTGGCGATAACTGCTCGTTATAAAAGTCGACTGTATAATCATAAAGACCGTCAGGCTGGGTGATTTGTAACAACCCCGGGGCAACATATCTTTTAAATTGCAATGGCCTGGTAACTGCCGCCGCAGATTTATTATAAGGCCCGGCATCCGGTTCATCAATTACCGGGCCGCCACCACTTATATCCACCATGCGTACCCTAAATTCATAACTATGGCCGTAAAGCAACTTTGCTTCGGCGGCAACTTCGTCATAAATTTTATTTGGTTTAACGCTTTGGTCAGTAGCATCAGTCAAACCTGCCGTAGCAGTATCGTTTTTGTAGATCTTTAGCCCATCAACATCTTTTATTACCAGGCTTTTACCTATCCAGTTGGTAAAATACACAGGCAGCCAATAACCTGCGCCCGCGGTATGCTGAAATTTAGACGGATATACCTGGTAGGGCAATTCAAGGGTAACGTCATTCCTGATCGCTTCCAGTTGCTGGGTTAATTGTTTTTTTAGGGTGACATTATTCAGGCTGTTCCATTTTTTGCCAGGCAGATCTTCTCTTACATCAATCCGGTAGCCGTTAACCCCCAGCGGCGCGTCAACCCTTGAGCCTGCCTGTACCGGGTTATCCGCCAACTGCCTGATATACCAGATCAGTATCTGCTCGTCATCCCAGGCTAAACGGATGCCTGCATCATTTACCGGGTGGGCGCCATCCTGCTCCTCGGCCAGCAGGTTACTGCTTACCGGTTGTGCAGCATGTACAATTTTGGCATAACCGTCATTATATTCATTAACCTCGGCAAAGATCTTGTCCCATTCGCCTTGCGGATCAGGATCGGGTCCCCCTGATTTTTTATAGAGCACCGGGAATAATAAAGGTGCAAAAACCGGTCGTTTATTTGCAACGGTTAGCTTGGGGATACGTGCCGCATATCGTTTTATAAATGGCCCTTCATTTTTTTCGAGCAGGATGTTTTGTATGGCCTGATAATCACTATTAATAATATCGGCATATAAATAACAACCTTTTTTAAACAGCGCGGGATTATCTTTTACGGATATAGATGTTTGGTAGATCATTCCGCACTCTTTTGCCAGCAGCGGCTGTCTTAAAATATGGGCGTACAACTGGCCCCAACTTACGTTATTATTAGGATCTACCTTTGTGTAGGTTTGTTCGCTATGGATAGCACAATGGTAACTATCGTCGGTTTTGGCATTTTCATGCCTGGGCGAAGTGAAATTAAAGCTGTTACGATAACTTACCGGCAGATATTTGCTGACGCTTTGCGACACAGGCACCGACGGGGTGGCTTTATCAGAAGCAGTAAGTGTTAGCTGTGGGCCAAAAGCCGTGGCTATTTTAGTTAATTCGGCTTTTTTATTTACCGCGTTGTTAACGGTTATGGCTATAGGCGTAGGTTTCCGGGTAGGAGCTGTAGCATTACTTTGAGGAAACTCATTCAGCCCGGCAATTACCTGTATTTGAAACTGCGGTACAAAATCCGCGAAAGCGACAGCCGTTGCATCAGGCGCAGGCAAGCCTGTGGCAAACGCTTGGAAAGGGTCCTGGTTGCGCGGTATAAATACAATGTTGAGCGAAAGGTTTTCTCCGTCAAACCCTTGCGGGAAAACCATCAATGTATATCGTTTTTTCTCTTCCATGATTTAACTGTATATAATAAGTTTATGGTTATAGAAATTCAATTTAGTTAAGCTATCTGGCGGCTTTCGCTCCATGATTTTTCAAAGCTGATATCAATCACCAGGAAAATACTGATGTCAAGTGCGAAGGTAACCTCGGCCTGGCAATCTGTGCGGCCATCATGCCTGTCAATGATCCCTTTGGCTTCAATAGTAATGGTAACGCCTACTAAACCGCCAAGCAGTTCGGCTTGCCCCCTGAACAGCAGCATAGCCGCAACTCTTATATCGCCCGAATCGGCATGCATCTGTATACCTACCATATACAACACGCTAACATTGCCAACAACAGGCAGGCCAACTACTATCTGTGCGCCAAAACCAAAATCAAGGTCAAGGCTTGGGCCTGTTTTGGTATCGCAGCCTATTCTGACATCAACCGAACCTACCGCGTAGATGGTTGCTGCCGCCAGCGATACACACATGACACTTAATCCGCCATGAAATTGAAGGAAAGCGCCGGCCGTTGGTAATAATTGTTTAGGATCTGTAGTGACTTTAAGCGCGGCATTAAAATAAACACCGATACTCATAGAGGCTTCCAATTTGAGCGGTGTTGTAGGCTCGTAATATAGTTCCCCCATTGGGAAACGTACTACCGGGATCTCTTTAGTGGCTTCAAACTTGTATTCCCATACCTCGCCACTGTTGCTCATCGCTATCTTCAACCCTTTTTTTAACGCTGCCGCGTAATCGCCGGTGCTTAATTGTTCTAATACTTCCAGCAGATCAATAACCGGCTGCAACGCATCACTAAAAACAATCTTAGGTACCGGCAGTCCTGATGGTTCATCAGCATCTGCCCCGGCATAACCGCTCTCTACACCTTTCTGCGCGTTGAAATTCCCCTGTATGGTCATCAGGCTTTTCATCGAGCCCAGATCAACTACCATCGAAACGTTATTCAGCCTGCTTTTCCATTGGTCGGCGAGGGCAGGGGCGAACGACGTTACATCATAATTTAGTTTTGATTTATTAGCGCTGCCGCCGCCTGTTTTATAATCTATGTAGATTTTTAACCCTTCAATATCTATCAGCGGGATATCAAAATCAGGTACATCAAAATGAAGCGCTTTATCGATGGCACCCCCTAAACCAGTCTTTAGGAGACTTAGCCCTTTTTGAGCAAGTACATTAGCAGGGTTGCCCGGGTCATCTGATATAACATTTAATAACTCCCATACTTTTTTACCACCGTCCAGTAAATCATTTTGTGCAAATGCAGGAACGTTGTGCCCATCTTTATCAACGCCGGTAACCAACGCCATGGCTTTACCAAAGCTACTGTCCGCATCTCCGATATTTGGGAAAATGCCCTTACCTGTCATTAAACGGTAAGCATCGGCAAAAATGGGCGGTGTTTTGCTCATCAGAATGGTTTTGTCTAAAGCAAACGCGGGGGTAAGGAAAAGTGCCTTTTGTGTTGCCGTGCTTTGTAAAAAGCCAAAATTGATGGTTTGCGCCGATACATCACGTAATATATCGGCCGGGTTTGCCACTCTCAAAAGGTTGTTTTGTACTGCGGTGGCATCAATTACGGTATCGCGCACCCATTTGCCGGCTCTTATCAGCGGTACGGTCACATCTTCGGCCAGCGGGGTCACCTCGCCGGTGCCTACGGCATGCTGTACCAATGCCCAGCTGCCATCTTTAGGCAACGTTACATGGCCGCGTACAGCCAGTACAAATGCAAGGCCATTGCTTGCATTAACCGAAGCACTGACATCAAAGCGGTTAAGGCGCATTTGCTGCCCGCTTTTGTTAATATTTACCACGCAATCAATATCGCCGCCAATGCTGCCGCCCTGTTTCTGCAATACCCCTCTGAACTGCGCAGGCGTAAGCGGAATACCCGTAGGGGCGGTTTGTACATAGCCTAATATTTTTTTGCATGGGACAAGGCCCTTCGACTCACCCATTATTACGTTTTCGATAGCGATATCTGCATCGAAATATACGGCGCCGCATTCTACATCTTCTGTTATATCCTGGGTAGCATGTTGCTCTTTACCTAATATACCATTTACAAACAATGCGCCGTTGGCTATATGATTAGTACTGGTATAGGGCGCTACACCCGGCGCATCTTTAATATTGGTGATGTTAAATAAACCTCCAATAGTTCCGGGATGGATCTCGTACGGCTGATCAATAGTTTTATCGTGGTTATTGATGTCTTTGTAGCTATAAGAGAAATCAAATTTGCCGTCGCTTTCGGCCTTCCAGCCGCTATCTACGCGGTAAACATAACCTGTACTAACCCTGAATATAGTTATGGTGCGCACTACCCTTATTCCCCATGGATATAAAATACTTTTTACCTGTATAACTTCATGCGCGGTGCGGCCTGCAATAGCTTCGAAACGCGCCTGGCTGGTTTGTGCTATTGCTGCTGAAGGGCTTAACCAGTTGCTAAATAAACTGGCACCATAACCACTAAAATCAATACGGCTAACCGGTACCCCGCGTGAGTTGACAACATCAGGGGATATACTCAATGGCCCTGTCAGGAACTCTGTATTGAAGATCTTAGTTACATCCTGCCCTAAATTACTTGCACCATTAGGTGTGCCGTCATCATCAACCAGATTATTTAACTGTACGGTGTAGCCGGGGAACATATTGTTATCGGGCGGTAAACCATTGATAGAGGTTTTGCCATGGTTACCCGCTACCATACTTAACTGGATACCGCCCTTTACATTTTTAAATTGCGGCCGCATGTTAACCAGGTAAGGCTTCGTGGTTTCGTTAAGATTTTTTGATACGACACTTAGCGCCTTAAGCCCGAAAGGCAGCGTAAATAAGGATATGGTGCTGTTAGTTTTGTTAGTAGTCGAATCGGTGATCAGAAAGTCGATAACCGGTACGGGCGATAGTGCTACCGGGGTGATGCTGTTATTAAATATCCTGGTGGCTCCACCATCATCCGGGAAAAATTCAAAGCCACTGTCAGGGTCCATTGGTAATTTGGCCGATGTTTTGTCGGTTGGGTCAACCCGGTCAGGTTCGGTTAAGTTAACAACCGGTTCCCAGGCAAATTGCGGCAGCATAAATGATTTTACCAATGCAGCGGGCGCTTTCATCTGCAAACCTTCAATCACAAACGGGAATGCCGTATTGACCTGGCTAAGCTGGTTGCCTTGTCCGCCCTGTATATTGATTACATCGGCTGTTTTAACCAGGGTCATCCTCGTGTTTTTAAAAGAGCCGAAACTTACGCCTAACTGGTTGGCATTACTGCTCACATCCAACAGGGCAAAGGCATCTGCACTACCGAATAATGAATCCCAGACATCGCCGTAATTTATCCGTTGCGAACTGAATGATTCTGTGCGCAATGCTGCGGTAGTATTTGTTTGCGGAGTTGCGTCTGTTTGTTCAGTAACCTGGTTATATAGCCCGGTTAGCACATTGGCATTAACTGTTTCTGCCGAGCTTTTGGTCTTGTTGACTTTATCGGGATCCAGCTTCTGTGTCTGATTACTGGCAGTAGCTGTATTGAAATAAAAATCGACAGATACTTTATCAGTTGTTTCATCCTTTGGTGCAAAAGTTACCACGCCGTACAGCCACAATAAAATGTTTCGTCCGCTGCTTGTCCTGGCCAGGTTGTTTCTCCCGGCTTCAAATTGCCTTTTCAGTAAATTTAAATTGGCTACATAAGGATCGGGTAGTGTTGGCAGATAGGATATCAACCCGAACGACAATATCAAACCGCCTTTTGTTACCTTTTGCCAGCTATCATCCAAGTCGCCGGATAAAAAGCAGCCGTTTACCGGCGATACGGTTAAAAGCGCGTTATCAAGCGCTAAGGCTATCGGTTTAATAACCGGCTGCTGTGCATTGGTTAGCTGGTTATCCAGTAAAATATCATTATCATATAAAAGGATACCTTTTTTGTCCTTATCAGCAGCAAGCAAGATTAAAGTATTCTTGCTGTGAACCTCAAAAGGCTCGCCATTAACTTTTACGGGCCGGTCAATATTAACATTGGCATTGCAAAAAGTAAATAACACTTCATCGCCTTTGGCTAAGGTGTCATGAACAAATAAAGCTTGCTTTAAATAAGTGACATCCAAAGTTGTACCGTGCGTATTTTGCTCGTCGGCCCATAAGTCGAATGATTGCGTAACACCTGCACCATTGCTTAACCCGTCAATAATGGTGATCTGGTCTGGGTTGCATATAATTGCAGGTAGGCCTAAAGCTACATCCTGGTCGTCTAAATTTTTCCATGCCGCGGTAAGGCCATTTGTACAAACTATTGCTACCGAACCAATCCCGGCAGCGGTAAGCGGGTTAGTAACGTCAATAGTAGCGGTTGGTAATGCCCAGCTACTCGATATAATGCCTGCTTTTCCGTCCAGTTTATAGAAGGGGCTATCGCATTTTTTTACTTCAAAAGAAGCCGTATCGGTAGTGCATGGAAAAAATAATCCTTTTAAAGCCGAATTGTATGCTGGTTTATTATGATTGTAAGTAAGATTAAGCTGCTGGCCATATATTTGGCATGATGCCTGCCCCAACGCGATAGCTGTTATGGCCGTACCGGTAATTGTAAACCCAAATGTGGGAGGCAATGCATAAGTGGCCTCGCGGGCGTCTACACCATAAGGAGACGTGTTGGTGTTTGCCGTCGGCTGCTGGTCTAATTGCAAAGCTACCTGTATGGCGGTGGCGGTGTTTACGGTTAACTGCGTACCCTGCTCAAACGGGTTTGCACTTAAATTAATAGTGCCGCCCTTTACAAGTACACCAACATAACTGTTGGCAGGCGCGGTTGCATCAAATAAATGAGCGTTTATCCATACGCTGCCTTTAACCAGGTCGAATTTTTTAGTGATATTTATATCGGTATTAAAAACCTTGCTTATTAATGACCCATGCAGCGTTGCTCTGAATAAAATAGCCGGGTTGGTTTGCCCCTGTATATAAAGTGGAATCAGTTTTTCAACATTGTAAAAATCATACCATGTGTTTTTGCCTGTTGCATCTTTAAACGGCCCGATAGTTTTGGAAAGTTTAGCGCCCGCCGCCCAGGCAGGTATACTGTTGGCCAATTGCGTAGTACGTGCAGGCACATCCCGCTTAAAAACATGTAAACCATTATCCACGTTTTCTTTTAACGTTTGCTGAGCAATGGTAGCGATGTTGCTCATGGCAGCGTTGTTAATGGTGCTGTCAGAAAGCAGGCTTGCATTTTCGAAATTAAACTGGCGTGAACCAGGGTCGGAAACGTTCTGCTGTAATAGCGATTGTGCTATTGTTTGTTGAACTTCCTGCAAAGATTGCTGCTGTTGCGGCGTAGTTGCCTGGAGATGCCCTGTTAAACTATTAAGCAAACCAGATAGATCGAATGACGTCATATCAATAAAGTTTATAGAAGGTTATAACCGGGGGGATAATTAAATGTATAAACTATTAATTACAATCTGAATAATTATTTTTTAACAAAAGGGGATAAGTCAGTAAAGGATGGTGGATGACGTATCATCTTTATCCTTAGCAAGTTAATTTGTTGCTTAATTAAGTATCTATCTGATAATTGGTATGCAATACTTTCCGAATGCGTAATTACTCCCCGCCTTTTAAATCGGCAGGGAGTAGGTAGCGCGAATGCCGGGATTGGTATTAATCGGGTAATCCATTATATAGTTTAGCCACGCTCACCAGTTTTAAGATAGCATCTTTAGCCAATATGGTTTCACCTTGCCTAAAGCCGAGGCTTTCGTTGTTTTCGAGCACGATAAAACTCAGTCCCGTTGATGTGGTAACGCCGATAAACCGCGTGCGCAAAGCCGGAATACGGATGAGGCTGACATTGGCTTTGGAAGTATCTGCGCGGTTAGCTTGTGCATTGCGCACGGCTGCCAGGTCTGAAGATAAGCCGAAACCGGAAGCTTCCCATTTGTCTTTATTTTTAACAAATTCGATAGCTGTTTGAATTTTCCCTGACTCGTCAACAAGCGGAACCTCAATTGCGGCCAATGGCTTAATTATCGCCTGCACATCCTGGCCTGCCTTGTAATTTTTGACAGCATCAAGACCGATTATAGATTTGTTATACTGTTTTCCGACCTTTAACGATTTAAGCTGATCTTTGCCTGTCAAACCAAAAGTTTGGAAGTTTTGATCAGTTACCATGGCTGACAATGTTTGAACGGCCTTGCTGACCTGGTCACTGGAAATGGTTTCGGCCTGGCTTCTGGTTTGCGCTTTATTTTGTGAAAAAATAATGACGAGTGCAAAAATGCAGACGGCAAACACAGATAATGTTATTATGCTAATATTTTTCATACCAAATAGTTTAATGGTTGTTTAATTATTTCTTAGTGATATTATAGTAATCATCCCAATGGGTATAACCCGGCCCGTTGACATAGGCGTCATAGGTAACCCATCTCGAAGAACCCTGGCCTACCGGTTCCGGATCGCGGAGATAAACGTAGGCTACGTTATTGAATAAAGAATAGCCACTTATTACCATCATATGGCCGCCACCACCGCTCCAATGCCATGAAAAACAAAAAGGCGCGCCATGACATGCGATCTGGCTTTTTACCTGTGCCCAGCTAAGCGGGGCGTCACTTGTATGATCGGCAGTAAATCCATACTTGGCAAACTCGGGCCAGCCGCCGTTATTACAAGCCGCCGGGGTAGGCGAATTGCAGCAGGTTGATAAACCGAATCGCTTGTTTGCCTCGTCGCATTGCTGAACATTGGCGCCAAGAAAATTCATAGCCATTTGGCCGCTCGCGGCCCAGCACCAGTTACTTTGCTGCTGGCCAACGACAGTCAGGTTTTGCGAGCCGACATTCGGATCGGGGGTACAGCACCCGGAAACGAATATGAGCGTAACTGCATAAAATAACGTTCTAAATTGTTTCATAATTTTTGATTCTGAAATAATTTTTGCCTACTCTATCCAGTTTTCGGCTTACCTGTCGCTTAATTTTTGTTTGCTTGTTGAAGTTTGCAGCAAATGGATTTCAGCTGTTCCATAGTAATCGCATTATTATCCGGCCATTGCAATTAAATGCTTGTCTGCCGTCTAACTTTTCAAGAAGTCAGTATCTTAATATGAAGGTAAGGAGATGTGCAAGCAAAATTATAGCGTATAAGTACGGTATTTCTAAGGTAAATACCCTGATTTAGTATGTACGATATTCATCGACCTCTATGTGTCCATTGCAGGGAATACCAGCTGGTACACGATACCCGACCTGTTAACGTTGCGCATGAACTATACTGACCTAATCACCCTCTTTCTTCATGATGGTGGCGCTGGTGGCCTGCTTTTCTGGTGTTTTTTCCTATCTGAAAAAAATACGCAGCTAAGGGGGAGATCCGGGCATTCTGTTTCCTAAACAAATACACTTTCGAAGATTTAAAAACATGGAACCGCTGATGTGGACGAGTTGTTTTAATTTATTTATCAGATTAACAGTATTTTATGGGGAAAAAAAGAAGGGCAAGCGACCGTAAAACGTGCTTGCCTTTCTGGCTCCCCAGGCTGTGCAGATTTCGAACCGGTTTATTGAACAAATGCGCTTTTTAAGTGAAATAAAAGACTTTGGTAATATGGAGGCTGGGTAATTCTCGAACCAGATTTTCACCCCGGGTAGCAATAAGTAAACTGTTTTCTGTAGTCTCATTTAAGTTTAATGATTACACGTAATACACATACTTTATTAAACCATTAAAATGCCACACCTAACTGCAAACCAGTACTGACCGAAACAGGCTAATCATTGCCGAACCTAACCGGGAAGGGTACAGAAACAAATAGACTGATATCTGGAAGGTTGCCGTAGACAAGCCCACCGCCTGCTGGTAATGTTCCTTGTCACCGCCATTTAAAAAGTTTTTTGCAAAACAACGTAATCGGTAGGCCTTACAATGGTTATCACTCCCTTACCCTGGTACAGGTCATCAACCTCGAATACAATGCGTTCTCCCGGTTTAATTTCCGGTAGCATGTAGCTTTTTATACTTTGATAATTACCTTCATTATCTGATAAATAAAGCCGGTATCCTTTTGCGGTGTATTGCGGTAAACCAATGCTCCCTAAAATAGTTATGGCCATCTTACCCTTTTTGCCCCTGGAAATACCCTGCACTTCTATTGGCGAGGATAAATCTCTCAATACCTTCATAGATGGTTTGGGATTACCATACATATCGTACACGCCATGAATACGTCTTCTAAACTTAGTGGTATCTGATGTGCCCGGGTAGTGCGTACGGTAATCTGTTAAATCGAAATAGATGGCACCTTCTATGTAGGGTTTACTTTCGTATACAGCCATGTGGTAGATCAGGTCATTAACCCGGCGTTCATCACCGCCTTTAAAATTAGGCTCACATAATCCAAATTCTGATATAAAGAAAGGCTTATCCGGATAACTCATATGGATACTATCCAAATAAGAGCTGATCTTACCAACGGGTATCTTCCACCAACTTCCGCCATATTCATTCATCATCAGGTAATCGCCTAAACTTCCGGCATCTGGGGTAAACTTAGGGTTAGTAATAAAACCATCTTTCAGCGTGTTGCTTACGTAGGCCACTTTTCTTGTCGGATCCAACGCTTTTGCCTTAATGATTAAGTCTGTTATCATCTTTTTCATACTCGCGTCCCTGCCATTAAGCTCGTTACCCACACCCCATGAAATAATAGAGGGATGGTTATAATGATCCCGGATCATGCGCTCCAATTGCTTTTCGGCAATTACCTTGATCGCATCTGTTGATGGGGTTTCTGCACCCCATAAGGGAACTTCTTCCTGGATTAGTATGCCATTCCGATCACAAAAATCATAGAAAGTATCACTTTGCTGAAAATGCTGGCGACTGAATATGGCATTTACATCTTTCATCAATTTCCCATTCTTTATAATCTCAGCATCGCTTTCTGCAAAGCCAAACTCAGGGTTCGACCCGGCTGTCCATTCTACACCCATTAGCTTAATGCGCTCGCCATTCAGATAGGTTTGGTTATTTATAAATTTCAGCTCTCTGAAACCAATGGTTGAACTGATTTGATCTACCGGGTGGCCCTTCTTTTCAACCACAACACTAACCTGGTAAAGGTTAGGGAAATCAAAATGCCAGGGGTGTACCTGCTTTAAAGAATAGTTAAGCAACACGGTGTTGTTTTGCCATACAGGTTTGGTAGTTGCCTGAAATATAATATGATGTGTTTGCTGGTTTGCTTCGCTAACGGTAACCTTAAACATCAAATCATTGCTGTATTGATCAAAACCCAGTTTTATCTTTAGCTCCCCCGATGTATCAGATACATTTAATACCGGCTCAATTTGCAGATAGTTGGCCGCGGGTTTATCTGATACAATAAGTGAAACTTTACGAATTAACCCGCCATCATTAGGCCAATCAAACGAATCGGCATAGGGTACTTTATTCTTGCCATAGTCATTGTTACAGGCTACTGTAATTACATTCTCTGTTCCATATATTACATTTTCGTCTATCGGGAGAGATATTTTATTAAAGCCGTCACCAATGTTTTCGGCAATCTTCTTTCCGTTGATATAGATATAAGCCGTGTGATTAATAGCGCCAAACTGCAAAACAAGGCGTTTATTCCGCCAGTTTTTGGGTATCGTTATTTTTTTCTGATACCAGCCCCACCCGTAGTGATTCTGGTTTTCGGGTTCTACACTCCAGGTATGGGGTAACCGCACATCGCGGCTATTAGCAAGATCTGTTTGATACCATTGCCGCGATAATCCTTCGGCTCTTTTATCTACACAAAATTTCCAGCCATTATTCAAACGGAGGGTATCACGCTGGGCGTTAGCGCGGAGGGTTACTGACAATAATATGATAACGATGTAAAAGTACTTCATCTTATTCAATGACTAAATATGTTAAACAACAATGGGGGGTTATGGGTGCATATACAGTCCAAACGCTGCAATTGCCGGGTTTAAACGGGCTGATATGCTTAACCTTACTTTATTGGTTGTAATTGCAGGGAAGCGCAACAACCTTTTGTACCCAATAGTGGTACCTTCGGTTGTTTTAACCCATGCTTTGCCATCCCAATATTCTAATGTGAATTTCTCTACCCGTTGCCCTATGCTAATATTTTCTTGCAGCAGTAACACATCAAAAGTTTTAGCGCCTTTTAAAGTAAATGTAATTGTTGCCGTAGTATCCTTGCCGCTGGTAGTAAAATAGGTTTGATAGTTATCATCTAACATCGCGTTTAAATGCAGCCCATTGGCACATTGAACTGAAGCATTATTGGCCAGATTGGTTTTAAAAGTTTCGTCACGCAGCTTTTTCCAGCCTTGTAATGATTGTATATCAGCCTCACTGATCAAACCTTTTTTATCCGGTGGAATATTCAATAGCAGCACACTGTTCATCCCAACAGAATTATAATAGATATCGAGCAGTTTTTCGGGAGATTTCACTTTACTGTCCTCGGCGGCATGATAAAACCATCCCGGCCGGATAGATACATCTGTTTCAGCCGGAAACCAAACTAATCCTTTCGCGTTTTTAATTTTATCCCGGCCGCCTAAATCACTGCCACGCATATCGCCCTCGGGCTTAAAAATCTTATCGTGTTGTGAGTTTTTCGTGATAGCGTTCTGATCTAAGTTATTGGCAGGTACAACGCTCCATTCTGTTTCGCGTCCATGGCCGCTTTCTGTACCCACCCAGCGTACATCAGGGCCCATAATCGCGATTACAGCACCGGGCTGTAATTTCCTGATCACGGCATACCACCTGTTAAAATCATATTCTTGTTTTTTGCCGTTTGGTCCTTCGCCATTGGCCCCATCAAACCATACTTCATCAACGCGGCCATATTGGGTAAGCAATTCGGTAAGCTGGTTTACAAAATAGTCGTTATAAGCTTCCGTTCCGTAAAGGGGCGAGTTTCTATCCCATGGCGAAAGGTAAATGCCAAAGCCCATTTTGTATTTTTTGCAGGCATCTGCCACTTCTTTTACCACATCGCCCTTGCCACCTTTCCAG
This sequence comes from Bacteroidota bacterium, assembly GCA_040388175.1. GTDB lineage: Bacteria > Bacteroidota > Bacteroidia > Sphingobacteriales > Sphingobacteriaceae > Mucilaginibacter. The sequence goes on along the minus strand of JAZKCG010000010.1, from coordinate 13,509 downwards.
GGACTACTTTTTACAGAGTGTTCGGTGTATTTGCTTGGCCATAAACAAAAGCCATCATGGTGTTTGGCAGTAATTATCACCTGTTTAATCCCGGCATCTTTAGCTGTGCGCACCCATTGCCCGGCATCAAGCGCGGTTGGGTTAAATAATTTCGGGTCTTCACTGCCATCACCCCACTCTTTACCGGTAAAGGTATTCATGCCATAATGGAAAAAACATGTGAGTTCCAGTTGCTGCCACCTTAGTTGGCGCGGTGTCGGCGTTAGCATTGTCGCTTTGTGAACAATATCTTCGGGAGTATCGGTTGGTTTTATAATTAGGTAATTCTTCTCCGTTGACGACTGGGCATAAACAAAAGAGGATAGATAAAATAAACCTAAAAAAATCTTACTGCATTTTTTTAACATTGTGTTGCTGTTTTTAGTACTATATAAATTTTAATGATAGCAATGGCGTTTCATATATTATTGACAACCAGTGCTTAACAAACATAGCCAATCGTTTACAGTCTGCACGGCGTGTATCCTCAATAATCGGATATGCTTTTTAGCAGGCATATAAAAATCATCGAATTAAATTTAGACAGCGTCTTAGCATAATCAAATTTTTCGCTCTCTATATTGCTGCTTTACTTTCCGGCCATTGTATCAAAAACAAAAAACACAATTGCCTAAAAGAAGGCAATTGTGTTTTTTAAATCATGCAAATAGTTAAGGCTTAATCCCTATTGCTGTTAATTCGGCCAAAGTAAGGCTCATTGTAGTGGTATTTTGGAGCCTTATGTAACGCCCTGGTACCCTGGGCAATATTTGTGTAGGCCTTCCTGCACTAGCATCCTGGTAATACTGATAAACCCCTGGCTGCGCTAACGATTCTGCCACTGATTTTCCTGTGAAAGGCACATTCGAAATAAATACATAAAACTTTGCTGTACGAGTATCGCAACAATCGGTTCTGTTCCAAATTCTTACCGTGTCAATTCTTGGAGAAACACCTCCCAGGTCTACCTCCCAATATTGCTCAGTTCCTGCGCCTGATTCACATACAGATCCACCCCCCCAGTCACCATTGGTGTTACCATCATTTCCCCTGAAAGCGTTATATGATGCCGAAGGGTCCTTCCAATACGAGGTCTTACCATTAGACAAATTACCTATAACCGGTGTTGGGCTTCTGATAATATAATACTTGGTACCTACTGCAGCATTTAAAGTAATACTGCTTGCTGATACCGATGCAACTTTTACCGGTAATAAATAAGATACATCAGGCGTAAGCATATCAGCTTTTATTACAAGGTTTGTTTTATTAGAAGCAATGCTATCTTTAGCTATTGTTAAGCTGGTTGCATCTAAAGAATAACTACCTGCAGGCATAGCAGCGTATGTGGTGCCCTGTGCGCTATTATATGTACTAATCAAGCTATTATCTACCGCAATGGTTACAGCTACATTTGTAGCTGCGCGAGATGAGATAGCGGTGCCTAAAGAAATTTTATATGGAGTGGTAGCATACAGCAATATTTTATTTTCTGTAGCAGAACTACCGGATAAAGGGACAATATAAATACCATTTAAATTTACACTGGTAGTTTGTTTTTTACATGAAATGAATATCAAAATAGAAGAGACTATTAAAATACTCATACTAAGAATAGTTTTTATTTTCATTATCTTGATTTTAAATTGTTAAAATAATAATGGATTAATTACCACAATGGATTTTGTACCAGTAATTTACTTTTCTGGATTTCATTAAGCGGAATTGGATACAAGTACATAGACCTATTGAAAATTCTTGTTTCATAAGTAGTTCTTGTATAGAATCCACCAATTGTTAGTTGGTTCGAGTTCATATTCATACCAGTAGAAGGCCCACCCTGCATATTGCCTACTTGATCGGCAAGCATCCATCTTCTTACATCAAAATAACGCTGGCCTTCTGTACAAAGTTCCACCCTGCTTTCTGCTTGAATGGCTTTTCTAAACGCATCTTTATTACCCAATAATCCAGGTTTAATAACAGATAGCTTAGGTATGCCGGCCCTATCTCTTATTTTATCTAAATAAATAAATATATTAGGGTCGCCCGGGTTTACTTCATTACAAGCCTCAGCATATAATAAATAAAATTCAGCTAAGCGAAAAATGATAGAAGGTCTGTATTGCGATTTGGGATTGGTTCCTTCATTACGCACATTGCGCGCAAATCTTTTATATAACAAGTAGCCTGTATACGGATTATCACCAGCGCTGTTATCGTTTCCGCTTCCTTTTTGGAATTGTATTTGATTATTACTGATGGGCCATCTCCTGTTCTGGTAAAATACAGTTTGATAGAATCTTGGATCTCTGTTGATCCACATTTTAAAAGTACCTACGTCTGTTCTACCAGATGGATCGTCTCCGGCTACTGAAAAACCATTTTCCTTATAAAGAGGCGACTCGGTAATAGGCAAACCATCAATCATAGGAAAAGCATCAACAAGTTCCTGCGTTACCCCTACACCAGCGAAACCACTTCTTTCGCTTCTTGGGGTCAGCCTTCTGTCTGTACCTTCGTAATCAACACTTCCCCAACTTGTAAAAGCATTTGCCCATATAATTTCTTTGTTATTGTCGACATCAATAAATAAGCGGTACAAGCTTTCATCGGGATTATAAGTACCGCCCGGACCTGTGTACAATTTAAATAAATCGTATTTTCCGTTAGCGAAGGTTAAAAAATCTTCAAGTGCGGATTTTGCTTTTTGCCATTTTGTTTGATCGGCTGCAGGAAATAATAATTTGCCATCCTTGTTTTTTAAAGAAAGTGCTTCATTAAACCCTCCATTAAATAATGGACTGGCGGCATACACTAATAGTTTAGCCTTTACAGCTAACGCTACTCCTTTAGTAGGAACTGCCGCAACTGAAGGGGCAGGTGATACATCATCTAATCCTGGTGCTACCGCTGTAAGCTCATCAGAGATGTATTTCACCACTTCATCTACACTGTTCCTGGCAAAGTCAAGATTCGTGTTGGAGGGATCTGCGGCTTTATCCATAATTGGGATAGGCCCATATTGTTCAAACAATAAATAGTGATAATAAGCCCTGAAAAATCTGGCTACATTTTTCATTTTTGTCATTTCCTGATCCGCTATAAAATCCGAACTGCCGGTTTGGGGTATGGTTTTGGCATTTTCAAGAAAAATATTGGCTTGTCTTATCAGTTTGTATAAGGGCACCCATCTGCCAAGGCTTGCATTGCCGGCGTTGTAGCCGTTTGCAGCCAGGTTTTTGGTGTTGTTTTGGGCGTCTTTTAACTCATCCGAGATTGAAGGCCAGGGATTGTCAAGCCCCGTCATTCCTATGTAACGGCTATCAATAATAATAAATGAGCTGTTAGGCATGCCAGATAAAATGGTAGCATAATACTGGCGGGTAAGGGTAGGGTTGGAGAAAACCTTAGCCGTGGTAAGTTCCGGCGCCAACTGGTCAGAAACCCCTAAGTAATTCTTTTTGCATGATTGCATTGCAATCATTAGTGTTAGTAAAAAAAGAACCTTGATATATTTTGATGATATTTTTCGCATTGTAATAAAATTTAATGTTTTTATAATGACAATTCCAGGCCGAACGTAAAGCTTCTTGACTGTGGATAGGTTACACCGGCATTTGCATTACCCTGTTCAGGATCCCAATATTTAATTTTATCCCAGGTAAGGAGGTTATAGCCCTGTACATAGATCTTGGCACCTCTGATTTTCGCGCTGTCCATCCATTTTTTGGGTAACCTATATCCTAATTCTGCTGTTTTTAGCCTCAAAAATCCTGCATCTCTCATCCACCATGTGCTTGCCGCCTGGTTATTGGGGTTAGCACTTGTAGTTATGCGAGGAAATAATACATTTTGGCTTGGGTTTGATGCCGTCCACCTGTCTCTTACTATCGAACGTACACTTGATTCATCTACACCGTAAGTGAACGGGAAAAATCCTTGAGGGTTATCACCACCCAAAACCGTACTGGTATTAGCTATACCAGTAAAGAATAAACTCAAACTTAGGCCCTTGTATTCGTAGCTGGCGCCAAATCCATAATTAATTTCCGGTGTTGTGGGCTTGCCTTGATATTTAGTTTGATCATATTGGTTGATAACACCATCCCCATTCAAATCTTTGTACTTGATATCCCCTGGCTGTACAGCTCCAAAATAACTTTGACTGGCAATATTAGTTTTCAAAGCATAATTTTTAGAACCATCTGTATTGGTCGTTATATTAAAATCACTATTCTCAAATAACCTATCAGCCACGAAAACATTATTAGCATTTAAGCTATTGCCCGTAGAGGCCATCCAAGGGTAAAGCGGGGTAACCTCATCCATTTCCAATATCTTGTTGTGAGCATAGGTAAAATTACCCCTTAAACTCAAAACAGAATTTGAACCTATCTTTTGTTGATATGTCACACTAGTTTCAACGCCTTTATTGGTTACTTTTCCAAAATTTTGAAAAGGTGATTGGTTAAACCCTGCCGCACCAGAAACGGTTGCTCTTTGAACCAAAATATCATACCTGTAATTGTCGAAATAATCGATACTAAGGTTTAATTTGTTGCCAGCAAAGCCTAAATCAGCACCAAAATTCTTTTTCTTTTCTGTTTCCCAGGAAAGGCCCGGAGCACTAAACCTGTCTTCTGTGAAACCTGTATAAGTGTTAAGTGTAGCTCCCGAATTATAGCCCAAACTAGCGCCGGTAGCACCCACAAATCCTCCTCTATACAAAAAACGCTGGCTTCCATAATAATCATTACCTGTAAGACCGTAAGAAGCTCTTAATTTAAAGCTTGAAACAATATCTCTTAAGCCTTGAGGATAAAATTTTTCATTGCTGGCAATCCATGCAGCACCTATTGCCGGAAAAACACCATACCTGTGTCCTGCTGCAAACGCTTCAGAACCGCTAATCCCCACATTCATTTCTATTGAGTATCGCCTGTCATAGAAATAAGTGCCGCGGCCAACATAGCCTAATTTTCTAAATGGAAGCCTGTCTGTTGAAATCTGGGACTCCTTTTCGTAAGCGAGCGCCATACCTGTAACTTCATGCTTTTGAGAGAATGTCCTGTTATAGTTTAATGATCCTTCTACATAAATGTTTTTAGTAGAACTTAATGATGCAGCACCTGGCGTAACCTGGTCTGTACCACTTTTTATTTGCGTGTATACTAAATTACCATTGATATCCCTGCCTGTAGCATAAAAAGAATTAATAGATTTTCCGTTAGCTACTACATAAGTACCATAATAATCATAACTGGCGGTTAGTTTTGCAGCTAATCCCGGAATCAATATATCCAACTTTTGCTCAAGATCTACCTTTGTTTGGATATTTGTCCTGAATTCATTAGTGTAGCCTGAATTATTTAACAAGTTATATGGATTAACCCGGTTACTACTTGGGCGGGGGTGATCTGCAAGAGTACCGTCAGAATAAATAGCTGGAAACAGATATGGAGGAGCGGTAGTAGCCAGGTCAAAAATAGTGCTGGTTCCTACACCCGGATAATTTGTTTCCAGATATTGGCCACTCATATCTACTCTTAACAGGGTAGTAGGCGAAACATTTAAATCAATATTGCTTCTAAGGTTATACCTTTTTAGCCCGATATTACTGCTATACTGTGCTAAAGCATTATTGTTAAATAAACCACTTTCACTATAATAAGCTCCTGAAACAAAATACTTTGCCTTGTCGGTACCACCTCTGAAACTTAGGTTATGCCTGGTATTATAGGTGTTGTTTCTTAACAGGGTTTTAAGCCAATAATTATCCGGATATAGATCCTTGTCGATCCCACTTTTATATTTATCAATAAGAGCAGCATCAAAAATAGGTGCTTTACCTTCATTACCAAGTGCTTCATTATAAATACTTAAATATTCTGCAGAGCCTACAAAATCTGGCATACGCAAAGGTGTTAAGGTACTATATTCGCCTCTGTAGGTAATTTCTGTTTTTTGTACCCTGCCTCTTTTTGTGGTTACTAATATTACGCCGTTAGCGCCTTCGGCACCATAAACTGCTGTAGCAGCGGCATCTTTCAGAACGCTAAAAGTGGCTATTTCATTAGGGTCAATATCAGTAAAGCTACGTGGCACGCCATCAACAAGTATTAATGGGTTTTGGGCACCATTGTAGGTACTAATACCCCTGATCCAAAAAGTAGAATTGTCATAACCTGGTTCGCCACTTCTTTGAAATGAAATAATACCAGGTAACTGACCCTGTAAATTATTGCTCAGGTTTCGGCCACCAAATTGTAAGTTGTCACCGTTTACAGAGCTTATAGAACTTACTAAACTTTCTTTTTTCTGTTTACCATAGGCAACAACCACCACATCACTAAGAGTGGAGTTACCTTCTTTTAGAATAACAGCTAAGGTGGTTCTTCCATTTAATGAAACTTCCTGGGTACTAAAACCCACAAATCGAAATTCTAATATCGAACCTTCAGGTACATTTTTTATTTTAAATTCCCCATCTAAGTCGGTAGTCGCAACCAAATTAGGTTTTCCCTTAACTTGTACAGTTACACCGGGTAAGGGCTGGCCCAAAGTGTCTTTAACTGTGCCCCTTACTTCTACATTTATAGCGGTTGCTTTATTCCCTAATTCCATAATTGCAATGGTTTCTCCATGGATCTTAAAACCTAATCCGGAGTTTTGCAGTGCTTTAGTTAATGTGGTATAAATATCTGCGTTGTTAACATTAAATGTAACATGCGGAGCTTTTTGAATACTTTCTTCGCTATACAGAAAGCTATAATTGGTTTGTTTGTTTAATTCCGCAAAAACGTCTTTAAGCTGTGCATTTTTTACAGAAATATTAACCTGTTGCGCTTTGCCATTGGCAAAGACCCCCATCTGGAGAACAACGGTTAAAAGAATGACAAGTTTCATTATTTTGAAAACTATTGGTTTACTCGGAATTGCTACCCGATCGGCAATATTTTGTCCGGGACAAAAGAAATTCATACTTTCGTTTAATTTAGGTGATAGAAATACGTTCTGTTAATTGGTTTTTTAAGCCTAAATTGCTTACCGGGAGTGGTGGTACACTTCCGGTATTAATTTTTTTAGGCGAAATGGGTCTGGGGTAATCAGGTAATAATTTACATCATATTTGTTATTTAGTTTATGGGGTATTTGGTTAATTAATTGATTATTAAGTTTTTATCTTCGATATTAAAGGACAAGCCGCTTACCTCTTTAAGCATAACTACTACTACGCTAAGTTTGGCTTGCCGGCTAATATGTCCGCTTATATGGATGTTAGGTAATTTTTTCTTATAAATAAGTTTCAGATCGTACCATCTGCTTATTTCAATTAAGGCAGGTTCTATGGCATCATTACTGAAATAGAAATCACCTTTACACCAGGCAACTGCTTTTTCTATATTGCCTTTTGAAATATTTATATATTCTTTATCAACTAAGGCTTGCTTCCCGGGAACGAGAATACCGGAATTTTTGCCATTACTTACTTTAACAGAACCTTCTAAAAGTGTAGTTTTAGCGGTTTGATCATAAGATGATATGTTAAAATGCGTTCCTAAAACCTCCACTTCCGATTCATCAAGCTTTACTTTAAAAGGATGTGATGCATCTTTAGCAACTTCAAAGTAAGCTTCGCCTTTTAATTCTACTTTCCTTTCTTTTTCTGTAAAACTTACCGGAAATTTAAGTTCAGACAATGCATTGAGCATTACTTTAGAACCATCTGGCAGTGTTACGGAATAAGTACCCGCTTTGGGCACTACTAAGGTGTTGTATTTTATTGCCGGAGATACTTTTGTTTTTTCATCGCTATAACTGATCTGGCCATCTTTGCTTATAATGGTAACCCCATTTTCATCAGATATGGATTGTTTTTGTTTATCGAGCTTTACTTCTTTTCCGTTAGAAAGAATAAGCATAGCCGTTTGCGTACCAGGCAGAACATCATTTTTATAGATTTTGGTAAGATCTGGTACAATACTCGGATCTGTCCGTTTTAAGTTTAAATAAAATACAGAAGCACCAATAATCGCTAAAAAGATAGCAGCATATTTTAAAAAGGGGTATCGGGTTCTATTTGGAGTTTTACGAACATTTAAACGACTATCAATTTTAAGCCATGCCGCATCAACATCAAGGTTATTTATATTTTTCAACCTTTGCTCAATTGGAGTGGCATCTCTATAGGCTTCAAGTAGTTTATACCTGTCTTTATCCTCTTCCAAAAGAAACATAAGCCTTTGCTCCTGTTCTTCGGTTAAAGTGCACAGCAGGTATCCTGAAATTAATTCAGCTAATTCAAAAGCTTCGTCATGCATAATTTTTATACTGGTTATATTACTAAGAAACCTGAGGCAGAAAAAAGGATGGAAATTATTTAATAAAAAATTAACAATTTAAATACATCATTTTAAAACACCTGTTCCAAGCGCTGTAAGCCAGGGGTTAGGATCGGTGGCACCAGAAACGAAGCCTCTCGATAATTCCCATATCATTGCTCCTTTCAGGCCCTTTGCTTTTATGTAAGCTGATTTGGTTACAAAATCCTTGGTATCATCATATACTATCATCATGTGGGTGCTGGTATTAACATAATAAGTATGCTGACTTGTAGCATCCCACATTTGCGTAAATGTTCCACCTTTGATATAATCATTATACATGTCTTTTGTAGCCCTGGCAGCACCGGGTGCTGTAGCGCCTAAAGTTGTATAATTTGTGTATTGCGAACCGTAAAACGGTACACCTATGGCCAATTGAAGTGGGTTTACACCACGTGTACTTAAGTAATAGGTAATAGCATCGTCTGTAGAGCTTGTATTGCCGATTGCCGAATTATCATATAACGGGGCATTGATATTTGCTTGCGTAGCAGAACCATATTCATAGGTCATGGGCGAAAACCAGTCTACACATTTTGCTAAAGAAGCTACGTCATAATACTTAGCCGCCCAGTCCCCTGTAGGCATAGCCATCGAGATATACATTTGTTTACCCTTCAGGATAGTAGACTGTACGAATGCTACCCTTAGGTCTTTCATAAAATTCAGGATATTAAGGCCATCTGTGTTACTGCCTGGGTATTCGTAATCTAAAGCGATGCCATCATAACCTTTTTGCTCGCAAAGGGTAACAATATTGGTTACAAACTGCGCCCTTAAAACGGTATTAGCAAAAATTGCTTGCAGGTTGCTTACACCAGTAGCTGTCCCTCCGGCTAAGCCTATTAAAACCTTTACGTTAGCCACGTGGGCCTTTGCAAGCAGTTTGTCGCCATAACCCAGAAAAGATCTATCAGTCAGGTCGGAATAATAATTGGTTTCGGCAGTTATGTTGGCTTGATCTTGATATACTAAAGTAGCATCGGTTGCTGAAGCCGAAGTCATGAAGCTAAGATCAATATGGGTTAAATTAGAATAATTGATATCGTTGTAAGAGTATCCGTACCATTTCGACAATGTTAAATAACCCTCTACCACTTTTGTGGAATTAGGTACCACAAAAGCGCTGTCCCGGTTAACCGATTTTGTAACAGGGGGAGTAACTGGTGGGGTAACGGGAGGAGTAACAGGGGTTGTAACAGGTGGGGTAGCAGGAGGAGTGACAGCGGCATCACCATTTTTTTTGCAGCTTTGCAAAAACAGCATCAGCAAAATGCCAACTAAGGGCGCATAAAACAGGATGTGTTTTTTGTGTTTTCTCATTCTCATCGGGTTAATTCTATTATTAAAGCGTTTGGTTTTTATAATCTTACTATGAAGACGGCTTTAGAAAGTGATAGTAGTACTTATCTCATGATAGATGCTGTTTTAAAACCTTTAATATCACAACTAAACACACATCGAATTAAAAATTATCGATGCAGGCATTATTTGATGGGGGGCGTTCTTATGCTCATCCCAAAAACATAAGCTTTGCTTCCTATTATTTGGCTAAAGCACACGGCAGGTATCCTGAAATTAATTCGGCTACTACTTCAAAAGGTTCTTCGGCATAGTTTTATATTAGTTATACCACTAAGAAACCTGAAGCTGGAAAAAGGATGGAAATTATTTTAGGGAGATTATTTATTTACGTACATCAATATAAAAAGCATCATAGCCGCTTTTCCAAGATGTGTTTTTAACAGCATCAAAGCTCTTTTCTTTTGGCTTTTAACAGTATTGATACTAATATTCATTAACTCAGCAATTTCGCCGTTGCTTAATCCTTCTAAATAGCCATACCTGATCACCATGGCGCATCCTTGTGGTAAAGCATTAATTTTCTCATAAATCTCTGCTATTACTTCGGCATGGATTATCCCTTCTAATATTTTAGTATCCGTATAAATATCTAAAGGATTTTTTTTGTTGTAAATATCAACCACATTATTATGCCGTATTTTATTTAAACAAGCATTTTTTACGGCTGTATATAAAAATGGTTTTACAGCGTTAAAATCGGAGGAGATTTTATTCTGCTGCTCCAGGTAAACTATAAAAGCATCCTGGGCCATATCTTCTGCAAGCTCTTTATCTTTTAATATATAATTTGCAAAATCGCATAACCGGGGATAAAGCTTTTTAAAAAGCTGTTCTGGTTGCGCAACACAAATAATATCATCATTGTTTTTACTGAACATGCTTGCTTATTGCGGTATAGTTAATAATAATATATGTAGTTGGGTATTATAATATTATGTTATACATAATGCAATTGTAAGAAATAAAAAATATCAAAACAAATAGTCGCTATAAATTATTGATGATGTATCTGGAGATTCTGATGAACGTCACTACACCAAAAGGTGTGGCTTTAATTTTTCTTTAATAAAATATGCATTCCACACATCATCTCATTTTCAACGCTTAGGCACCAAAAGCGCGAGGCGGATGAAATGTCAAGACCGAAGCACCGCTAAAAAACAGAACAAAAATGCTTCGTTTATATAGCCTTTACATTTCAGTCCGCTGGTCGGTAACTTTGCCGGATGCGGTGAAATGGGTGAGCATTCCAGAGCCATTGACCACCTCATTCCGAAAGCTACAGACAGGCATTTCCGGAATACTTTGACCACCTTAACTTCTTGAGTGTTAATTGCAATTTCTCTTCTTGTCAACAAAACTCGATGCTCTAAAGCGCACGGAATAGCCTGGTCAAACCTCCCGCAATGTACAAGTATGCCAATTTATACGCAGTTTCATAGAGCCGGCTTATGGGGACTGAATTTTAACCAAGATCACATCCCGTGTGTAAACACACGGATGTCTTCTAAATTAAATTCGCGTGGTGTGCCTTTTATAGGATTTGCCGCTTTGCTTAAATATTCGGGAAAATGGTAGTACCACTTTTTTATAGTCTCATTATCGGTCTTAAAAAGTTGGGCAGCCTCTGCAAGAGAATATTTTAGACTATATTTTAACATCAGTCTTAATTAACGACTTCAATATTTATTTAGTAAATAACTAACTACAGCTCCTACAATCGCTGCCGATGCAAAACTCATTAAGGTTCCTACCAATATGTATTCAGTCTTTTTTTGCGTTCGGTCTTCTGCATCGCCAAAACGCAGCAGAGATTTTGCTGCCATCAAAAAGCCCAATGCTGTATATTGATTGGTAATAATAAATGTAAGTACTAAAACACGTTCGCAACGTCCAATCCACATACCGGCCTTATCTAAACCCGCTGTGTCCATTCCAGCATCCTTTTGCCATTTGCCGGTTGCGTTTCCTATGGCTATACCTAATGGACCTGTTACCAGGTAGTAGGCTATGATCAATACCCAGAAATGCACCGAGTTTAAGTATTTGGGTATCCAGGTAAAGACAGTATTGGCATCAAAATAAAATATAGTCCAAACCGCAATAATTACGAGTATATGGAGAAACTGATCGGCAAGGAAGTATCCAAATGTATGGATACGATGGCTTTTCCATATATCTATTATTAAGTGGCTTACCATAACAATTAAGGGAAGATACCATAGTGTCCAATTCCATAAAAACAGATAAGTTAACACTGCTACCACTAATACGTGATAGTACATTTCGGGAGCTCTTTCCTTTTTACTGCTTTTAGCTTTTACCCATTTTGTAGGCTGTAACAAAAAGTCACCTAATAAGTGAGCCAATAATAGCCGTAATAATATAATCAGTTCCATTATTGAAGATATTGGCTTTCTAATTTTTTGCTAATATAAATAATTCCCTTTTCCACCTCTTTCCATTTTGCTGCGCGTAAACTAAAAGCGATTGCGGGTTGCGTCATATTAAGTTTTTTCGCTATTTGCTCCTGGGTATTATCATCCTTTTCCAGTAATAGAAAAATAGTTTCTGCCTGCGTTCTCGTCCAGTTCCGGATGATCGAGTTCATGAACATGAGTAACATTGCAAAGACCTCGTTACTCTTTTCATTAGTGGTCGTTAGCGTGATAATATCATCTTTATTTAACTGGTCGAACTTCCGGCCTGACAGGTGAAATGCTTCTCCGTCTGAATCTAGCACATTCTTGCCCTCGTAAGCGATTTCTCCTATACCAATAGATAATCTTGTTCCTAATGGAACGCGAGGATCTGTTAGTGCTCTTCTGCCTGCACTGAAGCGATCCGAGTTAAGCTTGAACCAGCATATTAATTGGATGCATCTTTTTAGTACCTGGCTAATATCATCTATGATCAGTTGGTAGCTATCCCCTCTAAATACCTGGGCATCCTTCGTATTCTTGACCATAGTTTTCATTAGTTCTTCTGTATCAACAACTAATTTGCTACGTCTTTCATTTGAAAGCTTCGTAAAGTTCTTAATATCTCCTGTTACTACAGCATATATTTTCATACCTATTCTATCTCTTCCTGCTAAGTTATAAGTAATTTAACTTATATCATAACATTATAAGTGATTTTACTTATAATGTTATAATATAAGCTCCTAAGCTTATATATCCTTTTCCATCTAATAGACAACATCTACTACATTACTCATATATAATCTTACTACCCATAACGCATCCACTACTTATATTTAAACTAATGTTCAGTATCCAGCTCAAAGTACTTTACTTACTATCTTCTACTACCTGTTCCAAATCTGAGATAACAGTATTCCCAACGAAAATGTAGTATGCAGCATATCTACAAATTACCTTTCCACCAGCCATGTAATATCATTGATATATTCAAGGACTTTAGATTGGTGAGAAGAAATAAATTCGAGGAAATTTAAAAAAAAACGTAAAAAAGCCCTCTTTTAAACCGAGTATAAGAGTTAATAGGCTTATGAATCAGAATTGAAAATTTGATTTCTCGAATAAAAATGAGCTATTAAAGTTCTTTTTTGTGCAAATTTTGTGCAAAAAAAAGCCCCACTCGTCGGAGTGGGGCTAACTTGTTGACTTTCAGTGCTCCTGAGGCTGGGCTCGAACCAGCGACCCTCTGATTAACAGTCAGATGCTCTAACCAGCTGAGCTACTCAGGAGTGTTT
>JAZKCG010000009.1:0-37478 GCA_040388175.1 Bacteroidota bacterium | reverse complement strand
AATATCAACTGTTTATAAACTATTATCAAAGTTTATTTTAATGCGTCTGCCCTGCAAATAGTAAGAGATAATGCAGCAGAATATCTTCAACATACAGTCGATAGTGTGCTTTCGTTAGGCTACTTAAACGATATACCCTTAAAGGTTTTTAAAATAGGAAAAAACCCACATGGTAAAGGGGCGCTCGTTCAATTTTATTCCGATAATTATAGTAGTGATCGACCTAATAGATTGTCTGATAGATTAAAATTCGACATTATTGGTTTTATGGACGAGAAATTAGCAGCTTCATTAAAAGAAGGCGGTCAGTATTTTGTTTATGGTAAAAAGCTAAAAAGACTGACCGAAACGGAAGCGTCTCTCATTGTAAATCAAACGTACTATGCTCCTGAAACGAAAATCGACAAAGATGCAATTTGGGATGTATATAATTTTTATGTGGGAGATTTAATTTGTGAAGTAGATTCTATTAAATAACGTCTGACTTGTATCGAAATAGATGTAGGGTGATCCACTTTTGGTGATCCAGGCATCAAAAAATGGCCGTTTTTGTAATTAATTGATTATTAATAAATTAATTAATTATTATATCTGAAAATGCCGACGGATAAGTGTGATCCAAAGTGATCCGTTTGTTTCGTTAATCAACTTATTGTCAGATCATTAAATGAAAAATGTGATCCTGGTGATTCATTTGTTAAGTGGATCACTAATCCTTTTTATTCCCACCGCCAAATACAGAGAAATGTACATAGCGTTTAGGGTTTTCCTTCAAATCCATAAACAGTAGGTTCAGGTTATCAGAAGCAGCTTGTAGATTTTTATATAGCTTATCATCATTTACCAATAAGCCTAATGATCCTTTATTGCTGTTAATAGTAACCATAGTAGCCTGTAATTCGGTTATGGCTTTATTGGCGTTATCTAAGGTTTGTTTAATATTCGAGTTAGCCAGATCGCCGCTAAAACGTTGAAAGTTTGAGGTTACTCCGTTTAAACCGGCAGTAGTGGTCTTTAAATTAGCAGATACATCTTCGGCGTTAGCTAATATTCCGTTAATATGTCCGGTTTGTGTTGCTACCAGGTTGTCTATTTTTTGGGTTGTACCTTCTAACGTTTGTAAAGAATTGGCAATACTGCTAAAACTGCGATCTACGTTTTTCTGGAAGTTTGGATTTAATATTTTATTGATAGCCGCCAGCGACGAATCTAATTTAGTGATCAGGTTTTCGGCCTTAGTTTGAATAGGTTGCAGGCTTTCTGCTAAACTTCCCTGGATATCGGCGTGCAAAGTGTCCTTGTTTTTAGCAAAGTCTTTACTATCGCCTAATAAAAACACAATGGCTTTACCTCCTAACAAGTCTGTACTTACCAGTTTTGCCAAAGTATTTTCAGGGATCTTATATTCTGATTTGATCTTGAACTCTACAGTAGTACGTCCGTCAGGATGCAGTTCCATTTTTGAAACGTGACCTATCTGGAAGCCGTTTACCAGCACCGGTTTTGAAATAGTCAATCCATCTACACTTTTGTAAACAGCATAGTATTTATTTGAGCCTGAAAACACATCATTGCCGCGCAAAAAACTATATCCTAATATTAATACCGCAATAGCTATGGTTGTAAGCGCGCCTATTTTAGTTTCGTTTGATATTTTCATGTGGTAGAATTGCGATGTGTGTTATGGGTTGATATTATTTTCACATCAGTGTAACCAATTATTTTACTACTTGTTCTACTTTGTCTTTATAAATTTTTATAGCCCCAACAATAGAATTTACTATTTGTTCCTGCCCTTCTTCTGAATTTAAATATTCTTCTTCTTCGGGGTTGGTAATATATCCTATCTCTACTAAAACAGAAGGCATTGCACTATGACAAAGCACATATAAACTTTGTTCGCGTATGCCTTCCAATTTCCGGCCATCATTGTCAACAAATTCAGAAGCCAGGATATTTGCCAACTCTATGCTTCGCAGCCTGAACCTCCTGTTATATTCATTAGTTAATATTATGGTTAAAGGGTCGTTAGGGTCAACTCCTCCACCATCTATATCCTCCTCCAGCGTATTTGTTTTAATTTCATTTTGTTGCTCCCTGGTTCGTTTTAAACTATATATCAACATTAAAACTCCTTTGCCGGATTTGTTTACCACCCGCGTGGTTTTATAAACACCTCTACCTCTTTTAGTGCCTACTCTTTCCCTGATTGTTCTATCAGGAAGTGCGTTACAGTGAAGGGAAATAAATAGGTCGCCTTTACTTTCATTAGCAATTTCGGCTCTTCTTTCAAAAGATACATCATCTTCTGTCTTGCGGGTAAGCACGGCATTAACACCATTTATGTTTTTTTCTATTGCTTTTTGCAATTTAAGTGCTACGGCGAGCGTTACACCTCTTTCGGTAGAAAAAGAACCCGATGCGCCATGCGAAAAATGGCCAGTGCCGGTAGGAGTGCCGCCATGGCCAGCATCAACAATAATGGTTTTAAGTTTAAAGCCCTTATTTACAACGGTATCAGTTTTTACAGGACTAACTATTGTGAAGGAAAATAACGAAAAGCATACCGGTAATGCCAATAATCCACAAATCAATCTTTTCAATGCTTTATTTTTCATTATTTTTGAACGCTGTTAACTATATCTGCAAAAATACTATTCATAATCAATTTTGAAATTCATCAACTTAATTTTTCTTTTTGCAATTATTTTAATGGTAAACATAGTAGCTTATGCCTACAAAGGCAAAACTACTATTAAGATAGGTATTGCCGATACAATAATTAAGATCGATTCAACTAAATATCCTAAACTCACTAAAGGTAAAAAATCTAAGGGAACTTCTACTGATAAAAACGGCACTTCTGGCAAACGTATTGTAAAAGATACAGTAAAAAATAAATCAAATCTTGATGCAGAGCTAAAAGACATTGCAGATTCGAGTTATAATGATGTGAAAAACAGCATCAGCTATCGTATAGGCAATGCCCGTGTAACTTATGGCGATTTTGAACTGGATGCTGATTATATCAGGATAGACCAAAAAAACCATTTGATATATGCCAGCGGCCGAAAGGATCCCAGAACGGGACGATATATAGGCAGGCCAATTTCTAAACAAGGTTCAGAAGAGCCTATTATATCTGATTCGTTAATATTTAATTACGAAACAAAGAAGGGCAATTTGTGGAACATCTCTACACAACAGGATGGTAACTATATTTCGCACGGACAGGCTAAAAAATTGAATGAAGAAGAGGTTGCCCTTAAAGATGTTATTTTTAGCGCCTGCGACAAGCCAACAAAAGGCGAAATGCCTGATTACGGTATAGTTATTACCAAAGGTATTGGCGAGAAAAAAAGGATAATATCTGGCCCGGCTTACCTGATGATAGAGGGCATACCCTTACCCATAGGTGTGCCGTTTGGTTTCTTTCCAAAAACTAATAGCCGTACATCAGGATTGATATTACCCACTTTTGGCGAAGATGCTACATTAGGTTTTTATTTGCGCGATTTTGGGTATTATATAGGTATAAGCGATTATATGGACGTTACTACTACGGGTACCTATTACTCAAACGGTTCATACGAAGTAACCAGCGCCATGGATTATATGAAACGTTATAAGTATAACGGTAACCTGGCCTTAAGTTATAGCTCACACAACTATGGTTTAGAGGGCGACCCGGCGCAGAAGGATTTTCATATTAACTGGCAACATAGTCAGAACCCAAGTGCAAGCCCCGGTAGTACCTTTAGCGCATCTGTAAACGCAGGTACCTCAAGTTTTTATCAAAATAACCCGGCTACAACAGGTTACAATTTGCAGCAGCTTACACAAAACGCATTGCGTTCAAGCGTTGCCTATTCAAGAACCTGGGATGGTACACCTTTTAACCTTACAACCAGTCTTTCGCATAGCCAGGACCTTACCAAAAAAACAGTATCGCTCGAGTTGCCAAGTATAAACTTTAGTATGGCAAGTATAAACCCGTTCGATTCAAAAGATAGGGTTGACGCACAGAAATGGTATCAAAAAATAACCGTAGCCTACAACATGTCTGCAACCAACCGGATCGATAATTTGCCTGAATCAGAGTTGTTTAAAAAAGAAACCCTTACCAAGAAAATGCAAAATGGTATCCAACACCAGATACCATTGGGTGTAAACTTTAACCTATTTAATTATTTCCAGTTTAACATGGGGGTTAACTATACAGAACGCTGGTATTTTCAATCTATCAAAGAGCATTTTGCAAGAGCCGATTCATTGGTGATAGATACTATACCAGGGTTTAAAAGGGTGGGCAATTATAGCATGAATGCCGGTATATCAACCAAGATCTATGGTTTAGTTACATTTAAAAACAGCAGGCTAAAAGCGATAAGACACATAATGACGCCGAGTATCGGGTTTAGCTATACGCCGGATTACGGTAGTCTTGAAAGAAGCTATAACCAGTTAATAGTAAGTAATGCTACAGTACCATACCCGGTGGTTTATCAACGATATTCTATTTATAACAGTTCTGTATTTGGTGGCCCGGGTGGAGGCAAGCAGGCAGGACTGAGTTTGAGTTTAGACAATAACCTGGAAGCCAAAATAAGAGCTAAGAGTACAGATACCTCACAAACAGATAAGAAAATACAATTACTGCAAAGTTTGTCTTTCTCGACATTCTATAACTTCGCAGCCGATTCTATAAAGTTGTCGCCAATCTCGTTTTCCGGGCATACCTCTGTTCTTCATGATAAAATAAATATCAGTTTTGGGGGTAGTTTAGATCCATATATCACCCAAGTGCGCGATTCTATTTCGAACGGCCAGATCATGAAATACATCAGGCCAACCAGCCGGTTTAGCTGGCAGGACGGCAGATTTCCGGTGCTTACCAGCTTTAATCTGTCAATAAGCAGTAGTTTGAACCCGGCGGCGTTTCATCCTACGGCTAATAACAACAATAACTCGACAGCTAATATAGTTTCCAGCCTTGCCAACGCAAATGCACAACAAAAACAAAGCCTGGCGTTGTTAAATAGTGATCCCAGCGCTTATGTAGATTTTAATGTGCCCTGGAACTTGGTGCTGAACTATAATTTTACCTATGCTAACGGCTATGCTGGTAGTACTACTGCTAATACCGTGATGTTAAGCGGTGATGTAAACATTACCCCAAAGTGGAAGATCCAATATAACACCAACTACGATTTAAAAGCTAAGAAATTAAGCGACGCAACCTCATTTGCTATATACCGTGATCTGCATTGTTGGGATCTGTCCATACAATGGTTGCCATTTGGTTACTATAAATCATACAATGTTACGTTACGGGTAAAATCTACAATTTTACAGGCTTTGAAACTGAGCAAGAGAAGCGATTATACCAGCAATGCAAACTTCAATCAATAAAAAATGCTTGCAGAGATCATAACCATAGGTGACGAAATACTGATAGGCCAGATAGTTGATACCAACTCGGCCTGGATGGCGCAGCAGTTAAATGTTGCGGGCATTCAGGTAAAACAGATCTCATCAATATCAGACGATAAACAGCATATATTAACTGCATTAGCACAAGCCTCCGATAGGGCCGATATTATTTTAATTACCGGCGGTTTAGGGCCCACAAAAGATGATATTACTAAAACTACGCTGGCAACTTATTTTGGCGTAGGTATGGTTGAAAATAAGGCCGCGTTAAAAAATGTGCTACGCATATTTGAAAAGTATAACAGGCCTATGCTGGAAATTAACCGGCTCCAGGCCCAGGTACCCGAAAACTGCGAAGTGATTGTTAACAAAAACGGAACAGCGCCGGGTATGTGGTTTAATCATAAAGGCAAAGTATATGTATCAATGCCTGGTGTCCCTTTCGAGATGATGTACCTGATGGAAGAGGAGGTTATACCTAAACTTAAAGCTACATTTAAATTACCCATAATCATCCATCGTACCATATTAACAGTTGGCGAAGGTGAGTCGTATTTGGCGGAGAGAATTGCTGATATTGAAGATTCATTACCGGCACATATTAAACTGGCTTATTTACCCAAGTTGGGTTCTGTACGATTACGCTTAAGCGGACAAGGCGAAGATGATGCCGCGTTATCAACAGAAATAGATGGCTATGCTGCAAAAATTGTGGAATGTGTGGGCGATTTTGTTGTTGCCAGAGAAGATATACCTCTTGAAAAAGCCATATTAAATTACATGGCCCAAAAAGACCTGACACTGTCTGTGGCAGAAAGTTGCACAGGTGGCTATTTAGCACATTTGCTTACTCAGCATGCAGGCTCATCAAAAGTTTTTTTGGGTGGGGCTGTGTCTTACTCGAACGGATTAAAGGAAAGTGTTTTGAGTGTTAGACATGATACGCTGGAAAAACATGGCGCAGTTAGTGAAGAAACGGTAGTAGAAATGGTTGAGGGCGCTTTAGCTAATTTTAAGTCGGACTTTGCAGTGGCTGTTACCGGTATTGCAGGCCCCGATGGCGGTACACCGGATAAGCCTGTCGGAACCGTTTGGATAGCTGTAGCTTCCGGTCAAAAAACTATCAGTAGAAAATTTGTTTTTGGTAATAAACGGCAACAAAATATTGAACGCAGCGCAACCAGCGCGTTATACCTTTTGAATATTTTACTAAAGGATGTTGAGAAGTAATCAACAAATTTTCTACTTTTGAGCAAAGAACTATATTTATTCTATGGCTAAATATCAGCTGTTATTGCCGAAGATGGGTGAAAGTGTTGCAGAAGCAACTGTAATTAAATGGATGAAAAATCCGGGCGATTATATTGAAGCTGATGATACTGTAATGGAAATAGCTACAGATAAAGTTGATTCTGAAGTTCCGTCACCCGTATCCGGAAAATTAGTTGAGCAACGCTACAAGCAAGACGATGTAGTACAGGTAGGTTCTGTTATAGCTATTATTGAAACAGACGAAGCCGAAGAAGTTACACCTGCAGCGCAAACTGTGGCTGTACCGCAACCGGTTGTTACACCTCAGCCTATTGTTACAGAAACCAAACCCCAGGATATCCCGGGTATAGCGCAGTTAGAACAAAAAGCTACCGAACCGGTAGCCCAACAAAATACACCTAATTTTAAAAGCGGATCAAGATTTTACTCGCCGTTGGTAAAACAAATAGCTTTACAGGAAAATATCAGCCTTGATGAGTTAGAAAATATACCGGGCAGTGGTGCAGAAGGACGCTTAAATAAGGATGACCTTTTAAATTATATCCGTAATAATGAGGGTAATGCCCAGCCTAAAACGCAGGTAGCAGACTCCAAAAAATCAGAATATACCAGACCGGCAGTATCTGTATCAGGTGCTGATGAGATCATTGAGATGGATAGGATGCGTCGATTAATAGCCGACCACATGGTTATGAGCAAGCAAACCTCGCCACACGTCACCTCGTTTGTTGAGACAGATGTTACCGGGCTGGTACTGTGGCGCGAAAAAATAAAGAGCAGCTTCGAGAAACGTGAAGGCGAAAAGATAACTTTCACCCCAATATTTGTTGAAGCTGTTGTAAAAGCTATAAAAGATTACCCAATGGTCAACGTATCGGTTAACGGTACGCAGATCATTAAGAAAGCCGACATCAACATCAGTATGGCTACTGCATTGCCAAACGGTAACCTGATCGTACCTGTAATTAAAAAAGCAGACGAGTTAAACCTGCTTGGCCTTACCAAAGCCGTAAACAGCCTGGCGGCCAACGCGCGTGCCGGTAAACTACAGCCTGACGATGTAAAAGATGGTACATTTACCATCACCAATATTGGCGGATTTAATAATGTTATGGGCACCCCAATAATTAACCAACCACAGGTGGCTATTTTGGCGGTGGGTGCCATTAAGAAGAAGCCTGCTGTAATTGAAACCCCGCAGGGCGATGTTATAGCCATAAGGCACATGATGTTCCTGTCGTTATCTTATGATCATCGGGTGGTTGATGGTGCTTTAGGCGGCTCATTCTTAGCTCGTATTGCGCATTACCTTGAGAATTGGGACGTTGACAGACAGGTGTAATTCCACTTAAGATCTTCTGGGAAATTCAAAACAAGTTTCGTGCTTTTTTAGTTTAATAAGCATAGGCATTTTGCTTTGCCCGTTATTTAAACTACAACTACCATGAAAAATTACGAAACATTAGTGGATGCCACAAACGATCTCTTGAAGAGGGGATATACGGCCAATTTAAGTATGGAAGGTGATACGATCGATGATAAATCGCAGGATATACATATGACTGCTGATGATTTCTCTATAGATGAGTTTTACCGCTTTGAAGGCGCCAGTAACCCTGATGATACATCCATAATATATGCAGTTAGCGCACCTAAATACAGGCTTAAAGGTATTATTGTTAATGCTTATGGTGCCTATGCCAACGATAGTTCATCAGCCATAGAAGCCAAGCTGCATCATTATATGGTGAGCCATAACCTGCATAGCAGCGACAGGCCGTCGGCTTAAGCAATATCTGTAGAGACGCAACATATTGCGTCTCTACAATGCTTTTAATAATTTATTTCCCCTGCTTTGTATCGCTGCTGTCCCATCACGCATTAAAAATTGCAATTGGTTGGCCAGCTCCTCAGCAATCCAGTCATATCTATGACGCAGGTTAAATAATGCTTCGGCGGCAAAGGCTTTTACCGCTATTTTTACTTTAGGATCTATCATCCAATCAAACAATTGCTCAATTATAGGTTCAAAATCAATAGTTTGTACTTTTTCTTTTATGATGTGCGGTGCCTTAGGATCAGTAATATGCATTACTATTTTGGCATAATGCCTCTGTGGGCCGGGATGTTTTACTTTATTAATTCCTGATAGCAGGTAGTCTAATTGCGGTAGATAAGCCTCTGGCTTTTGCAGAAACACATTTTCTAATAGCCAGGTGGCTCTGAAAGCCACATCTTTATCATGATGGAAAGTAATAGCGATCAGGTCGCGCAGGTCAAATTTTTGTTCATTCAGGATCCTGGTAAGATGCAATACTTTTACCTTGCCAATGTTAGCGGTGATTTGTTTAACAAACTCTGATTGATCCATAATGGTCTGATATGCTGTACGAAACGAAAATAAAAAATATAACCTTATCCTGACCTATACAAATAGTCTAAAATCATACATTTGTCCACTACTTTTTATAACGAATAGCACTACATGGTTAAATTCAACCGATTTACACTGGACAACGGCCTTCGCGTTATTGTTCATGAAGATAATACCACCCCAATGGCCGTTGTTAACATTTTATATGATGTTGGCTCGCGCGATGAAAATCCAGAACAAACCGGCTTCGCGCATTTATTTGAACACCTTATGTTTGGCGGTTCTGTAAACATCCCAAACTACGACAGCCCTTTGCAAAAGGTAGGTGGCGAGAACAATGCCTTCACCAGCAATGATATCACCAACTATTATATCACCCTGCCATCGGCTAATTTAGAGACCGCCTTTTGGCTGGAAAGCGACCGTATGCTGAGCCTGGCCTTTAGCGAAGAAAGCCTTGAAGTGCAGCGTAAAGTTGTTATCGAAGAATTTAAGCAGCGTTACCTTAATCAGCCTTACGGCGATGTTTGGCTACGGTTACGCCCAATGGTTTACAAAAAGCACCCGTATCTTTGGGATACTATCGGCAAGAACATTGAGCACATTGCCGATGCTAAAATTGAAGATGTAAAAGCTTTCTTTAAAAAACATTACAACCCGCAAAACGCCATTATGGTTGTGGGTGGCGATGTTAAGTTGGAGCAGGTTAAAGAATTGGCACAAAAATGGTTTGCACCAATCCCGGCAGGTCAAAAATATCACCGTAATTTACCACAAGAGGCCGAGCAACACGAGGTGCGCCGCGAAACGGTTATTGCAAAAGTGCCGGTAAATGATGTATATATAGCTTTACAAATGCCCGGAAGGAGAGAGGAAGAGTTTTACGCGGTAGAATTGATGTCTGATATCCTGTCGCGCGGTAACTCATCGCGTATGTACCGTAATTTGGTAAAAGAAAAGCAACTGTTTAGCGAGGTACATGCCTACGTATTCGGCAGTCTGGATAAAGGCATGTTTGTGCTGGAAGGCAAACCCACCGAAGGCGTAACTATTGAGCAGGCCGAAGCCGCGCTATGGGAAGAGGTAGAATTGTTGAAGACACAGGAAGTACCTGCCGACGAACTAACCAAGGTGCAGAACAAGACTGAGTCGACCATGATATTCTCAGAAATGTCATTGTTAGATAAGGCTATGAACCTGGCTTATTACGAATTGTTAGGCGATGCAGAATTGTTGAACAGCGAAACCGAAAAGTTTTTAGCGGTAACACCCGCACAGATAAAAGAAGAGGCAAACAAGCTTTTCAGAAAAGATAATTCATCAACGTTAATTTATTTAGCGGAACAATAATGATAGACAGAACATTAGCGCCCGAATTTAAGGCGATAGATAATATTAATTTAATTAGACCAGAGCAAAAAAAACTGGCTAATGGTTGCGAGGTATTCAGCTTTAACTCAGGCGACCAGGAATTAGTGCGTATAGAATGGATCTTTACCAACCTGCGTTTTGATCCGGCGAAGCCGTTATTAAATATGGCTACCAATACCATGCTTACAGATGGTACCACCAGTTTGACCGCTGCAGAGATAGCAGATAAAATTGATTTTTACGGCGCTTTTTTATCTGTCGATTATGGATTTGAGCAGTCGCTGGTAACCTTATACTCGCTTACCAAGCATTTGGATAAAACTTTGCCTGTGGTAAAGGATATTCTAATTAACTCTGTTTTCCCGCAAAAGGAGCTGGAAACCTTTATCCGTAACCAGCAGCAAAAATTGCAGGTTAGCCTGCAAAAAAATGATGTAGTGGCGCGCCGCACTTTTAACAAAGCGCTTTATGGCGATACCATATATGGCCTAACTGCTGATGTTGATACCTACAATACTTTAAAACGCGATGATCTGTTAACGCATTTTAAACAGATGTTCCAGCCATCAAATTGCTCTATCATTATAGCTGGTAAAGTAGAGCAGGCTGCACTTGATTTGTTAGCCGATACTTTTGGCGCGGATTGGGAAGGCACAAGCACTGCTGTTGATACTACACAACCGGAAGTTAACCGTGCTACTGAACATTTTTACTTTGTTGAAAAACAGGATGCGTTACAATCAGCTATTAGGATGGGTTTGCCATTCATTAACCGTGAGCATCCGGATTTCCCTGCGGTACAGGTATTGAATACTGTCCTGGGTGGGTATTTTGGCTCAAGGCTGATGAATAACATTCGCGAGGACAAAGGCTATACCTATGGCATTGGATCCGGCATAACGTCTTATAAGCAGGGTGGAGCCTTGTTTATAGCTACCGAGGTTGGTGCCGATGTTTGCAAAGCTGCTATCATCGAAATAGAAAAAGAGATCGGCCTGTTAAAAACAGAATTAATACCTAACGAAGAATTAACCTTAGTGCGTAATTATATGTTAGGTTCATTACTGGGTAGCCTGGAAAATGTATTCTCGCACGCCGATAAGTTCAAGAACCTATATTTTTCAGGAATGAGTTATGAGTATTATGATCGCTATACAGAGATCGTAAAAAGCGTTACGGCTGATGAATTATTAAAACTGGCTAATCGGTATTTGGATTTTGATCAGTTCTACAAGGTGATAGTGGGTAAATATTAATAATTTCGGATTTTGGATTTCGGATTTGAGAATTACCATTATATTGTAATTTAAAACAATTCCGAAATCCCACTTTCGAAATCCGAAATAAAACAGTAGCTTTGCCCGGCAAATAATACCTCCAAATAATTATTTGCTATGCATCCAGACTCATCAAAATTTGTTGCCGAAGGTTTAACCTACGATGACGTATTACTACTCCCGGCTTATTCAGAAGTTTTACCGCGCGACGTTAATACCAGCACATTTTTAACCCGTAAAATCAGGTTAAACGTTCCGTTGGTATCAGCCGCTATGGATACTGTTACCGAGGCGCAATTGGCTATCGCTATGGCGCAGGCCGGTGGTTTAGGCATGCTGCACAAAAATATGAGTATTGACCGCCAGGCAGACGAAGTACGCAAAGTTAAGCGTTCAGAAAGCGGCATGATTCAGGACCCTATCACGCTGCATGTAGCATCAACCGTAGGCGATGCGGTTAAGATAATGCGCGAGTACAAGATAGGGGGTATCCCGGTTGTGGGTGAAGACAAATCATTGAAAGGTATCATCACCAACCGCGACTTACGTTTCCAGAAAGACATGAGCAAACCGGTTCAGGAAGTAATGACCAAAACAGGCCTGATTACAGCTGCTGCCGGAACAACCTTATCGCAAGCAGAGGAAATATTACAGCAACATAAAATTGAAAAATTGCCGGTTGTTGATGCCAATGGCATACTGATCGGTTTGATCACTTTTAAAGATATTCAGAAATTTAAGAACTTTCCTAACGCTTGTAAAGACGAGCATGGCCGCTTACGTGTAGGCGCCGCTGTTGGTGTTACTGCCGATACGATGGAGCGTGTGGATGCCCTGGTAAAAGCAGGTGTTGATGTTATTGCTATTGATACCGCGCACGGCCACTCTAAAGGTGTTATAGATAAACTAAAAGAAGTAAAAGCAAAATATCCCGACCTGCAGGTTATTGCAGGTAACGTAGCAACCGGTGATGCAGCCATCGCGTTAGCAAATGCCGGAGCCGATGGTGTCAAAGTTGGTATTGGTCCGGGCTCTATTTGTACCACCCGTATTATTGCAGGTGTAGGTGTTCCGCAATTATACGCGGTTTATGAGTGCGCTAAGGCGTTAAAAGGTACTGGTGTTCCGGTTATTGCCGATGGTGGTATCAAACATACCGGCGACATCGCTAAAGCAATCGCGGCAGGAGCAGGTACTATCATGGCAGGCTCATTATTCGCAGGCGTTGAAGAATCACCGGGCGAAAGTATCATTTATGAAGGCCGTCGGTTTAAATCATACCGTGGTATGGGTTCTATAGAAGCGATGGAACAGGGTTCAAAAGATCGTTACTTCCAGGATGTTGAAGATGATATAAAAAAATTAGTACCTGAAGGTATTGTGGGCCGTGTTCCTTACAAAGGTACCCTGTCTGAAGTAATATATCAGTTTGTAGGCGGACTTCGTGCCAGCATGGGTTATTGTGGTGCTAAAGATATTGAAACGCTGCAGCAAGCCAAGTTTGTACGTATAACAGCTTCAGGTATCCGCGAATCGCACCCGCACGATATTACCATTACTAAAGAAGCGCCTAATTATACGCGTTAATTATTGAAGATTAGAGATTAGGCTTATCGCATTTGACAAGCCTGATCTTTAATCTTCGGTAACCTTTGAATTACTTCCCACCCATTGCAGCCTTTGGTAACAGGCTCTCAGAAGTTATTATTTTTAATGCCTGATCGGCGTTAAAGCCTGCTTTTATCAATGCGTCAAAATATTGTTTATTTAACTGCGCTATCTCGTCAATTTTGCCAGGCTGTTTGTAGTAAGTTAACTGCGCATCCATCATAGCCGTAGCCATGTTGGTAAGCATTGGCCCCATTGAATTAAATACACTACTCATATTATTTCCCATATTAACGTTTGCGTTATTTATAGGTGGCGGACTTAATACAACATCTGTAATAACCACTCCTTGCGACTTAGTTAGGCTAACATTATAAAAATTAAAATAAGAACTGGCACCTGCTTTTTCAATAACATCAATGGTACTTGCGGTACGTGGTATCCTTTCAAAATAGACCTTGAACAGTAGTTTATCGCCTGCTTTGTCTATCATAGTTTTTTCGGGAGCAATAGCTATATTTTCTGATTTGACGTAATGGTAATGTTTATCAGACACATTTGTTTGAACAAACACTTCCTTAGCCATGCGGGCCCATGAGTTGTCAGTTTGCGCTGTTTGCTCAAAGCTCACTATAGTAAACTGTGGTGTGCTTTCAATTTTTACAATTCTGCAGCTTGGACTGTCACTGTTTTCAATACTTGGGTTTTTAATGTTTTGTGCGTACGTGGTTATAGCCAGTATCAGTAACAAAACAGGGAGTAATAAGATCTTTTTCATGCGATTATTGGTTTAAATATGGCTAAATATACAAATAGCAATTAAAAATGAACATCATCATTAACAAACGTTAACATACACCTTTCTAATAGTTATATCTTTATATTATGAAATCCATTTGTATTTTCTGTGGTGCTAATTATAACGGCAATCTTGCGTTAAAGGAAGCGGTTGAGCTATTGGCCGAGGTTATGGTGAGTAAAAACATCACCCTGGTATTTGGCGGCGGCAAAGTTGGGGTAATGGGTATCATAGCCGATGCTATTTTACAACGTGGTGGTAAAGCTATTGGTGTTATTCCCCAATTTTTGATGGATAAGGAGGTTGGGCATACCGGTTTAACCGAAATGCATATTGTAGAAAACATGCACCAGCGCAAGCAATTAATGAATGATCTTTGTGATGGAATTATCATGCTCCCTGGCGGGTTTGGTACGCTGGAAGAATTTTTTGAAGTATTGACCTGGTTACAACTGGGCTTACACCGCCACCCGGTAGGTGTCTTAAATGTAAATGGTTTTTACGACAACCTGTTAAAACAAATGGATGTAATGGTCGAACAGCGTTTCCTAAAACCTGTAAACCGCCAACTGGTTATCACCTCGGCAGATGCCATAGAACTGGTAGACCTGATGGAAAAAGTTAAGATTGAACCCGATGAGGTTTGGTTCAAGAACAGGAATCTTTCCTGAAAGAAAGCAAATTAATTTATGTTATATCCCTGATAAGGAAAATAGGTTGCTAATATACTTGACGGTACCTGTGCAACCAACATCAGGCTGTAAACGCGGGCCAGCACTTTAAATCGTTTACACAGATACGCTATAGTCAAGATTATCATTAATAGGGGTTTAATTTCTTTCGCATATGAAATAAAGCATTTGATGTTGTATTGTCAAGTTTTTTGTAATAAAAAAGTTACAAAAAATGTTTTTTTGCTGCTGGTGATAAAAATTGGATGTTGCCAACGTTTTTTATGTAAATTGTATTTTCTACTATAACCTGAATATGGATATCGATTTCAATAAAAGCGAAGACATTAATAAACAATTGGTGTTTGATGTAACTACCAAACTCAAAAAGATATACCAGGGAGGCGGCGAAAAGGCCGCAGCTAAACAAAAAGAAAAAGGCAAGATGCTTGCCCGCGAACGTGTCGCGTATTTAATTGATAAAGATTCGAATTGGTTAGAAGTGGGGGCATTTGCCGGCGATGGTATGTATGCCGAGCATGGCGGTTGCCCCGCGGGTGGGGTAATAACAGGTATTGGCTATGTGTCAGGCAGACAGTGTGTTATTGTGGCTAATGATGCAACCGTAAAAGCAGGAGCGTGGTTTCCCATTACTACCAAAAAGAATCTTCGGGCGCAGGAAATAGCTATGGAAAACCGCCTGCCTATTATTTACCTGGTCGATTCGGCAGGTGTTTTTTTACCCTTACAGGACGAGATATTCCCGGATAAAGAACATTTTGGGCGGATTTTCAGGAATAATGCCTTAATGAGTAGCTCGGGTATTATACAGATCTCGGCCATCATGGGATCATGTGTTGCCGGTGGTGCATACCTGCCTATTATGAGCGATGAGGCTATGATCGTAGAGGGCACGGGTTCTGTCTTCCTGGCGGGATCATTCCTGGTAAAATCAGCCATAGGCGAGGATATTGATAATGAAACTTTAGGTGGCGCTACAACACATTGCGAAATTTCAGGTGTTACAGATTATAAACAACCTAATGATCAGGCTGCACTTGATTCCATCCGTAAGATCATGAGCATGACCGGCGACTACACCAAAGCCGGGTTTGATCGCATAAAACCGATAACGCCCAAACTCAATATGAAGGATATTTATGGTATCCTGCCTGATAATCGTGAGAAAGCCTATGATATGCGTGAAATTGTTCTGCGGCTATTAGATAACTCTGAGTTGGAAGAATATAAAGAAGGTTTCGGTCAATCCATCATCTGCGGTTTAGGTAGGGTTGATGGCTGGGCAGTAGGCATTGTAGCTAATCAGCGTAAAGTAGTTAAGTCTAAAAAAGGCGAAATGCAGTTTGGCGGCGTGATCTATTCAGACTCGGCTGATAAAGCAACCAGGTTCATCATGAATTGCAACCAAAAGAAGATCCCGTTGGTGTTTTTGCAGGATGTTACCGGTTTTATGGTAGGTAGCCGGTCTGAACAAGGCGGCATTATAAAAGACGGTGCCAAAATGGTTAACGCTGTGGCCAACTCTGTGGTGCCTAAATTTACGTTTATTATCGGTAATTCGTACGGTGCGGGTAATTATGCCATGTGCGGTAAGGCTTATGACCCCCGGTTGATCTATGCGTGGCCGACAGCAAAAATAGCGGTAATGGGAGGGGCACAAGCCGCCAATACCTTAGTACAAATGCAGGCTGCCGGCATGAAAGCAAGAGGTGAGGATATTGACGCGCAAAAAGAAGCAGATCTGCTTAAACAAACAACGGACAGGTACAATGCGCAAACCACACCATATTATGCAGCGGCAAGGCTTTGGGTGGATGGCATAATTGACCCGTTAGAAACCCGGAAGATCATATCAATGGGGATTGAGGCTGCCAATCATGCGCCTATAGAAAAAGCGTTTAACGTTGGTATAATTCAGACCTGAAAAGCCAATCAAACTCTAATCAAACAGAGCTACTAACATCACTAAAAATACCATACAAAAACTGAATACGAATGTATAGCTAAAGAATAAGCCTATCATTTTAGATATGGTTCTGCCTGCCGTACGATGATATACCACACGTAAAGATTTATAGATGTACCATATGATAGTAAATACTGCCAATGTGGTTATATAACCATCAATATCCCACGCATTAGGTGTTGCCATTTTTAACAACATGACTATGGTTAAAAACAGGAATAAAAAGCAATGAAAGTGAAACGAATAAATTAAATGTTCAACATAAAACTTCTTATTTTTCCAAAAGGTTATTTTTAATAATAGGGCAAAAAGGGGTAATAGCAAAAACATCATTTTAGGTGTGTTGTGCTTAACACCCTCCAACAACAATTCTTTTACATCTTTTTCGCTGGCATCAAGCGCATACTCGCGTTTTCTGACATACCGTTTAAAAAAGTTATCGCGGGCATTAGCGGGCAACTTTTCTTGTGAGCTCAGATACTGCTGATACGTGGTGTCTGTTTTGCGGTCATTATCATCACTATCGCCCCAAAAATTGATATGGGTCCGCTTTTTATGTTTTTTTGTTGGATCAGCTTTGGCTTCCTCATCCTCTTTATCAGCTTTTTTTATAGCCTTTTCATTTTCCTCTTTAGCTTTCGAAACCATTTTTTTTGCGAAGATGGGCACGTAAGGGTCTTTAGTAATGCTATCTAACTTTTTGTTGGCAGTAATAAGCGATTTTTTACTTTTTACGCTTTCTGTACTGGTTATTTTTGCAGGTTCAAAACCACTTTGGAACAGCAAAACAAAATAAACCAAACTAATAAATATGTACATCTTTACCGGGTGCAGGTATTGCACGCGTTTGCCGGCCATATACTCGGTTGTAAGTTTGCCGGGCTTAAATAATAATGGTTTAAGGGTATGAAAAAACTGGTGGTCGAAATGGAAATAATCGCTTATGGCATGGTTCATCATGTGGCCAAAGCTTTCTTTCAGCTCCAGGTTTTCTTGCCCGCACACATGGCAAAATTTACCTTGTAACGGTGTCCCGCAGTTTGCACAGTCTGTTTCTTTGCGATAATGTTTTTTCATCAGTTTAGTGGTAACAGGTAAGTTGTTACGATATTAATGTTGTACGTTTTGTATGGCACGTTCTAAAGCCGCGTTATGCTTATATCTGAACACAAATGGGAAAATTACGGCTATAACCAAGGCATAAGCAGCAAAGCAAAGCCAGATGCCATGCCAGTCTTTACTTCCATTAGCCATAGTAAAGAATTTATCAATAATTACACCGCTTGCAAAGCTGCCAAATAGCGCACCAAAGCCATTAACCATCATCATAAATAAGCCTTGTGCGCTCCCTCTAATCTCAGGTGTGGTTTGGGTTTCAACAAATAAAGATCCAGATATATTAAAGAAATCAAACGCCATGCCGTAAACAATGCAGGATAATACAATCATCCATAAACCATCTGCCGGGTTACCAAACGCAAAAAGGCCGAAACGTAATACCCAGGCCAGCATACTGAACAGCATTACGTATTTGATACCAAATTTACGCAGGAAGAAAGGAATAGCCAGTATAAAAAGCGTTTCTGAGATCTGCGATATAGACATGATAATGGCCGGGTATTTTACCGCGATCGTATCTTTATAAGCAGCTATGTTTTTAAAATCATGAATATAAGTATCCCCGTAGGCATTGGTTAGCTGTAATGCTGCTCCTAAAAGTAGCGAAAACGCGAAAAATATAGCAAATTTAGGAGTCTTAAATAAAGCAAAAGCGTTTAATCCTAAAGAGCTGGCAAATGTTTTGTTATCAGTTTTATTTAAAAGAGGTGGACATTTTGGTAGTGAAAATGAGTATATACCCAATGCTAAAGCCACTGCCGACGCAATGTAGAACTGGTTGGCTGATGTTTCATTATGTGTTAAACTAACGGCCCATAATGCTACAATAAAGCCTATTGTACCCCATATTCTTATTGGTGGATAATCTTTTACAATATCAATATTATTATTTTTTAAAGCCGAATACGCAACCGTTATAGATAGTGACAAGGTTGGCATATAAAACACCATGTTTAACAGCATTACCCAGAAAAACGTTGTGGGGTTAGTTACCAATGGTAAACAAAAAAGTACAATAGCACCTAAGATGTGCATGATGCCGTATAGCTTTTCGGCATTGATGAACCGGTCTGAAATGATACCGGTAAGGGCCGGCATAAAAATTGCCGAAATACCCATTGTTGAAAAAATAACACCAAATTGTGCGCCTGACCAATGCTTGTTTTGAAACCAATATGCACCAATAGTAAGCAGCCATGCTCCCCATATAAAAAATTGCATAAAATTCATCAGGATCAAGCGGAACTTAATATTCATATAGTTTTCTTTAAAGAAATATGATCAGTTAAAATTAACAGCTGAAAGTAATGAAATTTATGGGAAATAGGAAAGAGGAGGATAATAATAAAGCGTCATTGCGAGCGATAGCGTGGCAATCGCGAACTTTGCAAGTCTTAAACTTAGCTTCCGTGCGATTGCCACACTCGTACCTCGTTCGCAATGACGGAGTGAAATGGTTTTAAGACGCTTTCCTACGATTCAACTCATCGCGTATTTTGGCGGCTTTTTCGTATGATTCTTCGGTAAGTGCTTCTTGTAGTTTTGTTTTTAGTTCGTCTGTACTTAAAGCGGCAAATCCTGATGTGGCTGTAGATACGGGCGTAATTTCTTCGGGAGTTTCGGTAATGTTTTCCAGGTATACAAAATCGTTGCCTTCTATCACAATACCTGCACTGGATAGGATGAATTCGTAAGTAAAAATAGGGCACTCAAACCTAACCGCTACGGCAATAGCGTCTGATGTGCGGGCATCGATCTCCATCACCTTTTTACCATCGCTACAGATCAGCTTAGAAAAGAAAATACCATCAACCAGGTTATAAATAATCACTTCCTGCACCAGAATATGATAGGCCTCGGCAAAACTCTTGAACAGGTCGTGCGTAAGCGGCCTGCTTGGAGTCATTTTTTCAATTTCGATAGCTATGGCCTGGGCCTCAAAACTCCCTATGATAATAGGTAATCTGCGCCTTCCGCTAACTTCGCCCAAAACCAGCGCGTACGCGCCAGATTGAGTTTGACTATAAGACAAGCCCACAATATCGAGCTTAATTTTTTTCATGTTATTACCCATCTCAACAGATTCCTTATACTAAGGATTTATATTCTTTAATAGCTGTTATCAATTTTGGCACCACTTCAAAGGCATCACCAACTATACCATAATCGGCAACCTTAAAAAAGGGAGCTTCGGCATCCTTGTTGATCACCACAATTACTTTGGATGAACTTACACCCGCCAAATGCTGTATAGCCCCCGAAATTCCTATTGCAATATACAAATTTGGACTGACAGCAATACCTGTTTGTCCAACATGTTCGCTATGTGGCCGCCACCCGGCATCTGATACCGGTTTGGAACAAGCCGTAGCTGCTCCCAGTAAGTTAGCCAGTTCTTCTATCATTCCCCAATTTTCAGGCCCTTTTAAACCACGACCGCCTGATACTACGATCTCGGCATCAGGCAAAGATACTTTGTCGGTAGAGCGTACAATCTCTTTCAGCATGGCTTTAAAGTCTGACGCTTTTGTTTCAACGCTAAACTCTTCGATCTGTACCGGCTTAACTGTCTCGACAATCTTGTAAGAGTTTGGCGTAAGCGCTATTACTTTATTGGCAGATGTTAACTCGACCACCGCGAACGCTTTGCCTGAGAATGCGGTTTTCTTAACAGTGAACTTACCGTTGTTTTGTTCAGGCAATGCAACGGCCCCATCAACTACACCTGCATCTAATTTAACCCCTAATCTTGGCGATAGACCACGGCCTGAAAAGGAGTTGGATAACACAACGATATCAGTGCCTTGTTTTTTAGCAGCTTCGGCTATAACAGCAGCATAGGCCTGGTTCACAAAGCTTTTTAGTTGGGTGTTAGTAACGTTTAATATTTTATCGGCACCATATTGGGCCAGTAAGTTTAATTCGCCTGTATGTACGTTGCCTATAGATAAGGCAGTGAGTGATGTATTGCTTTGGTCTGCAATTGCACGGGCATAGCTTATTGCTTCAAAGGTCGATCTTTTAAATTTTCCGTCAGCGTTCTCCGCATATATTAAAACTGGCATATTAGTTCTTTTTATAAATTATATAACCTTTGCTTCTGTATGCAATAGCTCAATCAGCTTGGCGGCATCGTCGGGCGCTACCAATTTTACCTGGCCGCGTAGTGCAGGTGTTTCATAACTGATTATGGTCGAATTTGTTTGTACTGCAACTGGCTCAACAACAATTAATGGCTTAGTACGTGCCGACATGATTCCCCGCATATTAGGTATTTTGGGTTCGGCAACACCTTCGGCAGTACCGGCCACAAAAGGCAAGGGGATAGTCAAGACTTCTTTACCACCTTCAATTTCGCGCTCGACAGTAGCTTTATCACCATCGATCTCTAATTTCTTGATAATAGAAACAGAGGGCAGGTCCAATAATTCGCCCAGCATACCGGCAACCTTTGATCCGTTATAATCTATGGATTCACGTCCGGTCAAGATCAGGTCGAAAGGGTTTGATTTAACGTATTGTGCTATTTGATAAGCCACAAACCAGGCATCATGCGGTTCGGCATTAATGCGCACCGCGTCTGTGGCACCGATAGCCAAAGCTTTGCGAATAGTGGGTTCTGTATTGACACTACCCACATTAATTACAGTTACTGTACCTTTATCGCCATCGGTCAACTCAATAGCACGTGCAAGGGCAATTTCGTCATAAGGGTTCAAAATGAATTGCACCCCGTTTGTATTAAATTGCGTGTTGTTATCAGTAAAAGTTATTTTTGTAGTGGTATCAGGGACATTACTTATACATACAAGTACTCGCATATAAAATAGGTTTTTACAAATTTAGTTAAAAAAGATAGCGTATAAAAATGGAGATAAACAGATTAGATAAGCTGCTGGAATTTATAAAAAATGAACCTAACGACGAGTTCCTGAAGTACGCGCTGGCAACCGAGTATCTCCGTTTAAATCAGGTAGATAAGGCATTGGGATATTATGAAGATCTGGTTAATAATCACCCGCAATATTCGGGCACCTATTATCACTTGGGCAAGCTGTATGAGGCGCTTAACCGTAAGGAAGACGCCGTAAAAACCTACGAAAAGGGCATGGAAATAACCAAAGCCAAGCGCGATAATCATGCTTTTTCTGAATTGCAGACTGTTTACCGCGAAGCGATAGGGTATGATGATGACGATGATTATTAGAGACGCATTGTTGACTCACCCCGACATCGCTACGCTTGTCGACCCTCTCTTCGCCTTTGGCGGAAAGAGGGTTAATAAATTAAAAGAAAAGGAATTAACCCTCTTTACCGCTTGCGGAAGAGAGGGTGGTAGAGCGAAGCAAAGATCGGGTGAGTTATCACCGCAAAATTCATCGACCGTATGAAAAAACGCCAGCTACTTTTCTTAAGTGATGCTATTATATACACACTAAGCGCGTTTGGTGGTCCACAAGGCCATATAGCTATTATGCTGCGCGAGTTTGTGCAAAAACGCGGTTATATTACCGAAGAAGAGTTAATGGAGTTAAACGCCCTGGCGCAGGTTTTACCAGGCCCATCATCTACCCAAACCCTGGTAGGTATTGCCTGGAAAGTTGGTGGCCTATGGCTGGCGATAGTTACTTTTTTAGTGTGGATATTGCCCTCGGCGGCCATTATGTGTATGGCGGCTATTAGTTATCAAATGTTTGCCAATCATGGTAAAATAGCGGCTGTACTGCGGTTTATACAACCCATGGCTGTGGGTATCGTGGCTTATGCAACTTATACTTTTGCCTGTAAGTTTTTAAAGACGAAGGTTAGCACCATGTTGGCGGTTGGCTCATTAATAGTTACACTTATTTTGCAGAACCCGTATGCTTTTCCAATTCTTATCTTGTTGGGTGGTATTATATCATCGGCATTAGAAGCGCCGCCACAGGAAACTGAGCTACGGGTAAAACTTTTTGCCAACGTTAACCCTAATAAGGTGGCCTATTTTATCGGGATACTGCTAACCTTTGCCGCTTTAGGCGCTATTATTAACCGTACCTCGCCGTTTAGTTTGCCTATCCGTTTGTTCGAGAATTTTTACCGTAACGGTATCCTGATATTTGGCGGGGGACAAGTGCTGGTACCCTTAATGTACACCGAGTTTGTTGAGCTTAAACACTACCTAACCAGCGCCGAGTTTCTATCGGGATATGCTTTGCAGCAGGCACTGCCCGGCCCGACGTTTTCCTTTACCTCTTTTGTAGGCGGGATAACCCTGGGTAATAAAGGCTATGGGGTTGGCGGTCAAATATTAGGCAGCGTAATTGCCGTAATAGGCATCAATTTACCGGGGATGATACTGATCTTATTCATTGTGCCATTTTGGGATGACCTGAAAAAAATAGCCCGGATAAAAAACTCTTTAGGCGGTATCAACGCAGTAGCGGTTGGCTTTATGGCGACAGCACTAATATTGCTAACGAGGCCATTTGGCGGTAACTGGCTGGCTTATGGGTTAATGATAGCAACTTTTCTGATGCTGCAATTCACCAAAATAAAAACCCCCATAGTTATTGTGATTGGGGTGGTGTTGGGGTTGATTTTTTGATTTCGGATGTTCGATTTTGGATCTTTTAACTTTCACCGCCTATCCATAAATCACCCCTTTTGATGGAAAATAAATCAATAGAGTCATCGATGTTTGTTATTCGATGAGGCTTTTTCAAAACTTTTTCAAACCAAGCTTTATCTTCGCCAGATTCATTGATGTCGTCAGTATCAAAGTTATATTCATCAAAAGAGTAAACCCAAGTTAATTGATTAAGTTTCTCTCGAATGTCTAACTGATAAGATGCTTGTAATTGTTTGGATTGCACAGGTTTGAAAAAAATATTTTCATAGCGAGCTATTCGTTCCCCCACGCCACATACCACTTGGGACTTTGAAAAATTTGGCTCATAAAGCCAGATTTTCAGGTAAAACGGTTGGTCTAATTTATTTAACTGTTCCTTCCATGAATTATAAATATCGATTAAACCACTTAGTATTAACTGCTTGGTTTTTCCTTTTGGCTCTGGTATTTTACTATCTATAATTGAAAGATCACACCAAGGGTGAATAATAATTTTAGTATTGTGATAATTATAACGCTCAATCAGATCCCATCTAATTTCGAGATTTTCTAATCGCCACTTTTCTATATCACGTTGCCTTCTTTTGTGCCCTCTGATTTTTTCGGTTCTCATTATTTAACCATTTTTATAATTCCGAAATCAAACATCCGAAATCCTAAATTAAAACGGCGGTTCATCCTCCATATCATCCATCCTTGACGGGCGGATAATAAAGTTGCTTGGCTTATCAAAATCCTGCGATGGGTTAAGGCCTGCGAATGCTGCTCCCGGTGCCGGGAAGCTATCGCCGGCATCCATATCCGTGAATTTAACATATTTACCTACGAATTTCAATCTGACTATACCGGTCTCGCCGTTACGGTGCTTGGCAATAATTACCTCGCCCACGCCTTTGGTCGGGTTATTATCTTCATCCACATCCATACCGTAATATTCAGGGCGGTATAAGAACAACACCATATCCGCATCCTGCTCAATAGAACCGGATTCACGTAAATCTGAAAGCATTGGCCTTTTTGAAGCACCCGGACGGCTTTCCACCGCACGGCTTAATTGCGATAGTGCTATCACCGGTACATTCAATTCTTTAGCTACCGATTTCAAGGCACGTGATATACTACCAATTTCCTGCTCGCGATTACCGCCGCCTCTGCCATCTGCCGATTTACCCTGCATTAACTGCAGATAGTCAATGATGATTAGCTGGATATCATACTGCGATTTTAAACGACGGCATTTAGCACGGAACTCAAATATATTCAGCGCAGGGGTGTCGTCAATAATCAGCGGAGCTTGTTCTAAGCGACCAATTTTTGAGTGGATCTGCTGCCATTCCCATTCTTCTAAAGTCCCTTTACGGATCTTCTCCTGTTCGATCTCGGTCTCGCCGGATACCAGACGATTGACCAACTGAACAGACGACATCTCTAAGGAGAACACTACCACCGGCTTTGCAAAATCAACCGCGGCGTTACGTGCACAGGTTAGTACGAAAGCTGTTTTACCCATCGCCGGACGAGCCGCTATAATAACCAGGTCAGACTTTTGCCAGCCTGAGGTCATGCGGTCCAGGTCAGTAAATCCTGACGCCACACCGGTCAAGCCGTCTTTTTTATCTTTTAATGCTTCAATTTCTTTTAAGGTTTCCTGTAACAGGTCGTCCATCTTACGCGAATCGCGGCGCAAGTTATTTTGGGCGATATCAAACAGGTTCTTCTCTGCTTTATCTAACAGGTCCAAAACATCTGTAGTATCTTCATAAGCGCTGGTGATGATCTCTGTAGAGATACGGATCAGTTCGCGTTGTATGAATTTTTGTATGATGATACGCGAGTGAAACTCAATATTAGCAGCGGATGCCACACGATTGGTCAGTTCAGTAATATAATAAGCACCGCCTATCATTTCCAGTTCGCCCTGGCTGCGTAGTTGCGATGTTACTGTCAATATATCTACTGGTGACGTTTTTTCGAACAACCATTGGATAGCCTTAAAGATACGCTGGTGGCTATCTTTATAGAAAACCTCGGGCTTCAAAATATCAATAACCGACGAAAGCGCGTCTTTCTCCAGCATTAATGCACCTAAAACAGCTTCTTCCAGATCGGTTGCCTGTGGGGGCAATTTACCCAGCCCGGTATAGGGGTTAGGGTTGGTTACGCGGCTCCGTTTATCGTTGGTATTGGCCTTGTTAAATTGGTTGTCATTCTCAAAATTCATACGTTCAAAAATATACTAAAAATCGGCGAAAATATCAATCCTTGATATCTTTTTTTTCAAAAACAAAAAAAGCCTTAATCGTTAAAATTTTGGCACTTGTTATTAACAGCCGATTGTTGGTAAATATAAATCTTAGCTGTAAGATTGCGTATTTATAGGGATGTTGGTAAAATAATTTTGCTTATTAAGCCGGAAATTTATAACTGAAAAACAGCATTATCGCACGCCGATACAAAGTTAATTAATATGGCTATTTTTACACCCTTAATTTAATTATAAAATGTATAATAGTAACAGGGAACCCCGCGAAAGTAACCAGGTAGTTTTTG
This sequence comes from Bacteroidota bacterium, assembly GCA_040388175.1. Lineage (GTDB taxonomy): Bacteria > Bacteroidota > Bacteroidia > Sphingobacteriales > Sphingobacteriaceae > Mucilaginibacter. The sequence continues at coordinate 11,406 of JAZKCG010000009.1, read as the reverse complement.
GTATCCGCGCGGTTATTGAAGCCATAAAAGCAGGTAAAGAAATTGAATCATTATACATACAAAGAGGCATTGGTGGTGAGCTGCTTGGTGAGCTTAGAGGTTTATTAAGCGAATACAATATAACCGCCCAGCAGGTCCCGGTCGAGAAGCTTAACCGCATCACCATGAAGAACCACCAGGGGGTTATCGCTTTTATATCGCCCATTACTTACCAGAAGATAGAAGACATTATTCCGCAGATATTTGAAAAAGGAGAGGTACCACTGATTTTGGTCTTGGATTCTATAACTGACGTACGCAACATGGGTGCTATAGCCCGTACAGCCGAATGCAGCGGGGTACACGCCATTGTGGTACCGGCAAAAGGTTCGGCACAGATAAATCCTGACGCTATAAAAACATCGGCAGGGGCGTTGTACAAGATCCCGGTATGCCGTCATGATAATTTTATGCAAACAATAAAATTCTTGCAGGAATCGGGCTTGCAACTGGTTTGTTGCACCGAAAAAACACAGGAATACATCTATAAGCCCGATTATACCGCACCGACTGCTATCATCATGGGATCGGAAGAAGACGGTGTACGTAATGATATTATTCGTATAGCAGATCATTTAGCTAAGATCCCTATGTATGGCGAAATAGAATCGTTAAACGTATCAGTTGCTACGGCGGTTATATTGTATGAGGCTATTAGGCAGCGAATGTAGTGATTAGTTAATTGGAGATCAGTGATTAGGTTGTATGTTGTAACCATAGCAAATGACGGTTTTAAGCGATCTTGACAACTTCTACCTTCAACACCCCGAACCGGTAAATGAGTGTTTATTAGCATTAAGGAACATCATTTTAAAACAAGACAAAGACATAACAGCTGCGTGGAAATACCATATGCCGTTTTTCTGTTATAAGGGGAAAATGTTTTGCTATTTATGGGTGCATAAAATTACCCATCAACCCTATGTTGGTTTTGTTGAGGGCAAGCATCTAAATCATCCTGACCTGATCATTGAGAAACGCGCCAGGATGAAAATTATGTTGTTTGATGCCGGGCAGGACCTGCCGGTAGCGATAATTGACGATTTATTACAGCAGGCGTTGGATCTTTATAGATCAGGAAAAATTAAGATCAAATAATTTTTGTCATTTCGAGCATAGCGAGAAATCTATACACGAGCTACTTTGCAATGAATGGATTTCTCCCGTTGGTCGAAATGACATTCTTTATAATTATCTCCAAGCACCCAATATCGCACCCATCAGCGTAAGCGAAATAATACTGTAGCCTCCATTAATGAAAATATGGCGCCAGCTTTTCATTTCAAATAAACTGTGAGTGGCAATAGCGCCAAAGGTCCAGATGCCGGCTAAAAAACCTGCTGTAGCGCCCCACGATGTAGTGGTTGTTGGTGTAGCCAAAAAGGCCGCTAAGTTGGCTGATGATATAAGCGCGAATAGCGCAGTAAAGCCAAATGTTTTGGCCATGTTTGATTTCTGAATTTCTTCTTGCGATAGTTTGCTGTCTACCATCCACGCGGTGCCAAATACTTTTGGGTTGTACCATACGCCACCAATGGCGAAAACCGATAATGCCGCTACCAATACCGCAGGCCAGTTAATTAATGAGGGATTCATAATTTAAAGTTTTAGGGTTATCGTAAATAAAGCTACAACTATTTTTAAATAAAAAAAGCGCCTGGTTAACAGGCGCTTTTCACTAAGCTATATTGAGCATCGTTGCAAACGAGCGTAAGGGAACTAATCTCCAATCACCAAACTTAAATATATTTCGTTCCAAATTGTGCCTTAACATCGGCAACTACTTTCTTAACGTTTTGCTCCTGGTCGCGTGGGCAGATTAGCAACGTATTGTTTGCTTCAACAACAATGTAATCATGCAATCCCTGTAAAATAACCAATTTATCCTCCGGAACATTTACCATGCAGTTTGATGAATCATACATGATCACTTTTTCTGACGGGATAACCGCGTTACCTACATAGTCTTTTTGAGCCAGATCATAAATAGAAGCCCAGGTACCCAGATCAGACCATCCAAACTCAGATGGTAGCACATATACATTGTCGGCTTTTTCCATGATGCCATAATCAATAGATATGTTGGTGCATTGCAGGTAAGCATGGTTTACGTGAGTCCTTTCTCCATCGGTATTGTAATAAGGGCGGGCCTCGGCAAATATGTCATTTATTTCGGGCAGGTGCTGGCTAAAGGCTTTAACAATAGCCGCTGCCGACCATATAAATATCCCGGCGTTCCATAAAAAATCGCCGCTTTGTAAAAAAGTCTTCGCAATTTCAAGATTGGGTTTTTCGGTAAAGGTCTTTACTTTATGAAAATCGCCATCTATCGTATTATCTGTGTATTGGATATAGCCGTAACCGGTATCGGGCCTTGAGGGCATGATACCCAATGTTACCAGGCATTTATGTTTTTCGGCAGTTCTTAATGATTTTTCTATGGTAGCAACAAATCCGGCTTCGTCTAATATCAGGTGGTCAGAAGGAGCCACTACAATAACAGCATCAGGGTTAATACTTTCTATTTTAAAACAACCATAAGCCACACATGGCGCGGTATTACGCATTACCGGCTCTGTTAATATCTGGTTTTCTGCCATTTCAGGCAGTTGTTCTTTTACCAACGAGGTGTAGTTTTCGTTAGTGACTACAAAAATATTTTCTTTAGGACATATTTTTAAAAAACGATTGTATGTGTTTTGTATTAAAGTTTTTCCTGTGCCTAATATATCAATAAACTGTTTTGGATGCGATGTTCTGCTTATGGGCCAGAAACGACTTCCAATACCGCCTGCCATTATGATGGCATAATAGTTTTTATTCATGTTAAGTAGTAGAAATATTGTTTGATGTTATCAGGTAGCAAATGTGGGTATTTATCCATTAAATAATGATTAATACTAAACTAAATAATAAAAAAATAAACCGTCATAGGGTATAAACAATAATTATGAAAAAAGTTTTTTAATGAATAATCATTTCAGTATAAAATTTTAAAGTAAATCTATCGTTTATTCATTAATTTTTGTTACTTTAAACTTTTAAATAATCACGAGTACACAGTATAATGATAGAAACAAAGAAGTCGCTTTTTGATAATCTCCAGAATTTTTTCGGGTTCGATAACTTTAAGGGAGAGCAGGAAGCGATTATAACCAACATTCTGGCTGGCAATGATACATTTGTTATTATGCCTACGGGTGGTGGTAAATCTATGTGCTACCAGTTGCCTGCTTTAATGAGCGAAGGAACAGCCATTGTAATTTCTCCGCTTATAGCGTTAATGAAAAACCAGGTAGATCAGTTAAGAGCTTTTGGCGGATCAGACAGCATAGCGCATTTTTTAAATTCGTCTTTAACCAAGGCCGATATTATAAGAGTTAAGGAAGATGTATTAGCGGGTAAAACCAAACTATTGTATGTTGCCCCTGAATCATTAACCAAGCAGGAAAATGTAGATTTTTTACGCTTAAATCAAGTATCATTTGTTGCGGTTGACGAAGCGCACTGTATATCAGAATGGGGACATGATTTTAGGCCCGAATACCGTAAAATACGCCAGGTTATCAGCAATATTGGTGATGATATCCCCATTATCGCTTTAACAGCTACGGCTACACCTAAAGTTCAGCAGGATATACAGAAAAACCTGCAGATGAATAATGCTACCATTTACAAATCGTCTTTTAACAGGTCGAACCTTTTTTACGAAGTACGCGCAAAGCGTAACGTAATTAAAGAAATTGTAAAGTATGTAAAGCAAAACGAGGGAAAATCTGGCATTATCTATTGCCTGAGCCGTAAAAAGGTAGAAGAAGTTGCCGAAGCGCTTGCATTAAATGGCGTTAAGGCCTTGCCTTATCATGCGGGTTTAGACCCAAAAGTTCGTGCCGATACACAGGATAAGTTCCTGATGGAAGATGTTGATGTTATTGTTGCTACCATAGCCTTTGGTATGGGTATAGATAAACCCGATGTGCGTTATGTTATTCACCATGACGTGCCAAAAAGTATGGAAGGCTATTACCAGGAAACCGGCCGTTCAGGACGTGATGGTGGCGAAGGAGTTTGCGTGGCATTTTACTCGCAAAAGGATATTGATAAACTGCAAAAGTTTATGAAGGATAAGCCGGTTGCCGAACGTGAAATTGGCACCCAGATATTAAAAGAGGTTATTGATTATGCCGAGTCATCGGTATGCCGTCGTAAACAACTGTTACATTACTTTGGCGAGAACTTTAACGAAGCCGGTTGTAATAATATGTGCGATAATTGCTGTGCGCCAAAAACTCATTTTGATGCCGAAGAGCAATTGCATAAAGCCTTAAACCTGATCAAGCAGATAGGCGAGAAATTTGACGACCATTATATCATCAATATCCTGATGGGAGTTGAGAACCAGCAGATTAACAATTACGAACATCATTTACTGCCACTTTTTGGTACAGGTAAAGCTGATGGCGAGATCTTATGGAACTCATTATTACGCCAGGCCTTATTGAATAATTATCTTTCAAAAGATATTGACCAATATGGTTTATTACGTTTAACTAAACTGGGACAATCGTTTTTAGATAATCCGCATAGCATCCGTTTTATATTGAATAGGGTGATCGAAGCGGCTGATGATGATGGTGATGACGATGGCCCAAAACAAGGCGGCGGCGCTTTAGATACAGCGTTGTTGCAGATGTTGAAGGACCTGCGCAAAAAAATAGCCAAGCAAAAAGGTTTGCCACCGTTTGTGTTGTTCCAGGATCCATCGTTAGAGGAAATGTGTACGCATTATCCAATCACGCAGGACGAATTGAAGCAAATATCAGGTGTCGGAGCCGGCAAAGCCATGAAGTTTGGTGCTCCGTTTATAGACCTGATACAAAAATATGTTGATGATAATGATATTGACCGCCCGGTTGATATGGTGATAAAAAGTGCTGCTAATAAATCGGCGCTTAAAGTATTCATTATCCAGAATATCGACAGGCATTTAAACCTGGATGATATCGCTGCCTCAAAAGGATTAACTTACGAAGAGATCCTGAAAGAAGTAGAGACCATTGTTAACTCAGGCACTAAGCTTAACCTTAATTATTATATTGATGAGGTTATTGACGAAGACAAACAGGAGGAAGTGTTTGATTATTTTAAAACGGCCGAAATTGACTCTATAGATGACGCGCTTGCCGAACTGGGCAGCGATGATTATACCCGCGAAGAAGTCCAACTGATGCGGATAAAGTTTATGTCTGAATTAGGGAATTAATAAAAGGGGGAGAATTTATTTCTCCCTCTTTTGTTAAATATATATTCTTTTTATTTAGCCGTTATCTTAAACTCTGTCCTGCGGTTTTTAGCGCGGTTATCATCATTATCATTTGGCGCTATGGGTTGTGTTTTACCATATCCTTTAAAAACCATCCGGGCCGGGTCTACCTTGCCGCTTAATAAGTAATCATATACTGATTTTGCCCTGTTTTCTGATAGGGTTTGATTAAGTTCATCATTACCCACGTTGTCTGTATGGCCCGATATCTCGATATGTATTGTAGGGTTCAAAGCTAAAAACTCCAGCATTTTTTGTAATTCTGATCTTGATTCTGGTTTTAGGTTGTATTTATTGGTGTCGAAGAATATGTTCTTTAAGATCACCTTGTTACCCACTTCAATGGGCTCCAGCATCACAACAATATTAAAAGGATTACCCGATGTATGCCCAACCAGCGAGAAGTTTTCAGAGTAAAACAAGTATCCCGGTTTGGATATGTTTAAACCGTAGTTCTTACCGGCCGCAATGGTCGCCAGGAAATCTCCACGCTCGGCTGTGCTGAAATTTTGGTACACAGGTTTGCTATTCTCCAAATCAACAATGACGACTGCCGATTCAAGCGGCTGCTTCGTTCGGGCATCGCTTACAAAACCTTTAACATAGGTAACCACATGCGGCCTCAGGTCAACCGGTAACTCGAAAGTATAGATATCAAAACCACCATAACCTTCCAGTTTGTTTGACGAGAAGAAAGCATAATTGCCATTCGCGGTAAGGCTTAACCCACTTTCGTCGCCATTGGTATTGATAGGGTAGCCCAGGTTTTTAGGTATTTGCCATTTACCATCTTTGCCTAAACGGCTTACAAACAGGTCCTGGTTGCCCATGCCCGGCCAACCGTTGGAGCAAAAATATAAAGTACTATCATCCGGGTGTATAAATGGCGATTGCTCATTAAATGATGTATTGATGTTTGGACCCAGGTTTTCAGGTTCGCCCCATCCTTGTTGCGTAAGTGTCGACTTCCAGATATCATAACCACCATAACCGCCTTTACGGTTACTTACAAAGTATAGTGTCCGCCCATCGGCACTTATAGAAGGTTGCGATTCCCACCCACCTGTATTTACCGGCGGAGCCAAATCAAATGGTTTACCCCAGTCGTCGCCCTTCTTTTGCGCGACATAAATATCGCAGCGTCCACGCCCATCGGGCCGGTTACAGCCGGTAAAGAACAGGAATTTGCCATCCTGCGATACCGATTCTGATCCTTCATTATAATTGGGCGTATTGATCTTATCACTTAAATAAACCGCCTTTTGCCACTCGTTATTTACCTTGCTGCTTTGAAAAAAATCTTCGTTAAGGGCTACTTGCCGGGTATAAATTATAGTCTTATCGTCAGCTGTAGATACCGGCGAATACTCATCAGCCACGGTATTGATATTGGGACCCATATTAATAGGTTTAAATGTTACCGGATGTTGTATGGCCTCCATGCTAAATATGCAGTCCTTAATTAGCTTTTGCGCGTAAAACTTATTCTGTTCGGTTATGCCGGTATAGGTAAGGTATTTCTGGAGATGTTTTAACGCTTCGAGGTACATGGCTTCTGATATTTCCATATCGGAGATCTTAATATAAACAGCACGACTAAAATCGGGGTTAAGGGCTATTACTTTTTTAAATTCCTCTATCGCTTCTTTATTGTTGCGTTGCAGGTGCCTTACATCGCCTAATTGGGCGTGTGCTTCTATAAATTTACCATCAGCATTTATGGCCTTTTGCAAGAATTGTGAGGCTTCGTCATACTGATGCTCGTCAATGCTTTGATTAGCTAAGGCGAAATTCTTTATAGCTTCCTGGTTGTTAGTGCTGTAAGTAACCTGTTGCGAAAAGGCAGTAGCAGTAAACAAAAACGGTAAGAAAAATAGCAGTATTCGTTTCATCCCGGGTTATACAATTGTATTCTAAGATACAATTATTAAGGGATATTTAAATATTTATGGGTTTGTAAAGATATTTCCCATTTAGGGTTATTCATCACGTAGTCTACAATAAGTGGGGTCATTTCTTTAGATTTTGACCATTCAGGCTGTAAATATAACTTGCAGCCTTCGGGTACCAATGTAGCATGATGTTCGGCAAAGTCGAAATCTGATTTATTGAATATGATCACTTTTAACTCGTTGGCATATTGGGCAACCTGTGGGGTAGGTGCTTTGAATTTTTTAGGCGATAAACAGATCCAGTCCCAATGCCCTGATAGCGGATAGGCGCCCGATGTTTCAATAAAGGTCTTGATGCCTTTTCCTTGCAGTTGTTGGGTAAGGTAGTCCAGGTTATAGATCAATGGCTCGCCACCGGTCACAACCACGGCCTTGCCCGGATAAAGTGTGGCGTTCTCAACGATCTTATCAGAATGAGTTAGCGGGTGCAATTCGGCATCCCAGCTTTCTTTAACATCACACCAATGGCAGCCCACATCACACCCACCCAGGCGAATAAAATACGCGGCCTTACCGGTATGATATCCTTCGCCCTGTATTGTATAAAACTCTTCCATTAAAGGAAGTAATGTGCCATCTTCGGGTACCTGGTGTGCCATAATAGGGCGCAAAGGTAGGTTTTTGAGGTGAAAGCTAAAAGCTTTAAGCAGAAAGCACCGAAACTATGACTTAATTATTGAGAAACTTTGTTTTGATAAATGTTTTAGGCTTTTACCTTTCAGCTTATTTAGTTAAGTTTGATCTAATGAAGAAACTTTACCTGTTATCCATCTTTTTTATAATGCTTAGCTTCACGTCATGCGTGGATATAGAGGAGCATTATGATTTTAAACTGGATGGTTCATGTAATGTAGTTTATGGGTTTGACATGGGGCGGGCCATATCAGTATTTAAAAACCTGATGACGGATTCTGCCAAATCAACTCCGCAGTTTAACCTGGTTAAGGATACCACCATGAGTTTTTTGGCAGCCATGCCCGATAGCCTGGAGCACAAGCTAACTAAAGACGAATTGGCGATGGCGCAAAACAGCAATCTATCCATAAAAATGGACTTGCAAAAAAGCATCATGAAGATGAATATCACCCATACTGCCAAAAATGCTGCTGATCTGCAATACTACCTGCAAAATCTTTCAAAAATGACGGCGAACAGCCAATTGGATAAGGTAGCCAAAAGCGGGCAGCAACCCCGCAGCTTTGATGCGCAGCAATTGGTTGCCGGGCAGGATTATTACGAATATGAGGTTACACCAACCAAGTTTTACCGCGTAATTAATAAGGTTAAGTTTGGCGCATTTTTAAAGAAAACACAAAATACGCTGGCAATGGCCAAAGCCATGTTGATAGATATGCCCTATAAAGTGATCTTGAATTTTGCCAAACCGGTGAAAAAAGTAAACAACCCCAGGGCCATTGTATCTGCTGACAGAAGGCACGTTACCCTGACTACTACCATGGACGATGCAATCAAGAATCCGTCTATCATGAACCTAAAGATCGATTTTTAAGATCATGATCTGGTATAAAGTACCCGACCTGCAATACACCACCAATCCATTTATTAAAAAGGTAAAGATTAACGGCAAAGGCATTTGCCTGGTTGGTTACGAAGGGATTATCTATGCCATATCATCTACCTGCCCTCATGCAGGCGGCGAACTAAGCGGTGGCTGGTGTCGTGATGGAAAAATAATATGTCCAATTCATCGGTACGCATACAACCTAAATACCGGCAGAGGAGACCCCGGCCAAAATGATTATGTAGATACTTATCCTGTAGAAGTGCGTGAGGATGGTATTTATGTGGGGATGACTACTTTCTTTGAAAGGATAAAGGAAGCGTTTAAATAATGCGATAGAGTCAAGAATTAAGAGCCAAGAATCAAGATATCTTAACTCTTGATTCTTGGCTCTTAATTCTATTGATACACCTCTTTCTTTGCAGAAGCCAAAGTATTCTTTAATAACCCAATAATAGTCATTAAGCCTACGCCGCCGGGTACGGGGGTTATGTAAGATGATTTTGGGGCTACACCTTCAAAATCAACATCGCCATATAATTTAAAACCCGACTTAGTGGTGGTTGATGTTTCGCGGTTCATACCTACGTCTATCACTACTACACCATCTTTTACCATATTGGCAGTAATAAAGTTCTTTTTGCCGATAGCTACGATCAGGATGTCAGCATCTAACGTGAATTTTTTAATATCAGGAGTACGGCTGTGGCAAATGGTTACCGTGCAATTACCGGGAGTTGTGTTACGCGCCATCAAGATGCTCATAGGCGAACCAACGATATTACTGCGGCCAACCACCACACAATGTTTACCTGCTGTCTCAATGCCATATTCTTTCAGCATTAAGGTAATGCCATATGGTGTAGCCGGGATAAATGAAGGCAGGTTACGCTGCATACGGCCCAGGTTTACCGGGTGGAAACCATCAACATCCTTGCGGTAATCAATACGCTCGGTTACTTTTTCAGGATCGATGTGTTTGGGTAGGGGCAATTGCACTATGATGCCGTCTATATCGGCATCAGCATTTAACTCTTCTACTTTCTTTAGCAGTTCTTCTTCGGTAACGGTATCTTCATAACGTACCAGGCTTGATTTAAAGCCTACGTTCTCGCAATTCTTGATCTTGCTGGCAACATAAGTTTCGCTGCCGCCATCATGGCCAACCAGTACGGCTACCAAATGTGGCTTGCGGCCTGTTTCTGCTAAAATTTTAGCTGCTTCTTCAGCTATTTCAACCTTCAATTTTGATGATACGTATTTTCCGTCTAAAAGCTTCATATTATATTAAAAGTCGATAAATGCCCATTTAACTTGTTTTCGCCGATTTATAGTTGGGTAGGCGGGGTCCCATATTGATTCAATAACTAATATAATTCGTTCTTCTGCAAACACGGAATCGTAAAAGTTCTTTTTAGCAATCATATAGTCTTGATTGCCTCCAAATGTTTGTTTGTCGCGTAAGAATTTGTCTAAAATTGGAATTGGCGTATTCCGATATTTGTCGTTGATAGGGAATGGTTGCGTCGATGTATTAGTTAGCGGACCTATATTGGCATGGTACTTATATAAAACATCATTATCACCGTAATAATAAACATCCGCTGCAAAGTTTGCAGGGAAAATAGTGGTTCTGTAATAGGGCTTGGTAATTATTTTATAAAATCCAGTCCTTAAAGATTGAGTTCCACGTTTGAGTATTTCACTAAAAGGGCCGTCTTCATCCAAAGAAAAAAAATGATTTAGATGAGGGTCGCTTTGGGCCTTAGTTAAACTAAGAGGCATTAACGCATCAATATCAATTGCATTAGTCAGGTTGCTTTTATTAAAAAGTGACTTTATTTCCGCAATTGTGTCTTCTGACATATAATCGGTTAATTAATCTAACTTCAACACTGCCATAAACGCGCTTTGTGGTATCTCCACATTGCCAACCTGGCGCATCCGTTTTTTACCGGCTTTTTGTTTCTCTAATAGTTTACGCTTACGCGATATATCACCACCGTAACATTTGGCGGTAACGTCTTTACGCATAGCTTTAACCGTTTCGCGGGCAATGATCTTGGCACCAATGGATGCTTGTATAATGATCTCGAACTGCTGGCGCGGTAATAGCTCTTTCAGCTTCTCGCAGATCTTTTTACCAAAATCGTACGAGTTACCTCTAAATATTAGTGACGACAACGCGTCAACCGGCTCTGAATTTAGTTTAATATCCAAACGTACCAGGTCACTTTGGCGATAACCTATCTGGTGATAATCAAACGACGCGTAGCCTTTTGATATGGTCTTTAGCTTATCGTAAAAATCAAAAACGATCTCGCCCATTGGCATCTCGAACACCAATTCTACACGATCAGATGTCAGGTAGGATTGATTTTTAACAAAACCGCGTTTCTGGATACACAGCGACATTACCGGGCCAACAAAGTCAGACTTGGTAATAATGGTAGCTTTAATATAGGGCTCTTCTACACGGTCAATTTTACTTGGGTCGGGTAGGTCTGATGGGTTGTTTACTGTAATTTCTTCGCCTTTGGTAGAGTAGGCAAGGTACGATACGTTGGGTA
>JAZKCG010000008.1:0-126499 GCA_040388175.1 Bacteroidota bacterium | reverse complement strand
GGGACTGTTTTTTAAAACATAAAAAATGGCCGGAATTTCTTCCGACCATGACTGGCTACAAGCCGCTTTTTTTGTGTCGTTAAATTTCCTATCAGCAACAATTAAGTTACAGTTGGGCTATTGAACAGATAACATCTATATTTATATAACACCAAACTAAAACAAACCAAAAATGAAAAAATTAGTATTAGCATGTGCTTTTGTATTAGGCATAAGCGCGGTTAGCTTTGCCCAGGGCGGCGGTCAAAGAAGAACTCCAAAAGAGCAAACAGATCGCTTAAAAGAACAAATAACCGGCATAACCGATGACCAGGCTACAAAGCTTACTGTAATTTATACAGAAGCTGCAAAAAAACGTGATAGCCTAATGACTGCTGCTAATGGCGACAGAAGTGCAATGATGGCTGGCTTTATGAAAATAACGCCGTTAACTGATGCCAAAATCAAAGCGGTTTTAACTGCTGACCAGGCAAAAGCATATCAAAAAATTGCTGACGAGCGTGCCGCACAAATGAAAGCACGTATGCAAGGCAATAATTAAAAAAGCCTCATTAATAAAGAAAGCTCCGATAAAACCGGGGCTTTCTTTATTTTAGCTAAAATTTTATTGAATTGACCGCTGCAGAAAACTATATCAAAAACAGGCTTACCGAAAGGCAACAGTCCGGAAGTTACAGAACCCTAAAGCCTGAAAATACGCTGATAGATCTTTGCTCGAATGATTACCTGGGTTTTGCCCGCTCATCGGTCTTTAAAAATAAAATTAATGAAGAGTTACTTAAACACATTAATCTAACAGGTTCTACCGGTTCAAGGTTAATATCGGGTAATCTGGCTTACACAGAGGATCTGGAACAAGAAACAGCCAATTTATTTAAGGCCGAAGCCGGTTTATTGTTTAACTCAGGCTACGACGCTAATGTGGGTTTACTTTCTTCACTACCCCAGCGTGGGGATACGATCATAACAGACGAGTTGATACATGCCTCTATTATTGATGGAGCACGCCTAAGCCACGCCAACAGGTACAACTTTAAGCACAATGACCTAAGTAGCTTAGAAAGCAAATTACAGCACGCTAAAGGCACGTGTTATGTAGTTATCGAGAGCGTTTATTCTATGGATGGTGATATCCCTCCTATTATTGAGATTTTAGAATTAACAGAAAAATACGGTGCCGCTTTAATAGTTGACGAAGCACATGCCGTAGGCCTGTTTAAAACAGGAATTGTTACCCAACTGCGTTTACAAGATCGGGTGTTTGCACGCACGGTTACCTTTGGTAAGGCATTGGGTTGCCATGGTGCTATTATTTTGGGTAGTAACATATTACGTCAATACCTGATCAATTTTTCCCGGTCGTTTATTTATACCACGGCAGCACCGTTTCATCAGTTGGCTTGCATAAAAATTGCTTTGGGTTTATTACAAGAGTGTGATAGTCAAATAGAAGAGCTGCGAAATAATATTACCCTTTTTAAACAACAGGTAAAACTACCGGTTGACGGCTCTTATTCATTAATTGGAAGCAATAGCTCAATACAATGTTTATTATTAAACAGCAATGAAAAAGCCGTTGCAACCGCGGCTCACCTGCAAAGCAAGGGTTTGGATGTACGTGCGATATTAAGCCCCACCGTAGCGCAGGGCAGCGAAAGAATAAGAATATGCCTGCATTCGTTTAATACTGTAGACGACATCAATCTGTTAACCCATGAACTTAATGCAATAATTAATGCATAAACCATTATTTGTAACCGGTATAGGCACGGGCATTGGTAAAACCATTGTTTCAGCCATATTGGTTGAAAGTCTTAAAGCTGATTACTGGAAACCCATACAATCAGGCGATCTGGATAATAGCGATACACTAAAAGTAAAAAGCCTGGTAGTAAATAAGGTATCTATTTTTCATCCGGAGGCTTATCGGCTTACTCAACCGTTCTCTCCGCATAAGTCGGCGGATCTTGATGGTATAGTTATTGATCCGCTAAAGATCATTGCGCCCAAAACTGATAACCAATTAATTATTGAAGGTGCAGGTGGTTTGATGGTACCGTTAAATGCTGATTTTTTGATGATAGACCTGATCCAACAGCTTGATGCAGAGGTGATATTGGTGGTTAAACATTACCTGGGAAGTATCAACCATACCCTCCTATCATTAGATGCATTGAAAAACAGGGGAATAAACATAAAAGCGATTATTTTTAATGGGGATGCTGATACGTATTCGGAAGAGGTTATAACCGCATATGCCAAATGTAAAACCATAGCTATACCGGATATGCAGCAGATCAATAGCGCTACTATTACCGGGCAGCAAATAAACTTATAATAAAAACTACCATGGATAAAATTGCAGTAATAGGTTCAGGAACAATGGGTAATGGCATTGCCCATACTTTTGCACAACATGGGTTTGATGTATCATTAATAGATATTAATACCGAAGCTTTACAACGGACAATACAAACTATTAGCCTTAATCTGGATAAACAGATCAAGAAAGAAACTATTACTGAACAGCAAAAAATAGATACCCTAAATCGCATAAAAACCTACATTGATCTGAAAGCAGGTGTTAAAAATGCTGATTTGGTTGTTGAAGCAGCTACCGAAGATCTGGATATCAAATTAAACCTGTTTAAGCAATTGAGCGAGATCTGCGGTGACCAAACCATACTGGCATCAAATACCTCATCTATATCTATTACACAGATAGCCGCTGTAACCAAAAAACCGGGCAATGTAATTGGTATGCATTTTATGAACCCGGTGCCATTAATGAAACTGGTAGAAGTAATAAAAGGTAAAGCGACTTCAGATCAGGTAACATCTACCATAATGAATTTATCTAAGCAACTGGACAAGATCCCTGTTGAAGTGAATGACGCGCCCGGCTTTGTAGCCAACCGTATTTTAATGCCGATGATAAATGAAGCTATTTTCACCTTGTATGAAGGTGTTTCTGGTGTTGAAGAGATAGATACGGTGATGAAACTGGGCATGGCACATCCAATGGGTCCGTTGCAATTAGCAGACTTTATAGGGTTGGATGTCTGCTTGGCCATATTAAATGTATTATACGATGGCTTTGCAAACGAAAAGTATGCTCCCTGCCCTTTACTGATCAGTATGGTTGCAGATAAAAACTTAGGCGTTAAAACCGGCAATGGTTTCTACAAATATATACCGGGAAGTAAAGAACTGGTGGTTGCAGATAGATTTATAAAAACGAAAAATTAAACTTTTGGAATTATATCTCTTTGACATCCGATGGTTTTAGCCAGCCTTCGTTGCCGTTGGCCAGTTTTATCCTGAGCCAACCATTGGCATTATCCAGTACATTTACTTTAGTACCATCATGTATTACAAATACGGTGTTGGCCTTATCTGCCGGGCTACCTTTCACGCTTACAGAACTGGTAAAAATAATAGCCTGTTTATTGCTATTAAAATAACCTACCTGACTGCCACCAATAATTATTGATACTATACCCAGGAAAAATAAGGCCAGCCCGCTAAAAAAGGAAAATTTCTTTATTGAGCCTGAAACACTAAAGAAATAAAACACCAATAGCCCCGACCCAAATAGGAAAAGTACAATTGCTACTATCCCTAAAGTATCCGCAGAAACAGCTAAAATTACCACTCTCCACCATTTTGAAAGGAAAAGTTCAGGAGCTTCGTCAATTTTATCGGTAGTTCTTGCATTGGCAAAGCGAATGTTAAAATTGATATCCTCATCGCCGGGTGAGAGTTTATGTGCCTTTTCATAATACAACAACGCAGACGCGATATCACCATCTTTATAAAACGCATTACCTAAATTATAGTAAACTATAGCGGATGATTCTCTTGATTTAAGTAACTGGTTATAAGTGCTTACAGCTTCTTTATATTTATTTTTACTGTAATAGTTATTCGCCTTTTCAAAAAGCGCTTGCGTACCATCATCGCCGAAAGACAACGCCGGTAAACCAAGCATCATTACAAAGCAAAGTCCTATTTTAAACAGATCAAATTTCATTTTCAATAGCATTGATGATATTTTTTGCCTTCTCAAAAACCTCTTGTGTAGATATGTGCGTTACCGGCGCATAACGCGCCATTTCGCATAGATCTAATGTATCACGTAATTGGGTAACTAATCCTTCGCTTACTGCCTTTGTTTTAAGCGCAGATGCGATAGTTTCCCTGTCCAGATCGGCATAAGAGATATTTAGTTTATCACTTAAATAACCATATAGCCCCTTTGATATGGCTTCATAAAATGCAGTGGTATTATTAGCGCTTAATTCTTTTTGGGCATTAGCTAAATGTTTGGCAGCAACTTTACCGGCACGTTTGCTTTTTACTTTAACTACATCGCTGTTATTTTTACGTTGTTGGTTACGATATACAAACGCACCTGCACATAAAACAGGGCCTGATAAAAGCAACAGGTAAAAAGCCAAAGATCCATAAAACCGATTTCCATCTGATCTCAATTGTGCATCACCGGTCTTAATGTAATGGATATCTTTATCCAGCAACTTAACATCCTGCTTATCATCGCCAGAAAGTGCGGTAACATTATCTTCATTAATCCCCTTCTCTACTTTAATATCAAACGATTTTGTAGTCAGGCTTGTATAGCTACCTGTTGTCGGATTAAAGTAAGAAAACTGGATAGGATCTATCTTAAAGTCGCCTTTGTGCCTGGGTATCAGCAAATAATTATAGATACGACTGCCCGAAACTCCGTTTTCATTTACTGTTACTGTATCGGTAATTTTAGGGTCGTACTTTTCAAAATCAGCAGGAAAAACAGGATTAAGGTTGTTCAATAGCTTAATATTACCCGTACCGGTGATCTTTATTTTATAGTTTATACTTTCATTTGCCTTTAGATGGTTTTTATCTATAGAGGCTTCTATGCTGAAATGCCCTACCGCGCCAGAAAATCCTGCGGGCTTACCCGCTTCTGGCAACGGTTTTACATGAACAACTACCGGTAAACTTTTAGCCGCATAATTAACCTCCTGCACATTATTACCAAAAAACTGATCCATAAAATCGCGGGGCTGGGTCTGTACCCTTGCTATAAACGACATGCCAAACGGATCAATAGTAATATTACCGGCATGCTCCGGAAACAAAATGATCTGTTTTAGATCGGCGACATTATATCTTTGGCCTTTATAGGTATCTAACCTGAATTGTGCTGGTTGCAACGCTTTAATATCCTGGTTCCAGAAACCGGTAAGATCAGGTAGTTTATCTACCTGGTTTTGCAAAATATCTACCCGTGTATAGATGCGATAGGCCAATGTAAGTTGCTGTCCCTGGTATACGGTGTTCTTATCAATCACAGCTCTTAAAAACAAGCTCTTAGACAGGTCTGCAGTATTAGCATTATTAGCCCTGCCCTGTCCTTGCGTTCCTCTGTTACTTTGGTTATTTTGAGGTACGGGCTTTCCTTTTACAACGGTTATTTTGATCTCATTAGATGTAAACTTACGCCCGTTAACCACAATGCTTGCAGGAGCGATGGTAAAGGTACCTTCCTTAGCAGCCATCAACACATAACTAAAAGAAGAGCTCATGGTAGCTTTACCATTGATGAACTGCATATTAGTAGAAACATTTGGGCCGCCTAATAATTGAAAATCATTCAGATCAGGCGATACAAAATTACTTCCATCAGCATTAACAGAGAATTCGACCTCGAACTGCTCGCCTGTTCCCACAGTGGTTTTACTTACAGCCGCGGTAAACTTTACCCCCTGGGCAAATACTCCACTGGCAACAAATAATAAAAAAAATAATATATAATGTCTGATATTCATGTAATTAAATCAGGTAAGTAATAACTACTTACCAATCTTTTGATATCCCACGGGTAGCGGCTTTTGCTTTTTTATTTTTTAGCTTATCCTGGGTTTGCTTTTCTTCGTTATTAAGCGCGTCAAGCATGCGTTGAGCGTCTTCTTTTGATAGTTTATTAGGCTCAGGTTGCTGTTGCTGATCTTTCTTATCCTGGTCTTTATTCTGTTTGTCCTGATCCTTGTTATCCTTGTTCTTGTCTTTATTTTTATCGTCTTTATTTTGCTTGTTCTGATCCTGTCTGTTTTTGTCCTGATTCTTATTCTTGTCTTTGTTTTTATCTTTCTGCTGTTGCTGTTTTAGCTTTTCCTGCGCATAAGCCAGGTTATAACGTGTTTCTTCGTCTTTAGGGTTATTCAATAATGACTTTTTGTAGGCTTCAATACTTTCTTCCAGCTTTTTATTTTCTAATAAGGTATTACCTAAATTATGATAAGCACCGGCCGCGATAGCTTTGTTTTTGTTTGATTCGGCAATTTTATTAAACTGCTCGCCGGCTTTATCAAATTGCTTCTGTTTATAAAAGGCATCACCCAAATTAAAATTACCTTCCAGATTCTCACTTTTTTTGGCTACTGCCTTACTATAACTATCAGCAGCCTCTTTATATTTTTTTTGCTGATAAAAGTCATTACCTTTCTTTACATAGCTTTTTTCCTGCTGAGCAAATAATTGCAAACCCAACAGCAAAAATATCAAGATCAAAATTAACTGTTTCATGCGTTCTTCACTTCAAATAATTTCAACCTACTTAATCTTAAACTCTTTCTGTTGGTAATAAAAAACTCTACCAGTAAACAAGCCAACCCAAACCCAATAAAGAATTGGAAACGATCTTCAAAATCTTTGAACGATTTGCTGTCATAAGTTTTGCGTTGGATCTTTTCTATTTGCGCCATGATGATATTCAGACCACTGTTTGAGTTTGTAGCCCTAACATAGGTACCGTTACCGGCAGCAGCAATTTCTTTACCCATATCTTCATTCAGCTTACTGGTTACTGTATGGCCTGCACTGTCTGTATGGAAACCAACTTGTTTATTATCACGGTAAATAGGTATTGGCGCACCATTTACTGACCCCATACCTATTACATTAACCGTTACACCTTTATCCGCCGCGTTTTTTGTAGCAGCTATAGCGTCATCCTCGTGGTTCTCGCCGTCAGTTATAAGGATCATGGATTTGCCTGTGCCATCATTAAAATCAAACGACCGCATGCCCATGTCTATGGCTGCACCGATGGCGGTACCTTGTGTGGGCACCATATTGGTGTTAATGGTACTTAAAAACAATTTAGCGGCCGAGTGATCGTTGGTCATAGGTAATTGTACATAAGCCTCACCTGCAAAAACTACAATGCCTATCCTGTCACTATGTAAATTATCTATTAATTGCGACAGCGCCTGTTTGGCATTTTCTAAACGGCTCGGTGCCATATCCTGTGCCAGCATACTGTTAGAAACATCCAGCAAGATCATCAGGTCGGCACCTTTGCTCTTTTCTTCAACCATTTTTGAGCCAATTTGCGGATCGGCTGCGCCAATAACTAAAAAAGCAAATGCCAAAGCGAATAAGATAAACTTAAGGCGCGGTGTAGAAAATGAAACATCCGGTACTATTTTATCTATAATATTTCTGTCGCCAAGTGTTTTTAGTGCTTTTCTTTTCCATCGGCTAACAAATATAAAGACCAGCAGAAAAAGAGGAATAGCGGCTAATCCCCATAAGTATTCTATATGTGCAAAACGTAACATATCAGGTTATAGCTCCTTTTAATATCGTATTTTTAAAACCAAACTCTAACAGCAGAAACAACAAAGCAATTAATGCAAAAGGCAGAAATAGCTCTGTTTTTTTGTGGTATTGAGTAACATCGATCTTTGCTTTTTCCATTTTATCAATCTGCTCGTAAATACTTTTTAAAGTTTCATTATTGGTTGCCCTAAAGTATTTACCCCCTGTTATACCTGCTATTTTAGTAAGTGTAGGCTCATCAACATCAACCTTTACACGCTGATATTGAATACCCATGGGTGTTTGTACCGGGTATGGGGCATAACCATTGGTACCCAAACCAACCGTATATACCCGTATACCAAATTGTTTGGCAATTTCGGCAGCTGTAATTGGCGGGATTGAGCCCATGTTGTTTGAACCATCTGTAAGTAATATTACCACCTTACTTTTTGCCTCGCTGTCTTTCAGCCTATTTACAGCCGTAGCCAGGCCCATACCAATAGCAGTACCATCGTTGATCATTCCGTATTTAATATCATTAAACAGGTTGATGAGTACCGAATGATCTATAGTTAACGGACATTGGGTAAAACTCTCCCCGCTGAATATAACAAGGCCAATACGGTCATTGGGTCTGTTCTTAATAAAGTCTATGGCTATGTTTTTGCCGGCTTCTAACCGGTTAGGTTGAAAATCCTGGGCAAGCATACTTCCTGAAATATCAGATGCGATAACGATATCGATCCCTTCGGTAGTTGAATTTTGCCAGCTTAATGAACTTTGCGGGCGTGCAAGCGCTATTATCAAAGCTATTAACGCCAATGACCTGAAAACGATCTCTAAATGGCGCAATTTGGGCACTATGCTTTTTACGGGGACAGAAAAGCCTTTTATGGCTGATATGTTAAGGTGCCCGTATAATTTCTGCTGACGCCAAATGTACCACCCTATCATCACCGGGATTAACAGTAATAACCAAAAGAAACCCGGATCAGCAAATTCAATACTTTTAAACAGGTTCATTAGCGCTGCCTCCTTCCGTATTATTTTCGGGTGCTTTTTCCTCTTTGGTCTTTAAGATAAAGTAGATGGCTTTATCCATACTTTGCTCATTCTCTATGGGTAGCGGCTTTTCTTTTGCAAACTTGGTTAAATCGGCCAATACTAAAAGTTGCTGTAAGCTATCCCGATATTCATTGGCCAGGTCACGATGTTTTAAGGCTGCAACTATTTCATCTGTTGTCTGCTCTTGGGCCTGTATGTTATAGCGCTTTTCAAGATAATCCCGTAAAATATCGGTTAACTCGGTATGATATTCCTTAATCTGCTCTTGTTGCCATAACTTTTTGTCACGCAGTTCATTTAATTGAGTTAATGCAGTGATGTGGATTGGAACGCTTGGTTTTACAACCTTGATAACAGGCTCATTCTTCGGTTTATTACGCAGATAATAAATAACACCAACGACCAAGCCTGCAATGATCCAGCCGCCTATTATCCATAATAAATGATCTCTTATCCAATCAATAAAAGTATAGCTAACCGCAATTGGCTGTTTAATATCATAAATGGCTTTGGTAGTATCGACCTTTACTGTTTGTACTTGCAGTGTTACCTCATTACTTTTAACAACCTCACTACTTGTGCCAAAAGACAGAGCCGGAATATTGTACATACCAGAATCAAAACTGGTAATTACGTATCCCTGGGTTACGGTTATTTTACTTTTATCATTTTGATCTATAACGGTGTCAGCCTTGTTAATACTAACAATTTGCACCTTACCAATTATGGTATCAACCAATCTTGGAAAATTCACATGCTCTTTCGCCGGTTGATCTACTACCAGGAAAAACCGGGTTTGTTCGCCTATCTTTATGGTAAAATCCTGTAATTTAGCTTCTGCGTGTATGTTTTGCGCTGTCGCGTTTTTTACAGAACAGGTCGCAAATAGTAATACAAGCAGGATATAATTTAAAAACTGTTTTTTCATGCTCACCTTTTTCTCTCTCTCCTTTTAAATAAGGTCATTAAAGGTTTTACGTATGCTTCGTGTGTACCGATAGCGGCAATATCAACCCCCGACTTTTTAAAAACATCCGTTAAGAGATTAGTCCGTTTCAACGCGTCTGTTTTAAAAGCTTCACGTACATTTTTATCGCTGGTATTAACCCATAATACCTGGCCAGACTCCTCGTCTTTCATCGGGATCAAACCAAGGTCAGGAAACTCTTCCTCGTGCTTATCATATAACCGCAGGGCGATCACATCGTGTTTTTTATTGGCGATCTTAAGTTCAGCCTCGAAAGATGGGCTCATAAAATCTGATATAATAAAAGCGGTACATTTTTTCTTGATGACCGATGTAAAGTACTTTAAGGCTACCCCAAGATCAGTTCCTTTATTTTCGGGTGTAAAATCGATCAGTTCCCTGATGATCATCAGTATATGGCTTCGTCCTTTTTTTGGCGGGATAAACTTCTCTATCTGATCGCTAAAAAATATCACTCCTACTTTATCGTTGTTCTGTATGGCCGAAAAAGCCAGTACCGCACATAATTCGGTAGCAAGGTCTTGCTTTTGTTGGTTAACAGTTCCAAAATTGCCCGAACCACTAACATCCATCAATAACATTACGGTTAACTCACGTTCTTCGTCAAAAACCTTTACGTAAGGGTGGTTAAAGCGGGCCGTAACATTCCAATCTATGGTTCTTATCTCATCACCCAACTGGTATTCGCGCACCTCGCTAAATGCCATGCCACGGCCTTTAAACGCAGAGTGATATTCGCCGGAAAAAAGATGATTGCTTAACCCACGAGTTTTAATCTCAATTTTCCGAACCTTTTTTAATAGTTCCTTGGTATCTTTTGCCATGATTTGATAGAATCAAGAATCAAGATGTAAGAATTAAGAGAAGAATGTTAGCATCGCTATTTCTTGCCTCTTGATTCTTACTTCCTGATTCTATTACGGTACTTCTACAGCGTTTAATATACCGGTTATAATATCCTCGGTGGTCATGTTCTCTGCTTCGGCTTCGTAGGTAAGACCTATACGGTGCCTTAAAACATCATGACAAACCGCTCTTACATCTTCAGGTATCACATACCCTCTGCGTTTAATGAACGCGTAAGCTTTTGAAGCCAGCGCCAGGTTGATACTTGCCCTTGGCGAAGCACCATAACTTACCAGGTTTTTATAACTGGCCAGTTTATACTGATCTGGATAACGTGTAGCGAAAACAATATCAATGATGTATTGCTCTATTTTTTCGTCCATATAAACCTCACGCACCACCTTACGTGCCCTTACAATATCGTCGGGGTGAATAATGGCGCTTGGTTTTAACATTCCCTGCGGAGCGATATTGGCTCGTACTATCTTTTTTTCGTCTTCTTTGTTTGGGTAACCTATAACCACTTTCAGCATAAAACGGTCAACCTGTGCTTCGGGCAGCGGGTATGTTCCCTCCTGCTCAATCGGGTTTTGAGTAGCCAGTACTAAAAAGGGATTAGGCAACGGGAAAGTATTATCGCCAAGAGTTACCTGTTTTTCCTGCATAGCTTCCAACAAAGCACTCTGAACTTTTGCAGGTGCCCGGTTGATCTCATCAGCTAAAATAAAATTAGAGAATATAGGTCCCTTTCTTACAATAAACTCTTCTTTCTTTTGATTATAAATCATAGTACCTACCAAATCGGCAGGTAAAAGATCCGGGGTAAACTGGATCCGGCTAAAATCAGCCTGGATAGCTTTTGAAAGGGTATTTATGGCCAATGTTTTTGCCAAACCGGGTACACCTTCTAATAATATGTGCCCATCAGCAAGTAAACCTATCAGCAGGCGGTCTACCATATATTTCTGGCCTACTATCACCTTGTCCATTTCCATTTTTAACAGATCAACAAAGGCGCTCTCGCGTTGTATCATTTCATTGATAGCCCTGATGTCTGTTGAATACGACGAACCCGCGGTAGTTGCATCTGAAGGATGTGCTGTATTGCTAATTGAATCTTCCATTAAATAGTCATTAAATTTTGGTAGGCAAACTTAAAAAGCAAATCTTTTTTTTACCAATAAAAATTGCGGTTAATTTGTTAAAATATGTTAAATTTTGTTGAAGGTCGTGTAGGGGTCTTCCTATTTACAGTCTACGACACATCTAAACCCAATAGTCGCGGCGCGATCTATTGATGGTGCCATTAAAAGATACTTTCCATATTTATTTACTTCTAACGCGGGCGGAAAATACCACCCTGATGTTTGCGCGTGATAATAACTACTTCCTTTTAATACCGCTGACCGGCTATGCGCATCATAATATTCATCCGTCCACTGCCAAACGTTTCCTACCATATCCACCACTCCAAACCGACTTGCACCCGCAAGGTAAGCATTTACATTGGTAGGCTGCCGCATAGATCTGCTGGTATCAGCTGGTGGAGATTTGTCATTATCCTTATTGTTGCCCCATGGATATAGTCTGCCATCAGTTCCTTGTGCTGCATACTGCCACTCCCATTCGTGCGGAAGCCTTTTACTTGCCCATTTTGCATAAGCACGAGCATCTTCTAAAGAAACCCAGGTAACAGGCTGATCATCTGAACCTGCAGGATAGTTGCCATTGATCCAGTCCTTCAAAAAATTACGGTCATCGGCAGGGTGATATTTGGTCATTATCAAAAACTGCTTAAACTGTTTATTGGTTACTGGGTATTTGTCTATATAAAAAGCATCAATATCCATTGTATGTTTTTGTGATCTTGAAGGATGTGTTTCCCAACTATGCTGAACGCCTACAGCCAGTGGCAATTCATTCCCTTCTATCATTACCCCTACCGACTCGAACTGATAATTTTGAATAGCGGGAATTTTAACCATTCCTTCAGGTTGTTTTTTAGGGAGTGCTGTTTTAGCTATCGCGACCATATGTTGGGGTATTGGATTCCATTTATCCGAATAGCTTTTAAGCGATCTTTTGCTCAGCAGCGACACAGTGGCTAAAAATTGAGGCAGATGGGATGGTTTAGCTCCGTTTTTAACTACCAATAAAGCGCCGTAACCAAAGCCTTCTATATTGAAACTAAAAGTCGCTTTTCCATCTTCAATTTCTGGTTTAAGCAAAGTACCGGTCCAGGCGTTGTAATATTTTTCGCCTTTTATATATGGCAATGTAATCTGCGCGCCATTGGCATCGGTACTATCCCTGTTTACAAACGTATAAATGGTCTTTTCTTTATCCGGAAATTTTGAAGCGAATATTCCTTTTTGCAGTACCGGGATATAGGGCTCCCAATCGCTACTGCTCCATATGTTTGGGAAAGCACGATAAATAGTTGATATCCGCCTGATACTTTCTGCATAACGATCCGGGATATTATTCCAGACACTCCATATATTCTCCCATGAATTATAACCAATGCCATTAAAAAAGGCATTTTGCAAATCGTCTGTTTTATTGGTTGCCCATCTGTTGGTAATATTAACCTGGTGATTGGGCTCAACCCATTTATAGACGCTAACACCCGGCGCGTGCTCATATCCCCAGAAATAGCCCCAGCTTAGCGTATTCCATTCTATCATTTTAAGATCTCTTAATGATAATTCAGGCTGAAATGCCAACGGGTAATTTTCATCCTGCATAGTTTTGTAAAAATCTTCTGATACACCCGACATCGTATCGCCATTCATACCATCGGCACCTAAGTCTTTCATTTCTTTAACCAAAACCTGTGACATAGTAAGTTTAATGCGACGGGTACCATGATCCCATATCATTATCGGGAAAAACACATGTACCCCATTTGCCTTAAAGTCTTTTATCATTTGCCTGATAGCTTTTATACCACCGGGCATATCATTAACCAGGTCAAACTGGTTACGGTTATCAACACCAATGTTAGGATAAGTTGGCCAGATCAAAACCGCATCAATACCCCCGTAACGCTTTTTTAGATCATTTAAGTAGCGGTTAACTGTATATTGCCGGGTTATGGGATCATAAAAATAGCGGTCATGGGCCATCATCTGTGCATATATAAAGGTATGTTTTACCCATTGCAGCTTAGGGTTTGTGTACACACTGCTATCATATTTGATACGCACCTTTTCTTTATCGCGCCAGTACTTTAACTCGCCAAGCCATTTATCGCGCTGTTCAATCGTTTCAGGTCCTTTAAATAATTCTTTAAAATATCCTGAATAGGTTGGCTCTTGCGCCCATGCCGTAGCATTAAAAAACAACAGCAAAAGCAGGCAATATCTTTTACTCATATAATTGGTTTATTATAAAATAGATTGTGAGAATAGTATGCGATTTACAAAGAATTTACCGAAATCAACACATGTTTATAGAAGTACTTTTTTCTGTATCTTTAAATATCAAAAAGTACAAAAAAGTAGAAAAGGGTGTTCTTATTTAAATGAGAAAAGATAAGTAATTTCACATAAGCCATAAGTAAACCCATTCGTTTTTCTATATATAGCGAGCATGTTAGCAAACTACTTTAAATATTTAAATATTACTCCGATCGAAGAGCGTTGGGGGCTATATGTTACAACGGTTGGCTACTCGAAGGTTGAACCTAATGATAATTACCCTAACCAGGAACATCCGCAAAGCCATCAATTAACCTGGAATCGCGGGCGTATTTTGGATGATTTTTATATCGTCTTTATCTCTAAAGGTAAAGGCGTTTATGGTTCTGTATTGATGGATCCATTTACCATTGAAGCGGGTACTTGTTTTTTTCTTTATCCAGGTGTACTGCACCGTTATAAACCCAACCCTAAAATTGGGTGGGAAGAATATTGGGTGGGCTTTAATGGAATCTATGCAAAACAGCTGATGGATGCAGGCTTTTTTGATCATCAAAATCCATTTATTAATTTAGGATTGAACAAAGATATATTAGTTCTTTTCAGACAACTAATTAGTTTAGTACAGGCATCGTTACCGGGTTACCCGCAACAGATCGCAGGTATTACTTTGCAGATTTTAGGGTTGATCAACAACATATCTCAACATCATGAATACCGCGATGACCCCATTGGTAAATTAATAGCCAAAGCAAAATTCATTATACAGGAGTCATTTGAGGACAACCTGGATATGGAAGCGCTGGCAAAACAATTACCGATGGGTTATTCCTCTTTCCGTAAGGCTTTTAAACAGATTACCGGCGAATCGCCCAATCAATATCATTTACAGCTGCGGATGGAACAGGCTAAGAATCTGCTGACCAACACCTTATTAAATATAAGTGAGATTGCAGATCAGACCGGTTTTGAATCGGTCTTTTACTTCTCTAAACTATTTAAAAAGAAGAACGGTATTTCACCAAATGTGTTTCGCAAAGCATTACAAGATCAGGAACGGTAACGGGCGTTTAACAGATCTTTCATATAGCAATTAATACTAAACTGATCAGCTACCGGTGTTTGAGTAAAAGGTATCGTGGGCATATATGGTGCCGGGCCAAATTCGGTAGTTATAGTTAATACATCCCTTCCTATTTCGCGGTTACAGGTCACTATCCTATCCCACCATCCCAAGAAATTATCTACAGCATACCTCCACTCAGGTGCAGCGGGATCTGTTATTTGTGGCCCTTGTTCGAAACCAACCCTGGCATGTATGTGTCTTGTCCGGTTGATGGTCTCATCAAGTATATCAGTAAAGTTCTTTAACATACTTTCGGTGACACAAACCCAATGCGAAAGATCAGCTGTTAAAACAAAGTTATCGCGGAGTTTAAAAAACGGATCGATCATTTGCGGGCTATAACCCAACCTGCCGCGATGTGTTTCGTGAGCGACAATAACCCCGGTTTTTGCAGTAAACTCTTGAGCGATATCTATCAATTCCAGGTTTTGTTCGAAAGAAAAATAATCCCTGCCGGTATGCGAATTGATCAATACAGGTCGAGGCTCCGCACATTTATGAAGATTTGCTAAATAAGACTCCCTGAACTTTTTAAAAGTACTTCCATTAGCCTCATGCTGGTGAGTTACCAGGTATAAGTTGTGTTGTTGCAGATAGTCATACAAGATTGTTTGATCAGCTTTATTCGCAGGGAGCCAGGTATCTACTCCATCAAACCCCGCATTATTGATCTTGTCCAAAAAAGTCTCCATCGGCAAATGCTCATGACCCCATAAAGGACAAAGTATTTTAATATCCATCAGGTAGTTTTACTGATCATAAATTGAGTTGGCACATTACACAGCTTTTTAAAAGTAAGGTTGCCATTGCCGTTTGCTTTTACCCTTTTTAATGTTTTATTTATTTTGAGCCCGTAAATAGCATTTGGCTCTAATCCATTAATTGTAAACAGGTAAGTATCTTTCGATTCCATCGTCCACGAATATCTATCAGCTTTCCATGAATTAATCTGAAGATCTATCTTACTACCTGATGCTGCATTTATTTTGAAGGTCATATCTTCTTTATTGCCTGGATAATAAGTTAGCAAGCGCCCTATTTGATTAGCACCAAAACTTTCTGTGCTTTTAATAGTAAACCCGGCGGTGCTCATAGCATAATCATTAACACTCAGTTTTAATTGATATAAGGTATCTCTGAGCATATAATTAAATCGCGTTCCGTTTAAAGGTGCAGACATGTTGGGTTCTATCCCCATTCTGTTCCATTTGGGCCTGACGCCATAAATATCACGGTATAAGGCGGTTATGGTAGTTGATATTCCAGCTAAAATATCATCACCCTGCCCCATTTGGGTTTCACGGCTATAGCGCTGCGACGAAAGTCCGTCCTTTTGGTATTGAGCAAGCAAGTTGTTAATATATTTTAAGGCGATAGCTTTATTATAACCAGCATACGCCCTGATACCCAGGTAACCCCATGTCGGAAAAATATCACCATTCTCATATTTCGGGAATGGCCAATTACTGCCGGATACTTCATCTTGTTTAAATGAGTCAAAACAAAGCGGCCAGTGAAAAAGGTTTTCTTTTGCTGTGCGCGCCTCTATCTGATCCAATAGATCTGTTATCCGTTGCGGATCATCACAAATACCAAATGCTATTGCCCCCAAATTGACCGGTGTAACTAAATTATCACCATGTACAGACCCATCATTATCCCGCCAGTAAACATATTGTTTCTTTTTTGGCGACCAGAAACCTCCTTCATTAATAGGTTTATTAAAAGCAGTTTTAAGGCGGGTAGCTATATTGGTATAATAAGCTGACTTTTCTTTATTATCCATTACACTTTCGCAATTTGCCCAAAGTGTGAGGGCTTCATACATTTGCGCGTTTACAAAGGCATTCTCATAACTTGCCCATACAATATCCAGCCAGTCGCTGCCTTTTTTCTCGGCAATATTGTTGTTCATCATTTCAAAAATACCGTTATGATTCTCATCCCGTTTAATGAGCCAATCCAGCGCTTTCTCGCAACTGGCCTGGTGTGATCTCAGCCATTTAACATCACCATTCAGGTCAAACTGTTCGCTGGCATTGATCACATAGCCGGTCTGTGAATCGACGGTATACCCCCACATGGCTTCATAATACCCGGTTTTTAGGTTATAGGTGCCACGTATCTCATCGCCCGGAGCATTATGCCAACGAGATAATACCCTACCGTTGGGTAGCATTGCTTCATCGCGTTCCTGATCTAATGTAGACGACATGTTTTGGGTGTAATTCTTGTCATCAACAGCCAAACCTATCTGGGCAAAGAACGGTTCATGCAAGCATTTCCAATTGGTCAACCAACCGTTAGCGCCAATAATATTATTATCGACCACTCCATAACGTCCGGTAGTGTTGAGTAGTTCGCGTACTGCTATGGCATCTATGCCTGGTAGCGTACCTCTTGAATAGGTTTTGAAATAATCAACGTATTGAAGTTCGGTAGACAGTTTAACCACCTTCGTTTTAACCCGGAAAGGCGCAAAAACATTAGCTCTTTTGGATACAAACCGGCTCAAATTATAACGTTGGTTCAAAAGGGTGTCAGTAACATATTGCGTGCAGGTAAATTCGTTATCGGGGCTATGCGAATATTTTGTAGCGATAGCCATACCATCAGTCGCTTTAGTGCTGATGCTTAACCCATCGCCGGTCTCTGCGTTCCAGAAAGTAACACCACCTGTATGTA
This sequence comes from Bacteroidota bacterium, assembly GCA_040388175.1. Classification (GTDB taxonomy): domain Bacteria; phylum Bacteroidota; class Bacteroidia; order Sphingobacteriales; family Sphingobacteriaceae; genus Mucilaginibacter. The sequence continues at coordinate 108,756 of JAZKCG010000008.1, read as the reverse complement.
CGCCATAAGTATCATTTACATTTTTAAGATATTTACACCAAACCATGCCACCATTGTCCAGTATACCGCCTTTCCAAACCGATAGATTAGCAAAATTATATTGTGGGAAAGCTCCGTCCTCTAATTCTGCGTTATTATTATATGTTCTTGTAATATCCCATTTTACTTTATTGCCGGCTATTTTAAACTCCCAGATCTCAGTAACAGTAATAGCGCCATCGCCGTAAGTTATGCCTGATAGTTTAATGCCGTTTTTCGTTTGGGTAAAAGCTATGTCGTTATTTTTATTAGAAGATAAGAACTTGCCCTGTTTGGTTTGAACACCCGTAAAAATACCGGCAGGTGATAAAACATTATGGCCTTTTATCTTTAATTCGCTAATAACACAACCAGTTGATCGGTCAATAGTGATAGCTAAACTTTTATCTGTAGTAGTTAAAGTAATGGTTTTATCCTTCTTATAATATTTTGCGCCTTCTTTTCTTTTATTAAAAGAAAAAGCAGAAACCTGCGACCAAAGCAATAATAACGCAACCACAACTTTGATAGACGCATACTTATTTATTTTGCTCAGCATAGCTATTTATGATAGATCAAAGGGTTAATGGCATCATCCTTCAAAAGATCGCCCACCTTTAAGCCAGCCACTATTTCTTCTGACAATATATTTGGCGTACCGTTATAAGTATTACCATCGGGCATATAAGCGCAGGTCATGGCCCTCCTTAATCCCGGGGTCATATTAGCATGGGCCCCATGAATAGTTAGCCCGTTATGAAATGAACAACTACCAGCCTTCATTGGTGCGGCCACCGCCTTTGTCGTTTTAAACTCAGGATAAGTAGTAAATATGGCGCCCATATTTTTGCCGATACCTGGATTTTCGAAAGTAGTTTGCTGGTAAGAACCTGGGATAAAAAATAAACAACCATTCTCATATGTAGCATCATCAAGTGCCACCCAGATAGATAAAGCCCGGCGGTCGCTAAACGACCAATAAGGTGTATCCAGGTGCCATGATGTTGGGTTCGCCCATGGTTTTTTGATCAGCGCCTGGTCATGCCAGATGCGTATGCCATCAACATCAGCCAATTGCGCCGCCATTTTACCCAATCGCTCATCCAGCATAATCTTTCGCATCTTTTCATTATCCTGCCATAAATTGATCAACTGATCGAAAACATTATCATAATAGGCTTTATCCTGATCATCGCCTTTGCCATATACCTCTTTACGATCAGGCATTTTATTACCGTTGCGTTTAAGCACTGCTTCGTCAAGTGCGTTTCGCCAAAAAATTAATTCATCAGGTGATAAGAAATCTTCAACAACTAAAAAGCCATCACGGCGGTATTGCGCAATTGCTTGCGGCGACAATTCATTTTTCATTTGGGTTTATACTATTGGTTTAGTACAAATATAGCATTACGCCACCCTTAGGGCCTGTACCTAATTCTTTGTTATTTTTTTACTTTTTGATAAAAAAGAGATAAAATGAAAAGATAGTTATTTTCCGATACATGAATCGAAGTCATTTGAGTATCAGATTAATTTATTCAAGAAATGAACTTCCTCCAAGTTGAATATAAAATATTGATTATCAAATAATTATTAAAAAATCCCACTTACATAACAGGAAATAATCGCCACTGGAGTTCAAATAGTTAAATGGGTCGAAATTATAAGGAAAAAGAAAGTAACAACAATAAAATGCCTGTGTATTTAAGGCTTGTTCTTAAGTGTTTCAATGCATGGGATATTTGATTTTCAACAGTACGTTTGGATATATGGAGTTTTTCAGCAATCTCGTTATTAGACAACTGGCTTACACGGCTTAATATAAATATTTCCCTGCACCTATTAGGCAGCACATCAAGACAGATGTTTACATCCTGCAATAGTTCAAACGCTGACAGGTTCTGTTCACCATCATTATACGTATATCCATTTTCGACTATCTCTGATGGTGCCTGATAGTCGACCGGTGATAACCTGGCCAACTTTAATTGTTTATAAACACCATATCGGGCCGAAGCATTCAGGTATTTTGCAAATGATCCGATGATAAGCTGTTTTCGTTTCTCCCACAGGTAAACGAAAATATCTTGCACTACAGACTCGCATGCTTCATTGTCCTTCAAATGAACGTGGGCAGTTACATACAACTGTTTCCAGTATCGCTTTAAAAGCATTGCAAACGCATCGCTATCATCGTCAACAATAGCAACCCATAAGTCTTCATCGCTCGAATATTTGGTCAACATATAACTAATAGCTAAAATTATGGATCAAAAACAAGGGGGTTATTTTTCTCGATAGTGTTAATTAGTGGTTTATATTGTTGCAAGGACGATAACTTACCTTATTGCAAATTTTAATTACTTAATGGGATACATTCATTTTTTTAATGAGTTATCCATCTGCTCATCGATCACGCCCTTTAATATGATCTGATTCCAGTCGACTCTGAACGTAAAAGACACTTCGTTCATTTGGCAATACGATAAACAGTTTAAAAATAGCAGTTTGTACATTCAAAGTCCTTCCATTTATTGAATTTTGCTTAAGCATATTTGGCAAAGCTTTTGGTTATTAAAAAAAGGATATATAATTGGTTAAGGCAAGTTAACAAAAATGATTTTAGTTAACCATCACCTACTGTCCTATTTATTTAAAATAAAAAATTATTCGGATAAATTAACACTCTATTATCCCAAAATACTTGCAGATATGCAATATCATTTATAAAAGAAAGCAACGTCAGAAGCCTATCTTATACTGATATATCAACAGACAAACCGCTTCCAATCTGTTCGTGATACCCCCTAACGGCCTATACTGCCTCAATCATAAGGAAAAGGAAAGGCCTCATCGCCTTGACTGTTAGGTCAACATATAACTGATAGCTGAAATTATGGATCAAAACAAGAAAGTGATAATTTTATTACATTGATATATAGACACTTACCAATATTATTAAAAAAAAATGATAAAGTACTGTGCGTGAAAGGAGAAAAAAGTCCCAATGTATGTGTAAACCAGTTATAAAACAAAGCCGCTTAATAAACCATGACTACGCAAGAGTATATCGAGCTGTATGAGAAATTGTGCGCCGGTAAATGTACTTCGGAAGAAAAAGATTTGCTTGATCAATACAGCAAGCAGTTTTTAATAAACGAACAATGGCTGCCAGCTATGGGCGATGAAGTTGAAGTCGAGGCTCGTATTAGAGAACGGATTAACCAGTCGATCCATCAGTTAAAAGTCAGGAAGTTACGTACAGCCTGGTGGACGGCAGCAGCAGTTATTTTATTAGGTATCAGCACTGTAGTATGGCGAATCTTAAATTCGGCAATAAAACACCCTCAAATATCGGTCGCCAGTCATCAAGTGATCAAACATGACATTGCCCCTGGGGGAACAAAAGCGGTATTAACACTGGCCAACGGAGTGAAAGTTATATTAGATAGTGCTAAAAATGGGTTAATTACTACTCAGGGGAATATTAAAATTATGAAGCTGGCCAATGGCCAGCTTGCCTATCGTTCAACTAATGCCGATAGCGCAGCGGTTACCAATAATACAATGACAACCCCCAAGGGTGGCAAATATGATTTGACTTTATCTGATGGTACAAAGGTGTTCCTGAATGCGGAATCCTCTATCACTTATCCAACAAGATTCAGCGGGAAGAATCGCAAAGTGAGCATTACGGGCGAAGCCTATTTTGAAGTGGCTAAAAATCCGAAAATGCCGTTTATTGTATTAGCTAATGGTACAGAAACACAGGTCTTAGGCACCCATTTTGATATTATGGCTTACCAGGATGAACCTTTTATTAAGGCCACCCTGCTGGAAGGATCCATAAATTTCAGGACACCCCATTCCGAAGTACATTTAAATCCGGGTCAGCAGGCTGTATTGCCGGAGTTTTCTGATCGTATAAGCGTACAGGATGCCAATATGGAAGTAGCTTTATCCTGGAAAAATGGCTATTTTATTTTTCAGGATGAAGATCTTCACAGCATTATGCGGAAAGTAGCCAGATGGTATGATGTTGAGGTGGTATATGATGCCGGCCTGAAAAATCTATCTTACGGAGGATCAATATCTCAGTATAAAAACATCTCTGACTTGCTAAAGGTGCTGCAATCAACCGGTACCGTCCATTTCAAAGTTGAGGAAAGGAGGGTTATCGTCATGAAATAATTTATACTTATTTCACAGCGATGGTTAATTAAAATTTAACCAGGAGCGTTCGTTGCGCCCCTGGTTATAAATAGCCAAAGCTATGTCAGGTAATTAAAAACCTATCGTTTCCAAAACAACCAATTATTTAACTAACCTAACAATCAAATGTATAAAAATTGTATCGTATATCTATGCCCAACCCGAAGCGGCATACTATCTAAACTATTGTTAACCATGAAACTCACCTTCATTTTAATGATATCCGGCCTATTACAAGTAAGTGCCGCTACTTATGCCCAAAAAATAACGCTCAATAAAGAGATGGCCGCTTTACCGGAGATCTTTAAAGCCATTAGGCAACAAAGTAGTTACAATGTGTTTTATAACTCAGACATGTTAAAGAAAGCCGGGCTCGTTACTATCAATGTTAAAGATGCTACCATTAAACAAGTGATGGATGAGTGCATGGCCGACCAGCCTTTTACGTATGATATTATCGATAACAATATCGTAATTAAAGAAAAACCACACCACAACATCGCCTTAGCTCCGGACATTACCGTAAAAGGCAGGGTTACCGATATTAAGGGCGTGCCGCTCCAGGGTGTAACCGTAAAAATAAAAGGCACTACAATAGCCACAGCAACCAATGCTGATGGTGTATATACCATTAAAGCGTCCAATAGTTCAGCTATATTGGTCTTTACTAATGTTGGTTTTGCCGCCAAGGAGGTCAGGATTGGCGTTCAGACCACAATTAATATAGAATTAGCAGAAGAACCAAAGTCATTACAAGATGTAGTAGTAATTGCTTATGGTACGGTAAAACGTAAAGATTTTACGGGTGCGGTATCATCAGTAAAAATGGAAAATTCGCCTCTTGCCCTTTCTCCAAACCTAAATGCACTTGAGGCATTAAAAGGAAATGTAGCAGGGCTAAATATAGGAGCCGTTAATACTGCCGGCGGACAGCCATCTATCCAAATCCGTGGTCAGCGGTCAATCAGCGGTACCAATGATCCGTTGATATTGTTAGACGGGGTTATTTACCTGGGTTCTATAAGCGATATTAATCCTAATGATATTGCAACTTATGACATATTGAAAGACGCCGTCTCGGCATCGGCTTATGGTTCAAGGTCGGCCAATGGTATTATTGCCATTACTACCAAAAAAGGTAAATTGGGTAAACCGGTAGTTTCATTCAGAACAGAAGCCGGTATCCAGAAATGGCAAAACAGACCGGTAATGCTTAAAGCGGCAGACTGGATAACCGTTGTGAACGACCGTAACAAATACGCGGTGGGTGCCACCAATTGGTTGCAGGCAGGCGAGCTGGCCAATATGAAAGCCGGTAACGAAACCGTATGGCTTGATAAGGTTACCCAAACAGGTGTTACGCATAACAACCAGGTATCCATATCAGGGGCAGCCGAAAATGTCAATTATTACTTATCGTCGTCTTTTGATGATAACAAAGGAATTGTAGTTGGTGATAAATACCAGCATATTAATGTATCAGGAAAGGTCGATACCAAAATCACTTCATGGTTTCAAGTGGGTCTTGACGGAAATTACTCCCGGAGGGATTACTCCGGCATAGCCGCAAACGTGGCTTCGGCTGAGCTCACGTCGCCTTATGGTGTGGTTTACAGAGATGACGCGGGGAATTTAGAAAAATATCCTTACACCCAATCGGGTGTAAACCCGTTATGGGGCGTTAATGATGGTACTATTAAAAATATAGACGTTTACAATACCTTTCGCTTAAATTCATTTGCAGTAGTAAAAGCGCCGGGGATAGTTGGTTTAAGTTACCGCATAAACTTTTCAACTAATTTAGAAAAACGACAAAGTGGTAATTTTACTTTTGAAAATTACTATATTAAAGAAGGTGCAGGTATTGCCGGTCGTTATGACCCAGCCAGCGTTCAGAGCCTATTAACTAATGCCAACGGAAACATTGATAATACAAGCACCTCCAATTATGTTTTAGATAATATACTTGCTTACAGTCACCGGTTTGGCAAACACCAAATTGATGCTACTGCGGTTGCTACAAGGGATAATATGAGGGTTGAGGACCTTAATGCTACAGGTAGCGATTTCGCTGCAAATGGTAACACATCACTTGGTATTTATGGTTTGTCTAAAGCTACTGTTCAAAAAGTAATTCTTAACAATAGTGAGCGCTCTAATGTAGGTTACCTTGCCCGTCTTAATTATTCATACGATGATAAATATTACCTTACCTCATCCATTCGTCGTGACGGTGCTTCCGTATTCGGTGCCGATAAAAGATATGCTAATTTTGCAGCAGCCGGCGTAGCCTGGAAAATTTCCGAAGAATCATTTTTGAAAGACTTTAAGCCACTTAATGATCTGAAGTTGAAATTCTCGTGGGGACAAAATGGTAACCAGGGGTTAGGTCCGTATGCTACTTTATCACAAGTGCAAAATAGTTCAGCAGGCGATGCCCGTTATGAATTTTCTGATGCGCAGGGCAAAGTAGTTTATGGTTTGGTGCAAACCACGTTAGGAAACCCAAGCCTGGGCTGGGAAAAAACAACCGCTACCAATATAGGTTTCGAATCGGCCTGGTTAGGTAACCGCCTTTTTATTGACCTGGATCTGTACTCGTCAAAAACTACCGACCAGATCTTTGTACGTACCATCCCTATCATGACCGGGTTTACTACGCAATTGGCTTCACTGGGCGAAGTGGACAATAAGGGGATCGAACTTTCTGTGCGTTCAGAGAATATTCGCAATGCAAACTTCACATGGTCGTCTACAGTTACATTCTGGAAAAACAACAACGTACTAAAACACCTTTATGGCGAAGATAAAAATGGCGATGGTAAGGAGGATGATGATATAGCGAACAGCTATTTTGTTGGTAAATCATTAGGCGCAATTTACGGCTTTAAACAAGATGGAATTGTGCAAACCGGCGATGCGGCTTATATTGCCCTTACCGGGGCTGCGCCGGGTGCACCAAAATACGTGGACCTAAATGGGGATGGAAAAATTGACGCTAATGACCGTACCGTTTTAGGTTACAACAAAGAAAACTTCAGGTTAAGTTTAGCTAACACGGTAACCTATAAAAATTTTCAACTGTATGTAATGGTTGCCGGCACTTTCGGCGGAAATGGGTACTATCTAAGAAGTAATACCTCTGCCTACATGACCTCGGGTACCGGCCGTTTCAACGATAATACTATTGCTAAGCCTTATTGGACTACTACCAACCCAAGCAATACTTATCCATCTGCTTATTTCTCTGGCGATAGCCGTTTCCTGGGTTTACAGTCACAGGCATTTGTACGTATTCAGGACGTTGCCTTTTCTTACAACATCAACGCACCACTATTAGCTAAAAACCATATTACAGGTGCACGAATATTTTTTGCTGCTAAAAACCTGGCAACCATAACCAAATGGGTAGGTGGCGATCCTGAAACAGGTACAACGGTACAATCGAACACTTTCCCAGTGCCAAGCAGTTATTCATTGGGCTTAAATGTTAGTTTTTAATAATTTAATCATAACAGAAATGAAAAGTTATAAATCCATTATAAAAATTTGTTTTTTAGCGCTCTTCTTTAGTGTAGTGAGCTGTAAAAAATTGGACGATAAGTTCCTGAACAAAACTCCGGAAACATTCTATACAACTGACAATATTTTTTCGTCGTCAGCTCAAATTGACCAGGCAGTACTGGCTATCTACTCACAATTGAGAGATATATGGGCCAATCCGACAGAACAGGCCTGGACCTTTGTTTTTAGAGGAAACGGTACCGATATGTTTGATGTACCAAGCATACGCCGGGCCAACACTTTTAATAACTACGGTACCATTAATGCTAACAGTGACATTTTTTACCAAAATTTTAGCGCATGGTATAAAATTATTGCAAAGGCCAATTTGGCTATAAAAAGTGCTGATCTTCCTAATATCAGCTGGGCAACCCCGGCTGATAAAGCCTATACAGTGGCGCAGGCAAGGTTTTTCAGGGCTTTTGCTTATCGTAACCTGGCCGAGCTTTTTGGCGGTGTACCTATTGTAAAAGATGTGGCCACAGCTGCCAAGTTTGATTATGCCCGTGCAACCCGGGTAGAAACTTACCAGTTTGCTATTGATGAGCTTTTGGCTATCGAAAACGATTTACCGATAACCACAGGGTCAGGTGGTCGCTTGGTTAGAGGTGCCGATCAACATAACCTTTGCGAACTGTATTTGGCTCTGGGTACACAATTGGCTGCTAATGGCGATGCGGCCGGGGCAAGTAAGGCCTTTGCAAATTCCATTGCCTATGGCAATAAGGTTATTGACGGCAGCCCTTACGCTCTGATGAAAAACCGCTTCGGCGCCCGCAAAACAGAAGCGCAGGGTAATGTATACTGGGACCTGTTTCAGGAAAACAACGTAAACTACCAGGATGGGAACACAGAATGTATCTGGGCGATAGAGATTGATTACGCGGCCTTTAAAGCAGAGGATCCCAGATCTAAATTACCTTATTCCAGAATATATGGCCCCGTTTTTCGCAATGGCTCACCTGCAAATTTAGGGGGTACGTTAGAAGACGTTGGTGGCAGGGGTATTTCCCAGGTAACGCCTACCTTATACACTCGGGATAATATCTACCAGGGTGTTTACGCCAATGACATGAGAAACTCAGAAATCGTTTTCCGCCGCACATTTTTAGGGAATGTTTCAACCTCGCCATATTTTGGTATCCCGGTGCCATGGACGGTTCTTTATGATAATAAAGATGACCAAAGCCTTGACTACCCGGTATCATGTAAAATAGCTACAGATAAATATACCGGCCTGGCAGATGGACAAGACAGGAGCAACTTGTTCCGCGATGATTACTTTATCCGTCTACCTGAAACTATTTTACTGCGCGCCGAAGCCAAGCAGCGTAGCGGCGATAAAGGAGGCGCTGCAGCTGATGTGAATTTATTGCGCAGTCGCGCAAATTGCACTTACCTGGTAAGCGCTGGCGACATGGATGACAACTTCAATACCATACTTGATGAACGTGCACGTGAATTAGTATACGAGGAATGCCGTTGGAACACCCTGCTGCGCATGGGCGGCACAATAGCTGTTGACCGCATTAGGAAATATGCGTTTTGGCCAGAGGCACAGGCTACGTTAACTTTTAATTATAACCTATGGCCTATCCCGCAATTGGTAATTGATGCCAATAAGGATGTTAAATTGGCGCAAAATCTCGGCTGGTAAATGAAGGGTGTTTAGAACAGTCATTATAATATAGACAAGTTTATCAACATTGGGTAGTGGTTTTGGCTACTCCCAATGTTGATTTATAAATCAATTAGACCCGGATATTGTCCATATCCATATTTTCTCAAAAAGTGGACATTATTAATTTCACTTCAAGATTCAAAATGTTGAAATCAAAACTCATCATCATATTACTGGCCTGTAGTTTTGTAACGGCAGCGCAAAATATTGATTACTCCTTAGCAACATCACCTGTAATTAACTATACTCAATTAGGTTTGGGGTTTAAAACTCCACCGCCCGAAACCAGGTTAAGATGCTATTGGTGGTGGCTAAATAGTATGGCTACTAAAGCGTCTATTACACGCGACCTGGAACAGATGAAAGCGAAGGGTTACGGTGGCGCTTCACTTGTAGATGCAGGTAGCTCCAACTATTTGGTTGCCCATAAAACTCCGGCGGGACCTGTATTTATGAGCCCCGCGTGGATGGAACTGTACAAGCACGCGGTAAAGGAAGCGCAGCGGTTAGGATTGGAACTAAGCGTGAATGTACAAAGTGGCTGGAATCCGGGAGGCCCTACCATTACCCCCGAACTTGCTTTAAAAAGAATTGTATATGCCGAAGTAAAAGTTACAGGGGGAAAAGAGATTGCCATAAAACTACCGCAGCCAGATTCGCTTTTAATATACCGGGACATTAAGGTACAGGCATTTAAAAAACCTGTAAATGATACTGTACCAATAGAAAACATAATTGAAAACTGGAAGATTAAAACGTTCAACAGTAGTTTTGGCATGATGGGGGTTTATCCCCTGAATAAATTGCGTGATGAGTATAAAGGCAGGCCTGTTTTTCATGGCATACCAAAAGAATCTGTAATAGACCTTACCGATCGATACCAGCACGGAGTTTTGAAATGGAACGTTCCGCCTGGCGAATGGATAGTTGTGCGATATGGCTGGACTTGTACCGGCGCCAGAACCTCTACCAACAGTGATGGATGGGAAGGCCTTTCTTTAGACCACCTCAACCCGAACGCCTTTAAAAAATTTAGTAAGGATGTTATTGAGCCGCTTATTAATACTGCGCAAGCGGCAGGAAACAGCTTGCACTTTCTGCAAACTGATAGTTGGGAAATGGGTAATGTGGGTTGGACTAATAATTTTGCTGCCGAATTTAAAAAATTCCGTGGTTATGATATTTCCCCCTACCTGCCGGTATTGGCAGGCCACGTGGTTGGAAGCGTGGAAGAATCTGATCGGTTTTTGTTTGATTATCGCCAAACCATTGGCGATTGTATTGCTGCCTATCATTATCAGCTTTTTGCCGACCTTGCTCATGCACATGGCATGGGTATTCATCCGGAATCCGGTGGCCCCCATTCTGCACCTGTAGACGCTTTGAAAGTAATGGCCATCAGTGATTTTCCACAGGGCGAGTTTTGGGCCATGGCAAATACCCACAGGGTAAGTGACGCAGAAAGGCTATCTGTTAAACAAAGCGCCTGTGTTGCGCATACCAATGGTAAAAGATTCGTGGCTGCTGAAGGTCCAACTTCCATTGGCCCGCAATGGGAAGAAGCACCTAAAGACCTGAAAAGTAATATTGACAGGGTTTTCTGCTCGGGGGTAAATAGGATTGTGTGGCACACCTTTACCAGTTCACCAAAAGAATTTGGCTTACCGGGTAATGAATACTTTGCAGGCACGCACCTTAATCCCAATGTTACCTGGTGGAAACATGCGGGGGATTTTATCTCCTATCTTGATCGTTGTACTTATATGCTTTCACAAGGTTTATTTTCAGCGGATGTGCTTTATTATTATGGCGATGACGTTCCAAATTTTGTTTTCCTAAAAGAAGATATTAAAGACCTTGCCTTTGGGCATGATTGGGACAAGTGTTCAAAAGATGCTATTCTTAACCGGATGTCGGTTAAAGATCATCAAATAATCTTCCCTGATGGAATGAGCTATAAAGTTTTAGTGCTACCGACTGAAAACGCTATCAACCTTGAGGTACTGCGCAAAATTGAATCGCTGGTAAAACAAGGCTTAATAGTAATTGGGCCAAGGCCACTTGTTGCTACGGGTTTAACTCAGTATCCGCAAAGCGACAAGGAAATAGAATCTATCGCATCGGCCATGTGGGGGTCAATTGATGGCGTAAACAAAACAGAAAACAATTACGGTAAAGGGAAAGTGATTTTTGGAAAAGACATTAATACCGTACTGGCAGAATTAAAGGTTGGCCCTGATTTTGCATTTACCAGTACCAAAACCAGCACCGCATTAGATTACATCCACCGTACCGGAAAACAAACTGATATTTATTTTGTCGTAAACCGTTTTACCAGAACCGGTATTGATGATTTTAAATACCGTTATCTGACTACATTGCCCGACAGGTATGAACAGATAGAATGTAAGTTTCGCGTTTCCGGAAAGGTACCTGAAATATGGGACCCGATGACCGGCACAACCCATGAAGTGCTAACTTATCGGGAAGAGAACGGCTACACCATTCTTCCATTGCATTTAGAACCCGGTGGATCACGTTTCATCGTTTTCAGCAAATCTAAGTCGGCACCACATATTGTCAGTATTGAAAAAGATGGAAAGTCGTTCTTCCCGGGCAATCAGTTTAAAACCGATGCTGGGAAATATATAGAGCTGCAAAAGAAAGGTAACAGCACCTTAGCTACCATTTTTAAACCGGGTAAATATAGGATGACTTGGAGCGATCAACATGTTAGCACCATTAATGCCGAACATCCGCTTAAAACAACTTTAATTTCTGGCGGATGGGATATTCATTTTGATACTTCCTGGGGCGGTCCCAACTTTGCACACATCGACACTTTAAAATCGTGGACTGCTTTTAAAGACGAAGGAGTTAAGTATTACTCGGGTAGCGCGGTATATACAAAAAAAATATTCGTGAAAGCCGGCGACCTGTATCAAACCAAGGTGATGCTCGATTTGGGCAATGTGTTAGAAATGGCACATGTAAAAGTTAATGGCCATACCATAGGGTTAGGATGGGCAGCTCCATTTCAATTTGATATTACCAAATATGTGAAACCAGGTAATAATCAGTTGAAAGTAGAAGTGACTAATCTTTGGCCCAATCGCTTAATCGGCGATGGTAAATTAGCAACGGACAAACGCTTTACCAAAACCAATATTGTCAAATTTGATGCCCCTAATGCTGACGATCTTCTTCGGGAATCCGGTTTGTTAGGCCCGGTAAAATTAATGTTTGTACAGCAGGTATCTGGTACAATTAAATAAGAACAAACCTATTGAACGTACAAACAAGCATCTGTGGTCTTCAGATGCTTGTTTGTATTAGCAGACTTATAAAGAACTGCACGAAGATTTTATGTTAGTAAACCGGCATAGGCGCTCAGCATGGATATACAGCTGATATTGTTGAGAAATATATTGAGCACAAGAAGGCTCAAAACCGGAACAAAAGTTCTTCACCAAGCGCAAACAACAAACCGCTTAATTGGGTGTAATTAAGCGGTTTAGTTTGTTTGATTTTTACGGCCTACTTTCCGATACAAAAAGTGATTTAATATTAACTATCAATCACTTATGTAATTTCAGTAACAGAATAGTAACAAGTAGTATTACTTATTTATCAGAAGACTTATAAATGGTTGATTTTACCTTATCATATTTCCAACCAGATGGTTCATTTTCATCTGCCAAAAATTCAAGGCTATATTCAATTATTGTTTTGTTGTTACCTTTTACATTAACTTCATAGGAAATTATACGCGGCTGTTGACCAAGATAAGGTGTATTGGTTAACTCATATTGAGAATATTCAATTAAATCTTTTAATTCCATGAATTGATAATAAATATGCCACTAAGTTAATTATACTAATATCATTATTGCACTAATAACCAAAATACTAATTCCACCTATTTGCATCATAGATAATTTTTCCTTTAAAAATACAGCGCAATAAATAACAGGAATTACTACTCCTATTTTTCCTAAAACATTTAAGTAAAGTAAAGGAAATAATTTATATGAATAGCTATTTAGCATTGTTCCTAAAAAAATTAAAACACCTATAATAATTAAGCACAAAGTTGGCTGATCCCATTTTATGGAAAAAATTGCCATTCTGTATTTTCCCACTGCAAGTATTGTTAGATTAATTATTAAAATAGTCAATTCTAAAATTAATGAAAACCGAATCACTCCTAATTTATCAACAGGTGTTTTGAAAAATGTATAACTAATTGCCCATAGTAATGATGCGCAAATACTCAAAGCCAAACCTTTGTTTAGTTTGACCTTGTCAACACTCTTATGATTTGGTTTAAAACATAAGACAACTCCAATAAATGCAGTTAATAAGCAACATCCTATTTTTAAGGTTAATATTTCATGGAAAAAAACTATAGAAATAATTAAGGCTAACAATGAAGTAAGTATTGTTGTTACTGGAGCCATCACAGATGCCTGTTCATACTTTAATGATTTCACATAAAAATACAAGCCCCCGTAGCTAACACAGCTAATTAATATTGCTGTTAAAATGTCATATAAATTACCTGTATGTATGATTGTTGAATTTTCAAAAACCAAAAACAATGCTATGAACAAAACACACGTTATAACACTCCTAATAAACATAGAAAGTATTACTGGATTGTTTTTGTTAGGATAAACCCATAGACAATCAGAGATTCCGAAGCACAATAAGTACCCTAAAACAGCAAATATCTTCATCCCATCAATTTGTTAAAATAACTGAAGCCAGTTGAGTTTAGCAGATGATAATATTGTTTCAAAATTTCTTTTTTCCTAACCTTGCTTTTGGCCATTTTTAATTTACTCTGAAGTAAGTGCAATGTGTAATAGTTTTTTATTTGCCAATTGACAGGTTCTTCAACTGATGACATTTTACTGGCAGCTTTAAAATCGCCGCTCATTACTATTGCTTTGTGATAAATTACTTGACAAGGAATATAATAAAAAATGTTCTTATTTTCTAATGGCAGGTGCTTAAATCCTTTAAATACATTAGCCATTATAGATCGTATTTTACCATAAGATTCAGCCAACAATAGGTATTCACAAACCATAAACTCAAATTCATAACTATTTCTATTATGCCCCCATTGATTAGGATTATTATTTAAAATTTCGTCCAATTTAACAAGCCATACTTGCAAGTTATCAGCATTACCTAACATATAATTATGTACAATATTACTTCCTACTAATCTTGCCAACACAAAGGGATGTAGTTGCAAATCTTCCCAGTTTTTGATGCTATTAATCGCATTAAGATACTTGGTTGCATAAGTTGATTTTTCTTCTAAAAACGCTCCCAAGAATAAAAGACTATTTCCAAAAACCCATGCTTCGGGGGTTGATTTATTTTGCAAATAAAATTTATAACCATTAGCTAAACCAGTACATAATTTATCAATATAAGGAAAGCGCTCAAATAAATATTCATGAGCTGTTGTATTTGAAGCTAACACTGGTATCACTTGATTGTATAAATTAATATCGCTGTAAATCAATTTTGCTATATTCTGAACAGCATAAAAATAAGGTTCGTTTAATTGATCCTTCTTTACTGGCGGTATATCAATTTCAAAAAATGCAACACAGACACTTACAACATCTTGTAAAAGTATATCTGTATGTATTATCTTTTGGTGAAAATGTAACCAATCTTCAAACCCACAATATTGGCATAAAACATTCAATGTATTTATAGATGGGCTAAAACCGGTATCGACAAAGCCAAAAAATCTGCGTAATGTTTGAGGGCTGAGGTTGCCATGCTTTCCTTTTGAAATTAATGCACTAATTTTTAAGCAATCAGTCGAATTAACTACCGAAGAACCATAATTAGCTTCAATTAGCTTTTTAAGACTTAAAAGGTGGTGATTCTCTAATTGTAATCTACTACGTGCCATTTTATCAGTAAAGCATTAATTAATGTACAATAATGAACAAAAAAAACATTTATATTAATTTTAAAATTGAACATTAAAAAAACATGTATGAGAAAAAAACTTCTTTTTGCTAGTGCCATAATAATAGTTTTACAGTCTTGTAATAACTCAAAATCAAAACCATCAGTTGAAAACTTTATTGGATCATGGGAAAGTATTGGAAAAGCCGACACAGCGGAAATGATTATTAAGAAATTGGGGAACGAGATAGTGGTTAAGGATAAAAGCAATTCAGAATTGAAACCAGCCAAATATGACGGACAAAAAAATAGTTTGACAGTTTATTTCAAATCTTATTTTCAAACAGATACAGTTGAAATCAATTACATTAGAGAAAGCGACGAACTCGTAATTAAAACCAGCGACAAACAACGGGAATTTGAAAGAGTAAATTAACTACTTTGTTCTAATAATTGACGGGGGTCAATATTTAATGCTTTAGCAATATCAAATACAATTGAAATATTGGGATTAACCACCCCCCTTTCCATTCTCCCTATTTGTGAGTAATCCACATCAATAATATTGGCAAGCTGCTGTATGGTTATATTTTGTTGAAGGCGATACTTTTTAATATTTATCGCTAAGGTAGCTATTGCCTTTTCATTGCGCCTATGTGGTTTGCCCTTAGTCATAGAACAAATGAGTAAATATTTAAGCGCGTTACATAGGGATTACAATCCCTATTATTTATTATATTAGCATATTACAATAACAGGAAAGCTGAAAACTGAAAAGAGTAAGCATTAACAAACTATTATTAAGAAATGAAAAAAACTGCTTTAACAGTCATGATGGCTATGTTTTTCTTAGCCTTATTTGCACAACCAAGACCAATGATTAACAAATCAAAAAGTTACGTTATAAAAAATATGCAACAAGATAAAAGCTTCCACTTAACAGCTATACCTACCGATCCAAATATTAATGAGTGGGTAGAAGCTGGGGAATTGCGTTATGTTAAAACATATAAACCAAAAGGTTATTATGCATTTGAAACCAGTTCTGTCTATTATTTCACTGATGGTGTTTGTACAAGCTACATGGTGAATGTTCCAAGTAACTATTTACGTTATATGATGGCACTTTTAAAAGGATATAGCCAAATTGATGAACGCAACTTTATCTCATTTGATCACAAGACACATTTACAGTTAGGTGAAGTTGAAAATACCAGTCAAATGCACTTTATGCGGCAGGAATCTTTTTAGATTATTCAATTAGTAAGGATTTAACTTTCATTACTGTTTTCGTGGATGCAGAGCAAACCTTACCTACTTCACGTATTGTAAGCCCCTTATTTAAGCTTTTTATAATGCGTTGAGACTTGTCTTTCTTTAGAAAAGATTGTTCTGTCTCAACGCTTCTCTTAGGTCTACCAAGCCTTCCACCATTTTGAACGTATACTAATCTTCCAACAGTAGTGCGTTCTTTGATATTTTCTAACTCCATTTCATAAAGACTGCTCATTACAGAGGATATCATTTTCCAGATTGGATTTCTTTTACCGTTAGGGCGAGATTGAAGGCCAATATTTCTTACCGTAACATTTACTTTAGCGTGTTCTAACCACTCTAAAGTTGATATAACATCACCGGTATTTCTACCCAATCTGGAAAATTCTTCAATAATTAATTCCCTAACATTACCTGCCTGAACCAAATTAATTAACATCTGTGCCTTTTCACGTTTTGCAAAGGGTACGCTACCTGAAATCTTATCAAGAAGAGTTAAATCATAAGGCTCTTTATCAACTGTAAACCTATCTCCCGTTTGTTGTATTGTGGATACCCTATTGTATTTTATTCTTAAATCTGTATTATTTTTATTCATAGTATAAAAATAATACACTGGTTTTAACAGGTAAAATAGGGTGGAAAATAATGAAGACCATTTATTGTATTCCTTTTAATATTAATTAAAAGGAATACATAATCTGCAATACATAAATCGATTTTCAAATGCGTTGACACATTATTAAACTATTTGCTAACCTTTGAACTTTTACCTTTCAATTATTTCTATTGATTTGTTTTTCCAATATTACCTCCATTTAGATTTCAAATTTTAACCCATTCTTTAGGATATAAGTAATTAATATTAAATCCAGGAGGAACTATTTCAAACCACTTTGAAGGGGCAATAATATTTTTATTTACATTTGCGTTCAACCAGGCTGCCCACCAGCTAAAGGTGCTGTTGGCGATAATATTATGTTTACAGATACTCATCAAATACATATCCAACCAATCTGCATCTAAATTCCTATGTATAAAATGGATCGATGCACGCTCCGTTTTCAAATTTCCCTCTGCCCATTTAATATCGTCTGAAAAAACGAAAAAATCAATATCAGCAAAGCGGTCAAGTATAGCGCTTATCGCTTTTTGATAATATTCAACGGTACACGTGTGATAGATCTTGCTTATTCCGGGAGGGGTTATATAATCACTGCGGCGCACATGTATAGCAACTGAATTGCAGTTCAATATTTGATTTACAAGCAGGTCATTTTTTTCTATTAAATCACTTTCTTTAAATGAAAATTCATTTTTTAATAAATCGGATACAGCCTTAAAATATTTAGGACTTTGCCAGTTCCCGCGGATGTGAACCGCCGGTTTTAAAGTTCTGAACCTAGCATCGTAACTGACCGGGAGTTCTGTATAAGCATACACCGCGCTATCCGACCCCGAATCAAAATACTGGTCAATTACCTGGGCGGAAAGCCGGTTACCCGAAATATTGAAAATGTCTAACCCATAGGTGCGGGCGGTAAACCCATTAAAACTTCGGTTATTCCGCTCTAAGTAGGAATGGTCCAGGAACAAGGGTACGTTATGCTTTACAGCCAGGCTTTTACCGGCTGCGTATTGGAACATCTGATTTCCCAAACCGCCCTGCAACTTAACAATGATCATTACTTTGCCTCTTGCTTGCTTGTTATATTTTTTACCAAATAGGTATTAATATTGGCATCTAATCCATATACCCATTCATTAATAGCAAATAATTTTGCTTCGATCCTGCAATTAAAAGGTTCTCTATCCAGATACACGCCTGACCTATTAGCTAATCTTGTTTCTTTTCCGGTAACCTGGTCTTTATTGTGGGCAATTGCGTTCCCGTATTTCTCAGATGCCTGATGTTCCGTAAAAATGATGTACTTATAGTTTTTAAACTTAGCTGCTATTTGCCCTATCGACTTATTATTTAAATGCTGGAGCACTTGTCTTATTATTAACAAGTCCCCGCTTTTAATATTACCAACAGAAGAGTCTTTGCAAACAAAATTGATCTTGGATGAACTAAACAATGCTCTGTTACGGGCAATTAATGGCTTCACTACATCATATCCTGTATAATTATAATCCCGTTTTACCTCATTGAGCGCAGTTAATATTCCATTACTTACATTAAAGTCACCGCAGCCGATCTCCACAATATCATGAACATTATTTTCTAAAATAAAGTTTGCAACTGCTTTTGTATAACCTTTTATAGAAGGATTATGCGATCCGGAGCCGGAGTAAAACTCTCCTTTCTTACCTCCCCAGCCATTGGTCCGATAGATCTTACTAAAGATGGTTGAGTTGTAGAACTCTTTAAAGTCCTTTTTTTTTGTCGTTTTTTTTATAAACCGGTTCATTATTTTTCGATTGAAGTTGATTTAACAAATCCATAATAAAATCGTTGCAGCAGCCGCATATCTTTGGTAATAATGATTGCCTGGGCCCTCAAGCCATTTTTGAAGGCTAAATGTTTGCCATCGTTGGTCACCGTACCGGTCAATTTTATGGTGGTCAAAAAGCCGTTTTCCGTGGGCACATTGGACACATAAGCAATTGTTCCATCTACAAAACCCCATTCTTCATAAGGATAAGCGTCAAAACGGAGCTGGACATGTAAACCGGTGTCAATTTTACCGAAGTTGTTTTGAGGTAGGGCCGCCTCGGCATAATATTTTGCATTTTGAGGTACAATATAGCCCAATAAAGCCCCGGCGTGTAAATATTGTCCTTCATGAATAGTAGTATTGAAAGAAGCCCTACCAGTCGCTGCTGCCCGAATAACATATTTTTTTATCCATTCGTCGACCATGTTTTTTAAGCCTTGAAGTTGTTGCTTAAAGACTAAGTTGTTATGGAGTGTGTAGTTTTTAAAAGTCCCTTCCGTAGCCAGGAATTGCTCATACGCTTGTTGTGTTTCGCCCAAGTCGTTATATTTCATATCGAACACATCAGCTATTTGTATAGGCTTATTTGCATTTACCATTGCGCGGCAACTGTCTATTTGTGCAGACAATGCGATCATGTGCTGCTGATTAGCAGTGCTTTCCTGCCACCCTACAATAGCATTCTTACTAACTAATTGACCGTTCCTGACCAATAATTTAACCAGTGTGCCCTCTTGTCCCGTCTTCACCTCTTTTGGATTATTTTCAGAGGTCAATACCGCCCTTACTGTAATAATGTCCGGGTAATGAACAAACCAGGTGCCACCAAACATCAACAATAGGAGCGCGATAAAAATCAACAAAGACCATCTTTCTAAAAAACCCGGTTGCCTTGAAATGATCTCCTGGGCCATTTCTGAGCGCAGGGTATGTTTTTCTGAAAGCGATTTACTGGCCAAAAAAGCCCTTTCCCCTTCATCTTCAAATAGTTCTTCTTGCATCTCCATATTGTTTAGCTACCTAACTCCAGTTGGTTCTTTACCAGTTCATAATACCGGCCCTTTAATTGGGTCAATTCTTTGTGTGTCCCTTCTTCGGCGATCTTGCCCTGATGCAGAACCACGATCTTATCCGCGTTTTTAACCGTACTTAAGCGGTGGGCCACAACAACAACGGTCCTGCCTTTAAAAAACTCGCTTAAATGTTCTACGATCTCTTTTTCGTTATTGGCATCAAGCGCATTCGTTGCCTCGTCAAAAAATAAATATTCGGGTTCCTTATAAACAGCCCTTGCAATCAATAAACGTTGTTTCTGCCCCTGGCTGACACCAACACCACCTCCGCCTAAAAGGGTATTAAACCCATTAGGTAATCCTTCAATAAAAGAAAGGATATTAGCTATACGGCAGCTTTGTATCAGCCTTTCCTGGTCTATTTCTTCAAACCCAACTGCGATATTCCTGGCGATGGTATCGCTAAAAATAAAACCATCTTGTAATACTGACCCGCATTGTCTTCGCCAAAAAGAAGCGCTGATGCTGTTAAAATTGCTGTCACCAATTTTTATGTCGCCGTCAAATTGGTTATATATCTTCAGTAATAACTTTAATAAGGTAGTTTTCCCGCTGCCACTTACTCCCACTATCGCCGTAACTTTTCCTTCAGGTATGGTCAGGGATATATCTTCTAAAACCGGATCATTCCCTGCGCCTGGATAAGTGAAAGAAACCTTGTCAAAATAAATATCCTTATTAGCAGGCAGGTACGAGATAAAAACTTTATCGTTTGGTTCTTCATCGTCTAAACCATGTACTTCATTTAAACGCTCCATGCTAATACGGGCATCCTGTATAACCTGTGATAGTCCTATAAACTGGCTAACTGGCCCACTTAAAGAGCCGATAATATATTGTACGGCCAGCATGGCACCAAATGTTAACTGCCCGCTTACCACCATCTGCGCAACGGTAAAACTGATAAAAATATCTTTGGCTTGGTTGATAAATAAACCACCGGTAGTTTGAATTTGCCCGTAATTCATACTCTTATAGCCTAACTTAAATACATTTACCTGAATGTTTTCCCATTCCCACCGTTTTAATTGCTCTGCATTATTTAAACGAATCTCTTGCATCCCTTGCACCAATTGTATCGTGGCACTGTTTGCCTTAGACGACATTTCAAAACTTTGATAGTTCAATTTCCGGCGTACGCCCATAAATAATTGCACCCATCCAAAATAGGCCAGGTTTCCTAATGCGAACACGAAGAATAATTGGATGTTGAAAGAAATGAGAATGGCCGCATAAACTATAAAGTTGAAAAATGAAAATAAGGTTGACATCGTCTGTCCTGTCAAAAAAGACTGGATCTGCCGGTTATCGCCAATACGCTGCATCGTATCGCCGGGCTGATGGGTCTCAAAATAAGAAACTGGTAGCCGTGTAAGTTTGATCAGGAAATCTGACAGAATAGAAATATTGGTGATATTTGAAATTCTTAATTGCAGGCGGCTCCGTATAAAGCTGATAACTGTATTGCTTAATGTCAACATCAGTTGCGCTATCAAAACCATCGTAATAAACTGGATATTCCGTGTATTGATACCCACATCCACCATACTCTTAGTCAAGAAGGGTAGAATCAACTGTAGCGTCGAGGTCACCAATAGGGAAACAAACACCAGGAATAATTGCCTTTTGCTTAAAGTAAGGTATTGGGCAATGATGCTCCATTTTAATTTATGTTCCTTTTCTCCCTCAATCTCATAAAAGGCGGGTGTTGGCTCCATCAATAAGACGGTACCGACTTCGCCAAATTCTTCTTTTTTATTGGTGATCCAGTATCGTAAAAACTCTTCCTTATTGTAGGTGATCATTCCCCGGCCGGGATCGGCAACAACTGCCTTTCTTTTAGTTAATGAGGTCAACACTACAAAATGGTTATTATTCCAGTGAAGAATCGCGGGGAGAGGTGCTATTAATAATTTGTCAAAATTGATCTGTGCACTCCTGGTCCTGAAACCAATTTGTTCGGCAGTTTCACTAATGCCCAGCATGGAAACCCCCGCCCTGTTAAAACCGGCTTTGGAGCGCAACGTATTTGCGTTATAATGCTTTCCATAGTGTTTGGCAACCATGCGCAAACAAGTTGGTCCACAATCCATTGCATTTAATTGCTTGTAAAAGGAGAAGCGCATAATAAGGCTATCGGTGGGTTAGGCGATCATCAAAGTAAATGAAAAATAACTTTGATATTAAATTATTTATAAATTATTTTAAATTATAATTTGTTTTTGAATAATAATTCTAAATTTACAAAAGCAAAGAATAAACCTTAACACAAAGCCTCAGGTACCCCCAATACTTAGGACGTGTTTTAAGACGCCTAAATATGAAAAAACAACCTGACGAAATAGTTGCGTCGGTGGGGAATTTGTCGTTTCCCATCCCCACGTATATCATCAATTTAAAAAAAAGAACTGATAGAAAAGCTCATGTCATAGAGCAATTTAAGGGTCGGGATGAATTTCAATTAAATATTATTGAAGCATTTGAACATTCCTATGGTGCATTAGGTTTATGGATGACCATTCGTTATATTTTACAGGATTTGGCTCCTACAGATACAGAATATATCATCCTTTGCGAAGATGACATTGAGTTTACGGATGACTATACCAAAGAAAGTTTAATTAAATCCATTAATAACGCAAAAGACCGTGATGCAGATACTCTATTGGGTGGTGTAAGCTGGTTTGATGATACAATTCAAGTAACAGATGATCTATTCTGGACAAATAGTTTTACAGGGTTGCACTTCACTGTCATTTTTAAAAAGTTTTTCCCGGCTTTATTGAAATCAAGACTTCATTACTATAATGCGGCAGACTACTATATTGCCCAGCTTTCTAATAATATTCTGTTTCGTTATCCATTTTTAGCTATACAAAAAGATTTTGGCTATTCTGACGCCACTGAAAAAAACAACGAAGAAGGCAGAGTTCAAATCCTCTTTAGATCTACTGATAGTAGAATGAGTTTTTTAAATAAAGTTAAAAGCGTTTATAAAAATTTACCTAAAGAAGAAGAATCCAAGCAAGATGCTGATTTTTACAATACGGTTATAATCCCCACCTATGTCATCAATTTACCCGAGCGTACCGAAAGATTGGAACATATCAAAAACGAGTTCAAAGATAAGCCTGAGTTTGACGTTCAGATCGTAGAAGCTTGTAAGCACAAGGTGGGCGCGTTGGGGCTATGGCTAAGCATCCGCAAAATTATTAACATGGCAATAGCCAATGATGATGATGTAATTATTATTTGTGAAGATGACCATCAATTTACAGCGGATTATGGAAAAGAGTTCTTAATAAGAAATATCATAGAGGCAAACGAAGAAGGAGCCTGTTTGCTCTCCGGTGGCACAGGTAAGTTTAATAATGCTATACCACTAACAAAAAATCGGTATTGGGTTGGACACTGTCTCTCTACTCAATTCGTGGTCATCTATAAAGAGTTTTTCCAACAGATCTTAGATGAGCCTTATGATAAAAAAATAGTTGCAGATCTAGCCTACTCTAGGATGACGGGTTATAAAATGCTGCTTTATCCGTTTATATCCACGCAAAAGGATTTTGGCTATTCTGACATTACATCAATACATACAGAGATGGAAGGGCTGGTAAGCAATATGTTTAGTCAAAGCGCTGCTAAATTAAAACGCATTCAGGAAGCCTACATTAAGTATTACCAAACAGAAACATCGGTTAAATCAATCGAAAAATACGCTTAAATCCCAATAAAATGAGACAGTTAATCACCAGACTATTAGAGCCAAAGGATAATGCTCCGGAGGCCGCATTTCTTTTAGCAGAACAATTGGGTGCTAAAATTTCAAGATCAACATTAGAAAAACAAATTACAGAGCACCCGGATTACCCTAATTTTCTAAGTATTAGTGATGTATTGACGGGACACGGTGTCGATAATCTTACCGCGAAATTTGATAAGGAAAAGATTATTGAATTGCCAACCCCATTTATTACACAGGTTTGGGGTAAAAAGGGCGTCAAACAATTTACAGTTGTAAAAGAGATAGCTAATGATTATGTCCATTATTATAACCCTGAAGCACAAGCCTGGAGCCAAACTACTGTTGAGGATTTTCTTGAAAAGGAGACAGACCTGGTACTACTGGCAGAAATAGAAGCGCCTGTAAAAGAAAAAGACTATGAACAAAAAGTAAAAGAAGAAAAACGGATTCGTTTTTCGCAAAGCCTGGTAGCCGCCTGTATTCCGCTGCTGCTTTTAGCAACAATTGTCCTGGCCTTTTTCAATTCGGGAATTGGGGCAGTACTGCCGGTAACCTATGCGGTATTAACACTTGCCGGAAGTATGGTTACCATGCTGTTGCTGTGGTATGAAGTAGATCAAACCAACGTGGTTTTACAAGACATTTGTACTGCGGGCAAGAAAATAAATTGCGGGGCAATCCTGCAATCTAAAGATGCCAAAATATTTGGTATCAGCTGGAGTACAATAGGGTTTGTTTATTTCGCAGGTAGTTTAATAACCTTACTGCTATCAGGTGTTTCAAACGCTGGCAGTTTAACTGCATTGTCTTGGTTAACGTTGGCGGCAAGCCCTTACGTGGTATATTCTGTTTATTACCAATGGCGGGTAGCCAAACAATGGTGTGTATTGTGTTTATCTGTACAAGCCATTTTAGTATTGCAATGTGCGGTGATCTTTACTGGGCACTGGTATTATTTAACCGGAATATTAAATAATGGAGCAGCTATCGGTTTATTAATTCCGCTTACCGTCGCTTTCGCCATTCCTTTTATTGTAGTGACACTGCTTATACCGGCCTTGCTTAAAGCTAAGAAAAATGAGACTTTAACTATGGAACTGCAACGATTAAAGCACAGTCCGGAGATATTTAACGCCGTATTAGAAAAACAAAAAGCAATAGTACATGATACAAATGGCTTAGGCATTACACTGGGTAACCCGGACGCTAAAGTAAAGATAGTTAAGGTTTGTAACCCATATTGCGGCCCCTGTGCCAGGGCGCATACACCTATGGAAGATCTGCTACACAACAATCCTGACTTGCAGGTACAAATTATTTTCATGGCAAGCAATGAAGCCGGTGACAAAAGGACACTGCCGGTTAAGCATTTATTAGCCATAGCACAAAAGCAACAGGCCGAATTAACAGAGCAAGCATTAGGCGATTGGTATTTGGCCGAAACAAAAGATTACGAAGTTTTTTCGAAAAAATATCCCATGAACGGTGAGCTAAAAAAGCAAGATGAAAAAGTGGAAGCCATGAAAGACTGGTGCGCAAAAACAGAGATACAGTTTACGCCCACATTTTTTGTAAATGGGCACCAGTTACCAGCTAATTACAGTGTAAATGACTTGAAATACTTTTTATCTGTATAGTGTGAAATATAATACCAATTATATAAAGACATAATCCTGGTTGTGCTAGCCTACCGATGGGTTATATAATTAACTAAATTTTGTAAACCTTTAATCATTTTGAAAAATGAAAAAATTAAGATTAAAAGCGCTTAGCTTAGGCGCAAGAGAAATTTTAAGCAGAGAGCAGTTAAGGAGTATCACTGGTGGTTGTACCCAAGACAGCGATTGCACGGGAGGAAATATTTGTAATTCTTCTAACCAGTGCACTGGGGACAATGGAGGAGGATCTGATCCTGGATCTTCTGGCAGTGGAGGAGGGACTAATTGCTCTATATCCTGTTGGGATTCGGATCACAATTCAATAGGAGGCTCAGCTACCTATTCGTGTGATTCGGATGTCATAGATGCAGTTTGCCAGCAGTATACAAACTTGGCTAGTTCAAGTTGCAGTTGCTAATATAAGAAAACGCTGCATAATAACTTATGCAGCGTTTTCTTATATTATATGATCCAAATTACACAATGCTTTCTAATTAAAAGTAATCATTATGTCTACCTCTTCACAACAATTAAAATATTTTTTCAGTTTTTACCTGCCAAAATATAGTCTCCCCACAAATCGGTCGGTGAAAGCAAATCCTCATTTAACGTAGTCCCTACACCATTGTTATAAACACGTGTTACAGTAAATCCAGCGGTAGGGCGTGATGTTTTATACATTGCTCCATTCAGCCTGATGTTATAACTGAATTTTTTTCCTAAAGTTAAATTTAGGTATTTTAAAGGTACTGCTAATTCATAATTATAAATCCATTTACTCTCAAAACTCGCTGCAGCCCTTATACCGGAACTATTATTTGTTATAATGTAATAACCAGGTAGATCATATAATGGATAACGGAAAAAATATTTTTTTTTGCTTGTATGAGTGCCTGTTAACGTATCAGTAATAGCGCCTATATCTGAAATTTTAATTTCTTTCGCATTATCCACAAGGGTTTTATTGGTAGCTATCAATAGAGAGTCGATAGCTAGAGTTTTATCGTATAAATTCATGCGGATAATACTACCGATTTGGGAATTTAATAAAGGGAAACTAATTGCCGGACATTTTTCGTCGCTTTTTTTCCCAGAACCATTAACTGTTAAAGTTATACTTCCTGAAATTGCTTTATTTATAATAATAGGCTTGTTAATACGTATGGTTAAGTATAGGTAGTTATCATCATTTGATAATGTATAAAAAATCTCAGTAGCTCTATTAAAGGCCTGAAGTTTGTCGCCCCATTCAGTCAATTTTCCATCAATTTGAATGTTTTCTGGTGCTCTTACACTCAGTTCTTGCTTGTTGGGGAGTTTTTGCGCATTTGCTGTTATGCTAAAAAAAGATAAAAGAGAAAGCACTTGAATTAAAACGTTGTTTGTTTTCATGACAGATCTATGATTTAGGTACTACTTATTGGTTAATACTAATGTAGATAAAATATTATGTTTTTATAAATATATAACTATATTTATTTTATCTAAACCGAGAAACCTATGTTACAGATCAATGCCTCTATTGCTTTGCACCAGGACAGGATATGGTGTGCCTACCGGACCCAACACCTATATCGTTTTAATGCAGAATGTGTTTTGAACGAGTTAAATAACGAGCTGGAATCTATTTCTGATAAAAAACTTATTGCCGAAGACAACAATACGGCTTTCGAGGATATCAGGCTATTTTCATTTGGTGATAAATTATTGGCATTTTATAATTATCTCCCTTTTAAGGAAAAAGTAGGCTGGCAAATAAAGTATGCGGTAGGATATGGCGAAGTAGATACAGAAACAGGTATGATCAAAGATCAGGTCTCATTAAGACCCCTTTCCAAAAGATATGATGAAAAAAATTGGTCTCCCTATATTTTCAATGACGAGCTTTTCATGGTAACAGATTTTGATCCTTTCTTAAGAGTAATCAAGATCAGCCTAGCGGAAGAGCCGAATAGATCGGAAGAAGTGTTTATCTCCACAGAGAAAACCAAAGGCTGGGCGTTTGGTGAATTAAGAGGAGGAACTCCCTTAATTGCCGAAGCCGGTGCAAATGACGGTTGGCTTTATGGGTTCATCCATTCCTTTTTACCCGACCAAAACGGCTTTAAAAGGTATTACTATTACACAATTGTACGATATAACCATTCAGAAAAGCATTTTGAATATCATCCCCAACCGTTGCCTTATGTTGATGAGGAGCCGGATGAAGAATATGAAATGATGTGGAGGAAGAGCAACGGCAAACATTTCAAAGTGATTTTTCCAATAGGGATCATGCATCACGATGATGGTATTTTGGTTTCTTTTGGAAAAGATGATGTGTGTAGTTATATTGAACATTTTTCCTGGGATCGTATTAAGTCTTATTTTGACCAAGAAGTAATTTAACTATACAACTAAGGCAATATTGATTTGGTTTTGAGGGAAAGCCAAGGTTGAATTCTTATATTTTGTTGTGTATAATATAATTAATAATAGCCGTAAGTACTGGTGGACTTATAATTAACAACCAGTTTTAAGTTTATTATAGGCAATAACTAATAGATTTAGATTAATATTGGACTTGTGCTTTTTCATATTCATATGCCGCATCGATTTTTCTATCTAACTCATATTGTAATTGAGGACTTAGTGGTTCAACCTGATTAAATCCTTCAGTGTAGTTTTTGATAAGATGTTTAACATTTTTTTTAATGACAGCCTGATTAATGGCCATATTTAAAATTTCAACACCTCCTATTGACCTTATACCCTCAATCATTAATGATTCTTTAAAAGTAGTTAGGGTGGTATAATTAAACTGTGATGGCAACATCTTAGTTAATTTGGGTACAGCATAATACCCTTGATACCACTGGTCTAATAAACTTGTGTATACGCTTGGGTTATATAAATTTTTCATTGTTATATCAGGCAAATTCAGGTTTTTTAATAAATTCTTTGTAAAGCTAATTTCATACTTTAAGATGTGTTGATGCTTATGTTTCTCATAGCTAACACGATCGTGTTTTCTTAGTTCTTCTATTTTTTTATAGAATGACAATTTGTTTTTACTGCTTTCATAATACTTGGTTTCATCTTCAAAGTAGCGCAACTTGTAATGGTCTGGTGTTGTGAGTAAATCAAAATATAGATTTACTGGGTTATCCATTTCCATATTGTACGCAATATCTATCCTTTTTATCTTGGCATCATCAAAAGGTATTTCAAAAAGGGATTCAAATTCTGTAAGAGTATGTTGAACCTGACTATAGTTAAGATTTTGCACGTTGTTACCGTAATGCAACTTAGTCAGACTGCCTGTCGCTGTTAAGCTTTTTTCTGAAAGTGTAAATTTATAATTCCTATAATGTACTGTTGTTGAACTACCGTTTTTAAATCGGTTGTCGGCAATAAATTCCAACTTGTCTTCAAAGATCTGTTGGATATGTTTATAATCATATTGGGTATGATTTAACTGAAGGTTGAGTGTATCAATCATATGGTATATATCGTTTGATAGGTTATTATTTGAGTAACTTTTGTTACTTATTATAATATGTTGTAAAATTTCCCCTACAATTTTAAATGATAGGGGAGATTTACATTTACTAAAAAATAGCAGGACAGAGACCTGGAACTTCAACTGCATCCAAAGCTATGCTTATATTAAGCAAGGTGACTGCGTTTAAAACCGATTCCCTAAAATCCTTATTGCTATCGCCTCTAAAGGCCTCAACAAAGTCATGCAAAATAGGGTAATCAGTATTACAATAAATTCTTATCCATCGCTCACTAATTATTTCTACTATTAATGCTTCTTCGTTAAATATTAAGCCGACATATCTTCGTCCATTATCTAACCATGTTATCATCCCATCCATGCACATATGGTTATCAGTTAGGTGCTCTAAACAGGCAGATTCAAATTTAAAGTCGACTTTTATACTGAGGATTAAACTTCCTTTTGCGCATCGCAATTTTTCAAAGCATGGAAGATCTCTTGTCGAAGCGTAATCACAGGCTTCAAGAATTAGCCTGTCATCTTTAATTTTCGCCAATCCTTCTCCATGGTTATTTATAGTACACATTAATTGATATACGCTTGTTTTTTCATTATTTGTTTTCATGTTTTACAATTTTTATTTTAATTACTTTTTTCTTTACACCCGATGTGGTGCTACCATTGTTGCATTACATAGCTATGGGGTAATCGATACGTCAAAGAACGAAGACCCATTGCTGCTACATAAACATTGTTTGTACGTGCGCGCTGAATCCTGAACTATGTATATTGATTTTGAAAAAGGTTTTAAAAAATGATGAGATTAAATGGATAATTTTTACCTAAGCAACTGGCAAGCCTTTTGGTAAAATAAGTTTATTTTTTGCCTTGCACTTTTGCACCCTTTTCACTGTTTATGTAAAAAGGGTGCAATGGCAATAATTAAAATAAGGTAGGCTCAGGTGGTGGCAATGGCTCACCCCTTTGCAAGAAGGCTTTGTATCCAGCATTAGCCCTAGTTACAGCTATACCCATGTTTTCTAATCGGCGTTTAAAATTGATATTATTTAGTGAGCTATATCCGTTATCCTTACAATACAACCTATACTCTTGGTATATGTCTGGAAGAGGCAGCTTTTGGTTTTCGCTTGGCCAGTAATCGTTATGGTCTAAAAATAGTTTAGCCACGTTCGCTTCCTCCTTATATTGTTCAACAATTTTTGATATAAGCTGGCAGTCGGTAAACCCACTTTTGTTTAAAACTCTTTTTAAGCCTTCTAACACCCAATTATACACCCCGGATAATTCTGCCTTAATAATTTTTTCAGCCAACTTTTTATCTTGCTGTTCAGGCGGGATAGTTATATTGAAAGGGATAATTATAAATCTCCTAAAATATGCGTTGTTATGTTCAACATCTTTTGGTAGCTCGTTGCAATTAAAAATAAATTTAGCATAATCAGTTAAAGTAAAAGGTTCACCGTAAGGCGATCTCGCTTCTGTGGGTTCACCTGATATTAATTGCTTAAAAACAGCCGTATCCATATTGCCACTAATCTCGCTTGAATAGTTTAACAATTTACCACTTAGTTTTGCCCTCGTATAGTCACTCGTAGTAACCTTATGCAATGAAAAGCATGAAATATTTTCATCACCAAGTAAACCGTTTACTATATCAAAAAACACAGATTTGCCGTTGGCACCCGATCCGTAAAGCAACAAGGCTTTTTCTAATTTAAGGGTACTTGGTTGAATAAAAACGTAACCTAAATACTCTGCCAGTATTGCTTGCGCATCCTTATCGGGTAAAACTGTATTCAGATACGATTCAAACATAGGTGCTTTTGCATTTGGCTCGTATTCAAAAGATAACTGATGTTTTAAAAAATCGATTTGGTTAAATGATCGAAGCACCTGTTCATCTGAACCAATTTCAAAGGTGCCATTTTGCAAGTTGACCAATGTTAAATCTCTTAACGTGGTTTGTTTTGGCATTATTGAAGCTGAAACAAATTGTTTATATAAATCCTCTTTAAAGGCATGATATCTCGCATCAAACGCATTAACCCCCATTTTTTCAGCGGCCTTACCTAAAAATGTCTGCAACTCTTTTTTATCTATCTGTTGCCAATATTTGCCGTTGAATAAATAAAAGCTGCCATTGTTTTTGCATAGCCCCCAATCGTTTTTGAGGGCTATATTTAATACCGTTTCAATACAGATAACGGAGTAATGTTTTGTTTGTAATTTTTGACTTTTTTCTAACCCAGCCAACAGGCTGAAATTTATTGGCTGGACTTCATCCAATAGGTCATTTAGTATTTGGGTAGGTAAACTCATAACGCCCCCCTCCTACTTTTATAAACCATTAACTCGGCCTCGGAACTTACTTCTTCTTCTGAAGCTATGCGGTGTTTGGTTAACCACTCATCAACTTCAGATCGTTTGAACCACACTAGTTTATTGCCGGGGCAATATTTCGGCAACTTGTTATAAAATGAAAGTTTGTAAACATAACTAAGGGATACGCCCAGATATTCGGCAAGCTCTGCCGTCGTAATAAAATTTTTGTTTTGTGATACCATTTAATTATTAAATTATTAAAGGGGACAGTTCATCTATCAAAAGCGATACTTATTAGCTAACTAAGTTTTTTGATGAACAACATCAGTGGCCACTTAAATTGTTCACGTGCTTTTTTCCTTTCCTGATTTATGGGCTACCCCCTTCTGGGTTCTAAAAAAAATGGTGTAAAACAAAAAAAGACGTGAATATTCACGTCTTTTGACAATTTAATTACAATCATTAAATTAAATCATCAAAAATTTTAGATGCATCAATTTTGCGTTGATCAATAACTTTGGCGTAAACCTGCGTTGTTTTAATTTCTTTATGACCCAATAATTTACTTACAACAGCTATATCAACATTTTTAGTCATTAATAAAGTAGCGTATGTATGTCTCGCACAATGGAAGGTTATTTTTTTTGTTATACCAGCTTTCATTACCCATTGTGCAAGTTTTAAATTATGCCAGGCACTATATTTTAATCCTTTAAAAACTCGCTCTTCACCACCTTTTGGTTTACCAATAAGTTCAATTGCTTTTTTAGAAATGGGATGATATTCAATACCGCTTGTTTTTTGTTGTTTAAAATGAATACTGTAACCTGCATCTGCTGTATGGTGAATATCCTTCCAAAGAAGTTTGTTAATATCCGACCATCGTAAGCCAGTGTAAACACTAAAAAGAAATGCATTTTTCAACAATTGGAATTCACAATCTGTATTGATTACTTTGTTTAGTTCTTCTTCCGTTAAATATTCTCTTCGTGTTTCTTCCGCTTTTATAGCTTTAGCTCTTGTTCCTATTTTGTCTGATATTAATCTATCATCAAAAGCTTGATTAAGGCACGCTTTTACTTTGTTAAAATACGACAAAGCAGCATTTTGGGATAACGGTAATTCCGATCTGGTTCGGTAAGTGTTTAAGATGTAGTGCTTAATTTTAGTAAGGTCATCATCTGTAAGATCAGCAACCTTTACTTTTTTATCCCCATAATATTTAAGTAATATTTTATAGGCACTATCCCAATTTCCGTAGTTACCGGGGCTTTTCTTTCGCTGTTCAGTTAGCTCATTAAAATAATCAAGAAAATAAATATCACTCTTTTTTATGCCCAGTTGTATATCACGTTGGTTAATTAAATAATTTTCAGTTTTTATACGCAATGCATTAGCCTTACGCATTATTTCAGCATTAGATGAGCGTTCTTCTTTCGTTTTAGGATTTTCTAAGGGGTAAAGCTTTAAAAATTTATACTCCCTTTTGCCTTCATGGTAAATATCAAGGTATAAACTCAATTTGCCTTTGTTCAGCTTTTTCTCTCTAATTTCAACTTTCATGTTACTATTTGTTACTAAACAACAAAAATAACAAATTAGTAACAAAATTTATTAAAAAATATACTAACTAAAGAAACAATTAAATATTTAAGTTATTGACAATGAATACAAAAGATAACATTTGAAAGCAAAAGAAAATATAGTTACTTTCCGATACAGAACTTACTAAATATATTCTCTAATAGATCATCGGTAGTAACTACACCAGTTATTTCGCCCAAATAGTGCAGGGCCTGTTTTATATCCATCGACAGGAAATCAGACGTTACGGTGTCAATTCCGCTTAATACTCTTGCAAGAGCTTCTTCTGTACGTTGGAGCGCTTCCAGGTGGCGTATATTAGTTACCAGTGTTTCGTTACCATCTAACTGTTCTTTTACAGCTGAGTAGTAGATTTTTGACTTGAGTTCGTCAATATGTGTCTTTTCTTTGGCAGAGATAGTGAGTGTTTGTGATACAGCTAAAACAGCTAATTCTTTTGGCGATAGCAGGTCGGCCTTATTAGCTACAACCAACATGGTCACACCGGGACGTTGCAAGCTTTGCAAATCGCTGTTTAGTTCTTCAATAGTAATTTGGTCTGCATCATAAACGTATACTAACAGAGCCGATTGATCTATCTTTTCCATTGTACGCTCTACCCCAATCTTTTCAATGGCGTCAGTTGCTTCGCGGATACCGGCTGTATCTATCAGTCTAAAGTTAATACCGTTGATATTCAGCACCTCTTCAATAGTATCGCGGGTAGTACCAGGGATGTGGCTTACTATGGCACGTTCTTCGTTCAACAGGGCATTTAACAAGGTCGACTTGCCTGCGTTTGGCCGTCCGGCTATAACGGTATTTACACCTTGCTTAATGGCGTTACCTAACTCGAACGACTGTATCAGCGCAGCTATAACCCTATTGATCTCATGGATCAGTTTCTTTAACTGATCGCGATTAGCGAACTCAACATCTTCTTCGGCAAAGTCAAGTTCCAGTTCTATTAAGGATGCAAACTGTACCAATTGCTCGCGCAGGGTTTGTAATTGGGTACTAAACCCTCCTCGTAGCTGCTGCAAAGCCACTTGTTGAGATGCTTTTGAATTAGACGCGATCAAATCAGCCACTGCTTCCGCCTGCGAAAGGTCCATTTGACCATTCAGGAAAGCGCGTAAGGTAAACTCGCCTGCTTTTGCAGATCTTGCGCCTTTTTTGATGAGGAGTTTGATAATAGACTCGATAATATAATTAGAGCCATGGCAGGAGATCTCAACCACGTTCTCACGCGTGTATGACTTAGGGGCAATGAACAACGATACCAATACTTCATCCAATAGCGAATCACCATCAACAATGTTTCCAAAATGGATGGTATGCGAATCCTGTTTTGTTAGGTCCTTACCTTTAAATACACTATTGGCAATTACTATGGCATCCGGGCCTGACAAGCGTATAACGCCGATGGCTCCTACACCTGCGGGAGTGGCTAAAGCAACAATGGTCTCTTCTGTATTGGTCATTAGCGGCAAAGGTCGCAAATTAGACGCAACAATAGCTATAACCGTAAAGTAAAAAAAGTAAATTGCGCCTCAATTATGGTAACCTCCTTCGAAGCTTATTTAGATACAATTTCTGTACATCACGTTGGCAACCAATCGCTAAGTGAAATGTACGCCCTGTCAGATCATCCATTGGTTTTAAAAGACGAGTTGATCTCCAGTCTTTTAAAACAGTATTTCCTGGCTCCGTTCACCAAAGCCGTCGAGGTTTACCACCTGATGCACAGCAGCGGCGACCTGGCGCTGAATGAGATCCATCATTTTGCTTCGCAGATATTTGAGGACAAGGAAAAGTTTCATGAAGCGTCTGAACAGATAGCCAAGCACCTGTACAAAGTAGCTAATCACCCTAACATTAAGTCGGGCGAGCTGTACGTGGCTTACTTTAAAAATGTACAGATAGAGGGTAACTTGCTTGACGCTATAGGTATCTTCAAATCAGAAAATAAGGAAACCTATCTAATGGTTTATCCTGAAAAGGGTGGTTTCGCGGTCGATTATGAAGAAAATGCCATCAACATTAACAAGTTGGATAAAGGCGTACTGATCTTTAATATTGAAAAAGAAAATGGCTATAAAGTAGTGGTAATAGACACGGCCAACCGCGGGCAGGATGCTGCTATTTATTGGAAGGACG
The DNA here is from genome assembly GCA_040388175.1 of Bacteroidota bacterium. GTDB lineage: Bacteria > Bacteroidota > Bacteroidia > Sphingobacteriales > Sphingobacteriaceae > Mucilaginibacter. The sequence goes on along the minus strand of JAZKCG010000008.1, from coordinate 73,575 downwards.
ACTTCCTGCAGCTAAAGGTCCGTAATGATAGTTATAACCAGACCAGCAACACTTTAGGTATTTACAAGAACTTTGTTACCAATAAGATCGACGAAGAATTTGATATGTCCAAAACGGATAAGATCGACCTGTTGAACCGGTCTATGAAGTATTTTAAGGAAAAAGAGACCTTTGATATGGATGAATTTGCAGATGAAGTGTTGGCTAACCCCAAAGCGATAGCGTCTTTCAAGACTTATAAAAACCAATACGAGGACGAGTTTGACACTAAGATCAATGACACTTTCGAGATATCAGACAACGCGGTAAAGAAACAGGCCCGTGTTTATAAAAGCGTTTTAAAGTTGGACAAGAACTTCCATATCTATATCCATGGCGATAACAAGCTGATAGAAAAGGGCTTTGACGATGATAAAGCCATGAATTACTATAAGGTATTTTTTAAGGAAGAAGCTTAATAGGTGATCCACTTTAAAATAAGGATCACATGGATCACCTTTTTATGTTAACAGTTTAAAAATAAGATATTTAAGATTTTAAGCGGATCACTTTGGATCAGACCTATTCGTCTGGATTATCAAGTATGATATTAAATTAATTTACTGATGATCAAGTTATTGAAGATTGGTCATTTTTTCGCCCCTTTTTGAAGAGTGGATCAGGAAAAGTGGATCACCCTCACGTTCATTTTTCTTCGCCATACGCTAACCGCATAAACCCCAACACCTCCTCGTTTATATCCTCAACGTTCAAAACTCTTAAATGATGATTAAATTGGTTTTGCCCCGGCACCTGCCCTACCTTCTGGAAGCATAGGTTATCCTCATAAGGTTGTTTAAACGGCAGCACCACGTGGATAAAGTTCTTGCCCAATTGCGTTACCCAGGCAATACGTTTGTGCGCGTTTGATATGCCGATCATGGTTTTAGTAGGTTCGACCGTAATAGCACCCATCTTTTCAAATTCATTAATGAAATGATGGAAAAGCAGCAGCGTATGCGGCGATTTACCGGTTAGGAATTGGGATATGGAGTTTTCGTGTTGCATGGTGTTTTTCAATAAAACTGTCTCATTGCGAACGAAGGTACGAGTGTGGCAATCGCGAACTATGATGTACTACGCTTTTCTCCGTGCGATTGCCACACTGCGTTCGCAATGACAAACTTATTTATTATTACAAGATCGGCAAAATTGTATTAGCTCCCCACCTTTCTTCTATGCCCATAGCAAACAGGGCGAAATCATATTTTACCGGGTCTGCCGGGTCAAACTCACGCAGGCGTTGGGTAAGCTCTATAGCGGTTTGCCAGTCGGTTTGTTTGCGGGTGATAAGGTTGAGGTGGCGAGCCACACGGTCTACGTGCAGATCGCAGGGCATTATCAGTTCTGATGGTTTGATCTGGTTCCAGATACCGAAATCCACCCCGCAATTGTCCTCTCGTACCATCCAGCGTAAAAACATATTTAACCGTTTGCAGGTCGATTTTTGCGAGGGTGATGATACATGTTTTTTGGTACGATGCGGAAAATCGGGTAAAGAAAAGAAGTAACTCCTAAAATCGTTAAGGTATTGCTCTATTGGTTCAACACCTGCCAAGAGTTCTGTCTTTAGGGGGTTAGGGGGTATAAACGCCGATTCCAGCGATTCATGGTTCTCATAATGCCATCTAAAGAAAGCGATAAAATACAGCGTATCAATATCATTAAAGGTGCGATGTTTAAAGTGCAGTAGCTTCTTTAGGTCGATGTCTTCATGGTTAATAATGAAATCATACGGCGCGCCATCCATTAAAGCAATCAGTTCCTTGCATTTATTGATGATGGTAACGCGTTGCCCCCAGGCCAGTGTAGCCGCCCAAAAGCCCATAATCTCGATATCCTGCTTTTTGGTGAACATATGTGGGATGCTGATAGGGTCATTCTTTATAAAACCGGGTTGGTTGTATTGAGTGACTTTGGTATCGAGAAATGAGCGAAGGTCTTCTATCATTAATGTAATTTATAATAACGCGTCATTGCGAGGAACGAAGCAATCTCTTCACTCGCTAATCAAAGTCCAAAATGTTCGTGCTGGCTGTCGCCAAATGAAATTTAGCTTATTGACCTTCTGTTGTAGAGATTGCTTCGTTCCTCGCAATGACGCGCGGGTTAGTTAGCATTACGCCAACGCTTGCTTCAAATCATCCAGCAAATCATCCACATCCTCTACCCCTACGCTTAAACGCAACAGGTTATCAACCACGCCAACAGCTTCACGTGCTTCTTTTGGAATAGACGCGTGTGTCATGGTAACCGGGTGATTGATCAATGATTCTACCCCACCTAATGATTCGGCTAATGCAAATACTTTAAATGACGATGCTACCCGGAATGTTTCTTTCAGATCTGCCCCTTTTAAGGTGATAGAGATCATGCCGCCAAAATCGCGCATTTGCTTTTTAGCGATCTCGTGGTTAGGGTGATCGGTAAAACCCGGCCAGTAGATCTTGTCAACTTTTGGATGCGTTTTCAAGAACTCGGCTATTTTACGACCATTCTCGCAATGCGCTTTCATGCGCAAGTGCAGCGTTTTAATACCACGTAACACCAAAAAGCTATCCATAGGCCCAGGAGTAGCACCGCAGGCATTATAAATAAAGAACAAGCGCTTATACAGGTCCTCGTTATTCAACATTAAAGCCCCCATAACCACATCACTATGGCCACCAATGTATTTGGTAACCGAGTGCATTACAATATCAGCACCCAGGTCTGTCGGATTTTGCAGGTATGGGGAAGCAAAGGTATTATCCACCACCGTCAATAAACCTTTTTCTTTACCAATTTTAGTCACCGCCGCTATATCAACAATCTGCATTGTTGGATTTGTGGGAGTTTCTATCCAGATCAGCTTGGTATTTGCGTTGGTGTATTCACGGATATTTTCTGGGTTTGATAAATCCAGGAAATGGAACTTGATACCGTAATTAGCAAAAATCTTGGTGAACATACGGTAGGACCCACCGTAAAGGTCATTACCGGTAATAACTTCATCGCCAGGAAGCAACAACTTCATTACCGCGTCAGTAGCGCCCATTCCACTTGAAAATGCAAGTCCGAATTGCGCGTTCTCTAAAGCAGCCAGGCAATTCTCTAACGCCTTACGGGTAGGATTTGTACCACGTGAGTACTCATACCCCTGGTGATCTCCCGGCGACTTTTGCCAGTAAGTTGATGTTTGGTATATCGGCGTCATTACCGCGCCGGTAGTTGGGTCGGGCTCTTGACCCGCATGTATAGCTTTTGTTGCGAATTTCATTCTTTGGTTGATTAAGTTGATTGGGTTGATTGAGTGAGTGGTTGGCTTTTGGTTTGGTAGCCGATTAAGTGGATAGTTATATTAATTTCTAAAAATTCACTTAATCGGCTACCAAACCATTCATTAAATATCAACTCAATTCATCAACCTTTTTCTTTTTAAGGTATTGAATATATCCGTTTAATAATTTCAAACAGCTTTCGTATTCTATTTTAAAGGCTTGAAGTTCTTCTTCTTTCATTATCTTATCATCAAAGGCAATTATTAAATGGTCAAGTGTTTCTGATAGTGAACCACGTGCCATAATACAAAACCTAATATTGTCTTGATAATGAAAGCGTCCATGACCTTCGGCAATATTGTTTCCTATTGAACGTGATGAACGTATAATTTGGTCTGCCAAGCGATGTTTTTCTTCACCGGGAAATTTTTTAGTTAGAGCCATTACCCACATCCTTATCTTCCTGGATTGTTTCCAAACTTCTAATTCTGTAAATGAGGCCATGGTTGGTTTATTGAGTTGATTAGGTGGATAGTCAAAGGGAAATTATCTTTATAATATAAAGTGAATCATTTTCAATAAAATTTGAACCAATAATAAACCAATCAACTACTCACCCAATCAACTTAATCAACCACTCACCAACACCTAATATGCTCTTGCAAACAACACCCTCTGTGTAGAAGGTTTACCTGTAAGGATGCATTTACCTTCTTCCAATTTATTATCCAAAGGGATACAACGTATGGTAGCCTTAGTTTCGTCTTTTATTTTTTGCTCGGTTTCTGAGGTTCCATCCCAATGTGCTGAAAGAAAACCTGGTTTCTCATCTAATAAGCGTTTAAACTCTTCGTAAGTATCAACTTCTGTAGTATTTTCGGTACGGAAGTTTGCAGCTTTTTGGTAGATGTTGTTTTGGATCTCCTCCAACAGTTTTTCTATATGATCGGTCAAACCGTCCTGGTTAACAGTCTCTTTGGTTTTGGTATCACGGCGTGCCAGTTCTACTGTTCCGTTTTGCATATCACGGCTACCAATAGCTACGCGTAATGGTACACCTTTTAATTCGTACTCGGCAAACTTAGCTCCCGGGCGATGCGTATCTCGCTTATCAAACTTAACTGATATATCTTTAGCTTTCAACGATTTAGAAAGTTCATTTACATAAGCGGTTATATTGTCCAGTTCTTCGTCGTGTTTATATATCGGCACAACAACAACTTGTATAGGTGCCAGTTTTGGTGGCAATACCAAACCAGCATCATCAGAGTGCGCCATGATCAACGCCCCTATTAAACGGGTTGATACCCCCCATGATGTTGCCCAAACGTAGTCGAGCTTGTTTTCTTTATTGGTAAATTTCACATCGAACGCTTTAGCAAAGTTTTGCCCTAAAAAATGCGAAGTACCAGCTTGTAAAGCTTTTCCATCCTGCATTAATGCTTCAATGCAATAAGTATCTAAAGCGCCTGCAAAACGCTCGTTTGGTGTTTTACGCCCCTTTACTACAGGTAATGCCATCCAGTTTTCAGCAAACTCAGCATATACACCCAACATTTGCTCTGTTTCGGCAATAGCCTCGTCAGAAGTTGCATGAGCGGTGTGGCCTTCCTGCCATAAAAACTCGCTGGTGCGTAAAAATAAACGGGTACGCATTTCCCAACGCATTACATTGGCCCATTGGTTAACCAAAATAGGCAGGTCGCGATAGGATTGGATCCAACCACGGTAAGTATTCCATATAATGGTCTCAGATGTAGGACGGATAATCAGCTCTTCTTCCAGTTTGGCATCTTCGTCAACAATAATATTACCGTTACCATCATTCTTTAAACGGTAATGGGTTACTACAGCACATTCTTTAGCAAAACCTTCAACGTGGCTGGCTTCTTTCGAGAAAAATGACTTGGGTATCAGTAACGGGAAATAAGCATTGCTATGGCCGGTATCTTTAAACATTTTGTCTAACACGGCCTGCATTTTTTCCCAAATAGAGTATCCGTACGGTTTAATGATCATACAACCTCTAACCGGCGAATACTCGGCCATATCGGCCTTTATAACCAGATCGTTATACCATTGCGAATAATCTTCATCTTTACTAATAACGCCTTTGCTCATTTGTTTGTGGAATATATTTACTGTTTAATTACTTATTATTGTGGTCAAATTTATAAATTTATACGTTATCAGCACGTCAAATTAAACCTTGTGTGTAAATATTGGTCTAATTACAAAGCCAAAAACCTAAAAAGATGAAAAGGAACCTGCTTAAGGGAATAATTTTGATCAGTGCGGTTGCATTGAGTTCCTGCTCTACCGTTAATAATTTATCGAAAACAAAGATCCTGGATGATGATGTGTATTACACCAAATCGCAGGCTGGTGATTCGTACGAACCTGTAGCATACGTACAGCCGCAAAATAATTATGTAAGAAACGACGATTACTATTATTATGGCGATTATGAATCACGCATCAACAGGTTCAATTATTTCACCCCTTTTGATTACGACGACGATTTTTATTATGACTATACCCCCTACTATGCTTATTCAAATAACAGTCTGCCTGTAGCACAACCTGATGGTTATTATGATGACCCGGTTTATAGTGACCTGGGGGTATACTCTGCTTATGATTTTGGCTATGGCTATTATGATGGTTATGACAACTTTGGTTATGGTGTAGCTTACTCAACCTTTATATATGGGGGTGGCAGCAGGGCTAATTATAAAAGATCCCGTTCGCACTATAGTAAAGGAAATAATGCTACCGTCGGTTTTGTTTTAGGTGGCGGAAATACCGGGGCGTTTTCAGGCTCTCGTCCAAATAACAGTTCGGTAGTAAATAATGGATTAACATTTTCACGCCCCAATAACGGAACCAACAATAACGGTGCATTTAACGGCAATCGCCCGGGTGGTAATAACGCGGTATATCCCGGCAGGCCGGGTAGCAATGCCCAGGCTGTAATTAACCCTAATGTAGTACCAAGGTATGTACGCCCTGAAAGCCAAAATCCAAGGCAGGTAGTTCAACAACCCGCTATAGAGCGAGTTAACAGCTCACCACCACCAAGTTCGAACAATAATTCAAGCAGTTCCGGTAGTAGTTCTTCGGGCAGCAGCAGTAGTTCGGGTGGCGGCGGCAGACCGGTTAGGCCATAATCTTAAACCTTTATATGAGATCTAAATATATCCTTATTGTAATTGTCTGTATGGCAATTAGCCAAAGTAGTTTTGCCCAATACGCAAATGATGCTGTACGTTTTTCTACTTTTCAAACCGGCTCAACATCGCGCATAAAAGCTATTGGTAACGCCAATACAGCTGTTGGTGGTGATATTAGTTCTATAAGCGGTAACCCTGCGGGATTAGGTTTTTTCACGAAGTCGGAAGCCAGCCTTACTCCCGAGTTTGATAGCTATAAAAGTAATTCTGCTTATTTGGGACAATCAGGCTCAGCTACTAAAAACACACCCAATCTAAGTAATATAGGATATGTATATTTTTCGCGTTTAAATACACCGCCCGGGCAAGATAAAACCAAGGGTTGGGTAAATTTAAATTTTGGTGTAAGCTATAATCGCACCAACAATTTTGACGAACGGGTTAATTACGGTGGTAAAAACAGTGCAAACTCCATTAATGATTACTATGGCAACCTGGCCAATGCCGAAGGTACAGATCCGGCAACACTACAGGGCTGGGCTTTAGGCCAGAAATTGATTGACGCTTATGGCACAGGTTCTAATTACACCTACAAAGCCAATTCTTATCCCGGGGTTGTTCAAAATGGTTATATTGACAGAACAGGCGGCCAAAACGCTTTAGACCTGGCATTAGGATCAAGCTATAACAATAAATTATACCTGGGCTTTGGTATTGGCATTACTAATTTGCGGTATAAATCAACCAAAACCTTTAATGAGGTTGGGTCACTCAGCGCTATTGTAAATAATACGCCAACCAATTATGGTTTTAACTCTACCTACTCACAATTTCAAAATACCAAAAGCGACGGATTTAATGCACGTTTAGGTTTGATCTATAAAATAATAGAAAGTGTACGCGTTGGCGCTGCTATTACTACACCAAGCTTTTTAACGGTTGATGATACCTTTAGCGAAGGTTTAACTAATAACCTAAGTGGTGGCCAAAAATATTCGAACGGCCCGGTGGAGTATCCGCTAACCTATACTATGCGTACACCATTTAAAACATCAGGCGGCTTATCAATATTCATGGGAAATATTGGTTTTATAACCGGCGATGTTGAATATATTGATTACAGTACGACCCATATTAACAGCAATGATGATTATACTAATAGTTATGATAATGGTATCATAAAAAGCACCTATAAATCCGCAGTAAACCTGCGTGCCGGTGCAGAGATCAAGCTGACTAATTCTATTGCTTTACGCGGTGGTTATGCTATACAGGGCACTCCATTAAAAACCGGTGGTACAGATACAAAAATAGTTACCGGCGGTCTGGGTTACAGGCTGGGCAGCTATTATGTAGACGCGACTATTATGAACATAAAAGGTTCGCAAAATGTATTACCTTATAATATCGGACCTACTACGCCTGTCGCTAATGTAAATGCGACTAACAATAACTTCTTTATAACTTTTGGATACAGGTACTAAACGCACAGCATAAAACAAAAAGGGTTAGCTATGATAAATAGCTAACCCTTTTTGTTTTTGTACCGGTAAATATTAATCCTCGTTAACAAACGAGCGTAACATCCAGGTGTTTTTTTCTTTAAATTGCATAAAACGATTCACCATATCATTAGTGCCATCATCACCGGCCTCGGCGGTTATTTCTAATAGTTCACGCTCCATTTGTATCAGCTTGGCCATGTCTTCTATCAGGGCTTTTACCATTGCGGTATCTTTCAGGCCAATGGTATTAATTTCTTTAAGGGTCGATGTTTTAATATAATTGTCAAAGGTACTGTATGGAGCTTTACCTAAGGTTAGAATTCTCTCTGCAAGTTCGTCGATAGTAAGCAAAGCTTCGGTGTACAGTTCTTCGAACTTAACATGCAAGGTAAAAAAACTTGCGCCTTTAACATTCCAATGGCAGCCTCTTAATTTTTGATAATGGATATGATAATTGGCTAAAAGATCATTTAAATGATCAACTACTGGTTTTACTTCGCCTTCTTTAAGGCTTATTTCTTTTGCGTTCATGATGTGTAAATTATTGTGTTGTGATAACAGGTAACTATGCTTTTTGTTGAGTAAAATACCACTACTATTTGATATTAATAGCATATTTGCACCGTTTATGACCATGCTATTACCTTTTATCAGCAAGCAGTTAAACGGCGTGATCTGGCGCCTTGAAATTGATGGTATAAGCAATACTATCTTCCTCGAAGTAAGGACTGCGGAAAAACAGGTTTCTTTCACCGCTATCGATCTTACAAGCGGACAAACAAATTTTGAAGGCTTTATCCTACCCGAAAGATGGCTAACCGGAATTGAAGCCGCTTATAATGGTGTATTGCTCTTACATAACTATCAATCAGAAAACACACCTGTGCATAAAGGGGTTATCGCCATAAATAATACCGGCGAAATAATCTGGAATAATTACACCTACGCGTTCGATCATTTATCTGTTAACGGCCCTGTATTATACAACCTCCAGATCCAGCCAAAAAAACTTTTCCTGGCCGATATTCAAACAGGTTCTATCATCAGATTATATGAACCAACATTGGATACCGAACCTGAAAACCATTTGATTGTTCCACAAATTTCAAACTCATCTGTGTTGATCGGGGCTTTGCCCATAGCACATAATAACATCGTACATTACCTTGACCACAATAATTTCAGAATTGTATCTTTGCATTCTTTTAAAGACGGACAGCTGAAACAACACCTGTATGTGATGGATGGTACTGGCCTGGTATATGAAGATTTATTGAACTCTGATATACAAAAAATGCAACCCGAGTCGTTTATCCTGTATAAAAACTCGCTCGTTTATATTAAAAACAAATCAGAATTAAAGGTGATAAACCTCTAATAAACTGAATAATAATTTATTATGAAATTAAAAACATTATTGTTAGTTGCCCCCTTATTAACAATTACTACAACACTTTTTGCAAAGACCAGCCTAATCGACTCGGTTGGTGTTGAAAATCTTGACGGCAAAAAAGTGATCTTACATAAATTAGATCCCAAAGACAATTACTATTCAATAGGTCGTCGTTACAATGTTAAGCCCGGCGACATTATTAAGTTTAACAAAGACGCTCAGTTAAAGATCGGCAACATTATTAAAGTACCTACCGAAAGATCTTTTGTTGAAACAACAAAACCTGCGGTTGTTGAAAAACATATAACCGCACCGGTTGTACAGCACCCTGTAGTTCAACAACCTGTAAAACAAGAACCTGCACCAGCTAACGTTAGTGGGGCTACACAACAATACAAAGTGTCAGCCGGCGAAACGTTGTATTCAATCGCCAAACGCTTTAACTCGACCGTTGAAGATATTATCAAACTGAACGGGTTGACTTCTACCACAGTAACGCCGGGCCAGATTATACACGTAAAATCAGGCACTGCCGATGCGCCAGCACCGGCACCTGTTGTTACCGACCCGGTTGCTAAACGAGATTCGACCACCTACGTTAACGGAGTAGATAGCGCAGAAAGAAAATTAAATGCCAACCGCTACGGCTTGTTCGAGAAAACAGAAAAAGGTGTAGCTACCTGGATAGACGACACCACACTTGATCCTAATAAGAAATTGGTATTACACCGCACCGCTCCTATCGGCACGGTGGTAAAAATAACCAACCCTATGACCGGCCGTACCAGCTTTGCAAAAGTTGTTGGCCGTTTTACAGACAATGAATCTACTAAGGATGTGATCCTGGTAATGACTAAAAATGTAGCCGAGTCTATCGGTGCTTTAGATAAACGTATCCGTGTAACTATTAGCTACGGTAGCCCAAATGAGTAAATCTTTTATCAATACACCTTACATTATAGGTATTGCCGGTGGTAGCGGCTCTGGCAAAACTTTTTTCTTAAAACGTTTTTTAGATCATTTTTCGGCCGATGAGGTTTGCCTGGTGTCGCAGGATGATTATTATTTCCCGGTAGCTCAGGATATGACGCCCGAAGAAAATAAGCTATATGATTTTGATAAGCCGGCAACTATTGATAATGAGCAGTTTGAACAGGACATCTACAAGCTAATCAATGGCGAGGTCATCTATAAAAAAGAGTATACTTTTAACAACCCCAACATAGTACCCCAGCTTTTAGAAATAAAACCTGCCCCTATCCTCATCATCGAAGGTCTTTTTATCTTCCATTTTAAGGCGATAGACGAACTATTGGATATGCGCATATTTATAGATGCCGATGAGCCGATAGCCTTGCAGCGCCGTTTAAAACGCGACCTGCATGAACGTGGCTATTCGCATGATGATGTCATGTACAAATGGGAGAACCATGTGGTGCCTGCCTATAAAGAGTTTTTATTACCCTACAAAGACGAGTGCCATAAGGTGGTAATGAACAACACACAAACCGCCGAACATATACAGGCGGTTACTGATGAGATCTCGAAAGAGTTGCGGGAGAAGGTGCTTAGTTAAAACACATCAAAACGTGGATTGTCATGGTGAGCCTGTCGAACCATAGCGGGCAAGGCCTTTACGCTCACCCTTCGACGGAGCTCAGGGTGACACCTCATTTAGATCTTCATTTCAGGCACATCACCCTCAATAATCAACTTACCCGCTGTCGCGTTTTTAATTTCTTCGACACTTATACCGGGCGCACGTTCTAATAGCTTAAATCCACCACCGGGTAAAACGTCTAATACGGCCAGTTCAGTAACTATTTTTTTAACGCAGTTGATACCGGTTAGCGGTAAGGTGCAATTAGGTAATAGTTTCGACTCGCCGGCTTTGTTTATGTGCTGCATAGCTACGATGATGTTTTCTGCGGATGCTACCAGGTCCATTGCTCCACCCATTCCTTTAACCATTTTGCCGGGGATCTTCCAGTTGGCTATATCCCCGTTTTCTGATACTTCCATAGCCCCGAGTATAGTCAGGTTTACCTTACGTGCCCTTATCATCCCAAAACTCATAGCCGAATCAAATATTGCAGAACCAGGCAGCATAGTAATGGTTTGCTTGCCGGCATTGATCAGATCCGCATCTTCTTTACCCTCAAACGGAAATGGCCCCATACCCAGCAAACCGTTTTCCGACTGCAGTACCACGTCTATATTCTTTGGGATGTAATTGGCAACCAGGGTAGGTATACCGATACCTAAATTAACGTAGTAGCCGTCTTTGATTTCCTGAGCAATACGTTTTGCTATTCCTACCTTATCTAACATAATTTCTATTTTATGTCATTGCGAGCGTAGCGTGGCAATCGCACGGAGTATAGTTCGCGATTGCTTCGTCGTTCCTCCTCGCAATGACAATTAATTAACCGGTCGTACAGTTCTTTGTTCTATTCTTTTCTCGTAATTGGTTCCCTGAAATATCCTATGCACGTATATCCCCGGTGTATGGATATGATCCGGATCCAGCGTTCCCGGCTCAACCAGTTCCTCTACTTCTGCAATGGTTATCTTGCCTGCCATGGCCATCACCGGGTTAAAGTTACGTGCAGTGGCACGGTAAATTAAATTACCCATGGTATCACCCTTCCAGGCTTTTACTATGGCAAAATCAGCATCAAAGGCCATCTCCATTAAATAGTCTTTGCCGTTAAAGTTTCTTATTTCTTTACCGATAGCTACTTCGGTACCAATACCAGCCGGGGTGAATATAGCAGGCATACCGTATCCGGCAGCCATGCATCGGGTTGCCAATGTACCCTGTGGGATTAGTTCAACTTCCAGTTCGCCACTTAGTAGTTGCCGTTCAAACTCCGCATTTTCACCTACGTAAGATGCTATCATTTTTTTAACCTGCCGTTGTTTCAACATCAGGCCGATCCCAAAATCATCAACACCGGCATTGTTTGATACACAGGTCAGATCCTTCACCCCTTTCTTAACTAATGCGGTGATACAATTCTCAGGTAGGCCGCATAAGCCAAAACCGCCCAACAGCAACATATTACCATCCTTGATATCATGGATAGCCTTATCGGCATTATTAAAAACTTTGTTCATTGTTTGTAATTGGTAGGAGTAAAATTACAAAAATCATTTGCACCTTAAAACAGGTAAATGTTTCTATTTATTTAAAATACACATACGTAATACCGTCTCCGCCCCTGTCCGCGTGTTCATCTTCCATGCGGTCAACCTGGTCGTATTTTTTGAGGTATTGGCGAATCATTTTACGCAGGATACCGTCGCCCTTACCATGAAGTATTTTCAGGTTACCGAAACCCATCATCAGGGCGCGGTCAAACAGCCTTTCAATAGCAGACAAAGCATCTTCGGTGCGCATACCGCGTACGTCTATTTCCGGGCTGAAACCAGCGATATCACCGGTCATACTTGTAGAATTTCTGCGGACGCTCTTCGGTACTGCCGACTTAGAAACTTTTTGAACCCGTTTTTTCTTCGCTACCGTACGCAGATCGCCAATGGCAATGATCACATTGTCTTTTATCAGTTCAATTATCTGCCCGGTCGTTTCAGAGTCGGTTAGTTTTACCCAATCGCCTACTTTAAGCTCTTCATCGGTTGTTGTAGCTTTTACTTTATCAGGCTTTACGGTATTTTTCTCCAATTCCCTGTTCAGGTTTTCGCGCAGGTCTTTGGTTTTTTCCTTATCAGCGTTATTACTCTTAATTTCGGCTATGGTATTTTCAACCAGCTTATTGGCATTAAGAATAATGTTTTTAGCTTCATCTTTAGCCTCGCGGATCAATACCTTTTTATTTTCTTCGAGATAGCTTTTTAGCTTTTCATTTTCAGCAAGTAAGGCGTCAACCTGTCTTTGTTGTTTTTCCAGCTTAACACGTGTATCCAGTATTTCCTTCTTTTCGCGCTCCAAACCAACTAATAGCGTATCCACATTTTTTTGCCCGGCGCTGATCTTATTCTTAGCCAGGTTAAGCACATTTTGCGGCAAGCCGATCTTCTGCGCGATCTCGAACGCGTACGAACTGCCGGGCTTACCTACTTCCAGCATATAAAGCGGTTTCATCTCTACATTGTTAAACAACATGGATGCGTTCTCTATCCCTTCGGTATTACCGGCAAATATTTTAAGGTTACTGTAGTGGGTGGTAACCATTCCCCGCACCTTTTTATGATTTAATGATTCTAAAACAGCTTCGGCTATCGGTCCGCCAAATTGCGGGTCTGTGCCGGTACCGAACTCATCTATCAGTATCAGCGACTTACCATTAGCGTTCTCCACAAAGTTTTTCATTTTGGATAGATGCGCGCTGTAAGTACTCAAATCGCTTTCGATAGACTGATCATCACCAATATCCACAAAAAACTGTCTGAATACGCCTACCACGCTTGCCTCATCCGCAGGGATCAATAAACCGGCCTGCACCATAAGCTGTAACAGCCCCACAGTTTTCATACAAACAGATTTACCCCCGGCATTTGGGCCCGATACTACAACTACGCGTGTACGATCGTCTATCTGTAGGTTTAACGGCACTACGGTTTTATGTTCCTTCTTAAAATTCAAAAACAACAGCGGATGCCGGGCATTAACCAGTTTAAGCCGGGCATCGTTTACTACCTGTGGCAGTTCGCCTTCAATATCAATGGCAAACAGGGCCTTGGCGCGCACGAAATCCAGTTTGGTAAGCAAGCCATGGTACGATAGCAAAAGCGGCACATATGGCCTTAATTCATCCGTTAAGGTGGTTAATATCTTAATGATCTCGCGACGGCGCTCAAATTCCAGGTCACGAATCTTGTTATTAAGGGTAAAAACCTCCTCCGGCTCTGTATAAACAGTTTGGCCCGATGCCGACTCATCATGTATAAAGCCTTTTAACTTGCGCTTGTTTTCTGCTAATAAAGGTATACACAACCGCCCGTCACGAATAGTTAGTGAGCCATCTGCTGTCCAGCCGTTAGCGGCCGCGCTTTTAAATACCTGGTCTATCTTTCTGCGGGCTTCCTGTTCGGCTTTGGCTATACCGGCCGATAGATCTGCCAGCTCGCGCGATGCATTGGGTTTTATTTTACCTTTTGCATCAATTACCTGTTCTATTTTACGGATAATAGATCGTTCAATAGGTAAATGTTCAAATAAAGCTTCCAGGTTGGGGTACTGCCCTTCGCGTTCATTAAAATAGGCTATTACAGCAAATACAGTATTTAATGATGATAATACCTGGTAAAACTCTTCCTCACTTAAAAAAGCACCTTCCAACCGTACCTTATTAGCCAATGATTTTATATCAAAAAAATGCTGAATGGGTAAAGCAGCATCATTTTGTAAAATGTTCTTAAACTCATGCGCCTGGCTTAAAAATTTGCTTATCAGGTCGTAATTACTCATTACCTGTATCTTATCAACCATTTGCTGGCCCATAATACTTAGGCAATGTGCTTTTATTAATTCCTTTACCTCGGTAAATCCCAGCTTATCAATACTATTCTCAGGGTAAAGCATTTATTTATTTTGTGATGTTGTATTTGGAGTTATGGCCTTTTTTTTCTTCTTCTTATGTTTTTTTACAGGTTGAGGGTGTTTCTTTTTTTCTTCAAGCCTCAGTTGAATTTTTTTAAGATCCTCCTGTGATTTTTTCATGATGGAATCTCTTTTAAACTTGGCTATCTTTTCTTCTGATTGCGCCTGGTCTTTTCGGGTATGCTCCATTTCTTTGTTAACAATTTTGCTGATCGAATCGGTTTTAGCCTGTAAGCGTTTATTTATTTCGTCATACATAGTAGCCAGTACATCAATATGCCGGGTATAATAAATCATACTCTTCCTTACCTGCGCGGTATCTGTATGGTATTGTTTAAGTACGTACTGAAATTTACCTGTACCATACTTAAACAAACTGTCGCCATTAGGTTGTAAGACCAGGCTGCCATCAACTATATGGATATCAGTCAGTAAGCGGATCATTACGTCTTTTTTTATAATTCCGGTGGTATCTTCTTCTCGGTTGCAGGCAAACAAAAAAAGCAAAGCTGAAAAAAACAAGATAATATGTTTACGCATTCTGTAATTTAGCGGTTTAATTGACCAAAATTACGCATTAATGAGCATTGCTGATAATATCAAAAGCCTAAAAAACGAAACAACACCTAAAAAGGTGACTTTAATAGCCGTATCCAAAACAAAAACGGTTGCCGATATACAGGAAGCCTATGATGCCGGCCAGCGTTTATTTGGCGAGAACACCGTACAGGAAATGGTTGAAAAGTACGAGCAGCTACCCAAAGATATTGAATGGCACCAAATTGGCCACCTGCAAACCAATAAGGTTAAATACATTGCCCCTTTTATCAGCATGATACAAGCGGTTGACAGCATTAAACTTTTGCAGGAAATCGATAAACAAGCTATAAAAAACGATCGCGTGATTGATTGCTTACTACAAATCTACATTGCCGACGAAGAAACCAAGTTTGGCTTAGGTTTTGACGAAGCCATAGAACTTTTACGATCAGACGAATTTGCCGGGTTAAAAAATATCCGCATCCGCGGTCTAATGGGTATAGCTACCAATACTGATAAAGAAAAACAGCTAAAGGATGAATTTCATGAACTGAAAACCTTTTTTGACGGTATTAAACAAAGCTTTTTCAGAAAAGAAGATAGTTTTGATACCATATCGATGGGTATGTCGTCTGATTATGAGATAGCCATTGAACAAGGTAGTAATATGATCCGCGTAGGCAGCACCATTTTTGGGGGCAGGGTTATTAAGCATTGGAAAAACAATTAAGGAGGGAATCACAGATTAAACGGATTTTTCTGATTATAATGACTTTAATTTAAATCTTGTAAATCTGCTTAATCTGCGATTCAGACAAAAGAAATATGCAAATACATTTAAGAGTAGCCGTAAAAGAAGATTGTATTCGCCTGTTGGAACTGGTGAACGAACTTGCTCTTTATGAGAAAGCGCCGCAAGAAGTAACAGTAACGTTAGCAGATTTTGAAGCCGCCGGCTTCGGCGATAAACCTGTATGGAAAGCTTTTGTAGCCGAAATTGATGGTTTGGTGGTTGGTTTTGCTTTGTATTACATTCGTTTTTCAACGTGGAAAGGCTGCCGTATGTACCTGGAAGACTTTATAGTTACAGAACCGATGCGTGGTAGAGGGATAGGTAAACTACTATTTGACCGTTTAATCATTGAAGCTAAAGAAATGGGCTTTGCAGGTATGGTTTGGCAAGTATTGGACTGGAACGAGCCTGCGATTAATTTTTATGCTAAATACAACTCGGCGATTGAGGCAGGATGGTTAAATGCGTCATTATCAAAAGAACAACTATTAAATTATTAGGCTATGAAAGTTAGAGGTATTTTATTTTTGGCGATAGCATTTGGGTTAAATTCTTGCCAATGGGGAAAACCAAATAACCCTAAAGCTGATACTACAAAGGATACACTTGCTTATACCTATAAAACTATCAAAGAACGTGCTGCGGATTGCGGCAATAAGCCAGATAGTGGGTGTACAGTAGTAAAGATAATATACCCGATATTTAATTATCAGCCTACATTAAATGATACAATAAACTATAAATTGGCTAACCTGTTTACTTTTGATAAAACATCGACCGATCTGCAGGAGTATACCAAACGATTCCTTGCCGGTTATGACCGTTTTAGAAAACATGATAAAAGGTCATCCTTATTTTTCACGTTAGCTAATCATGCTAAAATATTAAGGCAGGATTCAAGTTTAACTACTTTAGAAATTAGCGGTTATAGTTTTCAAGGTGGTGCACATGGTAACTCCATCACTACTTTTATCAACTGGAATACTAAAAGCGAAAAAAACATCTACTTAAAGGATATCCTTAAAGACAATTACAAAGCGCAGCTAACAGCTATAGCCGATACCATTTTCAGAAAACAGGAAAAACTAAGTGATACCGCTTCTTTAGCTAAAGATTACTTTTTCAAAGACAGTAAATTCGCGCTGAATGAAAATTTTTCAATAACTCCACTTGGGATCAAATTTCTTTATAACCAATACGAAATAAAACCCTACGCTGCCGGGCAAACAGACCTGTTTATCCCCTACGCCAGGATCAGATCATTATTAAAACCTAACACGGTTATCACCCAATATCTTAAATAAATGCTTGTTTTTAAATTCGGAGGGGCATCTGTTAAAGATGCAGAAGGTATCATTAACCTGGCCAATGTGGTCGGTAAATATAAAAGCGAGCAATTGCTGATCGTGGTATCGGCAATGGGTAAAACTACTAACGCTTTAGAAAAACTAACCAAAGCTTATGCGGAGCAAACTGATGATGTGCATGAGATCTACGAAGGCATCAAGCAATATCATTACGATATAATAGCCGAACTATTTGAAACCGGCGACCCGGTATTTGACGATGTAGCCAATACCTTTGTGGAGATAGACTGGATGATAGAAGACGAACCTCATGATGATTACGACTTTATTTATGACCAGATCGTATCAGTCGGCGAATTGGTATCTACACGAATAGTTGCCGCTTACCTGAATAAGGTCGGTTTAAAAAGCCAATGGCTGGATGTACGTGGTTATATCCATACCGATAACAACTATCGCGAAGGCACGGTACAATGGGATAAGACACGCGAAAGTATTCAGTTAAGTATCCCAGCTCAGTTAGAACGAGGTATTGTGGTTACGCAGGGATTTTTAGGCGGCACTTCTGAAAATTTCACTACTACCCTTGGCCGCGAAGGTTCTGATTATACCGCGTCTATATTTGCAGCTTGCTTGGGTGCCGAGTCTGTCACTACCTGGAAAGATGTTCCCGGCATACTTAATGCAGATCCTAAATTATTTAACGACACCATCAAATTTGACGAACTAAGCTATACCGAAGCCATAGAAATGACATATTACGGCGCTACGGTTATTCACCCAAAAACCATTAAACCGCTGCAAAACGCTAATATACCTCTGCTGGTAAAGCCATTTACAGACCCGGATGCTCTCGGTACAGTAATTAAAGAAGATGGTAGAAATGTGTTTGCCAAACCGGTCATCATCATTAAAAAAGATCAGGTGTTGCTTTCTATATCAACCAAAGATCATTCATTCATTACAGAAGATCATTTAAGCGATATATTCGAACGGTTTGCCAAAAACCATGTTAAAATAAACATGATGCAAACATCGGCCCTGAGCTTTAGTGTTTGCTTTGACTATAAAGAGGAATATTTCAGTAAGCTCTTGGCCGACTTAAACACAGCATACAAAGCCAAGTATAATAACGATCTGACCCTGATAACGGTAAGACATTATACAGCTGATATTGCAAAAGAGTTAATTGGCGGTAAAACGGTTTTGTTAGAGCAGCTTAGCCGTAATACAGCACAATTGGTTGTGAAATAGCATGAATTTTCTGTAAATTGCTTCATAAATTAACCTGCCATGAAAAAGTATCTCTTATTATTTACCATCCTGTTTACAGTAAAAACGTTATGTTTTGCACAGGAAACACCTCTAGCCACAGATGTGGTTTTAAAACAGGCTTATGCACAGGCCAAAAAAGAGAATAAGAAAGTACTGTTAATGTTTCATGCCTCGTGGTGCGGATGGTGCAAGAAAATGGATGCCAGCCTGAATGATCCTACTTGCAAAAAATTATTTGACGACAATTATGTTATAGCCCACCTGGATGTATTAGAACAACGCGCTAAATCTAATTTAGAAAATCCGGGATCATTAGATCAACTAAAAGCATTTAAGGGCGAAAAAAGCGGCCTGCCTTTTTGGGTGATATTAGACGCGAAAGGTAAGTTATTAGCTGATAGCCAGATCCGTCCTGCCGGCAGCTCGTTGGATACACCGGGCGAAAGCATGGGCTGTCCTGCTCAAAATAATGAAGTGGCTTATTTCGCTCAATTGCTAAAAGCTACCTCAAAGTTAAATGACGATCAATTAGCAATTATAAGCAAGCGTTTCGCTCAGAATAAGCCGGTGCCTGTAGCCAAACCAACAACACCGTCGAAGTAACCGATCATTACAAGCCTTGTTTAATGCTTCTGTAAGGTTTGTCCACATCGGTACTGCTATATAGGGTAAGGACGCTGTCTTTTAAAACCATATAGTCGCCTTGCTGGCTCACCACCATTTTGCGGATACCGTTTGCTTTAACTTCCATAGGTGCAATGGCGGATACTACTTTACCCGCTTCATCAAGTTCTAAAATGTAAAGCTGATTGTTTTCTTGTTTGTCTTCATAGATAAAGGTTATGGTTTTGGTACCATCGTCAATAAATTTACCTAACAACTGTTTTCCAGTCATCTCTTTAGGATCAAGCGCCAATAGTTCTTTTGCTTTTGCGGGTGTAAAGCCGGTAAATTCAAAACTTAACAGGTTGTTATTTTTATCAGCAACGGTATCGGCCGGGGTAAGCACGGCTTTATCATGATAAGTAGCGGTGGCATATACGGTAATTCCCCCTTTATTCTGGTAACTATTACCCGGTAGTATATAATCTATCTGCAGGTTCTTGTATTGCGAACTGTCGCTTTTAATGTAAGAAGCAATGGCTATCATGTCAGGTTTATCTATACGCGCGTTTAACTGCACATCTATCCTGGCACCATCTTTAATTTTTTCGGATTTTAAAATTTTGAAAGGTGTTTTAGGTTTAGAGTTGCAGGCGCTAAATATCACCAGGCAAAGGACAAGCATTCTTTTCATATTGGCACAAAAGTAGGGATTAAGTATAAAATATAATGTAAGCTGAATATCATATAGCCAATAAAAACAAAACGCCCTCTGAAAATACAGAGAGCGTCGTTATTTTATAACAGGGGCTTTCTTCGACCTACCTTATGGGTACTGTCTTTACTTGAAGTTTGAAACGATTGCTGTCCTCCTGAATTGCTGATCCCTCTTTCCTTCAGTTTTTCATTTTGATTGGTGAATAAACGGTCGGCAGTTGTACTGCCCTGGCCATCTCCATTGCTTTTAAAATCCTGTGTTTTCATAATTTTATTTTTGGTTAACGGGTATCAAAATCAGCACAATAACTATACCGTTATCTTAAATATTACAGGGAAATCGCTTTTAAATTAAAAAAGGGGGTGACGTTCAATATTGGGCTAAAGCCTGTTCTTTTCTTATCAACTGACCGTTGGCTAAAGCCAAACGGCAATTAATTTTGCTCATTACCGTTCCATTTATGGAACAGATGACTAACAAAAGCAACAAAGGTTTTAGCCGAAATTTTTAAAGCGATTGCCCTGGACGCTAACCTAAATTCTTCAATTTATTTTTCATATTTTTGTATATGCCCAGACGCTGTTAAGACGGCGTATTTTGCGAAAAACGTAATCCAACCCACACGCATAAATTCAATTGCTACACAATGCGCTTATATACAGCAATTTAAGTTAAATATTTACTGTGATAATGGGTGATAGGCTGTGAAATAGGGTAAAATTGCTGTGATAGCGTGTGATTTGAGGTGTTATAAATGTGATAAACTGTGCAGTTTGATACGCAAAACTGCCCCAAGGGTAAAGCTTTAAAGGCGATTTTCGTGTGTAATATTATCAGAATTATCTATTACGAAAATATAAAGGTAATTTTGCCCTTTAATAATTACCGCAAAACAGCATGACAGGATTTGATAAGCTAAAACTGAATAAACAATTAATTAGGTCCATGGGCGAAATGGGGTATATTGTCCCAAAAGAGGTACAACAAAAAACCTTAACACGGATAATTGGCGGTCAGGATATTATAGCTATTGCTCCGGAAGGTTCGGGTAAAACCACCACATATGTTTTGGGTACATTAAACCGCTTTAATTATGCACCTGAGGGTGTACCCAAAGTTTTAATATTAGTACCCGAGAAAGAAGACGTGTTGGCCGTAATAGAACTATTTAATCGTATCAACAAGAATAGTTCAATATCTATAGTAGGTTTATACGTTACACCCGGTACCGAGGCACAATTAGATGCACTGGCAGATGGCGCCGACATTGTTGTTGCTACCCCCGACAGAGCAAGGGCCATTTACTTAAAACTGGCGCTTAATTTGAATAAAATGGAGCTATTTATAGTTGACGATGCCGATCGCATGATCAAAAAAGGCATGCAGTTACCTATAGCCGAGTTGGCCAACAGCATTGGCAAATGCCAGCACCTGGTATTTACAGATGTAATGCATGGCCGCCTGGAAAAAATGATAACCCCATTTATGAACCTGCCAGCTACTATTGAGGTAGAAGCTTTACAGGAATCGGAATTAGCGGTACATCACCAGTTACTATACAATGTGCCTAACTTTCTTACCAAACTCAACCTGCTTAACCTGTTTATGTATGATGAGGAGGTATTTACCAAATCTGTTGTGTTTGTAAATAATGCAGCCACTGCCGAAAAAGTCTATCAAAGCCTGAACCGCCGTATGCACGATGCAGTAGGTTACCTTGATCCGAGTTTTTTTGATGTGAATGGTTTTAAGACCATTGAAGACTTTAAAGCTACCGCAGATGCAAGAGTACTTTTGGTAGTTAATGAAGATGAGAAAGTGGCCGATTGGAGCGGCATACCCTTCCTGATCCATTTTGACCTGCCGACTGACAAAGAAACATATATTAACCACATCACCAATACAATTGGCGATAACGACATATTGGCCCTTACCTTTTCCACCGACCTTGAACTAAGCGAGGTAAAAAAGATAGAGCAAGCAACCGGTAAGAAAATGGAAGCCGCTGCCCTACCCGATGACCTGGTAGTTGTAAATGATGCTCAACCTAAAGCAGTTAAAAAACCTGCAAAATCAGCAGAACCGGAGGTGGGTGCCGCGTTTCACGAAAAGAAAGCAGCGAACAATAAAAATTACAATTTTAGCTCAGGACAAAAAGCTAAAATGAATATGAAGAAAAAGCACGGGTAGTATTATATATAAATCTTACGGTAAATTATTTATTTTTGTATATGCAAACATTAGAAATAAAAGTACCGGACAATAAAGCCCGCTTGGTTAAAGAGTTTCTAAAAGAGTTAGGTGTAACTATAAAAGTAAAAAAGGAAACTATCCCCAATTCAGATACTATAGCTGCAATGGATGAATTAAAAGCAGGAAATGGTGAGAAATTTAAATCGGTGAAGGATATTTTTGACAGCATCTTTTAGACTTACGAAGTTTTAAAAACTTCGTAAGTCTGCAAAAGATGATTATTTCACCAAAAACTCATAGCTGCCAGAAACTATCTTTAAGCCTGTAGCGGGAACCTCTTTACCATTTAGGGAAGCTTTCTTTCCGGCAGGGAAGGTAACTGTAGCTGTTGAGTTGGCTGGTACTACTACCGAGTATTTAACAGCACCACCATCACGTTTCCAGTTAGAAACTATTTTGCCATACGGGCCGGTATGCTCTGCTTCGAAATGATCTAATCCAATTACAAAATTGGGTTGCAGCAATATGTTTTTAAAGCCTGGGTTAGCGGGGTCTATTTTGATACCACCAATGCCTTTATAGTACCACGCCCCTATCTCGCCAAACATAATGTGGTTTAATGACAGATCGCTTTTGGCAAATACATCCCAATTTTCGTAAAGTGTGGTGGCGCCATTCTTTATCCACCATCCCCATGACGGGAAGGTTTCCTGCGAAGCTATGGAATAAGCCACATCAGCATAACCGTTGTCACTTAAAGCGCCTAATATGGCCTTAGCGCCCAATATACCGGCATCCAAGTGGTTATTATCTTTCTTTACACGCTCGGCAAGGTTCGCGGCTACTTTAGCTTTTAGGTTTTCCGGAACAATGCCCCAATATAACGGCATACTTAGTTCTGTCTGGTAACCTTTATCATAAATACCAGTAGTAGTATTTAAATATTTAGCGTTGATAGCATTCTTTATTTTCAGGGCTAAAGCGGTATATCTTTTTTCGTCATCGGCTTTGCCAAATAATTTGGCTGCTTTTGCTAAAATGTTTGCGTCTGTATAATAATAAATGGTCGATACAAACTCGACAGGCGATACTGATTTTACAGGCACCCAATCGCCCAAACCCCAGGTAGTTAATCCGGTTGGGTATAATTCGTCAATGTGGTTTACATAACGTCTTATGGCATCGTAGTTATCACCTAACGTTTTGCTATCTCCATAAAACTGGTACAAGTTCCACGGAATAATAGCAACGGTGCTTGTCCAGTCCGGGCCGTTACCCCATTCATATCCCCAACCATCTGATGGAATAATAGATGACAGTACACCATTTGGCTGTTGCTCGTCACGATGGTCAGCCATCCACTTCTCATAAATGGTAATTCCGTCAAAACCATACAAACCGGTTTCGCTGGCTATGTGCGCGTCACCTGTCCAGCCGTTCTTTTCGCGTTGCGGACAATCAGTTGGGTACCCGTAAAAGTTAGACAGGTAAGAAACATTAGTTGCTGCCCAAATTTTGTTTAATGTAGTGTTTGATGAATTGATATTGCCCATCACAGCCACATCGCTATGCATAAAATAAGCAGTAAGGCTTTCTTTGGTTAAGTTGATAGGTTTATCGCTGGTTACTTCAACATATTGGAAACCTTTATAATTAAATCTCGGCATAAAAGTTTCCTCGCCTTTGCCGCTTAAAATAAAGATATCGGTCTGAAAAGGATCTGTATTATCCGTAGGGCGATAGTGAACGTCGATATTTGACATATCGGCATGACCATTTTTATCCAATTTCTCGGTATGTTTAAGGCGGATAATCGTACCGGCTTCGCCGCTTACCGTAATTTTGGTTACACCTGCAATGGTTCTACCTACGTTAAACAAGTAAGTGTTATCGCGTTGTTTGGTTACGCTAATGGCAGGTATTCTCTCTATTAAACGAATAGGCTGCATAGCCTGCGAAACAATATTAGCAGATGGCGCAGGGCGAATAATTACACCTCTCCAACCCTTGTCATTAAAATCAGTTGTATTCCAGCCCGGTTGTTCCAGGCGCGCGTCATAATGTTCGGCTGTGTAAATACTGTTAAAGATTATCGGGCTTGATGATGTTTTCCATTTCCTGTCAGATGACAAAGTCTCTGTTGTACCGTCTGTATAGGTAACTCTAACATCCAAACAAAAAGCCGGGCGGTTACGCCATGGCGCTTTGTGGAAATCCCAAACGGCGGTGCTCTGCATATTATACCAGCCATTCCCTAATAATACACCGATAGCGTTTTTACCGGCTTGCAAGTTAGCCGTTACATCATAAGAAACGTAAAGCGTACGCCTGTCAAAACGGGTATACATAGGGTCAAGACGGTGGTTGCCTATTTTTTCTCCATTAATGTATAATTCATACAAACCCGCTACCGCGATATATGCACGTGCAGACTTTACTTTCTTACCTAACTCAAACACATTTCTGAAATATGGAGCAGGTTTGATCTCGGGTCCTCTATTGTCACTTATCCAGGTGCCCTTCCAGTTACTTTTTTCAATTAAACCAGTCTCAAAGCTGGCAATTGATGATAAAGTTGCTTTGCCTGTTTCGTCCCAAACAGAAACGCGCCAGTAATATTTGGTAAAAGGTTGCAATGCTTTACCCGCGTAAACTACCCTGCTATCTGCTGATAATACCTTATTGGTTTTCCAGGTACTTGCAACACCTTTGGTCAATGCAACAGAATCTGTACCGATAGCTAATTGATAAGCCGTCTGCCGGGCACCGTTCCTGATATCATCCATCATCCAGGTAAGGCGTGGATGTATGGCATCGATCCCTAAAGGGTTGGTCAGGTATTCACATTTAAGGCCGTCAATTTTTGTAGCAGCAATAGCATTATTAAAAGAGAAAGCGCTTGCGATGATTACTAAACAGGCAATACTTTTCTTCAAGGGTAAAAATTGGTTCATTATGGAATTGGTTTGAATGGCTAATATAGAAAATAAGCACCTCATTCAAACAAAAAACGCCCATGCTGTTATGCAAAGGCGTTTAAGTAATGAAATTTTTACCGCTTTATTTCTGAACCGGCTTTCCTATCAGGTCCATAAACTGATCCAATTTTGGTGTGATGATGATCTGTGTGCGCCTATTCTTGGTTTTACCAATATCTGTGCTGTTATCTGCAACGGGGTTATATTCGCCACGACCGCCTGCGGTTAAACGTTTAGGATCTACGTTATAGCTATTCTGTAATGCCTGCACAACAGAAGAAGCTCTTAATGTACTCAGATCCCAGTTGTTACGGATGTTTGGCTGTTTGATGGGTACATTATCGGTATTACCTTCTATCAGCACATCATAATCATGATAATCCATAATGATCTTAGCTATCTTACTTAAGGTAGCACCTGCCTGATCTGATATTTCATAACTACCAGATTTATACAACATATTATCAGACAGTGATATATAAACCACTCCTTTTAATACCTGCACATCAACATCTTTCAATTCTGCCTGGCTCAATGAACGAGTTAAATTATTGGTCAACACCATATTAAGTGAATCACTTTTACCTTTAGCGGCTATCAGTTGTTTAATGTATTTATCAGATGCTG
The DNA here is from genome assembly GCA_040388175.1 of Bacteroidota bacterium. GTDB lineage: Bacteria > Bacteroidota > Bacteroidia > Sphingobacteriales > Sphingobacteriaceae > Mucilaginibacter. The sequence continues at coordinate 47,605 of JAZKCG010000008.1, read as the reverse complement.
TTATCTGGTCTGCCAGCTTGGCAATGTTGATACCGCCCTGGTTGTTGCCTGCTAAACATTTACTTAACGCGTCTTGTAAAGCAGCTTTATTTGCTTTTTCTGATGCTATTTGTTCTTCCAGGCTTTTTACTCTTGTTCTTGAACCTTCCAACTCACGTTGAGTAAGATCATAGCTTTGTTTAAGCTCAGCCTGCTTTGTTTGCAGGTTGGTATAGTTAGTTTGCAGTTCTGCATATTTTTTATTGCTCACACAACCCTGGGTAAGGGCTGCTGCTACAAATAATAGGGATAATATTACTTTAATCTTCATGACTGTTTAATATTTAATAAATGATCCTAATTTATTTACGATCATTTACTAAACATCATGCAGACAAAAAGGTTTGAAAAACAAAACGCCTTTCAGATTATGAAAGGCGCTTTGTAATAAAGTATAGTTTTTTACGGCATTGGTGCAGCCGATGGTGGCGGCGAATTTGCTCCCCATGTCTTGTTAGCTACAGGGCCCATTTCTAACTCTAACAGGCCGCCATTGGCAATATCTGTATGGTTGAACCAAGGTTTATTCCAAACCTTACCATTCAATTTAGCCGATTGGATGTATTTATTGGTGAAAGAAGCATTGTGCGCCTTGATCTCAAAATATTTACCATTGCCTACATTCATTTTCACATAAGGGAAACAAGGGCTGCCAATGTTATAAGTTGGCGAACCCGGAGTAACCGGGTAAAAACCCATTTGGCTAAATACCACAAATGCTGTCATACCACCACCGTCTTCATCGCCCGGTACACCCATCAAATCGTTGCGGTACCATTGGTCTAATAACGAACGGATGCGTTTTTGCGTACGCCATGGTGCACCTGCGTAGTTATACAGATATGGAATATGAAAACTTGGCTCGTTAGCCATCGAGAACATACCTACGTTACCGGTATGATCTGGCAGTATAGCATAAAAATCCCATCTTGAACCCGGTATAGGCTCATTAAACATATTTTCGAGCGCGGCCACAAATTTTTCATTGCCGCCTACCAATTTAACCAGGTCGCCGATGTTGTGCTGTACATCCCAACGATATACATATCCATTATTCTCGTCATAATAATCGCGTGCGCCGGGGCCGCCTGATGTACGATAATCCAACGGTTCAATAAAGTTTCCGTCTTTATCTTTTGGATGGAAGAAGCCAGTCTTAGGGTTAAATACATTACGATAGTTATACGACGCTTTTAAATAATGCGCGGCATCGTTAGTCTTACCCAAGTCACCGGCAATTTGCGATAAGCACCACTCATCATACGATGTACCTAAAGTAACCGCTATTGGCTGGCGTTTTTCCCATGCACTTACGTTAGCTACGGTTTCCTTTTCACCCGGTTTTAACGCAGGGAAATAACCTTTCTCTTTATAGAAGGCATCTAACTCGCCAGACGGAACAGCTTTCGACCATGGCAGCAATGATTTATCCTCTATAGCGCCTTTACAAACTTCGTACGCTTTAGCCAGGTCAAAACCTCTTAGCCCTTTTGCATAAGCATCGGCAATACTTGCTATGCCGTGGTTGGAGTTCATACCCCTATCATCTCCTGAGATGCCCGGGAATGTAGGCATCCAATGTTTAGGTGTTTGTTCAGCCATATTTACGTACGAGTTCAGGATATCATTCTCAACCTGTTTATTTATCAACACACGTAAAGGGTGCGCTGCACGATAAGTATCCCAGGTCCAATCATCAGTATAGAATGGGCGACCTTCGTCGCTATGTACCTTACCGTCAGAAGCGCTAAAATAACGGCCATCCTCGCTGATACAAACCGGACGTTCAAAAGTGCGGTATAATGAAGTGTAGAAAACAGTGGTTTCTTTGTCAACCGCGCCTGATACGGCAATCTTACCTAACGCATCGTTCCATATTTTACGGCCTATGGTAGCTACCGCGTTTACATCATAATTTTTTATCTCGCGGTTCAAATTTTTCTTTGCCTGCTCTTGGCTTATAAAAGACACACCGTAACGGATGCCTACTTTTTTTGTACCTGCCGGATAAAGCAACGCTATAGAACCTGTAGGTGCTCCTCCCCAGTTAATACTTCCATCCCTACTTGGTACACCAGTTTTAGCTGGCGCAACGTCGGTTTCAGCGTATATATATACTGATGTTTTATTTCCCAGGTCTTTTGATCCGGTGATGGTATTGCCGGCCGCTTTTACCTCGCCACGTCCTCCTGTATTAAACACCAGGTATGCGGCTCCAGATTTATCAAACGTGATCTTATAAACCGCGCTTTGGTGTGATGGTGCAAAATCAACCCCAATATTCATTTCGTCCAGATAAACCTGGTAACGATATGGTGTCACCTTTTCCTGGTCGTAGCTTAGTTGTTTGGTTGGTGTAACGTTGTTCTCATCTCCCTGGTAAGGGTAAAAATTAAAACTTGATGCCGACCTGTGATGTGTTACTATTAACGGCAACCCACTTATCATATTAGTGGTATAATCATGCCTTACCGGGAACACCCGCATCATGCTATTTGGTAAATGCGTGGTTGGGTAAGTTGGCACCAACATATGACTGATGTTACCGATGTTAGGATTTACGTAGTCTACCGGTTCTTTACCCGCAGCAATTTTCTTCGGCTTTTGGCCGTTGGCTACAAAAGATACTGTTAAAGTACCTATTATACCGGCAAGGGCCAATAAGTGTTTAGCTTTCATTACAATTGGTTTATTTGGATTATACGGTAAAGAAACAAAAAAACACCAAAAAAAGCTGCTATTATATTGGCTATCTATTAAGAAATTTTAGCAAGACTTGTTTATACCAGTTTTCTATAGGAGGCTTCTGTCGTTTAGTTTGATACGGTTTATTTTCTCAAGTGTTCCATATTCATTTACAGCATATAGGGCATTGCTGGTATCGGTATCAATTTTATAACGACTATCTATTTTGTTTTTCCGTGTTTTAAGCGGTAATACAATGGCTGCTAACAGCAACACTATTTGTAAGGTAATAACTAACATGCTGTCTCATTTTAAAAATATGTTATTAACAACCAAAAAGAGTGCCGAAAATTGATTTAAGTGCAAAAATGATAAATTAATTAAATGGCATTTACCTTTAACCATCCGGTTATGCTCATCCTTGGTTTATTGGTAAATAAAACCTCATGCTCTAATTCATTACTTTTAAAAAACACACTTTTTCCATTTTGGGGTGATATATTTTGCAAGCTGTTTACATGGTGTATACATAACTCGCCACCATCTTCTTCCAACCAGTCTTCATTTAAATAAATGATCATAGAATATTTCCGGCTATCATTAGTCTTAAACTGATCCAGGTGCTTTTTATAAAAACTACCTTTTGGATACAAGGTATAATGAAACTCATAACCTGTGATACCTGTATAGCAGGTATTATTTAAATGAAATACAAATTTATCCATTACATCAAAAAAGGCGTTTTCATATTGATCATTATGTTTTCTATCCAACCAATAGATCATATCGCCTCTTATATTAAGATTATGAGATATTTTTTGATTATTCCCGGTACCTGCCTGGTTAAAGAGATTGCCGGCATAAAAATCGGTCAGATTCTGTTTAAGTTGTAAAGAAAGTTGCTTGCTGATGAAGTTTTGTGTTATACCTACTTTATTGTCGATGAAGCTATCAATAAGGGTATTGAATATTTTTTTCAATAAATGCGAAGTAAGTACAATGAACGATATGTCGTCAAGGTAGTTCTTATTTACGGCATTGGTCCTTTTTATATTTGAACGTCAATCCATTATAAATAAAAAAGCCACCTTTCTTATCATGACTGATAAAAAAAGCGGCTTTTCGGCAATGTTGTCCCGGTGTTAATTTTTAAATCTTGGCTCCATAAAAGGATAGCCATAAACGTCTGCAACAGCTTTATAGGTTACAGAACCATCAAACGTGTTTAATCCTTTTAGTAATGATGGGTTGTCGGCAAATGCTTTGTTATAACCTTTATTGGCAATTTGTAATGCATAACCCAACGTTGCATTAGTTAACGCAATAGTCGAGGTATTTGGTACAGCCCCCGGCATATTACCTACCGAGTAATGCAGTACATTATGTTTTATATAAACAGGGTTATCATGCGTTGTAGCATGATCTGCAGTTTCAAACATACCTCCCTGGTCAATAGCGATATCAACAATAACAGAACCAGGCTCCATTGTAGTGATCATAGCTTCTGTAACTAATTTAGGCGATTTAGCACCCGGAATTAACACAGCCCCAATAACCAGATCTGAATTTTTAACTGATTTAGCAATATTGCTTGAGTTTGAAGCAAGTGTTGATATTTGGTAACCAAAAATATCATCCAGTTGGCGCAGCCTGTCTAAATTGTTATCAATTATAGTTACATCGGCCCCTAACCCTATGGCTATTTTTGCCGCATTGGTACCAGCAACACCGCCACCAATAATGGTAACCTTAGCACGACGCACCCCTGGTACACCACTTAACAATACGCCTTTACCACCATTAGGTTTCTCTAAGAAACTTGCGCCAACCTGTACAGACATACGGCCAGCAACCTCGCTCATTGGTGTAAGCAATGGCAATGTTCCGTTAGGTAACTGTATAGTTTCGTAAGCAATAGCGGTAACTTTCTTTTCTAATAATGCAGCAGTTAATTTTGGCTCGGCAGCCAAATGCAGGTAAGTAAACAAAACCAAATCATTACGGAAATACAAAAATTCGCTCTCGATAGGCTCTTTAACCTTCATTACCATTTCTGCACTCCATGCCTCGGCAGCTGTTTCAACCAATATTGCTCCGGCTTTTTCATAGCTTGCATTGGTAAAACCAGAACCCTCGCCGGCTGTTTTTTGGATAGATACCTGGTGGCCTGCAGCAACTAATGCCTCTACTCCTGCCGGCGTAAGGGCCACCCTGTTCTCGTTGTTTTTGATTTCTTTTGGAACGCCAATTGTCATTTTTATAGTATTACTTTATGAGATAAATTACCGGTATATTACGGCTCTATCATAAGTTAACCTCATAATAAACCGTAAAACACAGGGTTAGCAATATGACTTTGAGTCAGTTAATTTCGGGTAAAATTACGTAAATAATCTACCATTAACTACACACAAGCCAAATTTTATTTGGCAAGCATTATTATTATTCTTTTATGATAAAACATAATTATATTGCTTTGGTTTACTGTATATTATGAAAAAATATTTGATCGTTATTTTATTACTTTACAGCATTAATTGCTTCGGACAGGACACTTTACAAGTATATAATTTTGCGCGAAACCGTATTAAAAATACCGGTATGCAAGTGTTAGGTAGCTGGGCATCGGCCAATATTGTTGTGGGTGGCATTGGCTGGGCAAGCACAAATGGTACTACCAAATACTTTCATCAGATGAATACGATCTGGAATGTAGCTAACCTTGGTATAGCTATAATGGGATATGCCAATACTTTAAAGGATAAGGATAGACGATATACCGCGCAGGAAAGCCTGCAGGAACAAAATAAAATAGAGAAAATATTCCTGGTAAACGGAGGATTAGACCTGGTCTATATTGGTACAGGACTGTACCTTAATCATCGCGGAAACGTTAACCATTCAGACCAATCAAGCGGATATGGCTCTGCTGTACTTTTGCAAGGTGCGTTCTTGCTATTATTTGATGCTGCCATGTACACATCAGAAAAACGAGCCGGAAACAAACTCAGAGATTTTTTATTAAAGAATCCTATAACTTTTGATGGTAATAGAGTTGGAATGGTTCTAAATTTTTAACTTTAATGATCTGAATGTCAATAAATTCATTTTTGAAAAACTTAACATAGAAGCCATTGTTAACATAAACATAATATTAAATACATATTGGTTTAAGTTAAATTTGCAAAAAATAGTATTCACAACTCTCCATACATCTATATATTAAAATGAAAAAAACCAAAACCAGCGCAACCGTAAAAAAGGCCAAAAAGGCTTTAAAAAAAGACCTAAGTGATAAAATTGCCGCCCAAATAAAAGCCATAGTTGGCGAAATTGGCCCCGGTTTAAAGAAAGCAGAAAAATCGATAGAAAAAGCAGCTAAGAATTTGGCCAAGAAATTAGCCAATCTTACTAATGACAAACCTGCTAAAGCAGCGCCTGTAAAAAAAGCAGTACCTGTAGCAAAACCATCAACGGCTGCTGTTAAGAGCGTGCCAATAAAAGCGCAACCTGCAAAACCTGCCGCACCAGTAAAAACGCCTGCCGCTAAGGCTCCGGCTAAACCTGCAGCAGTAAAAACACCAGCTAAGAAGTAGTTTATATATGATAACAGAAGCGGCGCATTTTTTTGCGGCGCTTCTGTTATTAAACTATCCCAGGTTATAGTAAAATTGATCTGCTACTATTTTTCCGTTTTTAACTTCATAAACTGCTATTTCGCTCATAGGCATACGACCGCTCTTTTTATAAGTAACGTCCATATCCATGGTAACGGTAAAATAGTTACCTGCTACCAAAGCATCAGATATCTCAGCGCTATGGATCTCTTCTACACTGTTATACCAATCAATAGTTTTTGCTAATACATTAGCTTTACCTATTGTTACGTTATCTGGCACGCCATCCATTTCTTTACTTACAATGTTATCATCATAAAGTTCATTAATAGCGTCAACGTTTTTACCTTCGCGGCAATATTGAACCAATTTGTCCGCAACTTCTTGTGTGCTCATAAAATTTTCATTTAGTTGGTTAATTTTAATAAAGCTACAATCTCTATAATTGTTTAGCCTTATTTCTAAATTAAATTTAGATTACTTTTTGCTGCCCATTATGTTTAGGTAAATAGCGCTTTTGTGGGGGATCCCTAATGTGCTACCGGGAATAACCTTTAAATAGGTCTTTAGGTAGCCGTCAATTATTGCTTTAATGGTATGAATGGTTGTTTTCTCAAATTCAGGCATTATTGCCACCATTGAGCCCTGGTAATGGATCAGACCTTGTTCATCTACTGTTGCCCATATCGAATACGAAAAATCTTCGTAAGCTTTCTTTATATAGATATTGTATTCGGGCGACATGTACTCGTCAGACCTATCCCATTTATTCATTACATCAGCCTCTACACCTTGCTTAACAACGGTAGCTAAACGGCTGGTACTGATGAATTGCACCGGCTTACGCGCTGCAAAAAAACTATCCGGTTTGGCATTTACCTCGGCAACACGTTTTAAAAGAAATGCGCTATCGCGTTTAAGTGGTTTTCTTACCTCATCAGTTGTTTTATGTAGTACGTCTTTAATATAGTTATCGGCATACAGAGTCATAAACACGTTAGACTTTACATAGTAAACCGTCTTGCCTTCTACCTTTAGCACCTGGAACTTTAAACTATCTTTAGTGATACTCATCGCTTTAAACCAGGCACCTGAAATATTAAAGATAGAATCATGATCTAACGTTACCGCAAATTTCAGGAATTTGTCCTTATCAGGATTGTAAACACTTGCCCATTTGTCTGAATAAAACATCAATTTCCATATAGGTTCTAACTGGTAACCGTCTTTATTAAAGATAAGGCCGGTATCAAAATTACGCCTTACCTCGGTATAATTGATGCCGGTTACCTCTTTAAAAGAGATCTGGTTTTGTACCGGGTCTTTAAGCTTACAGGCAATACAACCAATGATTATTAAAACGAATAATAAGTAAGGACGAATAGATGCAGATGACATACCGTAAAAATGCAGATTTAATTTTTATTTCGGAATTTGAAATGAATAAGATACATAACGATCATGATGCGCAAATGAAACAGCAATATCCAGCTCTTTACTATCTTTAATTAAAATGGGGTACCCTACCGGATGCTTTTCGACAGACGCACCGGGCATTTTTAGATCATTCAATAAAAAAATTCGGACAGCTTTTGATTGACTTTCATAATCAGACGCATCGATCTGTTTAACACTCCAGCGAACATCAACCTGATCAATAACCGTGGCAATAAATTCTTTAGTTACTATCGATAAAAACGGCAACACTGTATCACCTTTCCTGATTTTGCCTCTATAACTGTTATGAGCATTCTCATCGGTTTTTAGTGGATTGAGTATATTTAATTTCTGCACTATCAACTTAGCCGGCGCGAATATTAGTTCCGGATTGTTGCGCTTAAGGTATTTATACGCGGACTCTTTTGCAGACCAAAGCAACCAAACAAAATTCACCAAAGTGATCTCGTCCGAATTATGTAAGGCAAGTTCTGTAGGGGTAATAAATTTCGAGTAAAATGCAGGCTGATCGGTGCGCTGTTTATCAATAGCATTTAAGGCGACAATATCATTGCCGGCGCTTATCACGCAGGCTTATTGATCTTTTCAGAAATTACATCAATACAATTTCCAACGTTGTACATTTTTTCGGCAGCGTCAAAATCTATCTCAATGTTATATTGTGCTTCGGCATCTATAATAATATCAACCAGGTTGGCCGAGTTGATCTTTAAATCTTTAATAAGGTCTGTATCTTCATTGATCCCTGCTAACATCTCTTTGCTTTCTGTGTACGGGGCCAGTACTTTTTTTAACTCAGTTAAAATTTCTTTTCTATCCATTAGTTGTTCTTATATTTCGAGATCACTAAACAGCAGTTAACATCGCCAAAACCAAAATTGGCTTTAATAACAGCGTTTATCTCTCGCTCTACCTTAATAACAGGTAAATTGTTTTCCCCAATTATATCTAAAATTTCCGGAATTGGGTCTTCTAAATTTAAATTAGGGTGTACAAAGTTATGTTTTAATTGCAAAACTGCAGCAACCATCTCAATAGAACCTGCCGCACTAAGCGAATGCCCCACCATCGACTTTAAAGAATTGACCATTGGGAACTGATCACCGCTACGCCCTAAAGCCTGCACCCAGTTTTGAATTTCCAGCTTATCAGCTATCGTAGCGGTTAAATGTCCGCTTACCAGGTCTATCTCATTGGGGTTAATATTTGAATTGATAATAGCCTCGTTTATACACTTTACCACACCCTTGGATCCGGGAGCGGTCATACTTCCCCCGTTCTTTTGTCCGCCCGAATTGGTAGCGCCACCTAATAACTCACCATAGATCTTAGCCCCTCGTGCCAAAGCAAAATCAAGGTCTTCTAAAACCAATGCGCCCGCACCTGATCCGGGAACAAAGCCTCCCGCGGTCATGCTCATAGGTCTTGATGCCTTTTCGGGCTGATCATTAAACTTGCGTGATAGTACACGCATAGAATCAAATCCACCAAAAACATACCTATCAACAAACTCACAGCTACCAACCACCATCCGTTTGGCCATACCAAACTTAATGTATTCATAACCCATTAAAATGGATTGCGTACCGGTTGCACATGCTGCTGAGTTATTGATGATCTTATTACCCAGGCCTAACCTACCCGATATATAAGCGGTAACACCGCTGTTCATGATCTGCTCTACCACACGTGATCCTAATTTCTTTGATTCGCGGGCATCAACACGGGTTATGGCGTTTTTAATAACATCGGTATCGGCAACGCTACTACCAAAAACACAGCCGGTTTCCCAAAGGGTGTCTTCGCTTACTATATCATTACCGGCATCTGTCCAGGCATCTAAAGCGGCTTTTATGCCGTATGCAATGCCTTTACCTTTTAACCCGTACAAGCTTGTTTCAGTAATATAATTACGGAGTTGATCCCACTCAAATTCGGGCATACCACATACCTGGCAATTAAATTTCAGGTCCTCATACTCGGGTACAAACCGTATACCTGATATACCGTTTTGTATAGCATGTAAAAAATCAGGGATATTTAAGCCATTTGGCGATACAACGCCCAGGCCGGTAATTACAACACGGTTACCCATTCTTGAATTTATTATTATTTAACGGCATTTTTAATAATGCCTGCAAATATGCCTTTTGCTACAGGTTCGCCGGCCTGGTTATACATCTCTACCGAACACTTTAACTTACCGAAACGAAAATATTGTTTTTTAGAAATAACCGTAACTTTTTCTTCGGGCAATACCATTTTAAAAAACTCGACATTGGTGGATGTTAGTAAAGGAAAAGAACCTTCATCCATTACCACACCTTCCTGTCTGGTGTCGTTCAGCATTAAATAGATCCCCAATACCACCAAACCAATCTGCGCCATTATTTCTGTGATGATAACACCCGGCGTTACCGGATTACCTGGAAAATGATCTTCATAAAAAAACGCGTCGCTTTTTAATGTATGTTCACCCGTTACACCGTTCTCATCCAACGCTATAATATTGTCAACAAACAGGAAAGACGATTTGTAAGGTAAATAGTTTAATATATCGTTCATATAAAATCACACTTAGGTACTGCAAACTGCTTACTTATAACTGCTAACTGGCTTTACCTGCAATGCTCTCCCCCATCAACATGAATTACTGTACCGTTTATCCACATAGCTTCTGGTGTACAAAGCAGGTATATAACGTTTGCAACGTCTTCTGGTTTTGTTATTCTTCCTGACGGATTTCGTTCCATGGCATGAGCTATCAGGTTTTCACTATCGGGTATTCTTTTAAGCGATGGCGTAGCGGTTATACCCGCCTGTATTAAGTTGGTTTTTAAGCCATATTTAGCCAGTTCTACAGCCATATATTTGGTCAGGCTCTCTAATGATGCTTTCGCTACAGACACCGCGGCATACCCCTCCCAATACTTGTAGGAGCCTTCGCTTGTTAAACCAATGATACGGGCATCTGCATCAAACAGATCAGCTTCCAAAAGAGCTTTGGCCCAATCTAATATACTGGTGGCCATGGCATAAGTAGTTAGTTGGATGTCTTCTTGCGTTAACGCTTCTTTATCGCCTTCTTTAACCAATGGCTTTAGGTTGCCACGCGCTATAGAATGAAGCAGCAATTTAACCTTATATTTTTTATTGACCGCGAATTGTTCGATAAATGTAGTACGAGCTGCCTGATCTAACGCGTTGATGTTATAAGGCTCGATAATTACCCCGTTAGTGTCCGCCAGTTGTGAGAGTTTTTCCTTTAAAGGCTTTTCTATCATTGCCGTTTCGCGATATAACACGGCTATATTCATACCATGACTGGCCATTTTTTCGACCGTTGCCAAACCAAAACCGCTTGAACCACCTAAGATGAGGGCCCAGTTATCAGAAAAAAGTTTATTGTTGTTTTGCACTTAACCTTCTTAAAATATTACGGTCTAAAAGTAACGCAAATCTTGGTAATTTACAGCTTGTATAGGCTACTTAATTAGGCAAAACAGGATTATTGGCTATATTTGCGACAACGGGGTAACAAAAACCAACTATGAAAAGAAGAATAATATTTGCCTTGCTTTTGGTACTACCGGGCTTAATTGTTCTTGGCAAAAGTTTACAGGAGAAGCTGGACAAAGCTGCATTTTATACTGTAATGGACCGCGGTAATTTAGACGAAGTTAATAAAGAGATAGATGTGGTTGCAGCGTCTTCGTCGCCCGAAAAAGAAGGTTTTGCAGGAGCGTTGTTAATGCGCAAAGCCGGATTGGTAAAATTACCCGCGCAAAAATTAAAATTTTTTAAGGCCGGTCGTATAAAATTTGATACCGCCATAGCTGCAGATAAAGACAATGTAGAATATCACTTTCTGCGCTTTGCTATACAGGAGCATGCCCCTAAGATCGTCAAGTACCGTGCAGATATCGAGGCTGATAAACAGATCATCATAAAAGCCTATAAAAATCTTTCGCCCGTTATACAGCACGCTATTATGGATTATACTAAAAACTCAAAGCTATTACAGGCAAGCGACCTTAACTAACCCAAAAGAATGAGCAAAAAGGTATTAGCTATATATTATTCGCAATCGGGCCAGTTAGGCGAGATCATTGATAATTTCACGCAACCATTAATTGATGCCGGACATTCGGTTGAAAAGATTAAAGTGAGATTGGTTAATGAACCCAACTTCCCGTGGACAGCTGATACTTTTTTTAGTGTAATGCCCGATTGCCAACTGGATGTTCCTGCCGCATTACAACCATTCGAACTAAAAGAAAAAAAATATGATCTGGCAGTTTTAGGTTACCAGGCCTGGTTCCTATCGCCCAGCATTCCTTTTAATTCTTTAATGCAAAATCCTGCTTTAAAAGCAGTTTTAAAAGATACCCCTGTAATTACCGCAACCGGTGCACGTAATATGTGGTTAAACGCTTTTGTACGGGTTAAGAAATTGATCCATGCTACAGGCGCTAAAATAGTAGGTAACATAGCTTTAGTTGACACGCACCCTAACCCGGTTAGCTTTATCACCATTTTCCATTGGATGCTGCACGGAAAAAAAGACAGTTATCTAAACATTTTCCCTACTCCCGGTGTTTCAGATGCGGATATCAAGCATACCAAAGTATTTGGCGAAAGCGTTATACCGCATTTAGAAAGCAATAACTGGGATGGCTTACAGGATGAATTGGATCGTGACAAAGCAGTCGTACTAAATTATAACCTGATGGTTATTGAAAGTACAGCAAGTAAGATATTTAAGGTTTGGGCCAATTTTATTGCTAAACGAAAAAATAAACTACCCTGGATAAGAGCATATAAGTATTATTTACTGATTGCTTTTTTTGTTGGTGCGCCCATATTAATAACTTTGGATGCTTTGTTATTCAGATTTACTTCGCCTAAGCGTATCAGGGCGAAGAAACAATATTATTTAAATTTAAATTAACCGGTATGCCCGTTTATATTACCAATACTTCTAAATTTCTACCAAATGAACCCGTTCCTAATGAAGATATGGAACTATATCTGGGTTATATCAATGATAAGCCGTCGAAATCAAAAAGTATAGTATTACGCAATAATGGTATTGTAAACCGTTATTATGCCTTAACCAAAGGTGGCCAGCCAACACATACTAATGCGGAAATGACTGCCCTGGCTGTTAAGGAGTTATTTAAGGGCGATCCTGAAAAAATAAAAGATATAGAATTACTATCATGTGGCACTTCATCGCCTGATCAAATGATGCCATCACATGGTGTGATGACGCATGGCTGGTTACCGGAGATGGGGCCTGTTGAAGTAGTATCACCATCTGGTGTTTGCTGCGCGGGTATGCACTCGCTTAAATTTGCCTATTTGGCTATAAAAGCCGGCGAGATAAGTTCGGCAATTGCTACCGGATCTGAACGTTTTTCGGGCTTATTGGTGTCTGACGTATTTGAAGAAGAAGCTCAGAAGTTAAAAGAACTAACCGATAATCCTTTCATCGCTTTTCAAAAAGATTTTTTACGCTGGATGTTATCAGATGGCGCGTCAGCATTTCAATTAAGTGACGAGCCTAATAAAGAAGGATTAAGTTTAGAGATCAACTGGATAGAAGGTGTATCCTACGCTAATGAAATGGAAACCTGTATGTATATGGGCGGCGATAAACAGGCTGATGGAACACTAAAAGGTTTTATGGATTACACGCCTGAAGAGATCATGACCAAATCTATCTTCAGCGTTAAACAGGATATTAATTTATTAAGCGATAATATCGTCCCGCTTGGCGGCAAAAAAATAAAAGAGATCTTTGATAAAAAAGGATTGACCGCAAGCGACATAGACCATTTTCTACCGCATATTTCCAGCAATTTTTTCCGCAGTAAGATCTATGACCTGGTAGAGATCTACGGTGGTGGTATCCCTTACGAAAAATGGTTCATCAACCTGTACACCGTGGGTAACGTGGGTGCTGCTTCTGTTTATTTGATGATAGATGAGCTGTTCCATAGCGGCAGGTTAAAGAAAGGCGAAAAGATATTGTTACTGGTACCTGAAAGCTCACGTTTCTCGTACATGTATGCGATGTTGACCGTTTGTTAGACTTAACATTTTGTCATCTCGACCAGCGGGAGAGATCTATACATTCGCAGATCTTGTGCGTGTATGGTTTTCTCCTCGTTCCTCGTCGAAATGACAATAGGGGTGTAAATAATTAAACAATGAAAAAAGAAGACGTTCCGCAAGACTTAGGCGCTTTGGGTAAAATAACCAAAGAGGTTTGCTATGCTACGGACGAATCAGGCAAATACACTACCCAACTAAGTAATGGATGGGATGTAAAAGCCACCGCGTTGGATACAGCCTGGCAAAATGTAGAAGAACGTATCGCGGCAGCAAAACAAAAAGTATTGAATAACCAAGCCAGCCCTATTCTGTTCTTTATGGAGAAAGCATTAATGGATTTAGAGATTTTGGCAGGTTATACAGGTTTTTGGCAATGGCAGGTAAAAAGACATTTAAAACCCAATGTATTTAACGGCCTGTCAGATAAAAAACTACAAAAGTATGCCGATGTATTTAACGTTAGCATTTCTGATCTAAAAACAATGACTATTAATGAAGCTTGACTTTAACCACATACAGGCCGCACACTGCGAAAACGGTGTAACTGTTGGCCTGTTAAAAAATAGTGGTGTTCAACAAATAACAGAGCCACTTGCATTTGGTATTGGCGCCGGGTTGTTCTTTGTTTACATTCCTTTGTTAAAAATCAATAACGGGCCGGTCATCGCTTTTCGTACTATGCCGGGTTTGATATTTAAAAGAAGCTGTAAAGCATTGGGCATTCCGGTAGTTCGTAAAAAATTCAGTTCGAAAGAAGCTGCGGAGGCTTTTTTAAATGAGTGTTTAGCAGCCGGGCACCCGGTTGGTTGCCAGGTGGGTGTTTATTACCTGCCTTATTTCCCAAAAGAGTACCGTTTCCACTTTAACGCGCATAACTTAATTGTTTATGGTACAGAAGATGGCAACTATATGGTAAGTGACCCCGTAATGGAAGGTACAAACATTATGACAGCTTATGAACTGGCACGCGTACGATTTGCCAAGGGTGCCCTGGCCCCTAACGGACAACTATATTATCCTAAAGAGGTTGGCACCGTAACTAACGAGCGAATGAAAACGGCTATCATCAACGGGATAAAAAGGAATGTTTTTAATATGATATCGCCCTTTATGGGACCGATAGCAGGCGTAAATGGCATTAAATACACCGGCAATAAAATAAAACAATGGCGCGATAAGCTGGGTGTAAAAGAAGCTGGCGCCTACCTGGCTCAATTGGTACGCATGCAGGAAGAAATAGGCACCGGTGGTGGTGGATTTAGATATATTTACGGTGCTTTTTTGCAGGAAGCCCATGCTTATGTACCAAAAGATGAATTGTTAGAGATAGCTAATCAGTTTACAGCTTCAGGTGATCTATGGCGTACGGCGGCCGTGCAAGCAGCAGGCATATACAAAGGCCGTATAGGCAGCCAGGCAGACTTTAATGTAATGGGAGATCACTTATTAAATATATCCGAAATTGAAAGAAAAGCTTTTACAGCGCTAAAAAATATAAAATGGCAATAACCAATTCCTTTGCGATACAAATTGAGCATATGGGGTTTCATTATCCCGGTAACGCCGATGTGTCTTTTACCGATCTGAATTTGCAGGTGGAAAAAGGTACCCGATTCGGTTTGTTCGGGCCAAACGGTGCGGGCAAGACCACTTTGATGAACTTAATGACCGGGGTGCTTTCTGTTGATACAGGAATCATTAAACTATTAGGTCATGAAACGGGTCATAACAACAAACAGGTCAATCAATTATTTGGATTTGTTCCGCAAGATTTTTCTTTTTACCAGGAATTGTCACCTGCAGAGAACCTCGAGTTCTTTGGTGCCTGGGCCGGGTTAAATAAAGCCCAAATTGCCAATCGCACTGAAGAATTACTGGATATTTTAGGATTGAAAGATGTACGCAATAAGCCTGTCGAAAAATTCTCGGGCGGGATGAAACGCAGGGTAAACCTGGCTATCGGAGTAATTCATAACCCACAAGTATTGTTTTTAGATGAGCCTACCGTTGGCGTGGATGTGCAGACCCGGCAAGCCATTATAAGTTATTTACATCAGCTTAATAAAAATGGCACTACCCTCATCTATACGTCACACCAGCTTAACGAGGCTGAGGACCTTTGCGAGGAAATCGCGATGATAGACCAGGGCAAGATTATCACTCAAGGTCATATTGATGATGTACTTAAAGCACATGATCACCAAAGCCTTGAAGAACTGTTTATTAATTTAACCGGAAAAGCCTACCGCGACTAATGTTTAAACTCTGGATCTCCATAAAGAAAGACATTCGTATACTGCTTCGAGATAAGGTAGGGATCTCGCTAATGTTCGTTATGCCTATCATATTGGTGGTGGTGGTTACCAGTATACAGAACAGTACTTTTCAGCTGGTTGCTAAAAATAAATTGCCCATCATTATTTGCAATACTGATACTGGCAAAGCAAGTAAACAGTTTATTGAATCTGTCAATAAGATTGGCATGTTTAATGTAACGGAGATCGGCAAAGATAAAGCTGCAAGTATTGCCGATGCCATGCATGATAAAGATGCGCTGTTGGGCGTGATAATTCCTGCTAATTTTTCTGCAGAAATCAATAAAAAGGCGCAAACCGCATCTGACAAAGCAATGGCAGCATTTAGCGGGCAAACAGATACGGTTAAAACAGCAACAAAAACGACAAGCGGCCTTGACCCGCTAACGTTATATTATAACCCGGTATTACAGGAATCATTAAGATTCTCTATCCGTGGTGCTATCCAAAGCGCATTACAGCTGGTACAGACACGCCAAACCTTAAGGACACTCTACTATTCATCCAACGAAAAGGAACTGCCCCAGAGCCTTGAAAACGAGATGCTGAACAGCAATACCACCATCAATATGCTGCCGGTATCTAAAGACGGCACACGCACCACACCTAACGCCTCACAACACAATGTACCAGCATGGACTATATTTGCTATGTTCTTTGTGATCATGTCGCTTGGTGGTAGCGTGGTTAGGGAAAAAGTAAGCGGTAGTTTTATCCGCCTAAAAACCTTGCCTACCAATTATTTGGTTGGTTTGTTATCAAAACAGATCGTTTACCTCGGAGTTACATTATTACAGGCAATAGTTATATTCTCCATGGGTATCTGGCTGTTTCCATTTTTAGGGTTACCGGCCTTAAACTTACCCTCTGATCTATTAGCGTTATTTATTGTCACCCTGGTTTGTGGTTGGTGCGCAGTTAGTTATTCTATCTGTGTAGGTGTATTTGCTAATACCCAAGAACAGTCAAATGGGTTTGGTGCTATATCCATAGTGATACTGGCTTGTATAGGAGGCTTAATGGTGCCCAGCTTTGCCATGCAGGGTTTTGCTAAAACGTTGACCAATATTTCACCAATGCATTGGTGTTTAGAGGCTTACTATAGTTTATTTTTAGAAGGAGCTAAATTAAAAAATGTCTTAAACAATATTGGCTCATTATTTATTATTACCCTAATTATTCAATTAGTAACTTATTTAGGGTTGAAAAGAAAAAATTTGATATAATTACCACATGGAAAAAGAAGCGCTGAAAGAACAGTTAAAAGTACAGATCATACAATTTTTAAACCTAACAGACCTAACCCCTGCCGATATTAAGGACGAAGAACCTTTATTTGGCGATGGTTTAGGATTAGATTCTATAGACTCGTTAGAACTGATAGTTTTACTAAAGAAAGAATACGGCATTGATATACGCGACCCTAAAGAAGGCCGCAAAGCGTTAGTAGATATTAATACGATGGCTGATTATATTGAAGAACACAGGACAAAGTAGTCTTGCTTCTGTCAAGACTTACGAAGTTTTTAAAAATTCGTAAGTCATTTACAAATTAGATTTTTTAAATATCTCGATCGATTTCACTACCATTCGCTTAAACCAATTTTGCTTTATCGAGGTATTAAATATCCGTTCTGGGTTTTTTGCTTCAAAAAATTGAAGTTCCTGTCTAAAACCAATCATAAATGACTGTTTGTAGGTATTACCAATAGAGTCCTTGAAACTCAGAATGAACGAAAAATTGCTTCCTTCATCGAAAAACACTTGTCCAGAAAACACAGAAAATTTTAAATCATATTCATTATTAGGTTGCATATTTAAAATAGGCATATTTAGACCATTGCTTCCTTTAGATATCCCGGCACTATTAACAGCGGCGCTTTGACTTATGCCTACTAACGTCACATCTTTTGCTTCATTTTTTATAACGTTCAATTTAAAAAACAAAGCAGATCTAACACCTCCGTCTAATTGCTGATTATTTATTTCTTTGAAATTAACATCAAACTGTGGTTTGTATTCTATTCTATAGCGTTCCTTTTCTATATCAGTTATCTCTTGTTGCATAGATTGAACTTCCTTTTGTGAAATGAAAGTTCTAATCAAATATATAGCCGTAAAAATTGTGGTGATAGCAATTACCCAATCAGCGACAGTACCCCATACATCTGCATTTAAGGGACCAAAACAGTTTATACTCATGCTCTAAAATTTAATCTATGACTACTTTTTGATGGTACAGATTTACGAAATTTTCAATTTGTCTCAGGCATGCAATATAACCTATTCCCAATAGATTTTAACCTTTAGAACTTTAAGACCTTTTACTTCACTATTGTCACTCCAAATGTTCTGAATTATTGGGCACCGGCGTTTGTTGGTGTATCATAGAGACGCAAATTGTACCTTAATGATAATAACACACGCTGAAAGAGCAGTTAAAAGTACAGATCATACAATTTTTAAACTTAACAGACTTAACCCCTGCCGATATTAAAGACGAAGAACCTTTATTTGGCGATGGCTTAGGGTTGGATTCTATAGACTCATTAGAACTCATCGTTCTATTAAAGAAAGAATACGGCATTGATATCCGCGATCCTAAAGAAGGTCGCAAAGCGTTAGTAGATATTAATACAATGGCTGATTATATTGAAGCACACAGAACTAAGTAATTATCCCAGGTAATCGGGCGGATAAAGCTTCTGCCCGTATTTTTCTGCAACAGCCTTCATTTTGGTTTGAGTTGCTGCGTCCATAGTTGGTGGTGGTAAAAATTCGCCTAAAGCCACAGGTTGTCCTATTTCTAAAAACATTTCTTCAAGACCGGCAGGTACAACTGTACAAAGCAAGTGAGCCATTTTTTCTGATCTGTTTTTAAATCCGTGTATAATTCCACCTTTTGGAATAACTATGTATGATCCCTTTTCAGCGATGTAAACACCCGACTCAGACCTTACCTCTACTTCACCGTCAACGACATAAAAAGTTTCATGAAAATCTGGATGAGAATGTGGACCCGGACCGCCGTTAGAAGGTATTAGCATATCTATTGTAGCAAATGCACCACCAGTTTCTTTACCGCTGGCTAATATTCTATAAGTACCGCCCATTATTGATAATCCCAGTCCATCATTTGCGCCAACAGCAATTGGGTCTTTTTTTTTATCTTCCATAGTCGTTATATTGGTTTTTAGATTAAAACATGATATTATCTGAAAGGTTCTGTCAATATTTACCGTTGCACCAACACCACATTAGCAACCTTGCGGGCACCTTCGTGATCCCATTTCTTATTATCTGTTGGATAGTTGACCACGTTGTTTGGCGTAATGCCTTTTACCCACATGGTAGTAGAACCACCGCCATCCAGGTTAATACCGTCCTGCGCATTCAACCATTTTACTATTTTGGCCATTTCAACTATGGTTACGCCCGCCGCATTCTCATTGCGGCCATCAATTGTTATTAGTAAAATTATATTCTTGGTTACTGCAACACCCGTACGTGGGTTGCGTGTTTTTATAAAAGCTGATGTGGTGTCTAAATTTTCCATCACATTATGGTAAATCAACATCGGGCCGGCAACCATAAGATCTCCCGGTAATTTACTTTCCCAATCAGGGCTTCCATCCCATTTGGCTATACTGAGTATTCCATTGTTAAAGAGTAAAGCACCTTTTTGATGATCTACCCTGGCACCCGATTTGGGTAGATGATTAGATTCTAAACCTATACCATCTACTTTTATCAGATCAACAGAACCACCGTTCTTCACATCGAAAAAGCCGCCATTTATCGCGCCGATAGCATTGGTTTCTGCGGCGAAATCAGCAACAGGCTTTAGCACCTTCACTTCATAGCCTAATGCCAGTTTGTATTTACCGTGTGGTTTTATCTCCAGGACATTGATGTTTTGATTAGAGCCGAACAGGTTGCCTTTAAACCAGCAATGTTTCCATTTTACCCCGCTTGCAATCTTCTTAGTTTCCCACTTAGCTTTAACAAAGTTCAGCGAATCAGTTTGAGCGGCAGCACTAAGAGTACATGATGCAATAATAAATAATAGTAACAGCTGCTTTTTCATTTTGTCTAAACTGATGCGAAAACAAATACACCTTGTAATTTCATAAAAGTGATATCGCCTGACTGCAATGCTGCTGATACTTTTATATCGCTATCTAACAACTGATAAGAAATATTTAGTTGAAGTGATTTGGCAGATGGTTCTATTAATGATAAAAACTTAATATTGTCTGCTTTAGTTAAGCGTAAAGGTTGGTGCAGTACATCTGCCAGTACCTCTTTTACCATCTGTATCATGCACGCGCCCGGCACTACCGGTTGATCAGGAAAGTGACCTTTTAATATTTCGTTATGTATATCGACTTCGACAGACGCAATAATTGTACTGTAATCAGCATTGATGGAAATTATCTTGAAAAGTGGGTCTTTAGTCATAATTATCAGCACGAAGATAATAGCATTAACGAATGATAACTATTTTGATAATGGTTATAGATCAATATTTTCTTTGGCGATTTATTGGTGATCGCTCCATCCATTACTATAGCCGGCACCTCACCCTTTTTTATAATGTTTGCCGCCAGCCATAATGCGAATGATACCGACACCGGGTAATCGCCGGACAGATGTTTGTAATAAGCCAACGAACTATCGGTAAACAATGAGTTCTCTAAAGTCTTATAAACTTCATCATTTTTCAGGTCGCCGTTTTTACCGGTGATTACCAGATCGACATCTTTGATATCGGTCGAATTAGCTGCCAAAAACTTACTGATATTCAATTCTATATCAGTATCACTATTGGGCTTATAAAACGTTTTAGAGTCAACCAGTTCGGCTAAGTTATCTGATGATACTTTATCTGTCAACAAAAAGAAAACAGCGCCTTCGCCCCCTATGGTACCTTTTGATTTGGTTTTGAACAGATCCAAATTAGACAACGGCCAGCGTTTGTATAAGCCTAAGCGGGTCAATATTTTATAGCCTATATCGGTAGTTTCTTCAGTTCCTCCTACTAAAATATTATCTGCATCCCCTTCATTTAAAAGCATAGTAGCATCCAGCAGGGCGCTTTCAAAAGAAATGCCTTTATGTACAAATGTATTGTTGTAGTTATGGCATTTTAGAGATAAGGCTATCTGTGCGGCTACCGTGTTATGGGTAGATTGTATAAAAGCAGTAGGTGGCAACATCTCTTCATCCAATTCGATAATACGGGTCAGAAATGAAATGGTATCTTCCTGGCAACCTAATGCTGTACCTGTTATGATAGCACCGGGCATGGTTGTTTCTGCTTTCTTTAGACATTGCATGGCAGCGGCTACCCCCATTTTGATGATCCGGCTCATGCGACGGGCCAGTTTGGGGTCTACAACTTCTTTATAATCGGGCTCAATTGCCGTTAAGCGGGTATCATTATATTCAACGGGTTCTGTAAGAAACGGAACATCGCCAAACGTTTTCTGAGCTGATATAGCGGCGGCCGAACGGATATAGATCTTCATGTTAAACAGCCGAAAATATTAATGATGTACAATTGCCACCAAAACCAAACGAATTTGATAACACATGATTTACCTGCTGATCTTTCAAATAACGGGTTTCCGGGGTAAATGGCAACTCTTTCATTTGGGTCTCAAAACGTAGGTTGGGGTAAATAACTTTATTCTTAATCGCTAAAACAGAAAATACCGCTTCAACCCCACCGCTGGCACCTAAAGTATGCCCGGTAAATGATTTGGTAGAACTCATGACCGGGTAGAATGGCTCGAACAAGCGTTTAATAGCAGTACCCTCTGCACTATCGTTATTTGGCGTTCCGGTGCCATGCAGGTTAATATAATCAATATCTGATGGTTGTAATCCTGCTTTTGCCAAAGCACCCTGCATGGCCATGTATGAGCCCGTACCGTCTGGCGAGGACGCCGTTTGATGATAAGCGTCATTACTATTGTTATAACCACTTAAAGTGCAGTACAGGGGCTTATTTAACGTTTTAGCAACCTTTTCTGACACCAGCACCACATAACCCGCGCCTTCGCCTAAATTAAGGCCTGCCCGGTTATCATCAAATGGCTTGCAGTATTCTTTATCCAGGATCATTAAAGTATTAAATCCGTTCAGGGTAAATTTAGCTAAAGCATCTGCTCCACCAGCTATAACCACATCCAACAGATCGTTCTTGATTAAACGGGCACCATAAAATATCGCGTTAGCAGATGATGAACAGGCTGTGCTTATGGTAGTCATGTAATCGTTTATACCTAATTCGTCTGCAACAACTTCCGTCATACTGCCACATTCATGATCAAATATGTTCCTGAGTTTTCCCTTATTGTTATCATTTAAAAAATCAACAAAGAAATCTTCGCTTTTATCCATCCCGCCGACCGTGTTGGCTGATACGAAGCCCTTCCGCAGATCAGAAAAATTGGGGATTGCCGCATCATTTAATGCTTCGCGTGCGGCTATCAGGCTTAACATCTTGGTACGGCTTAGCTTAGGGGAGATACCTGCAAGCTGGGCTAAAGCTATATTATCCAGCTTTACTTCGGCAACGGGCAAATTACCCTTATGTATAGTATTTACTAAAGTGATACCACCCATGCCGGCTTCTTCGCGCTCAAATGCTGCCATGTTTTCGTCCACGTTATTACCTATTGCCGTAATAACCCCTACACCTGCAACGTAAACCGATGAACTCATTTATATTTTATCAATTACTAAATTATCAAATATGGTATCCAGGTTCTTTTTGGTGAATGGTACTGAATTATCTTTTTCTTCCTTCTCTACCAAAAACAAAACCGCTTTATAATCCTCGCCTAATACATCTACCCACCCACAAATACAGGCTTTAAGAATATCGTTGTTCAACAGGTCATTCACGTATGTTTCTATAAACGCGGCATCGAACTTTTCAAATATAAAAAATGCATCCTCGCCTTTAAAATTATTGCGGATACATATTTCGCCTATCATAATGTTAGACAACGTATATACGAACAACGCCGGGCTGGGGATGTCACTTACGCTTTGGATATATTTCTGATCGCTATCCAAACTGGCGTTAGCGTTGCTTAATATTAAACCGACTTCTTCGGGCTGATACTGCTTTATAGAGGTGCCATTTAATAATACCTCTGATGCTAACCACCCCAATTTACTCAACTTATCCATCTTATAAAACTTAGGATAATTTAAGCCCAAATGCTTATAAGCGGCTAACAAAAATGCAGGCAGATCAATACCACGATTTTCAAAAACAGGCACTTCGTTTCTGTAAATTACGTATTTACTGATAGTACAATTTGAAGTTATGTAATTGTTTATATTCAATTATATAATTATTTGATTATAAATATATTATATTTAATAAAATGCCAGTTTGTCAGTAATATTAAAAACTATTTACTGAACACGATCGCTGCATTGCAACCACCAAATCCTGATGCTGTTTTTAAACAAGTCTTTAATCTTTTTGAGGTAAGCGATGTGCAAATATTTATGGGTTCACTCACCCCTATTGTTTCAAATCCTAAAGTAGGCAAGATCACATTTTGTTTTAACGATTGGATCGACAGGATAGATTCGATCAACCCTGCTGCACCTAAGGTATGACCATAATAACCTTTTAAACTATTAGCAGGGACATCACTTAATCCTGCTAAAGCAATGGCCTTTGCCTCCATCTCGTCATTATAACTGGTGGCTGTACCATGGGCAGAGACCAGGTCGATATCATCTGGAACCAAACCAGACTTAGTTAACGCTCGTTCAATTGCCCCGCATAGCTCTTTTCCTGTCCGTGAAGGCGCTGAAATATGGTTGGCATCGTTACTTACCGCTCCGCTTAAAACTTTGATTCTGTCAACATATTTGAGGTTTGTGGATAAGACCATTGTAGCCGCGCCTTCTCCCAATGTTATTCCGGTTCGGTTTATATCAAACGGCTTGCAGGGGCCGGCACCTATAGCCTGAAAGGATTGAAAGCCTGATAATACGAACTTACTGATTACATCCGCACCCACTACAACAGCATTCTCATATTGTCCCGACCGCAATAAGCGCGCTGCGGTAAGTATGGCCATGATACCAGATATGCAAGCATTTGATACTACTAATGGCTGGTTTACAAAACCAAAATGTTCGGCGACGAGTTTGGCAGACGTATGTAACGCGATGCGTTCTTTCAGATCAGGATTATCGGGATCGCTCTCCAATAAGCTTATATTTCCTTTAGTAGAGGATACAATAATGATAGTTTTATCGCTGGTGATATCTATCTCACTTTGATTTACACCTTCTTCAACAGACGCTATCAATAAACTTTCAAACTTACTGTATTTAAAGGATTTATTATTATAACTTTCGTTATAGTTAAACAAAGAAGCATATACAGAACCGTCTGACAAGGCAGCATTTGTATGTTTTTTGATTCCTGAAATACCTTGTTTTACCCGTTCGAAATTCTGGGCAGTAGTAGTGCCTATGGGCGAGTAAATATTATCGGCAACTATATAAACCGCGGGCATTATTGATTAATAAATATTTTCATTTCGCATTGCGTCACCTCCACTTCGTTGCACCATATCTTACCTGATACAATGCTGGCGTCAAACACCTGCACTTCCATCTTTACTTCGGTAAAAAGGGTATCTCCTACTTTGGGCAAACTATAGATCTCTAAGTTTTTTACCTGGCCTATATAACCATTAGCTACCGGCCTATTCTCAATGCGAGCCATATTTCCGGAGCCTGCGGCAGCAGTTTGAGCCATATTTTCCATTAAACCGGCTTCGCTAAACTCTCCGTTTATTACAAATACGTTATCAGCAGTAATAATAAAACTCGTTTTGGTAAGGTTGTCGTCAGAGAAAAGTAGTTCATCCACCATTACAAATGGCGTTTTTTGGGGAATAAGGGATAGTATGTTCTCGCCTTCTATCATGAATATAAACCACCGTTAATAGATAAAACTTCGCCTGTAATATACGAAGCTTCTTTAGATGCTAAAAAGCCTACGGCGTGTGCCACTTCTTCAGGCAAACCAAAACGATTTACCGGGATACTTTTTTTCAGGTCCTTTTCGTCTAACCCTTCGGTCATATCGGTTTTAATAAAACCCGGAGCTACTGCATTTACGGTAATGCCACTGCGGCCAACCTCTTGCGCCAATGCTTTGGTAGCCCCAATTACACCGGCTTTGGCTGCCGAGTAATTAGTTTGCCCGGGTAAGCCTTTAAGCCCAGACAACGAAACCACATTAATAATACGGCCATAACGATTAAGCATCATGTTGTCTAACACCAACCTTGTGACGTAAAAGAAACTATTCAGACTGGTGTTTATTACATTATCCCACTGCTCGTCCTTCAACCAAACCATCAGACTATCATCGCGGATACCGGCATTGTTTACTAACACCTCGATATCTTTATCTTCGTTGTTATTTATCCAGGTATCTAAAACCGCTTTGATACTTTCTTTGTCTGCAACATCAAATTGCAGCAACTCACCATCGCTACCGGCTTCTTTTAACAATTGAAGAGTATTGTTGGCCTCTTCGGTATTGTTTTTATAATTAATAAGTACATAATAGCCCATAGCAGCCATTTTAGTACAGATAGCTCTGCCTATTCCTCTTGATCCGCCTGTAACTAATGCACACTTCATATTAAGCTATATCGGGTTTATTGGTCGCTAAAAAAACCTTTATCCGCTCCATATCTTTATACTTAGGCGAGTCTTCTATAAACTTAGGTAATATCGCTCTAACTTCTTTATACAAAGCCAGTGTTTTAGGTGCCATTTTTTGTTGGCATTCTAAATAATCAACAGCTTGTAATAGGGTCATTAATTGTATAGTGAGTACCGTAAAGGCATTGTCTATCACCTTGCCGGTCATTAAAGCCGCGTTACAACCCATGCTTACAATATCCTGGTTATCATTATTATTCGGGATACTATGTACATACATCGGGAATGACAATGTCTGATTTTCGGCTACTGTTGATGTAGCAGTAAACTGCACGCCTTGCATCCCGAAGTTCAATCCTAAAACACCCAGGTTTAAAAACGGCGGGAACTTTTGGTTCAACTTATCATTTAGCAGGTAATTTAACTGGCGTTCTGATAGCATAGATAATTTAGTGATAGCTATCTTTAGCTTATCCATCTCCAGCGATACGTAATCGCCGTGGAAATTACCACCATGAAAAACGTTTTGGTTTACATGGTCAATAACCGGGTTATCATTAACCGAATTTAATTCATTTACCAACACCTCTTCAGCTTGCAGAATAGTATCATGTATCGGACCTAACACTTGAGTTACACAACGTAACGAATAGTATTCCTGTACTTTATCCTCAAAAATTTCCTGGTCGATATTGTGCGGATGATATAAATGATCTGTACGGCTTCGGATCATTTTACTATCCTTCAAAATATCGCGCAGCATAGCAGCAATGTTGTTTTGCCCCTTGTGGTGCTTAACGATATTCAACTCGTGCGAGTAATGATCGTCATAAGCCTGAACAACCTCATTCGTCATCGCAGAGAACATAGCCGACCAACCCAACAGCTTCTGAGCCTGTATGATATTTACCATACCAATACCCGTCATTGCAGAAGTACCGTTGATAGTAGCCAACCCTTCGCGTACATGAATAGTCAGCGGTTTGATATTTAATTGTTTAAAGATCTCTGTAGTTGGATGCATTTCATCCTTGTAGATCACTTCGCCTTCGCCTATCAACACTAAGCCTAAATGGGCTAACTGTACCAGATCACCGCTTGCGCCTACTCCACCATGTTCGAAGATACATGGAGTTATATCGTTATTGATTAACTCTTTAAGCAATTCAACAATATCGGTATGTACACCTGAATACGCCTGGATTAAACTGTTCAGACGCGCTACCATTAACCCTTTGGCTAAAGTTGGCGTCAGTAAGTTACCACTACCTGAACTATGGCTGCGGATGAGATTATACTGTAAATTCAACAGGTTCTCTTCACTTACCTTGTATTGAGCCATAGGGCCAAAACCGGTATTGATCCCGTAGATAAGTTTATTAGACGAGAAATTCTGTAAGAATTTAAAGTTGGTCTCAATTTTATTTAAAGCTGAGGGAGATAGAGAAACCGGCTTTTTGTTGAACACAATATCGTTAAAGTCGGCTAAAGAAAGGACGCTCTGTCCAACAGTTATCATAGGCTAATATTAATAATCAAATCTTAAACCCGATCAAAGCTTAATAGTTTGCATTGACGGATGACAAATATATAAAATAGTGATTGACTTATAGCGATGGGTTTGAAACCCGTCGCTATTTAGAATTAAACCCGCTTGTCAATAAATTTCACTGCCTTACGCACCGCTTCCGGGAACTGCATCTTATGCATTTGCTCGACTGTGATATAGGTAACGTGCGGGCTTACCCTTAACCTGGCCTGTAAATAGGCCCTTATGCGGTTATCGCAAGCTTTGCTATCGTCTATAGGTAACAGATGCAGCAATACCTCGTCCATACCTATATCATTCGAATACACCTCTACTACATAATCCAACACTTCTTCCATTTCATTCAGCAGGTCGAACATAGCGGGTGGATACAAGGTAGTACCCTTAAACTTGATCATCTGCTTTTTACGGCCAATAATCGGCGATAAACGCAAACTGGCGCGGCTGCAGCCACATGGCTCATCAAAATATAGACACATATCTCCTGTTTTATAACGAAGCAATGGCATGCCTTCTACACCTAAAGTGGTTATAGTTAGTTCGCCGGGTGTGTTTGGGGGTACGGGTTTATCGCTCTCGTCTAACAGTTCTGCAATTACCAGGTCGGGTTGTAGGTGGCCGCCTTGGCCTTCACTACATTCGGTAAAGGCAGTTTGCATTTCTGTAGAGGCATAGGTTGAGTACAATTTAATATCCCAGGCCTCTGTTATCTTTTTACCGAGGATATTTAAAGAGAAATCGGTATTGCGAATATTCTCGCCTATACAGATCGCTTTTTTAACCGATGTTTTATTCAGGTCAATATGGTTATCTTTTGCAAACTGTATCAGCTTTAAAATAAAGGATGGTACAGCAACAATAGCAGTTGGATTTAACCGCTGAATGGTCTCTATCTGTAAAGAAGGAACACCTGGCCCCAAACGGATAATGCCGGCCCCTAACTTACGCAAGCCCGAATAATAAGCTATACCGGCCATAAATTGTCGGTCAAGCGTTAGCATGAGCTGGTAGATATCCTGCGGTTTGCCATCAGCACAAATAAAAGAATTGTATTCGTTAAGTGTTAGTCTGTCCAGGTCATGCTCTGTGAGCGCAATGGTAACAGGGCTACCCAGTGTACCCGATGTTGAAGCATATTCAATAACTTGGTCTTGGGGTACACATAGAAAGTCATTATTTTGCTTTTGCAGATCTTCTTTGCTTGTGGTAGGCATCACTGCCAGATCTGCTAATGTTTTAATAGTGGTGATATCTATCTGATGCTTGGCAAACAGCTCCCTGTAAAATGGCGAATTATTATTTAGATGAGCTAATAACTGTTGTAGCTTTTGCTCCTGGCCTGCTTTCACTTTATCTGAGGTAACGGTTGTGCTCATGTAACAAAGTAACAAAATCTGCTGGTTATTTTTATATAAGTAACTGCTTACGGTGCTTTTTTAACACCAGGTGATCCACATTAAAATATGGATCACCCGGATCACCTTTTTTACTCAACTTGCTGTAAGTAAATACATTAACAAATTGAGTGAATCACTATAAAAACTTTAATTAAGCGTACTTAATAAACAGTAAATAAGTAATTTATATAATTTTTAACTTTTTATAAGGATGAGAGCGGATCACCGAAAGTGGATCACCCTTTTTTGAAAAAACTCAACTTATACGGCTTAAAAAACTTCCAGATCTCTTCGCAGGCATTCAGGTTACGGGTTGTTTTGCCTACAATAAATTTTGGAAAATATTGCCAGCCACCCGGCCAGGTATGCCCGCCATTATTAATGGTATAACTAACAACCTTCATCCCATTTTCAGGGTTATGATACTCTTCCTTTAAGATGCTTGTACCATCGTTCGCCGCGTCAGGGATATTGGTAATTAAGGGCACTTTATCGCAATTATCAAACGCTACCCATTTTTTAATGATCTCTTTATGAGAAAAAATACGCCTGCCGAATAATTTACCTCCTTCGTAAGCCACAACAGGGTCTTTGGTACCATGTATGTATAAGGCAGGCATGGGTGCTTCCAGATCATAACCTTCGCCAACATCTAATGAGGCCGCTACAATAGCTACAGCCGCAATACGCTGATGTAACTGGCATGCCAGTCGCGCGGTCATAAAACCACCATTCGATATCCCGGTAACATAAACCCTATCCGGGTCGGCGTTATATGTTTTTACAATATAGGTAATCAGGTGGTCAATGAATTTAACATCGTCTATGCCGTGCAAATTGGCACCATCATGCCAGACATGTTTAGATGCCGGACAAACTACTATAAACTTTTCCTTATCAGCTATGGGCCTGAAATCTGCAAGATGAAACATCCCTTTTGGGCTTGCAAAACCGCCGTGTAATGAAATAACCAATGGCATTTTATCAGTACCGGCAGAAGATGGTATATAAGTCAGGAACGAACGTTTGTTACCATCAATGACTATATCGCCTTTAATTTGTTGCATAGTTTTTTGTGAGAAAGTAACTACCGGAGAAAAAAGAAGTGTAAACAAGAAGATAAAACGCATATATAATTTAGTCGATTTAATGAATAGCAGACCCTATTAGAAACGTTAATTTGACACCGGCAGTTTTTTTTAAAACTGTTTCTGTTGTTTATAGTTATAGATTAGTAATTATTCAGCTAAAATTAAGATAGACATGAGAACAATTAAAACATCGCTTCTATTAATAATTGCCATCTGCACCTTTACTGTGGCACATGGACAAATAAGGTTACCACCACCACCGCCCCATCCACCATTACCAAGAATACATTTAGGGACACCACCACCGCCGCCTCGTCCCCGAGTAAACTTAGGCACACCGCCACCGCCGCCAGGACGTCCGGGAAGGATAGTAGTTAGAGGGCCTCACCGCGGATCAAGGACAGTGGTTAGACGACATTATTATTACCGTCATGGTGTAAGACACTACCGCACCTACTAAAAATGAAAAGGCCGCTTATCGGGAAGGATAAAGCGGCTTTCTTTTCAACTGTAAACCAAACCAAATTGAAGTTTCTTTATGCTGATTTGCGGCGAACACCAGATAAAGCTGCGGTGTAAATGGCCGTTATAATATCATCGGCTATGAATTGGGTTGAAAGATCACGATCGACATGATCATAAACGATATGCCTGTCAGTATCAATTACATAAATAGCCAGTAAAGGAATATTAACATCTATACCCGAAAACCGGTTCCAGGTTGGATCATTTTCAGAATAAACCCTGAATTTTTCTGCTATCTCATTATTTACGTCATGGTAAAAATTCAAAGACAGGCTATGTTCCCAGGTTATCTTGGCTAATTGTTCGTCATTTACCTCGTCTGTAAGGATCAAAAGATTACCACCATTTGCTTTTATTTCGTTTTGTATAACATTTAACCGCTTTAACTGGTCAATACCCCTATCCTGCCAATGTTTTGAATAGAAGGCAATAGCTAAAGGTTTGCCATATAAATGCTTCAATGTTAGCGGGCCATTAGTTGGAGCGCCATTGTAAAAGTTTTTCCAACGCTTATAGTCGGCCAGCAGGTTAATATCGGGTATTAAATTACCCGTTTTAACAGGTTGTAATGCTTTATAGGGTTTATAACTAAGATCTTTATCCGGTATAATTTCTGACAGATCGAAAAAAGGATATTTGCTTATTGTAGTTAACATGTTTAATAGGAATTGAAAATTTTAAATAGATAGTGGTAGATGCAGGGACTCTCGATAAAGGTTAGCAACAACAATAACACATTCGGAACCCTTTGGTCTGCCTGCCTGATAAGATCAGTATAAGTGCTATTATTTTAGTGCGTATCATGTTTGTATTTCAATTACAATTCAAATATACTACTAAATCTATATACTTTATAGTTTTTACTAATAAATTTTATATTTAATTGATAATCAGAATAGTAAATTTAATATCTATATTTCCTTTGGACATTTATAGGAATAACGAATAATTTTTATTTCGGAGATATTTAATAAAAATGGAATAATGTTTTATCGTGAACGCTATAATTATTCTATTGATGATAATTTCTCATTACCTGCATTTGAGGTAAAAGCAGATTAAATAAAACAAATTCCTGTAAATGAGCTTGTTATTATAACTCTATGGGTTGTCAACTTGAAATATTGGTTGCTCGTTCAGTCGTTAACGACTATTAACACAATCAATATCATGGAAGAAATCTACAGCGACCTTTTCGCAGGTGTGCAAAACAAAACCTGTTGGGTTCACAATAGGACGCCCAAAATCAACTTTATTGACAACAAGTTAAATCTAATATGCTGCTGTGATGATTTTAAAATCATTTGCTACAAAAGCATTGTGCAAATACTTACTGCTCACAAGAAGCGAGAAGCAATGGGTATTGTGAATAAGGGTTAATTTACTATCGGAAAATATCGCTATAACAACCTCTGGCGCATACGGCGTACCTAAGCTTCGGTTTATGGCATATCCTCCGCCCTGACACTGCCTAAGGCAGTGGTTTAGTAATTAGAATAAATTTAAAAATCATGAAGCCTCATACTTTTATTTTTAATCGTCTTTATGATCCCCATTCTTTATAAGAATAACATAAATGATCAGTAAATTAGCCTAATCTTTCCTGCATATTTGCAGTAAGGCACTTGTATGAAAATTAACATATTAGCATTTGGCATTGCAAAGGATATTTTCGGCGGCCCGACGGTTGGTGTTGACCTGGCAAATGATGCTACGGTATCAAATTTAAAATACCTGTTAGAGCATCAATACCCTAAACTTAAAAAGTTGTCTACCTATATGGTAGCCGTAAATAATGAATATGCTTTAGAAGGCGATACCATCCACGAACGTGATGAGATCGCAATTATACCACCAGTAAGCGGGGGATAAGGCCATGAATACTCAAATCAAACTTTCAGTAACTACATTAAATGTACAGGAATGTATTGATTGGGTGATGTCGCCAGAGTGCGGGGGAGTAGACGTTTTTATTGGCACCGTACGCAATGCCACCAAAGGGAAACCAGTTGTAAGGCTGGAGTTTGAAGCTTATGATCAAATGGCGATAAGCGAAATGGAGAAAATAGCGCAACAAGCATTAGCCAAATGGCCCATACAAAGGTTATTGATCCACCACCGTACAGGTGTGTTACAAATTGGCGAGATACCGGTGGTTATAGCCGTAGCAGCGGCACACCGCGATGCTGCCTTTGAAGCTTGTCGATACATTATTGATACCCTAAAGCAAACCGTACCTATCTGGAAAAAAGAGATCTTTGAAGATGGCGAAGTTTGGGTAGCGGCACATCCTTGATGTTAATGAGTGATCCCGATAGCTATCGGAAATTGATTGAGTGATTGAGTGAATAGGCTTTTTTGAATCTTTTAATCAAATCCTGATAAATCCCTGCATCGCTCAATCGTGTTCGAACCAAGCTTTCAATCCACCCTCCATTGAAAACACCTTTGCACCGGGCGCTTTTTGTTTGATCAGTTTAACAGCCTCTCCACTCCTTTTCCCTGACGAACAGTAAAGAACCTTAATTTTTTCGTTTGCCAGGTAATCCATATGGCCATCTATTTCGTCGGCTTCAAAATGGATACCGCCAATATCTATTTCATCGTGTTCCTGGTCGGTACGGATATCTACCAGTTCTAATGAGTCATCAACCAATCCCTTCTTTACTTCCGCTACCGACATGGTTTGTATATCGGCCGTATTTTGCAAGCGGGTGATATTAGTTTTGGTATACTTCCCTATTTTAATGATTCGGCTTTGCAGTGTTAACGCGTCAAACACCATTACTTTACCGGCAAGTAGCTCGCCTGTTTTAGTAATGTACTTTATCACCTCGTTGGCTTGTATACAGCCAATAATACCGGCAAGCGTAGGTATAACTCCACCATCGGCACAGTTAGGTATTTGAGTAGCATCAACATCAGGAAACAAGTCGCGATAATTGGGCGATCTGGAACCATCTTTATTTGCCACGTTCCAAACGGCTGCCTGTCCTTCAAATTGATAAATAGCACCATATACAACAGGTTTACAGGCAATTACACAAGCATCGTTAAGTAAGTAGCGGGTATCAAAATTATCCGTACCGTCAATTACTATATCATATTGACTGATCAGCTCCATCACATTATCAGAGTCGATCCTTTGATCAATAGCGATTAGTTTAATACCCGGATTTTGTTGTTGTAATTTCTGGCTGGCTACTACAGCTTTCTTTTGTCCTGCATCTGCCGGGGCATATAATACCTGCCTGTGTAAATTACTTATAGAAACGGTGTCAAAATCGGCAATACCTATGGTGCCTATTCCGGCAGCTGTTAGATATTGAGCTGCAGGACAACCTAATCCCCCCACCCCTACAATCAATACCCTGGCTTGTTGCAACAACTGCTGCCCGGCTTCACTAAAGCCTGGCAATGCTATCTGGCAGCTATATCTTAACAGATCGGGGTTCATATCAGGTGGAGGCTATTTTTTGATGGATCTGGCGTTTTATCTTTTCGAAATCTTCGGGAGTGTTAACATTGGTTAACACATCTATATTAAGGGGCTTTAACAAAGTGGTATCACTGTTGATCAAAACCTTACGCGGGCATGAATATCCCTGCGCTAAAAAGGCCAGCATTATAGCGTAACTTTTAGGTTCCCATATAGTGATTAGCGGTTCGGGGAAGCCATAGAATGAACTTTCATAAGCCGTAGCTATTGATGCGGGATTACGGTTTTTTATTAAATGGTCGAAGGTGTCCGCATCAAGCAAAGGCATATCGCAGGCAACTACCAGCCAGGCACTATCCGGTTTTTCTCTAAACGCGGATAATATTGCCCCAAAAGGCCCTAAATTAGTAAAGGTGTCCTGGAGCACGTTATAGTTGGCTTGAATATCTTGTTTTTGCTCTGCGCGGCAAGAGATATACACATCTTCGCAATACCCTTTTAACAGATCGGCCATAAAATAGCGCTGCTCTTTGCCATACCAGTTAAGCGCGCCTTTATCGGTACCCATTCTTACACTTTGCCCACCGGCTAATACCAAACCATTTAGTACAGGCTTGGCTTCCTGCATTTTGGCTTTAAAAAAGTTGATGATCTTTTCGGTCTCATCCAAACGGTAAACAGGGAGTTCATGCCAGTTAGGTATTGCTTCTTTTATAAAGTCAAACACATCGGTTACATTATCGGCCAATAAAATAAGCCCTACATTGGTTAACTGCGCCACCCTTTTTTGCAAAGAGGCTATTTTATTATTGTGGATGATGACTACCTGCTTATTAGCCTGGTGATGGTTACCATTTACCAGGATCAGATCGGAACCGGCAAATTGTTGTTTGAAAATTACCGGCCTTAAAGCCGTATTATAATTAAACTGATGATAATTAAGTTGATCGGTATACTCTAAAGCGGCGCCACTGGCTAAACGGCCGGGTGGCAGCATTACTTCATCATTATGCGACGCATCGGCATAGGCGCAGTTATATTGAGGCGACAGCGCCGCGATTACATCGGCAGCTAATAGTTTGATATTAATACATGGTGCACCAACTATGGCCCACTCATTTCGCCCAAAATTACCGATGGCTGGCCGGGCAAGCGAGGCGTGTTTTTTATGCTCTTTTGAAGTCACGTTTACCTCCTGTTTTTTCTATAAGCTTAGTTTCTTTTATAATAATATCATGGCTAAGGGCCTTACACATATCATAAATCGTCAATGCAGCTATACTGGCACCCACCAATGCTTCCATCTCTATACCTGTTTTTGCGGTAATAGTAGCTGTGCACTCAATAACTACTTCTTGTTGTCCATTTAATTGAATGTCGATATTGCAGTTATCTAACCCTAACGGATGACAAAGCGGAATCAGATCGCCGGTCTTTTTAGCAGCCATAATACCTGCTATTACCGCTATTTGGAAAACAGAACCTTTTTTGGTTTGCAATTCACCATCAATTAATTGCTGCAAAACTTCATCGGGCAGGTAAACAATACTGCGCGCTGTTGCCGTACGAGAGGTGACCGCTTTAGCAGAGACATCTACCATAGTGGCTTTTCCTGTTTTATCAAGATGAGAGAACTCGCTCATTATAGTTGATTAAATAACCAAATTTTATACACGTCGCCTTTTTTAAACTCACTTTTTTCTAAGGGTAATTCCATAAATGCGTCTGTATCTGCTAAGTTAGCAAAATCGCCGGAACCATTTCCTTCAACAGGTTCGGCAATTAACTGCCCGTGATCATTAAATTGTAATTTAACCTGTAAAAAGTATTGCAATTGCGGTTCAAAAACAAAGTCGCTACCTAAAACCGCATATACAGGCTTTTTAGGTTCTAAACCTAAAGACGCATTTAGCCACGGAATAAAATAGCGCTGCGTACACATAAATGAAGCCACAGGGTTACCCGGAAAGGCAAACACCACTACCCCATTATCATGCTTCCCAAACCAAAAAGGCTTACCGGGGCGCTGCTGTACTTTATGAAACACCTGTGTTACCTGTAATTCTTTCAACGCCTGCGGGATATAATCAAATTTACCCATGGATATACCGCCGCTTAATAAGATCACATCATAATTTTGGAGGCAAAGGCCAAGTTCCTGTTTAATTATTTCAGGATTGTCAGGTAAATGACGGACAGCCCCTTTTAACCCCTGCTTTGCCAAAACAGCTTGCAGCATATAACTATTTGAGCGCCTGATCTGGTAAGCAGATGGCTTAGCCGTTACCTCAACCAATTCGTCGCCTGATGATAAGATCACCACCCGGGGTAATCTTTTAACCCGCAGTTCGGTTTCGCCAACGGATGCTATCAGGCTAATAACCGCGGGAGTTATTAACTGGCCGGGCGTGAGTATGAGCTCACCTTGCTTCCTGTCTACGCCTTTAAGGTGCAGGTTTTGTCCTTTTCTAATATTGGTTATAAGCAGCGCTGCTTTACCATCCTTTATCTCAATATCTTCATAACGAATAACCGTATCAACCGACTCGGGTAACGCCGCGCCGGTCATGATCTCTATACATTCATTAATACTTTGAATATTTACAGGCTCATCGCCAGCTGCTTGTACAGCTTTTATAGTAAATGTAGTTGCGCCTTTCGCTATAGCTTCATAATTAATGGCTATGCCATCCATCGTAACTCTGTTAAAAGCAGGCAGATCACGGTCGGCTTTTATATTTTCGGCCAATACGCGACCCAAAGCTTCATCAAACAAAACTATCTCCGCGCCATAGTCAACGGCATTTTTAAGTATTAACTGTTCGGCTTGTTGAACCGTTATCATAGGTTATGTTTTATTTTATCCGCCAATTGTTGCCATAGATTCATGGATACCGGTTTTTGCTACGCGTAAACGTTCTGCTTCCCAGCCATCTATCGGTCTATGATTAAAGGTGTTTAATATTTTTTGCTCTAATTCATTATCACTCGTGCCAGAACGCATCAGGTCTTTAATATTCAAAACACCATCATCATACAAACAATTCTTCAAACCGCCTTGCGGCGTAACACGTATCCTGTTACAAGTACCGCAAAACGTACGAGAATAGGCCGCTATAATACCTACCGAACCTTTATGACCAGGAATATGGTAGTTATAAGATGTAGAATAAGCCGGATCAACCAGTTTTTTTATAGATGGATAATGAGTTTCTATCTCATTCAATATCCGTACATGATCCCATTGTAAACCTTCATAAACATGCCCGTCGCCATTAAAAGGCATTTCTTCTATAAAACGGACGCTAATGGGCAGATCTTTGGTCAACTCCACCATCGGCAATATATCCTGCGTATTTTTGCCATCCATTACCACGGCGTTTATCTTCACTTCGATGCTGTGCTTCAGTAATTCATCTAAAGTGGCCATCACATTAGCAAATTCGTCCCGGCGAGTAATGGTAAAAAAACGGTTGGCATCCAAGGTATCCAAGCTAAGGTTAACAGAAGTTATACCCAATGCTTTCATTTCGGCTACGTGAGGCGCGGTTAAAACACCGTTGGTGGTCATGGTAAGCTCTTTTAGTCCGTCCAGTTTAGCAATGCCGGCTAACAACTGCATAATATCTTTACGTACAAATGGTTCGCCACCGGTAATGCGGATCTTTTCTATACCCATCTTTATCAGCAAAGCGCAGGTACGCAACATTTCCTCGCAACTCATTAACTCTGTACGCGATAACCAGTTAAGGCCATCCTCAGGCATACAATAAAAGCAACGCAAGTTGCACCTGTCGGTTACCGCCAGGCGCATATAATTTATTATTCTACCGTGATTATCTACCAGCAATTATATCCCTCTTTTAGAAGATATAAAGTTAACACAACCAAGTGATAATTGCTTTAAAATATCAGCCGTTATACAGAAAACTTATAAGTGGTTTGTGTACGATAGATCTCGCCCGGCTTAAGCACTACTGAAGGGAAGTGTGGTTTATTAGGCGAATCAGGAAAATGCTGCGTTTCTAACGCGAAACCTGTACGGGCTTTGTCATTTACATTTGCCCTGATAGTATTAGCTCCGGACATAAAATTACCGGTATAAAACTGCATACCCGGCTGGTCGGTAAAAACTTCCATTTTAATACCCGACTTATCACCTGTGACTGTGGTAATAGGTGATGTAAGGCTATGATCGTTTAAAACAAAATTATGGTCATATCCCTTACCAAACCCAAGCTGTGGATGATCGGCATCAATGCGTTTACCAATAGTTTCAGGAATTGTAAAGTCAAAAGGCGTATTTGTTACCTGTGCTATTTCTCCTGTCGGGATAAGCGTACCATCAATAGGCGTATAATTATCAGCAGCTATCTGGACAACGTGATCTAAAATATCGCCATTACCTTCGCCATTTAAGTTAAAATACGCGTGATTAGTTAAATTAACTATCGTGGTCTTATCTGTTGTGGCTTCGTAGGCAATCTTTATCGCGTTATCATCAGTTAAAGTATAGGTTACTTTAACTTTTAAATTACCGGGATACCCCTCGTTCATGTCTTCTGATAATAATTCTAATATCAGGGTTTGATCGTCAGTTTGTACCGCATCCCATACACTGCTGCTAAAATTATCAATACCACCGTGCAAACTATTGGGGCCATTGTTTATGGAAAGGTTATATTCTTTACCTTCTAAAGTAAATTTACCGCCGCCAATACGATTGGCATAGCGGCCAACTGTGGCTCCATAATAGTTACGCTGTTTTAAAAGCCCGTCCATATCAGCAAAACCCAATATCACACTGGTTAAACTCCCTTTTTGATCAGGCACCCAGGCACCTAACAGGTATCCACCATAATTAGTTATGGCAACCTGCATACCTGCAGCATTTTTTAATATAAATAGTTGGGTTTCTTTTCCGTTTATGGTTCTCTTGTATGCAGACAATTCGGGTGTTTTTATAGCTGTAGGGTTATAATCCATCATTATTAAATTTAAAACATATCTTTTTCTACAACCGCTGTCTCGCAAATATAGGTAGGTACTATACCTGTCGAGGTTATGCGCGTTTGTACATCCTGAGGTTGTGTATTACCGGATAATACCAATACAGTATCTAATCCAAATTTATTACCCCCCAGGATATCGGTGTGCAGGGTATCGCCTACCATTACAATCTCTTTTTTACTGATAGGTCGGTATTCGCGTATCAGATCATAAGCAAACGTAAACATTTGCGAATCCGGCTTCCCAAATCGAATGAATTTCTTGCCAACAATAGTTTCTATCATATTGGCCAAACCGCCAATGGCTATCGACACATCATGTACCGTAACAGGGTAAGCATGATCTGTATTGGCAACTATAGCCGGTATAGTACGCTTACGTAGCAAATTGACCGCAATATTCAGGTCATTACGCCAGTCGAAACCTTCATCATCCAAAAATATAAGCGCGTTTACCTTATCAATATTGCTGCTATTTATCTGGCTAACAGGTATAGTATGCAAGCCCAAACTCTCTATATAATGCGCCGAATTTTCTGTGCCTAAATAAGCCAGTATTCCATCAGCTACCTTTAAATAAAGGTACTCCTTAGTTAACATCCCTGACGAGATGATCCTATCGGGAGTAATAGCATTAAGTCCCAGTTTATGATAAGACCCGGCTAATTGTACCGGGCTGCGCGAAGCATCGTTGGTAACTATATAATATTCTTTCTTTTGTTCCGTAAGATATTCGAACGTTTTCTCGATACCGGGCACCAATCCCTGGTAATTCTTTAACACACCAAACGCGTCGAAAAAAATAACATTATACTTATCAATTATAGTTTTAAAGTTATCTACTCGCTGCATATTAATTTTGAGGGATTAGTTAAGTATATTTAAGATAGCTATTATTTATGGTTATTACTCCAGGTTTAAGGCTTTTATGATCTTTTCGGCATCAAAATCACGATCAACCGATGGCAGATATAGGTCAAACGCTTCGGTTTGCAATTTTTTAGCGTATTGTTCAATAAAGAAGTATTTACCATCTTTTATCACATAATTCAGTATAAAAAAGCGGTAAGCCTCTTTTAAAAACCTGATCTCGTTAGCTGTTAGTGGATTTACCTGATGATATTCCTGCAGAAAGATAATGAACCGGTCTTCCATCAAGGTGTTTATACCATAGCTAAACACAGTGCGGTCGCCAATATCAGACACTACCCTGCTCAGGAAATAAAAATCCAGGATCCGGTAACTCATCCTGAACCAGTCATAATCCCAGCGTGAGTATAGATTTGAGTTATTATCAACCGAGAAGTTACCAATATTCCAGTCTATAAACACCGGGATGATCTCGAAAGAGCTCATGTTGTATTTAGAGCGGTTACGCAGGAAGGTCTCGCAATGATATTTCAAAAAATCTACCTGCATTGCCGTACCAAATTGTTTTTCGTTTACCTCTAACTGGTGCAGCAATGAATAGATATCGGTACGTAAGGTTTTTGACGATTTTGGCAGTACGTTCTTTATACGGCTACAGGCCTTATGGAACTTACCAACCTGCTGCCCTAATTTCCGGATATCGCTTTCTTCCAGCCTGCGTGGCATACGGTCCATGATCCTGGTAGGATTATAGAACACCACCCATGCATCTGTTTGCCTGTGCTTGTAGTGGTAAATATATACGCGATTATTTTTCAGCAGTGATTTTGCCAGAAAGTTCTCGAATGGGTATAACAGGTTATTAGAAAGACTATGTATAATACGATGATCTTCTTTAAAATGGTCAAATTTACCAAAATGCGATAGCTTGGCTATGATAATATCATCATCATCAAAAGTTATCCTAAATACACGGTTTGTTGACACCATCGCGCTGATGTCATCAATACTTTTTATAGATTTTGAAGCATCGTAGCCTTCCCACGCTTTATTTATGATTAGAGAATAGTCCATTCGGTTTATATATTCAAAGGACCGCAAAGATATAATACAAATTAATTACCCCGTGCTATTTTTTAATTTTAACCTGTTTGGACGGAAGCGAAAAATAACGAACAAACTGGCCTTTGCCTTCTGATGAAAACTCATTTAAACAGGAATTATATATTGGTTTATATTATTTCAAAATATCTTTTTAGCTCCCAATCGGTTACGCTTTTGGCAAATTGTTTACACTCCCATAAACGGGTTTGCGCAAAATGTTCAACAAAATCAGCACCTAATAACTCTTTGGCTATCGCCGAATTTTTCATATCCATAGCAGCATCATATAAATTGGGCTGTATAGTACCGTTGGCCTTATTTTCATAACCGTTACCAATGGTTTGCGGGGTATCTAAACTCAGCTTATTCTTTATGCCATATAAACCCGAAGCCAACGCTGCTGCCATTACTAAGTACGGATTAGTATCGGCACCCGGTATGCGTGTCTCTAAGCGGGTATATGTTTCTGTCGAATTTATTACCCTAAAAGCCGTTGTCCGGTTCTCAA
The DNA here is from genome assembly GCA_040388175.1 of Bacteroidota bacterium. Classification (GTDB taxonomy): domain Bacteria; phylum Bacteroidota; class Bacteroidia; order Sphingobacteriales; family Sphingobacteriaceae; genus Mucilaginibacter. The sequence goes on along the minus strand of JAZKCG010000008.1, from coordinate 6,153 downwards.
CCGCCCAGGTAATGGTAGTGGGCGCCCACGCCCCTTCTATTAAGCGTTTATAGCTATTTATAGTCGGCGCATACGTGGGTAATATATGTGGCAGGCAATATAACTGACCGGCTAAGTATTGTTTATGTAGCTCGCTCATCTTATTGACATCATTACCATCATAAAATAAGTTCTTCGACTGATCTTTGTTCCATAAACTTTGATGAACGTGGCCACCGCAACCCGGCAGCTCTTCATTCCATTTAGCCATAAATGTGGCAATGATACCATGTTTATAGGCTATCTCTTTAACAGCTGTTTTTAATAATGTCGCCCTATCTGCAGCTTCTAAAACATGCGAGTGCAGTATGGCTGCCTCATAAACTCCGGGACCGGTTTCAGTATGAAAACCTTCTAACGGGATATTGAACTGGGTTAACAGGTCTTCCAGGTCTTTACAAAAGTCGCTATTTTCTGATGTTCGCAATATGGAGTAACCAAACATACCCGGCGTTAGTGTTTGCAGGTTGTTGAAGTTCTTATCCTGCAAGCTTTGTGGTGTCTCTTTAAAATTAAACCACTCAAATTCCTGCGCAAATTCAGGATGATAACCCAGCTCTTCACATTCTTTGGTTATACGTTTTAATAAGGTACGCGGACATGCAGCTAACCCTTTTTCACCAACACCACTAAAATCGCTTAAAAAGAACGGAATATTATCTTGCCATGGCACTGTGCGAAAGGTAGACAGATCTATACGGCAAGGTTTATCCGGATATCCGGTATGCCAGCCGGTTAGTTGTACATTGTCATAACAAACATCACTACTATCCCATCCAAATACCACATCACAAAAACCATAGCCCTTTTGCAGTCCATCCAGGAATTTTTTAGGGTGAATTACTTTTCCGCGTAAAACCCCATCAATGTCTGCAAAGGCAAATTTTATTTTTTGTATATTGTTTTCCTGTATATAGGCGGTTATTTGTTGCTGGTTCATGGTATAGGCAATAGCTATTCAATATTAGGCAAGATAACCATCGTAACTTAAAATTTATACTAAAAGATGATAAATGATTTGTTGTTTGTTTACGGCACCTTATTACTCTCTGATAACGAGCATGCAGCTTACTTGAGAAACAACGCTTCGTTTTATCATCATGGCAAATTAAATGGAAGATTGTTTGATGTAGGCAGCTATCCCGCGGTGATTTTGAACGATGCGGATAACTATCCAATTACCGGCAGTATTTACCGGCTCAATAATCCGGAAGCACTTAAATTGTTAGATGAGTACGAAGGGATAACAGCTGATGAAAATGAGGATGATTGGTATACGCGCGAATTAGTATCTGTAGAAACAGTAAGCGGCAGCTTAAATTGCTGGGTATACTTGTATAATTTACCGGTTGATGGGTTAACGGAAATTATCTCCGGCGATTATCTGGGTTATCTAAAACAAAAATAGCGATGGGTTTAAAACCCATCGCTATTTTTATATTTAGTTAGCTAAAATTAAACTTTAGCTGTTTTTACAGTTTTAATGATAACTGCAGCTACTTTATATGGATCTGCAGCCGAGTTGGGACGACGATCTTCTAAGTAACCACTCCACTTATGATCTACAACGTAAAGCGGGATACGGATAGAAGCACCACGATCTGATACACCATAGCTAAAGTCATGGATAGAAGCAGTTTCGTGTTTACCGGTTAAGCGTTGATCATTATCAGCACCATAAACTGCGATACACTCAGCAACCGCAGGACGGAACGCTTCGCAAACTGCTTTAAATTTAGCTTCGCTGTTGGCAGTACGTAATAATGTATTTGAGAAGTTAGCGTGCATACCAGAACCATTCCAGTCTAATTGACCCAATGGTTTGCAATGCCAGTTAATTGACACGCCATAGCTTTCGCCTATTCTTTCTAATAAATAACGTGCAACCCAAATTTGGTCACCAGCTTCTTTAGCGCCTTTAGCGAAGATCTGGAATTCCCACTGGCCTGCAGCAACTTCAGCGTTGATACCTTCAACATTTAAGCCAGCCTCTAAACATACGTCTAAGTGTTCTTCAACAATTTCGCGACCGTATGCATTGTTCGCACCTACAGAGCAGTAGTAAGGGCCTTGTGGACCTGGGTAACCACCTGCCGGGAAACCAAGAGGTTTGTCGGTTTTTGGATCCCACAAGAAATACTCTTGCTCAAAACCAAACCAAAAATCATTGTCATCATCCTGAATAAGTGCACGGCCGTTTGACTCATGTGGCTTACCTTTTGAATCCAATACTTCGCACATTACTAAGTGTGCATCTTTTCTTTGTGGATCAGGGCAAGTAAAAACAGGTTTCAAGATACAATCTGATGAACCACCTGGTGCCTGTTCTGTTGATGAACCGTCGAAGCTCCAATTTTCCAGATCTTCCACTTTTCCGCTAAATGATTTAACGATTTTTGTTTTGCTACGCAGGCTTTGAGTTGGTTTGTATCCATCAAGCCAGATGTACTCGAGTTTTGTTGCCATGTTTTTAATTTATTTTTTGTAAAGTTTGATTCAGATTATATTTTCAAGCGTGTTGCTTAAGTATATGGTAGCAAATTTATATTAATATTTCTATTTTTTACAAAATTTATCAAAAAAAGTTAAAAAAAATACGAATTGTTACAATAAAACTATTTAATGCCATCAAAAACTATAAAATAAAGTCATAAAAAATACAAATCGGTCGTTTTTACTAATTTCTACAAAAATTAAACTAACAAACAATAACATTCTATAATAATATAGTAAATCATTACTATCAACTTAACAAAAGCATAAAACGATGTATTTATATACTAATAATGCTATTTTAACAATGCAACGACAGTATTTTATAATTTTTTCTTAAAATTGCACGCAATTAAATCCTTCTTATAAGTCAAAACCTTATGAAATTGTTGAATTGCTTAGAAAAGTAGTCAATATTTCATAAAATATAACAAATTAAATACTATGAAAATAACAGTTGTTGGTGCCGGTGCAGTAGGTGCTACATGTGCGGATAACATCGCCAGAAAAGAATTAGCCGAAGAACTTATTTTATTAGACATCCGCGAAGGTTTTGCCGAAGGTAAGGCTATCGACATGATGCAAACCTCTGCCCTGCTTGAGTTTGATACTAAAATAAAAGGTGTTACCAATGATTACGCCGCGACTGCCGACTCGGAAGTTGTTGTTATAACTTCTGGTTTGCCACGTAAACCGGGTATGACCCGCGAAGAACTGATAGGTGTAAACGCGGGTATTGTTAAAAGTGTTACTGAAAATATCTTAAAACATTCGCCAAACACCATCATCATTGTGGTTTCAAACCCAATGGATACCATGAACTACTTAACTCTGAAAACATCAGGCTTACCTAAGAACCGTATCATCGGTATGGGTGGCGCGCTGGATTCGGCAAGGTTTAAATATTACCTGAGCCAGGAGTTAGGCTGCTCGCCTGCCGACCTGAACGCTGTTGTTATTGGCGGACACGGTGATACCACCATGATCCCGTTAATTAATCACGCCACCTGGAATAGCATCCCGGTTACTCAGTTTTTGAGCCAGGAACAACAAGACAAAATAGTTAAAGCTACTATGGTTGGTGGCGCCACTTTAACCGGATTAATCGGTACGTCTGCCTGGTATGCACCGGGCGCAGGTACAGCTTTTATGGTTGAGGCTATTGTACGTGATCAGAAAAAACTGATCTCATGCGGCGTTGCTTTAGATGGCGAATATGGCCAAAAAGATATCTCATTAGTTGTGCCTGTTATTTTAGGTAAAGGCGGCTGGGAAAAAGTGGTTGATTTTAAATTAACTGCCGATGAGCAAGCCTCTTTCAACAAAAGCGCAGATGCAGTACGTGCAATGAACCGGGTATTAGCTGACAGCAACCTATTATAATCGGCCAAATCACTGATTAAGCTGATTTTTATGAAGCGCCTGATTAAATCAAATTAATCAGGCGCTTCTGTTTAATCAGTGTTTCAGACAATTTTACATTCTTTTAAATCTCCGCTGCCTGCGTATCTCGTCAGGATCTATCTTGTAAGGCATAACGGCTATCTGGCTGATGTATGACTGAGGTAATTGTGCATCGGTGGCCAGCTTTAGTATTTTATTATGATACCAGTCAAAAGGCAGCAAATGGGTACTTATGGCGTGTGGCTGTGTCACGAACACTTCTGCATGGTACATATTATCCTTATTATCAAAACATAAAACAGGCTCCAGCTTTAACACAGAACTCCACATAGGATCGTGAAAATTTGTGCGTTCCTCGTCAAGCAGTTCGATCAATACTCCCCACACTACAGCATCAGGATCAAACGACTTAACTACATTAGCCTTTGCAGATTCATCATCGCCGGTACTATTAAACGCGAAACTATATCCCGGTAACTTGGCAACACCTAAATTTCGTGCAGAGGGTACGGTTTTTACAAACTTCTCTACATTCATGTTGCCTGCATAAGCAAATAGTATCATAATTATATGTATTGGCTTATAATTTAAACGTATAGCGGTATAAAATGTTATAAAAAACTTACAGTAACTAACCGTATTTAAAGTGTAAGTGATCCACATTAAAATATGGATCACTTGGATCACCATTTTTATTTAAGTTGTTGTAAATAAGCACTTTGATAAATTGAGTGGATCACTTCGGATCACTACAAAAACTTTAGGTAATATATATAAGTAATTATTAATTAATTATATATGATATTTTACTACTTTTCCAATTTTTAGAGTGGATCACTTAAAGTGGATCACCCTGATCGCCATTTTTTCTCTTCGTTTTGTCATCCCGAACGATAGTGAGAGAATTATACACAAGCGAAGCGCCGAACTGGTAATGTATAGATTTCTCGCTATGCTTGAAATGACATTTTTTAATACTGACAAACTAACGCCACCATAACTTTTATCGAATTGCCCTACCTTGCATCATTCCCGATAAATTTTATGAACAATTACGACAAACCCTATCATTATGAGGAGCGGCCATTAGCTATCGAGCTGATCCGGTCTGCCGCCCGTGGCACTATAACTGCCAAACAAACCAAAACATTAAACAACCTGCTGCGCAGTCCGGCCGATAGCAAAGACGCTTTTATTATTAAGCCTGCTGCCGATTTCCTGCAGATCATACCTAATCAATCCAATACCGGTATGCTCTTCGGCGATTTCTGGTACGAGGGAGAACTTTGTATCCTGTTTGCAGACACCAACGTAGGCAAATCCATCCTTGCCGTACAAATTGGCGACGCGTTAAGCCGGGGTGTGCCTATCCCCCGCTGCGCTATGAAGCAACAACCCGCTACGGTGCTCTATTTTGACTTCGAGCTGAACGACCAGCAATTTGCCAAACGCTACACCAGCGACCTGCATGGCCAGCATGAATTTGCCGATAACTTTTACCGCGTGGTTATTAACCCCGATGCCGCCGGTGCGCATAAGTTTGACAGCTATCACGCCTATATCAATAACGCGCTCGAAAACACCATTATAACCAGTAAGGCGCGCATCGTTATTATTGATAACATTACCTGCCTACGCACCGGTACGCAAGCGGCGGCAACGGCGGTTAGCCTGATGCAAAACCTGCAAACACTTAAAAACAGGTACGGCCTGTCGGTTTTAGTGCTGGCGCATACGCCTAAGCGCAACCCCGCCAAGCCCGTTACCCGTAATGATCTGCAGGGCAGTAAAATGCTTATTAACTTTGCCGACAGCGCCTTTGCCATTGGCGAAAGCCAGCTACAAGCCGACCAGCGTTATCTTAAACAGATCAAACAACGCAGTGGCACACAGGTTTACGGCGCAGGTAATGTATACCTCTGCCAAATAGAAAAACCTTATAACAATTTACATTTCGAATTTATAGGCCCCGCCAACGAAGCCGACCACCTGCTGCTCTTTACCGAGCAGCAACGCAAAAGCGCAGAGGACCGCATTATGCAACTACACCAACAGGGCCGCAGCCTGCGCCAGATCGTCGCCGAAACCGGCAGGCCTTATACTACGGTGTTTAGGTTGGTGAAGAAGTTGGGTGGGGAGGAAGAATAAAAGCGACGGCCTATCACCACCACGTCATTGCTGTAAAGGTCAAGTAATTCGGTAACAGAATTAGCTTTG